>CAYRGQ010000003.1:0-170307 GCA_964423925.1 uncultured Sphingobacteriaceae bacterium | reverse complement strand
TGGAGAATGTAGAAAACTTCATCATGCTACTGAGTATTGATGGAGAAAGTCCACAGTTAGAAGCTAATACGGGCGTTTCATGTCTCTTCTATCCAGATTTTGAACAAATAAGTAAGGAAAAAAATGAAAAAGATAATCTATATACCCGTTCTGCTACTCATGCTTCATGGCGCAGGATGCCAAAAAGACCCGCTGGACATTATGCCCGATGGACGCCTAACGCTAGAAGAGATTTTCGGGGACGAAATGATGGCCTCAGAATACGTCAATACCATGTACGACAATATTAACCCCTACGGTACGGCGTACGACTATTTCACCTTACTAGCGGGGTTCTCTGACGAAGCCCATGACAATGACTTCCCGCAGGACATGTACCGCGCGCCTTCGCGCTGGTACAACGGGGAGCTGCGACCCAACTGGAACCCATTGGATATCCAGTTCTCAACCGGATCGTCTAATCCTGAATCTAACGGTAATTACTACCGAAAAAACTGGGCTGGCATCCGGCAAGCCAACGTATTCCTTGCAAACATCAGCCTGACTCCATTTGCAAATCCGCAGACAAAAGCCAGGCTCATAGCCGAAGTGAAGGTACTACGTGCGTTCTTCTACCTCGAACTCGTCAAGATGTATGGCGGTATGCCCGTCGTAGATAAACCTTTTAGCGGAGAGTTCCAGTTCGAAACGTTGCCTCGCCAATCCTTCCAGGAATGCGTGGATTTCATCAAGCAGAATTGTGACGAAGCGATCTTAGAACAGCACCTGCCGCTCCGCATTACGACAGAGCCCGAGCGAGGACGTTTTACGAAAGCAGTAGCTCATGCTATCCGGTCGCAAGCGTTGCTATTTGCCGCCAGCCCACTCTGGAACGATACGGCCGACAACGGCCGCTGGGAAGTGGCTGCAGAAGCTACCAAAAGTTCGTTAGACGCGTTGCTAGCGGGCAACTACGCCCTTCACAATGACTACGAAGGATACTTCATTAGCCGCACCGATATCAGCGCTAATCCGGCCGACAAAGAGACCATACTCGAAATAAAGCCCTACCGCTCCCACGAGTTCAGCCACCTGATGTTTCGCATGCATGCTATCCCCACGTTAGGGGGTGACAAAGCAGGTGCCAGCCCATCTCAGGAGCTGGTCGACTCGTATGATATGGCGAATGGCGAGCCTGCAATCACGGGGTACTACGACGACGATCACTTGTTCCCCATCATTAATGTGGCATCAGGCTATGACGAAGCCAACCCCTACGTGGGTCGCGACCCCCGATTTTATGCAACGGTGTGGTATAACAATGCGTACTACGGCGAGATCAATGGTCAGGATTACTATATCCAATCTTTCCTAGGCGGCGCGGACGGGATTTCCAATATCATGCAGCGAACCGGCAACGGATACTACCTGCGCAAGTTTCGCGATCCCGCCCAACTAGACCCCAATACGGGCACGGCACGGTTTAAGAAGTATCGCCTAGGCGAGCTGTACCTAAATTATGCCGAAGCGGCTAACGAGGCGTATGGCCCTATTGACGACGTTCATGCGGCCGTGAATACCATCCGCCAACGGGCAGGTATGCCAGCTCTACCGAGTGGGTTAAGTAAGGAAGAAATGCGAGAGCGCATCCGCCGCGAACGCCGTGTGGAGCTCGCATTTGAAGAGCACCGGTTCTGGGACGTGAGGCGTTGGAAAATACTCGACAAAACCGATAAGCTGACCACCGGAATGGAGTGGACACGGGCGGGCAGTGGGTTTACGGGAAAACGCATCGTCACCGGAAGACGGCGTTCGTGGACCGATAACCACTTAATCTTTCCTATACCGCTGAGCGAGCTAACCTTGATGCCTCTGTGGGAACAAAACCCAGGCTGGGATTAATAATGCCCTGATAACGTATTTAAATGAATAAAATCATTGGCAAATGAGAACAAATAAAATCATACTGTTGATATCTTCCATCGGGCTATTGGCTATGGCGTGTGATAAGGAGGAATCCACCCCAGTGAATACGGCTCCGATTCCGCGTATCCTGGAACTGTCGCCTGCCAACGCGGCCGAGGGCGACACCTTGTCAATCATCGGCCTCAACTTCTCGGCAAACGCCGCCGAAAACGAGGTGAAATTCGGACAGTCGGTCGTGCAAGCCTTATCCTATACAGACACCTTGATACGCGTGGTAGTACCCGCTATCGAAGGAAACGTAGTAGGAATATCCGTGCGCAGCCGAGGAAAGATTTCCAATAAACAAAATCTGTCCTTGGTACGGCCGAAGATATTCGAAGATAACTTCGACCGGGCCAATATCCCGTCCTTCGGCGCAGAAGCAATACCTAATCCACTTGGGCCTAACTGGCAACTGGTGACCGGCAAATTCGGCTTGAGTGACAACCGGCTATTCAGTCAGGACGGCGGTATGGAATCGTATATGCTGTACCGCAATGCGGAGGTGGACATGAAATCAGGCGATGGCCATTATTTTCAGCTGACCGCCGAAATGAGCAGCTCCCCGGAATCCTTTGCAGGTATCATCTTCAATGCACAGAACGACAACAAGCGGTTCTACCTGTTGCGTACCACCAATAACATGCTCCAACTCCTTAAAACCGGAGAAAACGGGCTGGGTCACTGGGTAAATATCATGGTTAACCAAACTTTTGAAGGGTTTGCCCCCAACACCCGCTATCTAGTAAACATCGCTTCTTCCCAACCGGGAAGCTTCCGCATTCAGGTGACAAATGCCGATACCAACGCTATCGTGTACGATCAGGCGGTGAGTGACCCGGCCCCCTATGTAGGCGGAGCCCCAGGATTTTATTATTTCGGATTGGCAAATCCCGTATCAATCTCCTTTGATAACTTTAATCTCGAACTCCTTTAGTAGAAAATCATGAACATAAACGTCAAACCATACATGGCATGCCTCTGCATCGGCCTAGCCGTGAGTTGGGGCTGCTCACCGGACGGGGGGACTAACGATGGTCCTTCTGTGCCAGCCATCCAATATGACACGGTGTCGGTACTCAGCGATCGGGGTTTCGAACGCGGACTTATCAGAAAACGTGCGGCGGAACCCTCGCCAGGAAATCTCTACCCTTTCGGACAGGCAGCAACAGCGCCCATTTGGGAAATTGCGGAATGGGGAACGAAGTTCGACCTGACGGAAGCCGACCGACAAGCGGAGAGTAATGGCGCAATACGTTACGCAAACCAAGGCAAGTCCATCGCCTTTTCCAAGGAGGGCGATGAGATGAAGGTGACTATGGATATATTCACCTCCGCGGAATACGATGCCCCTCGCCAGCAGAACCAAGCGTGGCCGCATTTGTTGATTGAACAGGAGTTCTCCGAAAAACCCCTCCTAAAAGATTTAGAGGGATTGGTGCTGAAGTTTGAGGGAAGGCTAACCGGCGCGGAAATGAAAATGGACGAGCGTGACTTTGACGCTGGGCTGCACACCGCCCAGTTTCAACTGTTCATAACGGTGCAGGACCGAAACCCCAATTCGGCGTATTACGGTGACTACCTGTGGTTTGGCATACCTTTTTACGACTATCGGTATCGTGAAATCCCATTGTATGCGGCCCAAGACCTCGGGAAAGGGGATGCTACGGGTAAGTTTATTTATAGCATAGCGACCGCCGACTACATGAAGGGCTCTTTTCACGACGGGGAATGGGTGACGGTAGAGAAAGACATCTACCCTTTTATTACTGCGGCCCTCAAACTGGCCAGAGAGCGAGGCTACCTGACGGGGTCATTTGACGAGGACTTCCGATTGAGCGGCATGAACCTCGGATGGGAAGTGCCGGGAACCTTCGACGCAGGCTTCGAGTGTCGTGGCTTCGACCTCCGCGCTGTAACGCAACGCAGCGAATAAGCACCGCCCTGTAACGGCACCGGTCACCCGCGCGTGCCCCGATCTGGTGCACTCAAATTGGCCGCCCCCAAAATTGGGGGCGGCTTTTTTTTGCGACGACAGCGACGGACCTTCCTTAGTAGGGAGTAAGGCCGAGAAGCCGCGATCTTGTATTATGGGTTCGATCCGCACCCATCCCCTCTCCTCTCCAGCGTATGCGACCGATTCAACGGCCGACGAAGTCAATCCCCCAGCGGGAATAGGCATTGCTGTCCGAGTAATCCCTTACTGTCGTTCTTACTCACGATGAGTTCATAGCATCAAAGGGATTCGCTACGCCATCTTTCTCCAAAACCGCTCCCCAATCAAATGGGGCATACCATCGACCACCGTGAACCGTATTGGCTGACTTTCCGCCGTATCCAGCATGTGGAGAAGCCCACCGTCGTCATGGCTTGGGGTGAGGTACTGGAGCTGCCCGCAGAGAAAGATTAAAAAGCAGTATTGGCGGATGAGAGGGATGTGATGGGTAAACAAGGCGTCTCCACCCAATTAATCCGTATATTTACGTCCAATGACAACCCGTTAAACCGGACTACGATGAGACTTTATTTCTTACTCCTCCTGCTGGGGGCTGGCATGGCCGGCTCGGCAGCCCATGCCCAACAATATAACACCCGCGGTGTCCTGTGTGGCGACGACCGGGTGCTCATTCTCGAATACAACCCCTACACCTACCAGGCGGACACCACCTGGTCATGGCGAGCGGCGGAGACCAAAGGCCTGCCCTCGGATTACCTGCGCAGACTACGCTCCATGGACGAAGTGAAGCCGTCTGTCACGGGCGACTCCCTGCTGCTAACTTCTTCGTCGGGTGCCGTCCTGATGCTCGACCGACGCACCAAAGAAGCCCTCTTCTACGCTACATGCCCCAATGCCCACTCTGCCGAGTTCTTGCCCAACAACCGCATAGCCGTGGCCAATTCCGTGGCGGAAGGCGGAAACAGCTTGGAAATCTATGACCTTGCCATGTCCGAGAAGGTGTTGTTTAAGGACACCCTGTATTCAGGCCACGGCGTGGTCTGGATTGAATCGCGCCAGCAGTTGTTTGCCTTGGGATACCAGGAACTCAAAGTGTATAGCCTGCAAGACTGGGACTCCAACCAACCCCAGCTCAAGCTAGACGCGGTGTACACCATCCCTGACGAAAGCGGGCACGACCTTTCATGGGTTAATGACAACAAGCTGCTACTCACCACACACCATAGCGTTTTCGAATTTGATATCGATCGCGGATCATTCGCCGAATACGCCCCGCTAAAAGGCGTGGAAGATGTCAAGTCGGTCAACTACGACGAGCGCACGGGCCAATTGCTCTATACCAAAGGCGAAATCAGTTGGTGGACGCACAACATCTATCACCGCAATCCGGATGTCACGATCCACGTTCCCGGCATCCGCGTGTACAAAGCCCGATTCTTTTGAACCGCAGTTTACGCATCTACACTATACACAGGGATAATCCGTCCAGATATACGGGTTTTAGGTAAAAAAAGAAAGGTTTCCAAACGGGGAGAATGGAAACCCTTCACTAACCAATTATAAACCTAAATTATGATGGCACAAAGATAGTGTATCTAATACACATATGCAAGGGTGCCGGAAAAATTTATGCCTGCGCGCTCTTTGTTCCCTGGCGGCCGCGCGCATCTGCCCGAAGAGCTTGCGCATGGCTTCAAGTCAAAACTGCCTTGGGTAATGCTCGCTTAGGGCAGTTTTTATCGCAGCCCCCTCATTTGCTAATAAACAGACAAATAATCTGTGCGGAAACATGGGTTTTTGGTAAAAAAGAAAGGTTTCCAAACGGGGAGAATGGAAACCTTTAACTAACCAATTATAAACCTAAATTATGATGGCACAAAGATAGTGTATCTAGTACACATATGCAAGGGTGCCCGAAGAATTTCTACCTGCGCGCTCTTTGCTCACTGGGCGGCCGCGCGCATCTGCCCGAAGAGCTCGCGCATGGCTTCAAGTGTCGTCGCGTATCGGGCATCTCCCGCCACATTCACCCGTTCGTCCGGATCGTTCGCCACATCGTAGAGTACCTCATAGTCGTGTTCCGTGTACTTCATATAACGGGTCGTCTTGGTGACGACTCCTTCCACTTTAGGCAAATGCGGACTGCTAAAGACCGTATGTTCATAGAAAAACGCTTCCCGTGCGTCAACGCGCCCCCGGGCCAGGCCGATGAGGTCCATACCTTGCATCTGCTCCGGCACAGGTAGCCCTGCCAACTGGAGGAGCGTTGGTGCAATATCGATATTCAGTGCCAATGACGCATTCTCCACGCCTCGAAGCGACGCGTCGCGTGGGTCGTAAATAATGAGTGGTACATGAAGTCCCACGTGAAAGCCGTACCACTTGCCCATCAAGCCGTGCTCGCCTAGGGACATGCCATGGTCGCTAGTGTATACGACAATCGTGTTATCGTCAAAACCCAATGAAGCCAGCTTCTGCTGGATCCGGCCCACGGCCTCGTCCAGCCCGGTCACTAATCGGTAATAATCTTTTGCGTTTTGTTGGAATAGCTCGTCCGAGGAGAAGAACCCATGCCAGCGGTGCCGCGCGATGTTCTGGTCAGTTCGGAAAAAATCGGGAAAAGCGTTCCAATATCGCTCGTCTGCTGTTTCCGGTTTGGGGATCATCACGTCTTGATACAGCGACTTGTGGCGCTCGGGTACTAGGAAGTAAGCGGGGTGCGTGGCGGTGGGATCGATTTCGTGGGCAGCGCTGAACGACAGGTAAAGGAGGAAAGGTTTGCTGCCGTCCTGCTCCTCTAGCCAGGCCTCGCCCTTGCTGACGACAATGTCCGTATTGTGGACGCCGTCCTCCGTCCAGGGGATGTTGTCCTCGAAATGATCGTAGTATTCCGAAGGCGACGTATTGCCGACTCCATATAGACCAATGGAAGCGGTGTTGTAGCCCCCTGCCTTGAGCAGCATGGGAAACGTCTGGCGCATGGCCTCGGGGCTGAAACTGGTGGTAAAGTCATTGATTCCGTGTCGGGCGCGATGCTGGCCCGAAAGCAGGCTGGCACGGCTTACCGCACAGATCGCCGTGGTAACGTACGCCTCGCTGTACATCACCCCCGATTCGGCCAACTTGTCCAGGTTCGGGGTGACGACAAACGGATTGCCGGCTACGCCCAGCGCCTCGCCACGGTGGCTATCCGTGACGATAAAAACTATGTTGGGCGGGGACGCCTTGGTCGGTTGCGCTGACCCAACGGAACCTGCCGCGCGCGCCTGCCCGATCTGACCTAAAACAAGCAAGCCTAACAAGACCATCCTCATGGTGCTTGTCATAAAGATTGGTTCAGGCGAGTGCATGCCCGCTGACTTTATAGATTTATTACCGGCCCGCAAATTGGCAATAAAGCGGCTGAATATGGCTGTCATATCTGGGTTATTCAAATCCGTCACGCCCCGTTGCCCGGGGTAATTCCTTCCAATGAAATTTCTAATGGCTTGTTCATCCCGACCAACCAGTTGGTAACGGTGAGCACTTGCACGCCCGCTGGCCGAAAGATTGCTTGCTTCGCTCCCTGCGGGAGATTGTACGCTGTTCTGCCCACTGAGACATTAATGGGCAAGGAGCTTTGGTTCGTCAGTTCGAGCATGCCGGAGTGTGGCGCGTGGACGTTGACTGAAGCTTTGAACAATTCCGGCAACCACGGGTCCCGACCCCACAACATGCCGGCAGCCCAAGCGATGGTTCGCTTGGCGAACATGGCCTCGCGAACGCTCTCTACCGAGCGTTCCTTGGCCAGCACGAGCGTGATCGGCCGCAAGGGGTTTTGGATGCCGTAGTGGTTGAGTTCGGTGGGATGGATGTCGCTATTGGCAAATAGCGCCAAATCCCGCTCATTGCACCAATCGGATACAATGGGATAATATTCGGTGCTATTGAACACTTCGATGCCGTGCATATATCCCTGGCTGTATAGCTCCTCGTGTACGGGCAGGAAACGCAACGGTGCGCCTACCTCGATTCCTCCACTCTGCGGAGCCTCCCAGCCCGGGTGGTTCCATATCAGGAACCCGCCCTGGTCTGCCGCTATCCGAAACATTTCACGCCAATCGTCAACGACGGCAGCGATGGGATTTACATCCTCCGTAAAGAGCACGTTGAAATGGCCTGGCGGCATGCTGAACCGGGTGATTTCCGTGCCGGGCACCAAGAGCAGGTTTTGTTTGTCCGCCTCCGGCTTCGCCAGGTTGTAAGCGATGTTGAAATCATTGGCCACCTCGTCGACCAGTTTCCAACGGCCTGATTTGCTGAAATACGGGCGGTATTCGATGTGATCCGTGATGGAAATCACGTCAAGACCGTTCTGTACCCCCTCGGCCACACGGTCGGAAGGCATCACGTTCCCATCAGAGAAGAGCGTGTGCATGTGAAAGTCACCCTTTAGCACTTGGAAGCCGGCAGTATCGGGGATGGTGATTTGCCGTGGCGCAATGGGCCGGGGCTTCAGGATCTCGCGCATACTAACGGGGTAGGTGTCAACTTGCGCACCGCGGGAAGGGGAACCTGCTTTGAGGTCGTTCGCCACGGCGGCGGAGAAGGGCACTACACTTGCCGCTCCAAGGAGGACAGACTGTTTTAGAAATTCACGACGATTGGCCATACGTATGTTATTAGGTTTGTATATCGTTCCCCGGCCGGATAATACCCTGCAGGCTCGACCAGTTACCCTCCGTTGGGGTCAAGCGTAACATCGCTCGCATCCTTCAAAAATAACAAGTTCTTTAAGACAGCTACACTGGACTGTCCTGTACTAGTATGCGTTGTGCCCGGAACGCTGTTCAATCTGATATGATATTTCCTTTTTTTGAAACGATGGGGTGTTCCCCCAACAGCAACGCGACCGTCATCTGAAGCCCCATACCCCACCTTGCCAATTATCTTTTGTCGATTATTTCGGTGTTTTTGTCTAATCGCGATTCCGTTTGTCGAATAATTCGGGCCGTTCGTCTAATACCCTACTACGGATATGCAACGCAGCGACCTTTACGGCGTCATATCACCAAAAGCGCGCAGAAACAACGCAACAGAAAAAAGGAACGACAACTATAATTCACAATCAAAAAAAATTAAAAATCATGAAAACCCTGGTATTAACTGCATTGATGGGCGTATCGGTCGCCACCACAAACGCAAATGTAAAACCCGCCAACGCCGAGCCAGCCCGGATCACGGCAGAAGCACCGGCCGCCATCGACCTGCATACGCAGGCATTCATCGAAAGGATAGCGCTGCACCAATGGTACGTAAACACCGTGTGGCAACAGTACGACCAAGCGGTGGCCACCATTAAAAATAAAGTAGGAAGCGTGAAAGATCTGCAGACGCAAATGAATACCTTGATCAAATACTACCAGGACGACATTGACCAAGGGGTGCGCTTGCAAGACAGCCGCAAGGCCATCGATGAGGTATATGCCCTGTACACCAAGAAGATAAACAAGCAAGCCAAAGTGGAAGCCAAGCAAATCACTCGCCTACAAGCACTGCTCGGCATCGAACTCGAGCGCGAGGAAAATGACTTTGAGGCACTGGTAAAAGCGAACAGCGATCAGATCAACGCGCATTCAGAACCCGTTATCCGCGATGCATCACGCCAGTTTGCCAACTCGGCCATCAACTTGAAAGCGCTGCAAGGCTCGGCTTCCTTGGCCGCGCGATAGGCTGAGGAAATTATTAAGATGTGTGATTTGAGTCGGTGGCCTAAAGGCTGCCGGCTTTTTTATTGATTCTTCCTCCAGACGGGTCCCTACCTCGCTTCGTCGTTAATCTCTACCCAATACCCATCTGGATCGGTAATGTAGAGCTGGCGGACGCCATCCGGACGCGTGTTAGTCGCTCCCCGTTCGCCCCCGGCGCTGTAATAGGTGATTCCCCGCGCGTTTAGCCGCGCAATAAACTCCTCGATCGACGGCACGCTAAAACAGGTATGCGTGCTACGGTTGTGCTCCCTGATTTCAGTCGCGTCGTTGACCAAATGAAGCGAGAAGCCAGGGGCAATCTCAAACCATACGTGTTTCCCAATCTTGAACGGCTCCGGTATCGTATCCAGGCCAATGACATCCCGATAAAACGCAGCGCTCTTGTGCAAATCGTAAACCGAAAGCGCAATATGGTTAAATACGGTCTTCTTCTTTTCTTGCGCAGAGCCGTCAAACGCTGTTCCCAACATGACTAAAGTGACAAGTACATAAAAAGTTAGCTTTCTCATTTTCCAAATGTAACGGTTTGGTCCAGCAGATGCAAGAAGCGTTTTCGGAGCGATGCTTGGTCGATTATCAAAAGACACTAAAATCCCAACGATTACAGCGCCGTAACATGAAGACTGTTGACTCAAGAATAATTTCAGGGGGCATTTCGGTACGACAAAACAGGGAAGTCGCGACGCGCCGATACGCAAATCGGCCTACCCTAATGCCGAAGAAGGGATATAACCGTGGGTATAGAGGTCTTCACGACTCTCGATTTGGTAGTTGCAGCCGTTATGGATCAGCACGATCCGGTCGCTGATATCCCAAATACGATCGTAATAATGGTCAGTAATGATAAAACCCTTGCGGCTGCGGAGCGTTTCGATGTGGTTGTTGATTTCGTCAATATATACGGGGGCCATGTTGGCAAAAGGCTCGTCGAGTAAGACGTAGGGCGCATCGCTGTACAGCACGATGAGGGTCTCCACTACGCGACGCACGCCGCCAGAAAGTGCGCCCATTCGCTTACGAAGGTTGTCGCCCACTACGGGAATTGCCAGCAGTTCATCCCGGTAGGCACCGACGCAAAGTTTTATCGCTAGGCCCACGGTTACGTAGCTAGGCACGAGTGGCTCCTGGGTGAGGTAGGCAATGCCGCCGGTACGATAACCGGTGTGGAAAAGCTTGCCATCGAGCTCGCAATGCTTGTAAAACCCCTTCTTGCCTCCAAATATCACCTTCATCAAGGACGATTTGCCCGCGCCATTGCGTCCAAGCAAGCCCACCACCTCGCCGCGGCGACAATTGACGAATACACCGCTTAACACCATTTTGGCACCATAGCGGCAAGCCACACTGTCTACAAAGAGTTCGCCACGATTGTCCATATCCAATAAACCAAAACCAACAATAGGGCGTCGATCGCAATCAGGAAGCCGAAAATATGGCGGTAACCCAAGCCTATGTTCTTGAAAAAATAAGCGCGGTGCCCAGAAAAAAACCATTTCTCCACCACTACCGACAGGCCGTAGCCCAACAGTTTCACTAACAGGGCGAGGATGTATGCGCCTATCCAGTCCGTCGGCTCCTCCCGCCCCAGCACCAACGCGACCGCGAAGAAGCTCACGCCCAGGTTGGCCAACGCTAGGAATTTGAAAAAATGGAAATATACCGGTCCTAACTTCGCGAGCATGGTCAGCAAGGGTGAAATTCACATTGAAAGTACGCAATTAAAGAATAAAACCGACAAATCCGCAAACGTTTTTCTGACTGCGAACGGATTATGATGGAGCGCTCGCCCACATTTCTAGAGGATCCGCGCGGCCCGATTTTCCTATATGTTTATAATTATCCATACATTTGCACCCAAATTAATCGCTGCCGACGGCAGCCATTGAATTAAAACATAGTTATATGACTCTCAAAAAGATTACTCCGATTCTTATGATGACGATCATTGCTGCGGCAGGGTGCGAAGGACCCGCCAGCGACAATACCGGCAACCCCTTGCTGGCTGAGTACGACACTCCATTTGGCGTACCCCCTTTTGACAAGATCAAAGACGAGCATTTCGCGCCCGCTTATGACGAAGCCCTCGCCCAGCACGCCGCCGAAATTGACTCAATTGCCAACAACCCGGAAGAACCTACCTTCGAAAACACCATCCTCGCACTCGAAAACTCCGGCCAACTGCTGTCACGCGTTTCGTATGTGTTTAGTAACCTCAATTCAGCCCACACCAACCCGACCATCCAGGCGCTGGACAAAGAGCTTGCGCCGCGCCTCTCCGCACATCGCGACAATATCTCGCTTAACGAGAAGCTTTTCGCCCGGGTCCAAAGCGTATGGGAAAATCGCGAATCGCTCGACCTGACGCGGGAACAGGAAATGTTGCTGGAGCGACGCTACAAAGGGTTCGTGCGTAGCGGCGCTAACCTCAGCGAGGCCGACAAGGCTACCATGCGCGACATCAACTCCCAAATCGCCGTCCTCACTACGCAGTTCGGACAAAACGTCTTGGCAGAGAGCAACGCCTACGAGTTGGTAATCGACAATGAAGAAGACTTGGCAGGACTGCCTGCAGGCCTCATCGCGGCAGCAGCCGAAACCGCAACGGCCAAAGGCCATGATGGCAAATGGGTGTTTACCCTTTCCAACTCCAGCGTCATGCCGTTCTTACAGTATGCTGACAACCGCGAGTTGCGCCGCCAGATTTGGGACGCATACCGCAACCGTGGCAACAACGGCAACGAACACGATAACAACGAAACGCTAATCAAAATCGCCAACCTCCGCCTGCAACGGGCTAATTTGCTGGGTTATCCAACCCACGCTCATTATGTGTTGGAAGATGCCATGGCGGAAACCCCAGAAAACGTTACCAAACTGCTGAACGACCTCTGGAAGCCGGCTATCGCCAAAGCTACGGCTGAAGCGAATGACATTCGGGCGGAAATTAAAGCCTCCGGAGGTTCCTTCGAGCCCGAGCCCTATGACTGGCGCTACTATGCCGAGAAAATCCGTCAAAAACGTTATTCGATCAGCGAGGACGAATTAAAGCCCTACTTTAGTTTGGCAAGCGTCACGCAAGGGGCCTTTGATGTCGCTACCAAATTGTGGGGAATTACGTTCAAGAAGCTCGACGACATGCCTGTATACCACGAAGACGTACAGGTTTATGAGGTGCTTGACAAAGACGGCAGCCACATCGGCGTATTCTATGCCGACTTCTTCCCACGCGACTCGAAACGCCCCGGCGCGTGGATGAGCGCCTTCCGCCCACAGACCACCGCAAACGGCGAGCGCGTAGCCCCCGTAATCACCAATGTATGTAACTTTACAAAGCCTGTGGGTGACACGCCTTCGCTACTCACATTCGACGAGGCGACTACGCTTTTCCACGAGTTTGGGCACGCGCTGCACGGGTTGCTCTCTGACGTCACTTACCAAAGCTTGGCTGGCACGTCCGTGTCCCGCGACTTTGTCGAACTACCTTCCCAAGTGATGGAAAACTGGGCTGCTGACCCTGCCGTGCTGAAGGAATATGCCAAGCATTACGAAACTGGTGAAGCCATCCCCGACGAGTTGATCAAGAAGCTGGAAAATGCCGGCACGTTTGATCAAGGTTTTGCAACCACCGAATACTTAGCGTCCGCGATCCTGGATTTCGATTACTACTCCGTGACCGAACCCATCGAAATCGGCGCGCAGGAGTTCGAAGCGCAATCGATGGCCAAGGCTGGATTGATCAGCGAGATCATCCCCCGCCACCGTAGCACCCACTTCCAGCACATTTTCTCCGGTGGCTATTCTGCCGGGTACTACAGCTACATTTGGGCGCAGGTGTTGGATGCCGATGCATTTGCAGCCTTCAAAGAAACCAGCTTATACGATCAAGCGACGGCTGAAGCCTACCGTACCAATATACTTGAAAAAGGTGGAACCGAATATCCTGCCGTATTGTACCGGCAGTTTAGAGGAGCCGATCCGAGTCCCCAACACCTCATGAAAAAATTGGGCTTCAATTAAGCGAGGGACCAACTAAGAAAGGCCATCTCAATAACGGGATGGCCTTTTTTTATATCCAGACATCGGGGGTCTGCCGAAGACGTATTACCGAAGGGCCCGCCTGAGGGCATCGGCATAGGACAGGCCTATGGAGAGGGTGCATATCAGGCTCGCGAATGCGATCCACGATCCTGATATCAGGGCCCGCCACTTTCCGTATACTAATCCACTACTGTACAGAACAATGAGGATAAAAACAAAGATCGCTGTTGCTAAAATGACTCGATCCGTCTAAACTTCATAACGCTTTCGTTTTGATGGCTCAATGTTA
Organism: uncultured Sphingobacteriaceae bacterium; assembly: GCA_964423925.1. Lineage (GTDB taxonomy): Bacteria > Bacteroidota > Bacteroidia > Sphingobacteriales > Sphingobacteriaceae > CAYRGQ01. The sequence continues at coordinate 156,329 of CAYRGQ010000003.1, read as the reverse complement.
GTAAATACACTGCCCGGCCGCAACGATAAGGGATGAAAGGCCGCTTTTACGGGATGAATGAGGTATCGCGGACGTTATGCTCCATGAGGGCTTGGATATGGCGGTCTTGCGTTTGGTCGATAGCGGCTATCTCCGCGTCGCGGTTTCTGGCGGAGCGATGCACGTCGACGGCCTCGCGGTCACGCAAGGCGATGTCGTAAGCATCGCGCGCACTCATCAGCTTAACGAACACGGGGAGGCATTCGAAGAAGACAAACAGCGCCATGATAAACGTGATGGCCCAATAGTTCGAGTCGTTCCGGCTGCCATTCCGGTTATATTTTAGCGCACCCAGCGCCGCATTCCGGTCGGCGAAGCCCGCCAGACTGACCGCACTATCCAGCTCATTGCCAGTGAGCAACGTGTTATCCAACAGTCCTTCAAACTGTTTACGTTCTTGGATGTAGCCTTCTTGTCTGGCGATGCGTCCACGCAGCGTGTCGAGATACTGCTCCTGCTTACCCAGTTCAGCCTGCCGTTGCCGGGCATAGGGGCCATAGCCCAAGATACCGGAAGTTTCCACCGATTTTTCCCCAAAGGTCTCCATCCTCAAACGCAAGCGGCTTGCCTCAATGGAAGCCTCCAGCGCATCGCGCTCGGCCTTTAATTCCTCCACTTTGGCTAATTCCAAGCTGTACTTACTGGCAAAGGCGACATTTAACGTATCGATGGCGGCGCGCTGCCTGTCGAGATAGGTAACGCGCAACTGTTCCTGGATTTCCTTTTCGAAGACCTTGAGCTCCAGCGGGCGGGCGATGACAATTCCGATCAATACCGCGAGGAGGATACGCGGGGTGGCTTGGAGAAACTGCCGCAATGGGGAGCTGTTTTTGTTAATGGTAGACACGATATAGCGGTCGAGGTTAAAAATTGCCAGTCCCCACAGCAACCCAAAAACCAGCGCATATACGAACCCAAAGGCGCTTCCGCTGAACACGAAATACAGGGCGTACCCGCCGGATACCGCCGCAAACAACCCGGTAAAAAAAACGGTGGCTCCGATGCCTACGTGCTTATTATGCGTGGCGGGATAGTGGCTGAGCAATGCTTGATGCGCACCGCTACACCACCAAAAAAACCTAGTTAACTTGCTCATCCCAGTCGTTTTTATAAAACTAGGACAGGCTGTTTGCCAATTTGTTACACCCCCCGTACCTGTTTATCCGGCGGGCGGCTTAGACTAACGCGCAGTAGCGAAGTACTGCCCCTTTGCATCGTCTGCAGACATGATTTTCCGAAAACGTGGAGTACAGCAGAGCGCCACCGCAAAAAGGAAGAATACCCCCGGCCAAGGGCCAAAAAAACCAGGGCTAATGCTTGACTAGCCCTGGTCTTTCAAGGTTAGGACGCAAAACGGATTAATATCCGGGGTTTTGCTCCAAATTGGGGTTAACAGCAATCTGTTGTGCCGGTATTGGATACACCAGCACGTGGGCAGGCGATGCCGTAGGAGTTTCCTGGCGTGGATTCAGGAATTTGCCAAACCGGATCAAGTCCTGCCGTCTCCAGCCTTCCCAGTACAGCTCGCGGCCCCGCTCGTCGATCAGCACGTCGAGGGTAATCGCGGCAAGCGGTTCGACGCCGCGATTGCCGCGTATCCCATTAACGAGTGCCAAGGCATCCGCATCAGAGCCGTTGCCCCCGCGCAGGATGGCTTCGGCCTTCATCAGCAGAACATCGGCGTACCGCAACACTACCCAATCATTATTCCGTTGACCGGAGGGCACACCATAGTCAAAAGCGTATTTCAGCACGCGGATACCGGCAGTCTCCAAGGTCGTACCCGACGTCCGTATACTCACTTCCGGGGTGAACACGAGGGGATGTGTCGACGGATTTCGAGCCATCAGGGGCTGGTCGTTTCTTAAATTGTACTGCTGGCCAACCAGAAATCCCACGTTGCGCCGCTCACCGGGATTCGCCATCGTGTCGGCGGGGTACTCATAGTAGATGCCTAAGCGTTCGTCTCCGGGTTCAAATAGGCCATAGAATCCGGGAAGCGTGCACCATCCGTTCCAACCCCCAGGGGTCATGTTATAATGCGCGATCGTATTCCACGTGCGTTCCACGTTGCCCCCACGCACACCGTATTCGTTATAGAGTGTAAAGATATTCTCGGTAGAGGCAGTGTGGTTGTGCGGGGCGAAGTTATCGAAGTACCTCCCCGGAGGAGAAATCGTGTACCGCCCACTCGAGGTGATTTCATCGGCTAGGGTAATCACCTGATTCATGTCGGCTGCATCAAAGCTCGGGCTTTCCCGGTTTAGGAATACGCCCTTGTTGAGATAGACCTTCATCAACAGGGCCCGTGCCGCGTTTTGGTTGGCCACATACGCCGGCCCTGTGGCTGGCAGATCGTTGATGATGGCGGTAAGTTCGCTCGTGATGAAGCTGATGGCTTCGGCGGGCTCCAATGTCTCAGGGAATTTACGGTAATCCTCGAGGTCTTCCCGATACGGGACTTTCCCCCACAGATTGAGCACGTCAAACATACTCAAGGCACGAATGAATCGCGCCTCGGCAGCCTGCTGGGCATTGGGGTTGTTGCGCAATACGTTTGATGCTTGAAACTGTGCCGCCATCAAGTTATTGAACGTATTGTTCATATACGAGTTGTCTGCGTTCCACGTATGCAGGTGAATGGCACGGTGCGTACCATTGTCGTCCCAGTCGCCCCCGCGTGTGGGTGCCATGGCTGCGTCAGTAGAAACCTCTTCCAATACCCACCGTTGGTCGTGTTGATACGGTGTATTGAGTGCCGAGTACGCACCGATTAGGAGATCGGAAGCATTGACATTGCTTACTCCTTGCTCCAGTTCACTGTTTAGCTGCTCGTCTAAATCTGTGCAGGACACCATCACTCCTGCGAGGGCTAGAAAAACCGTTCGAAATAATATTTTATTTGTATTCATGATTCCAGCGTGTTTTTAAAGTGAAAAATTAAGACCTAAAAGAAATGTTCTGGCGGGCGGGTACGGTAAGTATTCGATACCCAGCGAGGGAATGCCCGACGCCGAACCATCCGTATTCACTTCGGGATCAAACCCGCTGTATCCCGTCAGGATAAACAGATTCTGGCCAGTGAGCGACACATTCACGTTTCGTATGCCCCCCAAGTTCCCGACGTTGTAACTCAACGTCAAGTTCGACATTTTGAGGTAGTCGCCTTTCTCCAGATACCTCGTCGAAGGCGCAGCCGAGTTGGAGGTTGATTCTGCCGCTTGCCGATCGAAGTAAGACTTACCGATATTTCGGTTAGACAAGTTGTTCACGCCGAGGACTGTCGCTTTAGTATTGTTGAATAGGTAGTGTCCAAAAGCGCCGTGCATGTTGACGGTAGCTGTGAAGCGCTTATAACTCACGTCGGTCGAAAAGCCCAACAGGTAATTGGGGTTAGGGCTGTTCACATAAAACTTGTTTTGGGCGGGATCCACGTCGGTGCCGATTTCGCCATCGAGGCTCCGGTAACGGCTCGTCCCGGTTGTGGGATCGATGCCTTCATAGCGAGCGAGATACCACACATTTAGGGGCTGCCCGCTGACCATGCGCTGGCCCAATACGCCCGAGAATCCTTGTCCACGCAGCTGTGCGGTCTCGTAGAAGCCCACCAAGCCGTTTACGGCGTTTTTGAGGTAGGTGGCGTTGGCCGACACGTTCCAGCTCCAGTTGTCATTCTGTAGCACGTTGCCGGTGAGTGCCAGCTCGACGCCTTCGTTGATTATCTCGCCGTCGAGGTTAACCCAAATGCGGCCACTGGGTGCTGGTTGGGCAAGTGTCTGCTCAAACAGCGCATCGGTGGTACGTTTGCGGAAATAGTCAACCGATCCGTACAGCCTTTCGCCAAAGAATCCGAAATCAATGCCAGCGTTGATTGTTTCCGAACTCTCCCAGCGCAGATCCGGGTTGCCGAAGTTTGCTTGCGAGACGCTCTGCGCGCCAAACACGTAACGGTCTTTCGACGCACCCGAGGGGAATTCCTGGTTACCGGTCCGTCCCCAACCCAGGCGTAGCTTCAGGTTGCTGAGATTTCCGGATTCACTCATGAAGTCCTCATTGGAGATATTCCACGCAAACGCGATGGATGGAAAATTCGCGTATTTGTTGTTCTCCCCGAATTTCGTCGATCCGTCGCGCCGGATGGTTCCCGTAAACAAGTAACGGTCATCGTAATTTAACCCTACCCGCGCAAAAAAGGACTGCAATTCATCAGAAGGGCTGCGGTAAGAGTTGACGCTCCGGTTGCTGGCGGTGGAGTAACCCAAATAGTCGTAGTAGTCGAGGTCGCCCAAGGGCGCGAAGCCGCTGCCACTAAGCGAATTCCAACGCCTGTCAAAGCTCAAGTATTCGTAACCTACCAAGGCATTCAGGTTGAGTGCCGTGGCGATGTTCTTACTGTATGAGAGCGTGTGGGTGAGTTGGTGGTTAGTCTCGAAATCGTTCCCGATGAAGGCCGACCCATTATTGACGTTGCTGGGGTTAATCATGCCCGCGATAAAGCGCCCCGTACGCCGTCCTACTTGCCGCGTGAGGCTATACATCATGCGGTATTCCAAATCGTCAGTGATCTTATAGGACGGCGAAATGCTTGCCAAGATCGTGTTCACTACCGCAATGTCCTTGTAGGCGGCAATGGATGTCAACGGGTTGATGAGCGAGGGCGACTGGTAGGTGAGCTCGCCCTCCGTGTCGCGTAGGGATAGCGTCGGGTTCCATTGCAGAGCTTGGGAGATCACGTTTCCTTCGAAGCCGACGCCTACGTTAATCGGCGCTATGTTTTCATTCGTTTGGCTGGCAAGCAAGTTGAGGTCTACGCCCAGTTTCTTGCTCTCCAAGAACCGAAAACTGCTGCTAAGGTTCGTCGTAAATTTCCGCAAGCGGGAGCTTTCGATGATGCCGTTCTGGTCCAAGTAACCTCCAGACACGCGATAGCGGCCATCGGCATTGCCCCCCGAAACGTCTAGGTTATAGTTTTGCGTGATGGCACTGCGCGTGATGGCATCGAAGACATACACGTTTCCACCGCGGTCGGCGTCCGTATCATTAGGCGTGTAAAACTGGACAGCTTGCCTAAATTCATCCGCAGACAGCACTTCGGGTTTCTTCAGCAGGGTAGACACTCCCGTCGATGCCATCAGGTTAATCGTAGGCTCTCCGGTTTCGCCTCGTTTGGTGGTAATGATCACAACACCATTGGCACCGCGCGATCCGTAAATGGCGGTCGCCGAAGCATCCTTCAAGATATCCATGCTGGCGATGTCGTTGGGGTTGAGGTAGCTGAGTGGGTTACCTCCGTCAGACCCGTAGCCACCTCCTCCACCAGGGCGGGCAGACGTGCCCGACAGGGGCACCCCATCCACGACGAACAAAGGGTTGTTGCCGGCGCGGATCGACGAGTTGCCACGGATGCGTACGGTCGTCGAGCCCCCGGGTTGGCCCGTATTGTTGATGACCATCACACCAGCGGTACGCCCTTGCACCAGCTGGTCCGGACCAACGATCACCCCTTTATTGAAGTCCTCGGCACGTACAGAGGCAACCGACCCGGTCAGGTCACGCTTGCGTGTTGTACCGTAGCCAATGATTACCACCTCATCCAAGTTTTCTCCCCCAGATACCAAGGTGAAATCTACCACGCGCACGGTAGCAGACACCGTTACCCGCTGTGAGGCCTCCTGAAAACCAATATAGGATACCGATACGGTGTACGTTCCGTTAGGCACGCCCGTAAAGACGTACGCACCTTGGTCGTCGGTACCCGCTACGCGATTTAATTCGACGAGGTGTACCGAGGCGCCGGCCAGCGGCTGCTGGTTCTCGTCTTGTACGACCCCCTGGATACTGCCCGTCTGGGCAAAGGCCGATGCCACCCACATGAATGCCGCTAGGGCACTCAGGCCAGCTCGAATCTTTCTTAATAAAGATCTGTTTGCTTTCATACTTTTCGATTTATTTAAGTTAAACAATTGGCAGTAAGCCACGGCTGCAGCCATTCCGTGCCGATGACCCGGAATGTCCTCGAAAAAGGCGTTGGATGATGCAGAAAAACCGAGGTTCCTGTCGTTTTATTGGTTATACGAAAATTTGGTTTCGTCCAAGCAAGATACAAATAACTCACCTGCACATATTCGTGTACAACAACCAAGCCATACCTATTGTTTTCGCAATCGTTTACGGGCTTGCATTTCGCCTATTTTTACCCCCGGCGAAACTTTTTGCGCGGGCGATAGTTCTTGGATATAAAAGCAACTTTATCTAAGTTTGCTATAACTATAAACAACCCTCATGATACAGCGCATACAAACTGTCTGGTTGCTTTTGGCATCCCTTTCTATCTTTGCTCTCTTTCTATTTCCCTACCTACATTACTCAGACGCAACGGTGCTGGGCAAGTCGTTGAAGGTCAGCGGGCGCTACCAACACCAAATCGGTGAGGATATTAGAGAACAATTTTTCTTTTTGCAGACGGCTGCCACGGTAATCCTGGGGCTATTGCCACTTTATACGATCTTTAAATTTAAAAACCGCAAGCTGCAAATACAGCTCATCATCCTGGGGATCGTGCTCATCGCGTTGTTCGGCTTTTGGCTGTATACCTCCGCGAGCGAGGCACTGGCGGAAGTACAGCGTTTCCTGTCTGCCGGCAATATCGGGGTGGGCTTTTTTCTGTTGCCCATCGCTATCGTATTCTTATTTTTGGCCATGAGCGGAATCCGCAAGGACGAAAGCCTGATTCGATCGGCCGAACGCCTTCGATAACCGAAACGTACACTTCGCTATCCACCAGGCAACACCAAATAAAAGGGGGAATGGTTATGAAAATTAATCGCTATCTGCTGATGGTTTCGCTCATCGTTTTGTGCCTCCCCATGGCGCGGGCGCAACAGGCGGATACCACGGATATCCTGTTCATCGATGATATCACGATCACGGCTAAACCCTTCGTGCTTAATCGTGAAACCAATACAGCAACGGCGAAACTGACCCTGCTGAGTGAGAAAGCCGTTCCGCGCGAATTCAAGCTCAACGTATTTGGCACGCAGGTTTTCGGAGACGACCGACAGGCCTACTTCTTCCAAACCGCAAGCCTCGGGCGCGTCATGGTGCGTTTTGAAGACAAGCAAAACTACCTGCACTACCTACTGCAACCCGACACGCCCGTCGAACTCACCATCGTCGCCGGTGTTATCAAGGCCGGCACGGAGTCCGTTCCTTTGGTCAAGCTAGTATTCGAAGATAGTCAGGAGGAAGGCCGATTCATTGAGGCGTTCGTGGCGAGTGGCAAGGATGCAACGATAGAAAAGTAAGCTTCAGAGCAAGCCTGACCGTCCCTTCAGCAAACTAATCGTCCTCTATCAGGGCCGCACGCCGCTTCGCTTTTCGGTACAACGAGAGGTTCCACAAAAACAACATGCAGAGAAGGGGTAAGAAAATCGCAAACGCGATTACCGCATGCCGGATCTTGCGTCGTGATTCGGCATAGGAAAAAATCGTTTCCCCATGCTTGTCGATGCGGCGGATGGTCTGGGGGCTTTTGCCGTCGAAATTAACGGCCGAGACATAGATGATGACGGTATCCCGGATTTTTAGTTGATCCTGCAATGCGGCAAACCGGTCGCGATGATCGTGTCCGATACGGTAGCGCTCTAGTCCGTTTGCCACACTGTGCTCGATCACGAGCGTGTATCGATTCTTCTTACCGGGTATCCTTAATCTCCGTTTCTGCCTCGTCTCCACGAAGATGTCAACGAGCTGCCCACGGTGGGACTGAAGCGAACTTTCCGAAACGAGTAGCTTGCGGGTTTCCCGTACACCTCCAACACCGAAAATGATGACGGCACAGAGTAAAAAACAGGCATTGAAAAGCACCACGCCTGGCGTTTCTTCTCGGCCTCGAAAAAATCGCCTCCAGCTCATCCCCGAGGGCTTAGGTCAATGCATGCGCTTACCTTTCCCTACCGATAACGGATTTGCTGCCGATCCATCAGGCCCATCTGGTCTTTCATCATCTTGATTTGGTCGGCTAGCAATTTGTTCTTGTCGGCACGCTTGGCTTCTTGCAGATACTTAGTGGCTTCGCGCTTGTTGCGTTTGGCCATCATGATACCCGCCAGGCTAAGCTTGGCCATGGCCACGTTGTGACTCATGTGAAGCCCGAGGGAAAGAGCTCGTTTGAAGTATTTTTCGGCTTGCAACGGCGCCTTTTGCGACTCGATCATCCCGATGAGCAGGTGGTAATACCCGTGCTGGGCACGGATAAGCTGTTTCTCGTAATTCGTAATGCGACCCAGCCATTTGCCCGCCTTCGCCATATTTTCCTTGCGCAGGTGGTATTGCGCAATCAGCATGTTTTCGTTGAAAAAGATCGTGACAGCGGCTAGGATGGTAACGAATATTCCCAATATACCCCATCCCCACTCACCAAAATAAAACAGCGCAACCGTCCCCACTAGGATAAGCGACACAATAATAATCCTAACCAAATTTGACATAATCGTTGTATATTATAACAGCTGCAAATATCCGTTTATTTGCTTGCTTAAGCAACCAGCCCCTTAGATTTTTACAAAATACGTATTTTAGCCCGCGATGAGTGTCAAGCTAGATCCCTCCTGGAAAGCCGTTTTAGGCGCCGAGTTTGAGAAGCCGTATATGCAGGCGCTTCGCAGCTTTCTGCTGTCCGAGCAAGGAACCAACACCGTTTTTCCACCTAACAACCTGATTTTTAATGCGTTCAAACACACACCATTCGGACGCACCAAAGTTGTCATACTGGGCCAAGATCCTTACCACAACGTGGGGCAGGCTCATGGGCTGTCCTTCTCCGTGCCTCGGGGTATCGACATTCCGCCCTCCTTGCGCAACATGTACAAAGAACTCAGTACGGATGTGCCTGGTTTCGTAATGCCCGCGCATGGTGACCTGACGGCATGGGCCGACCAAGGTGTTCTGCTGCTGAATGCTACGCTTACCGTACGGGCGCATGCCCCGGCTTCCCACCAGGGAAAAGGCTGGGAAACCTTTACCAACCAAGCGATAGCCGCGCTGTCAGCCCAGCGATCGGGAATTGTATTCATGCTTTGGGGAAGGTTTGCGAAACAAAAGGCGGCACTCATCGATGGCGATAGGCACCTCATCTTGACGGCAGCCCATCCGTCGCCCCTTTCGGCGTACAATGGATTCTTCGGATGTCGGCATTTCTCGCGAGCGAACGAATACCTCCTCGCCCAAGGTCTGCCGCCGATAAATTGGCAAGTGTGATCCTAACCCGTTTTCTTTGACAGTTCTCGCCCATGGCCTAAGCCGTGACCCACATCTGCCACGGCGTGCAAGCGGATGCGACGCCCCCCCTGCAGCACTGTCGTAAACAGCAAATGGCTATCATACGTAATCTGAAACGGACTACGCGGGTCGAACGATTCCGCGGTATAATATACATGGCTGTATTCCTCCTCGCCGCGCTCGGTGAATCGCGACACCAGGAAATGTCCCTGCCCCCCGTAGGTCTCCAACGTATACCAAGCGCCCTCACCTACGCCTCCCAGCCACTGGGCATTATCAGGCAAATGGGACGGCCGCGCACCGGCTTCCATCGCGCCGATAATCTCGTCGTCAGGAAGTGCCCGCGCCAAACGGCTCGAAACGTTGTCTTTTAGCTGCCGCAATAGAAACCAAAACGAGCCAAAGCGATTCATCCGCAAGGAGCGAAGCCCGTCCCGCTCCTCGTATGAGTAGATCCGACGGTCGGGACGCACGTTGACGACGTTGCTCATCGGGCTCGCCTTTATCGTTTCGGGATAACGCACACTGTGGAACAAGTGGTATTTGGGGGACGACTTGATAAGCAGCCGGGTAATAAACCGCGAGCAGTTATTGTTTCCCCGCGCCACCGCCCCGTAGGGGGATGACCCGGCCCGAACCAAACCATCGGCATACTGACGGGCCAAGCGGATGGATACACCCTCGGCCACCGAGAAGAAAATGCGTCCTACGCCCTGTGTCACATCGCGGAGTGCGTCAAGCTCCATGATAATCTCCTTTAGGTTGCGGATGTTGTTGTGGTTGTCAATATCGGCCTTAGTGTCCATCCGCAAGCGGGGGTCAGACTCGACCGACCGGGCACGGCCATGGCCGCGTGGTGATATGTAGCGCCCGAAGTCATAGTAGCGCAATTCCTTAGTCTGCGAATCAACCAAGATGACGGCCGTATGGCCTACCTTGAAGTTGAGGTTTTTGACGATGCCTATTTTCTTGAAGAACATCATCCAGCGCTCGTCACCGCGCATGGTAGCATCCGGCCAGGCGACGACGATCACGAGGTCTTGGTAAGTTGGATGGTCCTTCTCCAATTTCATGGTAAGTTAATATTCAGGTTGGCCCACATCCCATGTTCGCGAAGGGCCCACTGCGGTCAATATTCCATCGGTATGATCGGCTCCTTTTTACTGGTCGACATGATCATCATGGTCTGGAAAGTCTTCACGAACGGTATTTTACTGATCTTTTCCATGATCAGCGCCTCGTAGGCCTTGATATCCTTCACATATACCTTCAGAATGAAGTCGCATTGGCCTGTCACGTGGTGGCATTCGGTCACTTCCTTGATGCGCTTCACCGCGTCTACAAAATCAGGAATCGCGTTCTGCGTATGGAAATCCAAGGAAATCTGGATGAACGATTTAATACCCAACCCCAATTTTTCCTCGTCTACAAACGCATGATAGCTTTTGATGTAGCCCGCTTTCTCAAGCTTCCGGACGCGCTCTAGCGTCGGAGCGGGCGAAAGGCCGATATTGGAAGCTAGCTGCAAATTCGTTATGCGCCCGTTCTCTTGCAGCAACTTCAATATCTTAAAATCCGTACGATCAGGCTGGAAAGGCATGGCGTAATTAATTTGGAGATAAAAATTCAGGTTTTACCAAATTATATTTGGCAATTATACGTTTTTATTTTGGGTTTTCTGAGCTCGGCTCCGGAGATAATTTCTGATATTGCGCGCAACGCCACCGCCGTGCCTTATCACTGCAATGTCAAAATGCATCGCCCGCGCCACCCGCATGACGCATAGATGCCTTTTTGGCCGTTTCGGCCACGAAAGAGCAGGTTGAATACGCGGATTTTAGCGCTAAAAATCGTAGCTTTGCAGGCTGGAACGGTGAATCAATTTCGCCGGCGAGTGTAGAAAAAGGAGAGAATACCAACTATGAGTACTAAAGACGACGAGTTATTGAACGAGCTTACGCTCGAGGAATATAAGTACGGTTTTTCCACCGACATCGAAATGGAGATAGCCCCGGTAGGCCTCAACGAGGATACTGTGCGGATGATTTCTGAAAAAAAGGGGGAGCCCGAATGGTTGCTGGAGTGGCGCCTTAAAGCGCTGCAGCATTTCTTCAAGATGGACATGCCCACCTGGCAAAACTTCGACGACCCGAATGTCGATTTCCAGTCGATCTCGTACTATGCCGCACCCAAGTCCAAGCCTCAACTCAATAGCCTGGACGAGGTCGATCCGGAGTTGCTGTCCACGTTTGAGAAGCTGGGCATTCCGCTCGATGAGCAGAAAGTGTTGGCCGGTGTGGTAGCTGTAGACGCGGTGTTCGACAGCGTCTCCGTCAAGACTACTTTTCAGGAGAAACTCCGCGAAAAAGGGGTGATCTTCTGTTCCTTTGGCGAAGCCGTGCGGGAACATCCCGAATTAGTAAGACAGTACTTGGGGACGGTGGTACCCCAAACCGACAACGTGTATGCCGCGCTCAATTCGGCCGTGTTTTCCGACGGGTCGTTCGTGTATATCCCAAAAGGCGTACATTGTCCCATGGAGCTGTCGACCTACTTCCGTATCAATGCGGCCAATACCGGCCAGTTTGAGCGTACGCTGATCATCGCGGACGAAGGATCCTATGTGAGCTACCTCGAAGGATGTACGGCGCCCATGCGCGATGAAAACCAAATGCACGCCGCCGTGGTGGAGCTTGTCGCGATGCGCGATGCTGAAATCAAATATTCGACGGTACAGAACTGGTTCCCTGGTGACAAAGACGGCAAAGGGGGCATCTACAACTTTGTGACCAAGCGAGGAATCTGCAAAGGCGACAATAGCAAAATTTCGTGGACCCAAGTGGAGACCGGCTCGGCCATCACGTGGAAGTATCCCGGTGTCATTCTGAAGGGAGACAATTCAGTCGGCGAATTTTACTCGGTGGCCTTGACACGAAACCATCAGGTGGCCGATACGGGTACGAAAATGGTGCATTTGGGTAAAAACACCAAGAGCAAGATTATTTCCAAAGGTATCTCTGCGGGCGTCAGCCACAACAGCTACCGCGGCCTAGTTAAAGTAGCGCCCGGAGCCGAGAACGCACGAAATTTCACGCAGTGCGACTCCTTGCTGATTGGCGACCGCTGCGGGGCGCATACCTTCCCCTATATCGAAAACCGAAACATGAGCGCCATGATCGAGCATGAGGCTACCACCTCGAAGATCGGCGAGGATCAAGTATTCTACTTAGCACAGCGCGGTATAGACCCAGAGAAGGCCGTCGGGCTTATTGTCAATGGCTATGCTAAGGAAGTGCTCAACCAGCTCCCCATGGAGTTTGCGGTAGAAGCGCAAAAATTGTTGGCAATATCACTGGAAGGCAGCGTGGGATAACCGAATCGCCTCCGTTAACGAATTAAATACACATCAGACGAAAAAAGAATAATGTTACGTATAAAAAACTTACACGCTTCGATAGAAGACAAAGCAATCCTAAAAGGACTGAACTTGGAAGTTAAGCCCGGTGAAGTACATGCCATCATGGGACCCAACGGTTCGGGCAAAAGCACATTGGGCAACGTTCTGGCTGGGCGCGACTCCTACGAAGTAACCGCCGGCGAGGTAACGCTGGATGGCAAGGACCTGCTGGAACTGTCGCCCGAGGATCGCGCTCGCGAAGGCGTATTCCTGGCGTTCCAGTATCCCGTGGAAATCCCTGGCGTATCTAACATCAACTTTTTGAAGACGGCCGTAAACGATATTCGCGAATACAAGGGCCTTCCACCCATGGAAGCCCGCGAATTCCTAGCCCGTGTCAAGGAAAAACAACAGCTGGTGGAGTTTAATTCCAAGCTGGCCAACCGTTCGCTCAACGAAGGCTTCTCCGGTGGCGAGAAAAAACGAAACGAGATCTTCCAGCTCGCCATGCTGGATCCCAAGCTGGCGATTCTAGACGAAACCGACTCCGGCCTCGATATCGACGCCCTGCGCATCGTTGCCAACGGTGTTAACAAGCTACGGTCGGAGGATAAGGCGTTTATCGTCATTACCCACTACCAACGCCTGCTCGATTATATCGTTCCTGACGTGGTCCACGTATTGTATGATGGCCGCATCGTGCGCTCAGGCCCGAAAGAGTTGGCGCTCGAATTGGAAGAAAAAGGATACGATTGGCTGACGCAGGATGCGGCGGCCGGCGCTGTTTAACTCTAGAAACTGAAAAACATGCCCCAGAAGCCTTCGCCATCGGCGCTATAAGCCTTCCCTGTTGCGGGCACAACGATAGGATAAAGATAAAATGATAACAAAGGATAAAACCGATTCACTTTACCGACAACTGAGCGTTGCTTTCGAGGCCAAGCTGGCCGATGCGACCTTCGGAGTACTGGGCACCCGCCGTGCCGAGGCTTTCGCAAGGTTCCGTCAAGCGGGCTTCCCCACGGTAAAAAACGAGGATTGGAAATATTCGAACGTCACGCCTCTCGTCAAGGAGGCGTACGCGCTCGAAACTGACAGCGTGCCAAACGTGGACGCCCTGCTTGGATCAACCGATATTCCAGGCCTGGACGCTTACCGGATTGTGCTGGTCAATGGGGTCTTTACCCCCCATTTGTCGGATACGCCCACGTATGCGGGGTTGGACATCAAACCAATCCAAGATGCCGTAAACGAACCGGCGTTCGATAAGCACTTTACCCAATATGCCGACAAAACGGACAACCCGTTCGTCGCACTGAATACCGCTGTTTTCAAAAGCGGAATTTACTTGACGTTGGGACGCAATACAGTCATTGACAAGCCCATCCATATTATTCACATCGTCAGCGCCAATTCGCCCCTGTTCACGGCGGTACGCAACTTGTTTGTGCTCGAAGCAAATACCGAGGCCGAAATCATCGAGACGTTCGTAGGCGCTGCCGGTAATGCCAAGACGCTGAACAACCACGTAACGGAGATTGCCCTCGCGGATAATGCCAAACTGCAACACTACTACTTGCAGCGTGGCGACGTATCGGGCAACTACATCAATCACTGCGAAGTCTATCAACGCAAGCATAGCTTGTACAATAATTATAACTGTACCCTGCCAGGCGCATCGTTCGTCCGCAACGACATCAATGTCAGCATGGATGACGAAACCGTTGAGAGCCACCTTTACGGCGTGACACTCACCGCAGACAAGCAGCACGTAGACAACCACACGATCGTCGACCACATGAAACCCCATTGCGAAAGCTATGAGTGGTACAAGAATATCTTACAGGATTCGTCGACGGCCGTCTTTAACGGAAAGATTTTCGTAAGGGTTGATGCGCAAAAGACCAATGCGTTCCAACAGAACAATAATATTCTACTGGACGAACAAGCGTCGATTTATACCAAACCGCAGCTAGAGATCTTTGCTGACGACGTAAAGTGCAGCCACGGTTGTACCATCGGCCAATTTAATGACGAGAGCCTATTCTACCTGCGTACGCGCGGCATAGGCGAGGAGCAAGCTCGTATCCTGATGGTACACGCTTTTGCCTTTGACGTGACCATTCGATTCTCTAACGAGCACGTGCGTCGCTTTGTCGAAGATTTAGTCGAGCAGAGCTTGAAGAGCTAACAGGCTTTTGGCTTATCGATATCTAAACCTCCCCCTTTACCGGCGGAGGTTTTTTTGTTACGGAGGGGCCAGGACCGGGTGGTAGACGGCATGTCAGTTCGCAAACGGATTTGCCGATCCGTTTTCGCTAATAAGCGAGCTTTAACAAATTTTAACGTTTTATGGGTAAATGAGGCACACTATTTGGACTATTTGAGACTCATATTTAGGTTTATAATTGGTTAGTTTTTAAGGCCCTGATTCTCCCCGTTTCAGGGCCTTATTTATTTAAGGCTCCTTGTATAGGCGGCGCATACCGTCCACGGCAGGAAAACGTCACTGTATGCCCGCTGAGTGAAATTGCAGATCGTAAAGCCTTTTGTAATACCCATTTCGGTTGAGCAAGTCCCGGTGTGTGCCCATCTCCTTGATCTCGCCCTTATCAAGCACGATAATCTTGTCCGCACGCTGAATGGTAGACAGGCGATGCGCGATGACGATCGAGGTCCGTCCCTGCATCAACGTTTCAATGGCCCGCTGGATCAACTCCTCGGTTTCCGTATCAACGGATGACGTCGCTTCATCCAACACGAGGATTTTGGGGTCATGGACGAGCACCCGAATAAAGGAGATAATCTGTGCCTGCCCCGTCGACAAGGTCGCGCCGCGCTCCTGCACTTGGTAATCATATCCGCCAGGCAAGCGCATGATAAACTCATGTGCGCCGACGCTCTTGGCGGCCGCGATTATTTTTTCGCGCGTGATGGACGGGTCGTTCAAGCTAATGTTATTTGCTACAGAATCCGAAAACAGAAAAACATCCTGTAGCACCGTCGCAATGGTCTTGCGTAGGTAATCAAGCTCATACTCGCGAATATCCGTGCCATCCAGACGGATAGATCCCTTGTTGATTTCGTAAAATCGGCTGAGAATATTGATTACCGACGATTTTCCTGCGCCCGTAGCGCCCACGAAGGCCAGGGTTTCGCCGGGTTGTATCGCGAAGTTGATGTCTTTCAGCACCCATTTTTCCTGGTCATAGGCAAACCAGACCTTGTCAAATTCGATCTTTCCTTGGATTAGCGCTGGCCGGAAGGTTCCCGTATTCGGGGTGCGCTCGTCGCTATCCAGAACCGCAAAAATTCGTTCGGCGCTCACCATCCCCATCTGCAGGGTATTGAACTTATCGGCAAGTTCGCGTATAGGCCTAAAAATCATGTTGATATACATGATAAAGGAAACGATTACCCCAGGCGATATCTCCTCAGCCAACACCTGCTTAGACCCATACCAAACCAATAAGCCGAGGGCCACGGCCATGATAATTTCAATGACAGGGAAGAATATCGAAAAGTACCAATTGGCACGGATGTGCGCGTTGCGATGCTCGGCGTTGGCCGACTTAAACTTGTGGAGTTCCTGCTCTTCGCGCGCGAAGTATTGGATGATGCTGACACCCGAAATATGCTCCTGTAGGAACGTATTCAGGTTCGATATCCAGCGGCGCACATCCTGGAAGGCCGACTTCATCGCTTCTTTGAATACATAGGTGGCGGCGATCATCACCGGCATAGGAATCAGCACGATCAACGTCAGTTTCCAGTCGGTGTAAAACATCACGCCCAAGATTACTACGAGCTGCAAAATGTCGCCGATGATCTGGATCAGTCCTTCCGAAAAAATATTGGCAATCGATTCAAGGTCGGAAACGGTCCGCGTGATGATCCGTCCAATGGGGGTTTTATCGAAATACTTCGGTCGCAGCTGGGTGATGTGGTTGAACACATCCACCCGCAAATCCTTTATCACGGACTGCCCAAGCGTATTGGTGGTCATGGTATGGAAGTACCGAACCACCGTTTGGCATAGCAACAAGGCCAGCATCAACATTAACATCCATTGCAACCCGGCGGTGTCACCAGCCAGGATGTAATGATCAAGCGTATATTCGATAAGCAACGGAAGCGCGGGAGCCACGCCCGCCATCAGGATGGTCAGCACCACCGCCAATACAAAGTACACCCGATAGGGACGCGTGTATTGCATCACCCTACCCAACAAGTGGAGGTCGTACGTCTTTCCTGCTATACTCGGCTCACTCAATTTTTCTTCTTTGCTTGCGGTTTCTTGCTTTCACAAAAGTACGATTTAACGAGCAATTGCGGCATCAGCGCGACAACAAAGACGGCAGTTCGCTCACGACAACGTCATCATTTAATACCGTGCCACCAGGTTGCATCAGCACAACGCGGGGGAGGTCCGTCAGATAAAGTGCATTGACCAGCGCTTGCCGCGCCTCCTTACGCACAAAATAGCTGTGTTCCAGCCCCAGCTCTCGGCTGGCCGTGCGCCAACGGCTGAACACCTCGTCTACGCTGACGAATATCGGAACCACCGTGCCCTGCGGGGCTTGTGCAACTGCATGTTCCAGTTCGCGAATGCCATCCGTCGCAGAAGGTGAACGCGCAGACCAAAAATACAGCACCCAATACCTGAATGGGTTTAAACGGGTCGTATCCAAAGGCATTAAGCCTCCATCCGCCAATATCGAATCGCCTTCGAGGCTGAGAACGTCGACAGGAGTATGGATTTTCTTTATCCGCCGAGCGAGATCGACCCCGTATTTGGATTGGCGGGCACGCTGCGGGGTCTGGGCATAGCGCTCCTGATATTCCGCCAGTTTCTCGCGATGGTCATTGCGGCGATAAATCAAAAACAAGCGCGCCATGTGCGTACTGTCAGCGTCAATCCACTTGCGGCCGATCCTGTCTAGGCCGTCTCGCAAGCTTTCACCAAGCTCACCCTTGTTTGAGGCCTGAATCCCGCCCAAGCTAGCATGCTGTGCCACCTGGTTTTCGATACGCGCCGAGTGTGCATTAATTTCCTCCTGCCAGGCGTTCAAGACCGCCTGCACTTCGGCTCCGCTAACGTGAAACCGCATTTTACTGACGGACTCAGGCCCATTATACGGCTTGCCCACGAGTTGCATAGGTGAGCTGCGCTGGCTGAAATAGACCGGCACACGTTCCTCCCAATCCAATCCCTTGATCCCAAACGCGCTTCGTTTTCCTTCGAGCTTGAGGAAATATACTTCATTGACGGGTATGTCTGGCACCGTCAACTGAAAATGTCCATCGGCGGAGGTCACCGATGCCAACTCCTCCCGCTCGCGATCGTCGTATAATGTTGCCGTAATACCTGTGGGATAGTCGACCGTACTTTCTATAGTCAGCGTGGTGCGGAATGGCTGGTAAATCATCGCCGGATCCGGGGTGGCGGGCGGTTCATTCGTTTTTTGCGGATCGCTTGCGCACGCTTGAAAAAGCGCGACGATGACGCCGTAGACCGCTACGTGGCGCATAGCGCATCCAATCTTGCAAATCATCATGACGGACTATCCATTTGGTTAACGTAGGGGTATAGCACACGCGACAAATAGAGGCCATGCGCAGGTACAGACATCCCCGCCATCGACCTGTCTTTGCTGCCCACCACATCATGGATGTGCGATATCGGCTTGTCGCCATAACCGATTTCGACCAGTGTACCAACGATCGCGCGCACCATATTGCGCAAAAACCGGTCGGCCGCTATCACAAAGACGCCGCTATCGGGGGCTCTCCGCGACCATTCCGCGTGCGAAATCGTACAGTTGTTCGTGAAGGTCTGCGTATTGGACTTACTGAAGCAGCTAAAATCCCGGTAATTGAAAAGGGCGCGAGCGGCCTCATTCATCTTATCCAGGTCCGGCATGCTGCGCAATTGCCAAGACAGTCCCCGCCGAAAGGGATCTTTGCCCGTATGAATATGGTATTCGTACCACCGTTGGGTAGCGTCGAAACGCGCATGCGCCCCTTGCGGCACTGCGAATATCCGTTTCACTGAAATGTCGTGGGGCAGCACGCCGTTTAGCCGATACCAAAAATTAGGATCCTCGGGATCCTGCCGAGGCGCAACGAGGTCAAAATGGGCGTACAGCTGCCTGGCATGCACTCCTGCGTCTGTACGGCCGCACCCCACGGTATCCACGTGTTGTCGGCAAACGGTCGATAGTGCGCTGTCTAGCGTTTCTTGCACGCTAGACGCGTTCGGCTGCGCTTGCCATCCGTGGTATGCGCCCCCATGGTACGCTATCTCGATAAAAAACCGTTGCATATTGTCGCATTTTCGCCCCGGCCTTCGTCTACGTTCTGAAAGGCGACACAGGGGCACTCTCAAAGATAAGGTTAACGTGGGCGTCAGCAAAATATTTTCGTCGTGGTACCCATCGTTTTCGCACGCAGTTCGGTCGATAGGCAGGGCGAAATGCGCCCAATGAATATTAAATCGTGGCTGCCGGGGTTTAGAAGGGGCGATTCAACACTTACACTGGCATAGATATTGCTCCGAACGATACCAGTTAAATTATCGCTAACTTTGCCCGGCAAAAGACGCGGCTCTATTATAACTAAATAAAGCGCGGTTTGAAGATTTACTTGTTATATCTTTGCGACACTATATAGTGCAGTAATCTACTTGTGTATATGCTCGATATTTACTTGATTGCCTTTTCTTTCCTCCTATCGTGTATCATTACACTATATGCCGTGCCGTCGATCATCAAGCTTGCTTATCAAAAGCGCTTATTTGATGATCCAGCCTTAGAATCGCGCAAAATTCACAAATACCGTACACCCAATATCGGTGGCATAGCCGTTCTCACATCATTCGCTTTTACTGCCTGTCTTTTTATTAGTGGTTCCACGCTGCCCTATGCAAACTATATTTTTGCTTCGGGCGTACTCATCTTTTCGGTCGGCCTGAAGGATGATCTGGCAGCACTCAACCCGTATAAAAAATTCGTCGCCCAATTGATTACCGCCCTGATCGTGGTATTTCTGGCCGACGTCCGATTGACTAGTTTTTACGGCGTTTTCGGTATCCACGAAATCCATCCAGCAGTTAGCTATGCGTTTTCGAGCCTGCTGGTGGTATTTATCATCAACGCCTTCAACCTCATCGACGGTATCAATGGCTTGCTCGGGTCGATTTGCTTGATTGTAAGTCTCGTTTTTGCCTACACGTTTTTCCAGCTTGGCGAATATGGTCTCACAATGCTTGCTGCCAGCTTGGCCGGCTCCATCGTCGGATTTCTTCGATACAATGCGGGACGCGCCCGCATTTTCATGGGCGACGCGGGAGCGTACACCATTGGTTTTGTGTTGTCTGTACTGACTATCCAATTTGTGGAAATCAACGCACGCATTGAATTGACCGCTAGCTCCAGCACCTTCATACAGTCGGTGCCAGCAGTGGCCATATCGATTTTAATCATCCCGATTTTCGATACTTTGCGGGTCATTGCCCTGCGGCTTGTTCGCGGTAAATCCCCCTTTGAGGCCGACCGAAACCACTTGCACCACCGCTTGCTCGACAACGGCATGTCCCATAGCCAAGTCACCCTGACGTTGGCGGCGGTCAACGTCCTGTATGTCGGCGTGGCCTTTGGTTTCCAGCATATCGGCACAGTCGACCTGCTTATCCTCGTCGGAATCTTGACCTTAGTGCTCAACACGCTGCTATGGTTGTTCGACGTACGCAAAACAGCAGTCACACCCGCGGCTCCTGCAGTTCCTGTTGTACCGCAAGCACGGCAGCCTCGGATATTCGCGCCGGAAATTGAAGACCAAGCGCACAAATTGGCAAAAGAGGCCATACAACAACTTGAGGAAGAAGCGCATAAGAACTAGGCAGGTAATGCCCCTTCCCTACTAGACAATCCCCTTTACAACATTCTTCTAATATTCCACCTGCCCAGCGGAAATATCCGTTAATACCAGGTATCTGCCTGACTGTGCTAACGCACATGGAGTTGGTTTTACGTCGCATTTTTTCCGCTCTTTATTTTTTATTAGCTTTAAAGAAAAAACACAGCATGCTAGTAAAAACTTTCGCGAGCGCGGTGTCCGGCATCGAAGCAACAACGATTACCGTGGAAGCCGACGTCACCACGGGAACCAAGTACTACCTTGTTGGATTACCTGACAACGCCGTCAAGGAGAGCATGATGCGCATCGAAAGCGCCATCCGCCTGTCAGGGTACCGCATGCCCCGGCAAAAGATTGTCGTCAACTTGGCACCCGCCGACATCCGCAAGGAAGGTTCTTCCTACGACTTGGCCATCGCCATCGCGGTATTGGCCGGATCCAACCAGATAAATACGGACAAGCTGCATCGCTACCTCATCTTAGGTGAACTATCGCTGGATGGGGGCGTCCAACCCATTAAGGGTGCCTTGCCTATCGCACTACAAGCGAAAGCCGACGGATTTGAGGGAATCATCCTACCCCGGGAAAATGCGCGTGAGGCGGCAATCGTCAGTGGTATCAGCGTTTTCGGTGCTGGTACGTTGGCAGAAGTCATCGATTTTGTGAACGATGTATCTTCCCTTGCGCCCACGGTCGTCGACATTCGTGAGGAGTTCGAGAAAAACATGGACAACTATGACACGGACTTTGCGGACGTACGCGGGCAGGAAAACATTAAACGTGCACTGGAGATTGCGGCTGCGGGCGGGCACAATGTGATTTTGATCGGGCCACCCGGTGCAGGAAAAACCATGCTCGCCAAGCGACTGCCTACGATTCTGCCTCCGCTCAGCTTAGACGAATCCTTGGAAACCACTAAAATTCACTCGGTTGCCGGCAAGCTCGCCGCTTCCGGGTCATTGATGACAGCAAGACCATTTCGTTCGCCACACCATACAATCAGCGATGTGGCGCTAGTGGGTGGGGGCATCCACCCACAGCCGGGCGAAATTTCGCTGGCCCACAACGGGGTGCTCTTTCTCGACGAGCTTCCCGAGTTCAAACGGGCGGTATTGGAAGTGATGCGTCAGCCGCTTGAATCGCGCTGCATCACGATCTCGCGGGCGCGTTTTACGGTAGATTATCCGGCCAGTTTCATGCTGGTGGCAGCCATGAACCCCTGCCCATGCGGCTACTACAATCACCCGGAAAAGGAGTGCATCTGTGGCAGTACGTTGGTGCAACGATATTTAGCGAAAATTTCCGGTCCCTTGCTAGACCGCATCGACTTACACGTCGAGGTCACACCGGTTAACTTCGACGAGCTTTCGTCGGCGCGAAAGTCGGAACGGAGTGTCGATATCCGACAACGGGTTGTGCGAGCGCGACAGCGGCAAGCCGAGCGGTTCGCCGGCGATCCCAACGCCTATTGCAACGCGCACATGAGCGCAAAGAAGCTCCGCGATATTTGCCGCGTCGACGATGGGGGACAGGCCTTGTTGAAGACAGCCATGGAACGCCTGGGGCTATCGGCGCGCGCATATGACCGCATCCTGAAAGTAGCCCGCACCATCGCCGACATGGAAGGCAGTCCCGACATCGCCAACCACCATTTGGCCGAAGCCATACAATTCAGGAGCCTCGACCGAGAAACCTGGAGCATCTGACCTCAATGGGTCAGGCGCTCCTCAAACAGCTTCAAGATACGTTTATACTCGTCAGTCCAACTACTGGGGTATATGAAACCATGGTCTTCAACCGGATAAACAGCCAGCTCCCAGTTGTCTTTGCCTAACTCGATTAGCCGCTGGCTGAGCCGCACGATATCCTGGAAATGCACGTTGACGTCGACCATCCCATGGCACATCAATAAATGCCCCTGCAGCCCTTCGGCGAAATAAATGGGAGACGAACGCTTGTAAGCAATTGGATCTTGGGCCGGTTCGTTCAGGATATTGGATGTGTAGCTGTGGTTGTAGTGTGCCCAATCGGTCACCGAACGCAAGGCTGCCCCAGCAGCAAAGACGTCGGGCTCGTTGAACAGAGCCATCAGCGTAATGAAGCCGCCGTAGGATCCGCCATAAATCCCGATATTCTTCGGATTGACGCCATACTTATCCACTAGCATACGCGCCCCGTCCACTTGGTCGGTGAGGTCTTTGCTTCCCATGTGGCGATAGATACCCGTACGATGGTCGCGTCCGTATCCCGAACTGGCCGTGAAATCGATGTCTAAAACGGTGTAGCCCATATCGGCCAATAAGTTATGGAACATATACTCCCGGAAATATTGGCTCCACCAATAATGGGCATTCTGCAGATATCCCGCCCCATGTACGAAAATCACGGCTGGCCGGGATGCTTTGGGCTTTTCTGGGGTATAGAGGCGCGCATAAATTTCGTCGCCGTGGCGGTTAATAAAGGAAATCACCTCAGGCGCGCGCCAGTCGTAGGCCTGAAATTCCTCCGACTGGGAAAACGTGACCTGTCGGCCCTCCGCGCCCGGCCGGTTTTCCTGAATATAGAGCTCCCAAGGCTGGTTGGCAGCGGAATATCGAATGGCCAACCATTTCTCGTCGGGAGATAGGGTCACTTCATGGCCGCCAACGCGGCTCGTGAGCTGCTCAGGCTGCCCACCCGTCACAGAAAGGCGGTAAAAATGCCGGATCCCGGGATGATCGATGTTGGCAATAAAATAGAACGCCTTCTTGTCGTTGGACAACTGCAGGTTGCTGACTTCATACGGCCCGGATGTCAACTGGCTGACCGCTCCGGTGCGGATATCTGCTGTATAGACATGAGAGTAGCCGGTCGCTTCGCTTTGAAAAAAAAGCGTATGGTCGTCGATCCAGCCTAACGCACCCCCGCCCCAAGATCCGCCAATACCGGGACCAGCAATCCACGCTTCGTCGCGCTGCCGGTCAATCAGCGAGAGCCGGCCGTCAGTCGGATTGAGGCGCATAATCCATCGGTCTTTATTGTCGGCAGCTGTAACGACGACAACCGCCTCCGTACCGCTCTCGTTCCAATAAGGCATGCCGGGAAACACCTGACGGTCCGCATTCCTTTTTAAGAGCGCTGCCTTTTCCTCCGGATAATCGTCCCAGAAATCTGGCAAATCCTTGATGCCCGGAAGATCATCGGTGAGGATGGCGACCACCGTATCGCGCACACGGTCGAACAGATAGACGTTCGTCTGCGCTACCTTATTGCCCACTTTCGTGCGCGCGGGAATGTCTTCAGTATAGCCCGACTCGGTGACGTAATTAGGGACAATAGTGTTTTCATTGCCCTGCGCACGCTTCGTGATTCGGTAGGAAACGTATCGCTCGTCTGGCGATAGTTCCAACCCCACCAGCGTTTCGTCATCGGCAATACGTATTTCCTTAAAGGTTGGCGCTTGCTGGGATTCGTTCCGTGCCCTGCGCAGGGAATCAGTCTCCCGCTTCTCCCGCAACACGTCAAATAGCGTCAATTGATCCTCCGCTAGCCAAGTATTCCGCTCCGACGCCTCCCGCTGCCCACTGCGCGCGCTTCCGGTCGTGATGTTCGTTAGCTGCTCCAGCCGCCCATCCGCCAGGCTTGCGGCAAAAAGATTATTGCCCTGCCGAAAAATTACACGCTTCCCGTCTTGGCTAAACACCGGACTCGACTCGGCGAGGAGGGTTTGGGTAAGCCTGGATTCCTGTGCCGTTTTCCGGTCAAACAGGTAAATATCACCTTGTTTGGTGTAAACCAGCTTGGTCCCGGACCGGTTTGCATTGGCCGAACGGACACGCTGCCTGACAGCTTGGTCTTCGACCCGCCGTGGCGTCAAGTCTTTAGGTGAAACGGTGAACAGGGCATTCAGCGGCTCGGCTTTCGGATTCCATTCGAAATACACCTGCCCATCCACTTGATCCCAAAACACGTTCTCTGGTGAAACGCCCATCCATTTGGGGTCTCGCATGATTTTTTCGACCGAGAGTGTGGAGGTCTGGGCGTGGGCAGCTACAGCCACGAAGAACAAGGCAATAAGGAGAGTCTGGGGGTAAATAAACTTCATGATGCGGAGACTAATGGATACGTGCACCAAAAATAAGAAGATTTTGTCAGGTCGGGCGGGATTGGTTTCCCCGGGGAAGCCCTGCCAGATCATAGCCCTAGCCGCCGATGAAAGCGTGACGTGATTTCCCGCTGGCCCTAATTGTATGTACTTGCCCGAATCTGATCCGCCACGCATTCGTATAAAATAATTTCATACTTTTGGGAGACTAAGATGGCAACAGCATTATGAGTGAGAAGCTAAAAGTAGGCATTTCAATAGGTGACATTAATGGGATAGGCATGGAAGTGGTTATCAAGGCCCTGTCGAACCCCAACATTTTCCAATATTTTACCCCCATCGTTTACGGAAACACGAAAGTGGCGTCCTTTCACCGCAAAACGATGGGCATCAGCGACTTTAGCTTCAACGTGATCAATAGTCCGGACCGTGCCCATGACAAGCGCCCCAACATGATCAACTGCTGGCAAGAAGAGGCTAAGATAGAGCTGGGCCAACAAACCGAAGAAGGGGGCAAATACGCGTTTTTGTCGCTGCAACGCGCCACCGACGACCTGCTTGCGGGCCATATTGACGTGCTGGTGACAGCTCCAATCAATAAAAACAACATACAACAAGAGGGTTTTAATTTTCCGGGCCACACCGAATACTTGCAATCACGCTGCGACGCTCCGGACGTGCTGATGTTCATGATCGGTGATGGGCTCCGCGTAGGCGTGGTCACGGGGCACATTCCGGTTAAAGACGTTGCCCAGCAGGTAACAGAAGAGAAAATCCTGCAAAAGCTACGCCTGATGAACAGCTCGCTTAAGCAAGATTTCTGGATCCAGAGACCAAAGATTGCCGTATTGGGCCTCAACCCGCATGCTGGCGACAATGGCCTCATCGGCTCGGAAGATGAATCCATCATCATTCCTGCCATCAAAAAGGCCAAAGAGGAGGGCATTTTCTGCTTCGGTCCGTACGCGGCTGACGGATTTTTTGCCGACACGACCTACACCAAATTTGATGGCGTCCTCGCTATGTATCACGATCAGGGCCTTATTCCTTTCAAGCATATTGCGGCGCGCGGTGGAGTCAACTTCACCGCCGGGCTCCCAATAGTACGCACATCGCCCGACCATGGTACGGGCTATGACATCGCCGGAAAAAACGCAGCCTCCGAAACTTCCCTATTGGAGGCCATCTTTGCGGCGCTGCACATTTATAAACGGCGTAACGAACAGCAGGAATTAATCAAAAACCAGCTTCCGCTCAGAAAATTATCGCGCGACCGCGACTAAAAACAGCCGACGCCATCCTGAACCCCTCATCCGCAGGCTTGTGGCCGCATGCCCGGTAATTCGTGCCAAATCCGTATTTTTGCCTAACAAAAGAAACGCTGCCACCTGATACGCGCCATGATTGATTTGACCCAACATCCTGTGCTAAAAACGATAAGCTCCCTGGCCAAACAGCAGCAAACACCCTGCTACGTCGTCGGCGGATATGTCCGGGATAAGATTATGGAACGCGATTTCAACAATGACATTGACATCGTGGTGGTGGGCAGTGGCATTGAGTTTGCCCGTACCGTAGGCCAAGCTTTGGACACCAAGGTGACGGTTTACAAGAATTTCGGGACGGCGATGCTCCTTCACGAGGGTCTCAACATCGAATTCGTTGGCGCACGGCGCGAATCCTACCGGGCCGAATCCCGTAAACCTATCGTGGAGGACGGCTCCCTCG
This sequence comes from uncultured Sphingobacteriaceae bacterium, assembly GCA_964423925.1. Classification (GTDB taxonomy): domain Bacteria; phylum Bacteroidota; class Bacteroidia; order Sphingobacteriales; family Sphingobacteriaceae; genus CAYRGQ01. The sequence continues at coordinate 129,885 of CAYRGQ010000003.1, read as the reverse complement.
AGGATGACCAAAACCGACGGGATTTTACCATCAACGCGCTGGCTATTTCCCTCAACGCCGAAGACTTCGGTACCCTTGTGGATCCCTTTGGCGGGCTTGAAGACATCCGCCTGCGTACAATCCGCACGCCGTTAGATCCCGATGTGACCTTCTCGGACGACCCCCTTCGCATGATGCGCGCCATTAGGTTTGCCGCGCAACTCCACTTCCGTATCGATGCGCTGGCCATCCAGGCGATCGCCGCGAACCGGCATCGCATCAAAATTATTTCCAAGGAGCGGATTATCGACGAACTGAACAAGATTGTCCTCTCCGAAAAACCCTCAATCGGCTTCAAACTGCTGTTCGACACGGAGTTGCTGCACCTTATTTTTCCGGAAATGGCTGCGTTGCACGGGGTGGAAGTGGTACAGGGGAAAGCCCATAAAGACAACTTCTACCATACGTTGGAAGTGCTGGACAACGTCGCTGCATTGGGCGGGGATCTGTGGCTCCGCTGGGCGGCCATCATGCATGACATTGCGAAGCCCGCGACAAAGCGTTTCGACAAGAAGCATGGCTGGACGTTCCACGGGCATGAAGATAAAGGAGCACGCATGGTTCCCCGGATTTTCACGGCGCTTAAGCTGCCCCTCAATGACCGGATGAAGTACGTGCAAAAGCTTGTGGCGCTCCATTTACGCCCGATTGTTTTAGCCAAAGACATCGTCACCGACTCTGCCGTCCGCCGCTTGCTCTTCGAGGCGGGCGATGACATCGACGACCTGATGACCTTGTGCCATGCGGACGTCACTACCAAAAACGATTACAAGAAGAAAAAATACCGCGAGAACTTCGAATTGGTCAAACAGAAGCTCAAGGACGTAGAGGACCGGGATCGCATCCGCAATTGGCAGCCGCCCATATCGGGCGAAGACATCATGCAGGCCTTCGGATTGTCGCCCGGGCGCGAAATCGGCATCATAAAAAATGCCATCCGGGAAGCGATTTTGGAAGGGGAGATCCCCAACGATCGGCAGGAGGCATATACGTTTATGCTTGCCGAAGGCGCGAGGCTCGGACTCCGCCAAGCGGTGGAAAATAACAGTTGACCGCAACCCCTTGATTAAGCAGAGACAATTAGTTATCTATGCAGTGAAATTGGGGAGGCGTCCGGAAAATCCGTGCTCACCCGTTTCATAAGACTGCTGACGAAAAGAACATAGTCATGGCTATTTACAGATTTCGGATTTCATTTGAGGACTACGACGATATCACCCGCGATATTGACGTTTTGTCCAAACAGACATTCCTAGACTTGCACCAGGCGCTTCATGCTTCCACGGGTTACAACCCGGACGTGTCCTCATCGTTTTATGTCAGCAATGACCACTGGAAAAAAGGTGAAGAAATCGCCTATTTGCCCGATGCGCGCAAAGCAGAACGCGGCGTCGTGCTAATGGAGAATGCCCGGCTCAGCCGATTTATAGACGACCCACACCAGAAATTCTACTATACCTACAATTTTGATAGGCCGTTCGACATGCATGTGCAGCTCATCAAAATTCTTAAGGAAGAAGAGGGGAAAGTATACCCCGCACTATTCAAAAGCGTAGGACAGGCACCCAAACCTCTGGGCGCCGCCGTCATCCCCACGGAGGATTCCGGCAAAAAGGATACGGACGACTACGACTTCCTGAACGAAACGGAATATGGCATTGACGAAACTGAGGACTTTGACTTGCTCGACGAGGAAGAACAAGGCGGTGGACCCGAAGAAGCGGACGATCAGCCGGGCTTCGAAGACGAGTACTAGGCACTCGCCCCTTGCTGTCAGGTCGCATGCTAGGTCCCGAATCTGAAAAGACGCTCATCGTTATTGTCGGTCCCACCGCCGTCGGCAAAACCACCATGGCCATCGCCGTTTCCCAGGCGCTTAATACGGTGGTCCTTTCGGCCGACTCCAGGCAGTTTTACCGCGAGATGTCAATTGGCACAGCGAAACCGTCGCCATCCGAGCGCGCTGCCGTACCCCATTATTTTATCGATACCCTGAGTATCCATGATGATTACTCAGCGGGAGACTACGAACAAGACGCCCTAAAGGTGTTGGAGGTACTTTTCGCCGAGCGCGACCAAGTCGTCTTGGTCGGCGGTTCGGGATTGTTTGTGGATGCCGTATGCGTGGGTCTAGACCAGCTGCCCAAGCCTCAGCCTGGCGTACGCGATCGACTCAACGCCTGGCACAAAGAAGCGGGTTTGGAAGCGCTACAGGAGCGGCTGCGAGAGGTAGATCCGATTTACTACGCCGAAGTCGACATAGACAACAGCCAACGCGTCATCCGTGCGTTGGAGGTCTACGAAAGTACCGGCAAGCCCTTCTCTTCGTTTCGCCAGCGAGACTTGGCTAAACGGCCGTTCCGAACGATTTTTATCGGGTTGAACGCCGAACGAGCGACCGTATACGAACGCATCAACCGTCGCGTGGACCAAATGATGGAGAGCGGCCTACTCGATGAAGCCAAAGCCTTGTATCCCTTCAGAAACCGTCCACCGTTGCTGACGGTGGGATACACGGAACTATTTGATTATTTTGATGGAAAAACGTCGTTGGAGACGGCCGTTGAACGCATTAAACAGAACACCCGACGCTTTGCCAAGCGCCAGCTAACTTGGTTCAGAAGACGCGAGGAAACGGCATGGTTCGAGCCGCATGCTACGGATAACATATTAGCCCATATCCGTAAGCAACTCGCACAGCCCGGCAAAACAAAATAACGAGCGGTACTGCCAAGAGGTTCGTCAGCCGTAAAAGCTGATGGCTGGCGCTTAAACTAAGTGTGCAAACTGCGGCACACGCAGCTATGCGCTCTTAGTGGTGTTTCGAACCACAGGACACCAATATTTCTCTTATGGGTAAGCTGGGACACCAATTTTCGGAACGGCTAGCGTAACTGCCTCGTGAAGGGCACGAAGCGCACTTGTGAGACCGATTTTTGCGTGAATTGACCATTCTTCTTTTCGATCAATATCAGGTCCTGTATATCGGTCTGCTTGCCGATGGGGATGATCATTTTTCCACCCTCCTTGAGCTGATCTAGCAGCGGCTGCGGAATTTCCTCCGGCGCTGCAGTAACGATAATGGCATCGAATGGGGCCTTATCGGGCAATCCAGCGTAGCCGTCGCCCGTGATAACCTGGATATTGGCATACCCGAGGTCGCGCATCAGCTCACGCGTACGTTCCGCCAAAGCGCTCACGATTTCAATGGTGTACACCGAGTCGACAATCTCCGCCAGTACGGCGGCCTGATAGCCAGAGCCTGCGCCGATTTCCAACACGCGTTGCCCAGACCTAGGTGCGAGCAGTTCGGTCATCAACGCCACCATATAGGGCTGGGAGATAGTCTGCCCGTGCCAAATGGGGAGTGGCGTATCTTCATAGGCGCGGCGGCGCTGCGCTTCGGGCACAAAGCGGTGACGTTCCACCTTACGCATAGCTTCGAGCGTATGCTGGTCGCTAATCCCGCGGCCGGCAAGCTGCGATTCTACCATACGTTGCCGCAATATGCGATAATCTTGTCCCATGATTTCTGCCCCGATTAATAATGAGATAATGAGTAGTACAAACGTGCGCATAGGTTACCTTTTTTAGTCCGCAAGATGGGGTCGAGCCGTGTTTTCCGCGAGTAGAACCCTTTCGAACGAGCGTCAATGCCGCCAGGTGGAGCTCATGATACCGCGCGGGCAATCGTCGCCACGCTGACGCGGACTCCTTCGCATTCGAGCAGCGCCTGCGCGCACGCTTCGATGGTAGCGCCCGTCGTCAAGACGTCATCCACGAGCAACACGTGCTGATGGACCAACACGCCAGGGTCCGTGACTTGAAACGTGTCTTGCATGTTTTGATAGCGCTCATATCGCGACTTATGTGTTTGGCTGTCGCCCGCCGTCTTTCGAGACAACCCCTGCGGCAGCATCGGCTTACCGAAGCACTGTGCTATCCCTTCCGCGAAATAGGCGCTTTGATTGTATCCCCGCTTGCGCATCTTTTTGGGATGGAGCGGCACGGGTACGACGATATCGACCGTCCCAAAGCCATGGACATTGCGGAGCACCTCGCCATAGCGAAGTCCCATAAGTATGCCTATTCTTGGCGTGTTCCGATACTTGAAGTGGTGCATGATCCGCTGCACGCGCGAAGCCTCCCGAAAAAACAAGAACGAGGCAGCCGCCTCCACGTTCACCCTGCCCCACAGTTGCCGTGCCGTATCGTTATCCGCTTGGAGGTGAAAATCCGTGTAGGGCATGTGATACCAGCAGTCCGTGCACACCAAATCCTCGTGGCTACCCAGGGGTTGGTCACATCCCGTACAGGTTTTAGGGAAAAACAGATTGGAAAGCCCACGGGTATAGTCGGCCAATTTCATGATCACGAAGTTGTAAGCCTAGCGGGAGCGATGCGATGTTTTACGCTTCTTGTTTTACGGCTAATTGGCCGCACGCCGCATCGATATCCTTGCCTCGGCTGCGCCTTACATTGGTTATGATCCCCTCTTTGCGAAGGAACTCCGCAAATCGATCGATTTTATCTTCGGCCGCATTCACAAAGTCGGCAAAAGCAATTGGGTTGTATTCGATGATATTCACCTTGCAGGGCAGGTGCTTACAAAACGAAGCGAGCTCGCGTGCATCTTCCAAGCCATCGTTCACGCCGTGGAATACGATATACTCGTAGGTAACGGGATTTTTCGTCTTGGCGAAAAAGTACTTGAGCGATTCCGCTAGGGCAGCTAACGAGTTCTGCTCATTAATCGGCATAATCTCGTTGCGCTTGGCATCATTGGCCGCGTGCAGGGAGAGGGCTAGGTTGAACTTGACTTGATCGTCACCCAGCTTTTTAATCATTTTAGCAATCCCGGCCGTCGATACGGTAATACGTCTGGAAGCCATATTGAGGCCGTCAGGTGCGGTGATACGTTCGATCGAACGAAGGACCTGAGCATAGTTAAGCAAGGGCTCCCCCATGCCCATGTACACGATATTGGTCAGCGGCTTCCCGTAACGTTCCTCGGCCTGTTTTGCGATGAGCACAACTTGATCATAAATTTCGTCCGCGTTCAGATTGCGCTTCCGATCCATATAGCCTGTCGCGCAAAATTTACAGGTGAGGCTGCACCCCACCTGCGAGCTGACGCATGCGGTCATCCGGTCTTCCGACGGAATGAGTACCCCTTCAATGATGTGTCCGTCATGTAGTTGGAAGGTACTTTTAATGGTTCCGTCCGCGCTATGCTGTGTCTGGTGTACGCGCACGGCGTTAATCACGAATAGATCCTCAAGCTGCTCACGAAGCCCCTTGCTCAGGTTGCTCATGGCCGCAAAATTCGTACAAGATTTTTCCCACAGCCAGGCATACACTTGCTTGGCACGAAATGACTTTTCGCCTAGGCTCGCCATATGTGTTTGCAGAGCCGTCAAGCTCAAGCTGCGAATATCTGTCTTCTTCGTTCCCATGCGTGTGCTTACAAAGATACAGCTTTTTATTATAGACATAATTTTACCCTTGTTTAAACATAAAATTTTTAACACCTTTGCTTTGCTAGTGCATAATCAACCTGACTAAAAGGTCTGCCGAAAAATTATGTGTTCGCTTTCGCAACGCTCGTTTTGGCTGACTTACACTTTATTATGGTCCTCGCCATCAGATGGCCCTAGCGAAGAAACAATTATTGAAATTGATTGAAACAGTGTTTTCATGACCATGAATAGGTTTTTTTCCGCCGATTACGTGCTTCCCGTGATGGGCGCGCCGATCAAGAACGGGGTTGTAAAAGTAGGGGACAACGGTGAAATCTTGGGGGTTTTCGCGCCTGAGGAAATCGAAATCGAAGGTGAAATTGACGTAAGGCACGGTATCCTGGTGCCAGGCTTCGTCAACACGCATTGCCACCTCGAATTGTCACACCTTAAAGGGAAAATCGGCAAGAAAACGGGCTTGGTTACCTTTATTGAGCAAGTAATGGGTGGACGCGCATCCGACGAGGACGCCGTTCATGCCGCAATGCTAGAAGCAGACCAAGCGATGTTCGCTAACGGTATTGTGGCTGTAGGCGACCATGCCAACACCAGTATCAGCGCTTCCGTCAAGGCGAAAAGCCGCATCCATTACCATACCTTCGTTGAAGTGATGGGGTTTGACACCGCACAAGCCGCGGACCGGCTAGAAGGGGCTCGTACTGTCGCAGGCGAGTTTACGGACACCCCGGCATCGCTAACACCCCATTCGCCTTATTCCGTATCAAAGGCACTGTTCAACCTGTACCGCGAAGCGATGCAGCATAAAGAAAATGTTGTGGTGAGTATCCACAACCAAGAAAGCGACGAAGAAAATAAACTATTCCGGTATAAAACCGGGAGCTTCGTCGATTTTTACAAACGGTTGGGCATTGATATTACGGACTTCAAAGCCCAATCCAGAAACTCGCTGCAAACCACAATTCCGCATCTGCCGAGGGCCAACCCGCTTATCCTAGTACACAACACGTTCACGTCCTCGCGCGACATTTTCTACCTTGAGCGAATGGGTAAACGAGTCACGTGGTGCTTGTGCCCCCGGGCGAACCAATATATCGAGGGAGCTCTGCCAAAGTTGAGGAATTTCATGCAAGGCGAGCTCCCGATTGCATTGGGTACGGATAGCCTGGCTTCGAACGATGTACTGTGCATCCTGTCCGAACTCAAGGCACTGCACGAGGCATTTGATGAGCTGGACCTCCGAAAAACCATAAAATGGGCTACAATCAACGGTGCGAAGGCGCTAGGGATCGACGACCGGTTTGGATCGCTGGAAAAAGGAAAGCGTCCAGGCCTGAACCTACTGACGGATGTCAAAGGCTTCGATCTGACGAGTAAAACGCGGGTGGAGCGGCTAGTATAAGCCCACGCTGGCGACAGCTTATCCCTGGCGCTCGGGCAGCATCCCGAATACCCGGTCGTAAATCAGCTTAAACCAAGCCGTAAACTGTTCGGGGTTTTTATCAACCTCCGCCGCCACCTCATGGTACGACAACCAGCGGTAATTTTGCACTTCTTCGGGGTTCATACGCGGCTGTTCGCTGCTGCGGCCGATAAAAACGTGGTCTACTTCATGCTCGATCAACCCATTATCAAAAGGCGCCTCGTATTGGAACCGAAAGGCGAATTCCAAGGGTGCTGCCATCCCCATTTCCTGCGCCAACCGGCGATGTGCGGCTTTTAGCGGGTTTTCCCCTGGGGCGGGGTGGCTGCAACACGTATTTGTCCATAAGCCAGGCGTATGGTATTTGGTTTCGGCCCGCTGCTGGAGTAGCAGCCTATCCTTGTCGTCAAAAATAAACACGCTGATGGCGCGATGCAAAACGCCTCGCTGATGGGCTTCCAACTTGCCCATGGTCCCCAGTTCGTTGTCGTCACCGTCGACAAGAACAACTTGTTCTTCGTTCATAGTTAGGCGTTTATACAGTTTTTACGTGTTTCTCGTCGTAGTTTTCGATATCGATAATATATCGATTACTCATTAAAAAGTCAAATAAAGGCTTTGCTTCCGCCGATACGGGCATGTTCTTGGTCGTTACGATCTGATTGGACTTTTTGTCCAAATAGGGATAAGCATACAGCCGCACATTTTTGCTAAACATACCACTAATGTACGCCAGCAACTCGTTGGTATAGTGCTCTTTATTATAGTTGTCCGAATTAAAAATGTGACGCAGGTTTGAAATGTTGGTGGATATGCCGACGTTCTGGGGCTTAAACTGCGTGATGTATTCCGCGAGGTAATTGTTTCGGCGGAAGTTGGAAACGATTACCGTGTTTCCGGTGCTGCACAGGTATTCGGCGCGCTTAGCGAAATAATCCAAATCCTCGACCGAGAATGACTGCTCATCCGAGAGCACATTGCTCATCAACACTTCAATCATTACCACCATATTGTCGTCGGTCACGCCCGGAATCTGCTTAAACTGGTCCACAGCCAAGTTAAACAGGTCGAAGTTGGGGTTGGATTTTTGGCGGTATTTCGTGCGCAAGATCATGATGTTCTTCCTGTAAAGAAAATCTTTGGCTTGGTACGCCTCACCACTCGGGCTGAAAATGGCCGCCTTGGAATAGCCTTTGGCGATGAGGTATAAATTAATCAATCGCTCATTGACCCCCGGGAAAGCAGGGCCGTGTAGCTTAATTAAATCGATTTCGACCGATCCGGGCGACAAGTTATCGACGAGCGACTCGATCATGGTTTGCACATCGTCGAGGTAATAGCTGGTGGCAAATACCAAGTTGACGCCTAAGACGCCTAGCACTTTTTGCTGCAACAAGGTATCGCTATCCAATAGCCTAACGTGAAAGATGATATCGCTCGGGGCCGCACCGGCCTCATGTTGGAAGCGAATGCCGACCCACCCGTGGGGGTCATTGGTCTTACTGAAGTTTAGAGCCGTAACGGTATTGGCAAAGGCAAAAAACTGCCGGCTGCTGTATTTTTCTCCTTTTAAACGCTCTGTGAGCAGCGCATATTCGTGCTGGAGCATGCCGCGGAGACGCGACTCGCTGACATAGCGGCCAGAGGTTTCCGGCCCGTAAATCGCATCGCTGAACGCCATGTCGTAGGCCGACATGGTTTTGGCTATAGTTCCCGAAGCAGCGCCGGCATTGAAGAAGTTGCGTGCGACTTCCTGTCCCGCACCGATTTCAGCAAACGTCCCGTAGATCTGTTCGTTGAGGTTTAGGGTCAGTGCTTTTCGTTTTGTTTCAAATATTTCGCGCGCCATACCACAAAGGTAAGAAATAAGCGCCACGTGAAAGCATACGGCACGAAGGGCAAACGGTGTCCGTTAGCGGAAATGTCCGAGTCGATGCAGCCCGTAAAACAAGGAGGCAGTATGCAACGCTTGTCCAAACTTGTTGGCCAACACCCACTGTTTTACCTCCTCGGCGCTAGCTAGAATCACTTCTATTTCCTCTTGCTCGTCTAGGTCCTGTTCCTGCACTTTTCGCCCCCCTGTCATGAGGAAGGTTGTCGTTTGGTTATCGCTGGTAGCCGGGTTGGGGTATAGGTTGACGAGCTCAGTCACCGAGTCAAAGGAATAACCCGTTTCTTCGAGCATTTCCCGACGCGCCGCCGAGATGGAATCCTCACCGGGATCAATAACGCCCCCGGGGATTTCCAGCACAAAATCTTTGACGCCATGCCGATACTGCCTAACGAGGATAAAGTCGCCCTCGTCGGTGACTGCCACCATGTTTACCCAGTTGGGGTACTCCAGCACGTAGTATTCGGGTACTATATGCCCATTCGGCATCTCGCACGTATCCTTTCGCAGCACCGCCCACGGCGCGCGCACAAGGTATTCCGATGAAAGGATTTTCCAGTGCGACATCCTAGCTTCAGACAATATCTGCCATAATCCGCTCGACTTTGGCGTCTAACGCTGCATCTACCCGAGCAAAATCGTCTACGCTATCCAGAGGCTGCTTCACGCTACAGTAAAACTTGATCTTGGGCTCGGTACCTGAGGGGCGGGCCGAGATGATGTCGCCCTCCACCGTGATGAATTGAAGCACGTCGGATTTCGGCAGCATAATCGCCTCGCGTTCGCCCGTGTTCGGATCGAAGGAAACGCTCTCCTGGTAATCCTTGATGCAAGCCACTGCAATTCCGCCTAGTGTTTTAGGCGGATTGGCGCGCAGACCTGCCATCATTGCTTTGATTTCCTCCGCGCCGGCCTTGCCTTTCTTGGTCAGTGATATCAGCTTTTCCTTGTAATAGCCATATTGCAAATACAGTTCGAGCAACACGTCGAATAGCGTCTTTCCCTGCCCTTTGTAATAGGCTGCAGCCTCGGCAATGAATGTGCAGGATACGACCGCATCCTTATCGCGCACCAACTCACCCACCAAGTACCCGTAGCTTTCCTCTCCGCCCACAATATACCGGCCCTTGCCCTGATTATTGGTCATCAGTTCCCCAATATATTTGAAGCCGGTTAGTACGTCGTGGCACGGAATACCATAACGGGCCGCAATGTCAGCTATCAGCTGGGTCGTGACGATGGTTTTGACTGCGTAGTCATGCTCACGAAACTTGCCGAGCTCCGCATACGAGGATAATACGTAGTGTACCAGCAAGCTGCCAATTTGGTTGCCATTGAGCAATTGGTAGTCGCCGTCGCTGTTTTTGATGGCTAGGCCAACCCGATCTGCATCCGGATCGGTAGCCATGACGATATCCGCCTGTCGCTGCCGGCCCTCGTCCATAGCGATGGTCATGGCCTCCTGCTCTTCGGGGTTAGGATACACGACCGTAGGGAAGTTTCCGTCAGGCAGAGCCTGCGAGTCGACGACGTTCACCTGTGTGAAACCCCAGCGTTTCAGTGCGGGAGGCACCACGGTAATACCCGTACCGTGAATCGACGAATAAACAATATTCAAGTCGTGCTGCGTCTTTACGGCTTCGGGGCGGATGGAAAGCGCAGCAATGGCCGCCAGGTACGCCTCGTCCAGCTCGGCGCCCACCGCCTTGATGTTATCTGCAATAGGTTCGAACTTGACCTGATCAAGCGACTCGATCGCATTGACTTCGTTGATTACGTTCTTGTCGTGCGGCGATACCAGCTGGCCGCCATCGTTCCAGTACGCCTTGTAGCCGCTGTACTCCTTCGGGTTGTGCGATGCCGTCAACATCACGCCGCTGTGGCACCCCAAGTGCCTAACCGCGAAGGAGAGTTGGGGCGTAGGGCGGAGCTCGTCAAAGAGGTACACCGTGAACCCATTGCCCGAAAACACCGATGCCACCACGCGGGCGAACGTAGGCGAGTTATTCCGGCTGTCATACGATATCGCCACCTTGATCGGCTCATTCGGATAAGTCTTTTTCAAGTAGTTGCTAAGCCCCTGCGTAGCGCGGCCGATGGTGTATTTGTTCATGCGGTTAGTGCCCGCGCCCATAATACCGCGCAGCCCACCCGTTCCGAATTCCAAGTCCTTGTAAAAGGCATCCGTCAGTTCGGTTACCTGTCCTCCGTCGAACATCGCCTGTACCTCGTCGCGGGTTTCCTGGTCGTAGGGAGCCTGCAGCCAAGCCGAGGCCCGTTGCCGTATAGTGGGGTCTAAATCCGTTATTGCCATGTTATCTCGAGTTTATAAAATGGATTCTACCCAAAAGTATTAATTTGGTTGCAATTTTAAGGGTTGGGATGCGAAATATATCCAATTCGCAATTTGGCCGTCCACCAGCCAGCTCTTTCCTTCCTTTTACGGGCGGACGTGTTGGTCAGTGACCTTTTTTTCGTAATTTTGATTTTCGAGCAAGTGCGTCATGCATACGCTGGCACAAACTCGCAACAACGTGATTAAAACCACTTTTCTATGCGCTTCTCCATCATCCCCATTTTATTAACGGCTGCACTGATGCTGTCGTTTACCCCTCGGACGGAATTGACCGAAAATCCAACATGGCTGACGGAAATAGGCCAGCAAGTTCCCGCTTTTCAATTCCAAACCAAGGACGGTCCCGTGCAGTCAATCGAGGACTATCGTGGCAAAGTCGTTCTCCTCAATTTTTTTGCTACTTGGTGTCCGCCCTGCCGGCAAGAATTGCCACGGGTGCAGGCTGAGCTTTGGGAAGCCCACGGTGACAATCCCGAATTCGAGATACTCGTTTTGGCGCGCGAAGAGGGTTGGGACAAGCTCGATCCCTTTATTGAGAAGACCGGCTACACGTTTCCCATCGTACCCGACTTAGACCGAACGGTGTTCGCTAAATTCGCCTTGCAATCCATTCCACGCAACGTGATTGTCGACCGAGAGGGCAAAATTATTTACCAGTCCATCGGGTATTCTGTGGCTGAGTTTGACAACATGGTCGCCTTAATCGAACGTGAGCTGGCCGCGGAGTAGCTGTCTACCTTCGGAAAATCAGGAAACGGGGTGGGTTCGGGAAAACTCCAACCCTACGTGTTGGCCTTTCCGGTAGCGCCCCCGCTCCAGGGCCACCGCTTTGAGCCGTACCCCCTTGGCACGGACGATCACTTCCTCATAAAACCCACGAAATAACACTGTTTCCACCTCGGCAGGTATCCCCGACTCGGCCGAAACGACGATCCATTCGGGATGGACGGCGAGCGGGCGATCTGCCTGCAAGCCGAGTGCGCGGGCTTCAGCCACGGACACGATATTGCTACGGGCCAGCAGTCGGGCCGTATAGGCATTCGGGGGGTGATTATACAGATCGGCAGGGGCGCCATTGGCTACCAATTTCCCTTCCTGCAAAACCAGAAGTTGGTCGGCCATAGCCATGACCTCGTCGGGATCATGCGATACCATCACCACCGTCAGGCCCGAGGAATCTACAATACGTCGGATATCCTGTTGTAATTGCTCACGAAAGGACGCATCCACTTGATTGAACGGCTCGTCCAATAGCAAGACGGTTGTACCGTCCACGAGCGCTCTGGCTATGGCCACACGCTGCTTTTCGCCGCCGCTCAAGTCGAATACACGATGCTGAGCACGATGGCTGATTCGTAAAGCCTCCAGCATGGCTTGGGTTTTTTGGGCCTTCGCTTCGATATCGACGTTAGACAGGCGGGAGGCCACGTTGTCCCACGCCTTGGCGTAGGTGTTCAAGTCGTCGAAATTTTGGGAAACCAGCCTCATGGCGGGGTGACCGGGAATAAGGCGTTCGCCGGGACCAGGCACCCGGACTCCGGCATGGCGCGTTTCGCCTTCGGTTGGTTCCAATAGTCCGTAGATCAGCTTTAGGAGCGTGCTCTTGCCACTGCCACTTTCGCCGATAATGGCAGCGACATGGCCCTGCTCGACCCCGAAACTCACATCCCGTAGCGCAAAGACCGGCTGTGTGCCTCCGAAGGAAAAAGAAAGGTTGTCTGTGAATAAAAGCGGTACGCCCGCTTTCACGTCTTCCCCTGGAAAGCCTGCGCCGCAGGTTGTTTTGTTTTCGTTTGACGCCATTAAAAAAGCCCCCGGCTAGTGCCGGAGGCTCGAAATTACAAATAATTTGCAGGAACGCCCGTTAAAATCCTAACATCACGCCGAACACGAAAGACTGTAGGCCCTCCTGATCAGGGCTATTCTCAAAGACATCGTTGAAGTAATATTTAGCATAGACACCCAAGGGACCCGCACCGACACGCGCAAAGGTTCCATAGCGGAAGGAGGAGAAATTATAGTCATCCCGGAATTTCTGGCGGCCAAACTCTTCGCTTTTGAGCCTTTGCGTACCTTTCAGCAGGATTCCCGCCTCCGGCCCGAAAGCAAACCTTACGCGACCAAACCCACCATGGTAACCACTGCGAAATTCAAAGGTCAGTGGCAAACGCAGATACGTCGATGTTAAACGGTTCTTTTTGTAGTCGGTAGCTGACTCGCCCCATGCGAGCGGGGTCGTGTTCTCGCGGATTATAATATCCTCTTTCAACCGAATGTAGGTCCAGTCAAACCCGCCCGAAAGGAATATCCGGAAATGGTCGCTAAACCGGTAGCCTGCCTGCATGACATCAAAGCCGAAGTTGTAGGTTTTGCCTGAGCGATAAGCCAAATCCTCGTTGGGTGCGGAGAGATTAAAGCTACCATTGTCCACCAGCTTCACCCACCCCAAGTCGATGCGGTTAAACGTCAGCCCAAAAATGGGCCGAGCCGATGACCGCTTTTTAGCTAAGGCCGCCACACGCTCTCCGTCTGTCAGCGTGTATTCTCGATCAGTACGTTCGATCCGGATGATGTTGTCATCTGAGTTGGGCATAATGATGCGCACCTTGCGCCGCTCCCCTGTTTTAACGTCTTCCACGATTACGGTATCGGGGTCTATCTCCGTTACCCTCTCGGCTCCAGCCATTGCGGTGGTTTGACCCCCGAAAAGTGCAAAGGCGCCCGTCAGCAAGAACCCCGTTAGCCCTATTTTTTTAATCATTTCCATGTGTATGTTAGTTAAGCTATTGTTTACAAAATCTGTGGAGCTTTCGCGTTATTCGCTACTACGACGAACCCTGTTTCTCCCTAAGTTGACCGCCATTTTAATCAGCCCTTCATCATCATCCGAAAAGGTAATCAGTTTTTCCTCGCGAGGATCCACGGATCCGACCACCATGTTGAGCAGGCTACTCACGCCAAAGCCTCTTTCCACGGGCCGCTGTTCGGTACTTTCCAAGCCCAGCTCCACCGGAATGACAACGGCGTCCACGGCACTCGCATAAACTCCCTGCGACAAGGGTGTTGCGTGGTGGGTAGTGTCTATCAGCAATTCCGCCCCGAGTTCCGCCCCCGCCGGCGGTATCACGGCGACTTCCTGTATCCCGGAGGGATTCGTGGTGGTTTCATTCACGACCGACTCATTTGATACGAACACATCTGCTGGCGGGCTGGGCGTATGCGCAATAAGCTTGGAATGCGAACGCTCCGCCACCCTCGTTACCGTTGATACCGGACGGTCGGAAACTTCGGCTCGTGAATTAGCCTCCCGCGTTTGTAGCGGTGGGTTTTCCAGGGTTTCGCTGGCGTCACTTGATGCGGTGACTCTCGGATTGCCGCGCAAGTACATAACCTCTACGGGTTGGTACTGCCACCACGCAAACGCGCCTAGCAACAATATCCCCGCGGCGGCGCTCCACCACCAAGCGCTTTGCCGTTTTGGCTTGCTGGGCAGCGATACCAAAGCACCGTCGCCATCGCTCGCGGCATCCAGACGCGTCGCGATTTTATCCCATAGCCCTGCCGATGGCTCGGGTTGGTAGCTTTCAAATTTCTCCCGCATCTCGCGGTCAAATTCTTGATCGTACATCGTCATACTTTTCCTCCTTCTACCTGTAGTATCCTGTTTTGCAACCATTTTCTAGCGCGCGACAATTGTGATTTGGACGCGCCTTCGCTGATGCCAAGCATCGCTGAGATTTCCTTGTGCGAATACCCTTCGATCGCGTACAGGTTAAACACGATACGATATCCATCGGGCAAAGCTCGCACCAAACGCAGTAAGTCTTCGTGCTCCAGGTGCTGCAGTTCGTAGGCGTGCACGGCGTCATGTCCTTCCTGCCAGCCTTCCGTTTCCATTCGCGTGTTTTGGCGATACGTCGAAATAGCGGTGTTCACGATAATCCTTCTAATCCATCCTTCGATGGAACCATCACCGCGAAAACCGGGGAGGGCTGCGAATACCTTCACAAAACCGGTTTGAAGCATGTCCTCAGCTTCAAACGTGCTTTGGGCATAACGCATGCATACGCCCAGCATCTTGCTGGCAAAGTAACGGTACAGTTGCTCTTGTGCGCGCCGATCTCCCAGCCTACTTCTTTCGAATACCTGCTCTAGCGTAACTGTCTGCTCCAATGTTTGCGAATTGTGTTTTCTATGAAGATGCAGAAAGCCCCGAAAAGGTTGCTTCGGGAAAACAAAAAAAGTCCCAAAAATGCGTCCAGGATAAGGTTTAGTCCTGAACGAAAAGCGGTTAGCTTAAGAGAGAGAAATCACGCGGACTCCATCTGCTGCTATGGATATATGCACATGCGCGGCATCCTCAGGCAATAAGCCTTCGATTTTTTCGGGCCATTCCACGAAACAGTAGTGACCCGAATAGAAATACTCTTCGTACCCCATATCGTATGCTTCCTGTTCGGATTTTAAGCGATAAAAGTCAAAATGGTACACCGGCCCCTGGTTAGACGCGTATTCATTAACGATTGAAAAGGTCGGGCTGGAGGTGCTTTCCTCCACCCCCAACTCGCTGCAAAGGGCCTTGATAAGCGTCGTCTTTCCAGCGCCCATCTCGGCGAAGAAAAGAAATACACGCTTAGCGGCCCACCCGGCTAAGATTTGCCGGGCCGCCTCGGGCAGACCATCTACGTCCTCGACACGGATATCCATGTCGCAAAGATACGCTTTCGCTTACTTTGTCGTGTAGGTTGCGATGGGAATCACCATCTCTTCAAGCGAAATCCCTCCGTGTTGGAATGTCTCGTTGAAATAATTGACGAAATGGTTATAGTTATTAGGATAGACAAAATAGGTGGCCTCCTTAGCGAAAATGAAGCTGGAGCTAACATGCAGCTTGGGTAACATCGCATCGTGCGGGTTCTTGATGTGGAATACGTCCTTGTCGACGTAATTGAGGTTTTTGCCCTGCTTGTAGCGCAGGTTCGTGTTCGTATTCCGATCCCCGATCACCTTGCTGGCATTCTTTACGCGTATGGTGCCGTGGTCAGTCGTAATAATAACGCGCACCTGTTTTTGCGCCAGCCATTTCAATGCTTCCAAGAGCGGCGAATGTTCGAACCAAGACAACGTCAGCGATCGATACGCCGCTTCGTCATTGGCGAGCTCACGAATCATGGCCATATCGGTACGGGCATGCGAGAGCATATCGACAAAGTTGTATACCAACACATTTAAGTCGTTACTCATCAAGTTGCTCAGGTTTTCCGTAATGTCGCGCCCTTGCTCCAGCGTCAGTATCTTGTGATACGAATGCTTGATCTCCTTCCGGTACATCCGCTTAATCTGGTCGGCAAGGAACTTGTCTTCGTGCAAGTTCTTTCCACCCTCGTCTTCATCGTTCTGCCACAGGCCTGGAAAACGCTTTTCCATCTCCAGGGGCATCATACCGCTAAAAATCGCGTTACGCGCGTACTGCGTCGCTGTCGGAAGGATCGAATAATAACTGCTTTCTTCCTCCAGCCTAAAGTAATTGGTAATCACGTCATTGATAACACGCCACTGATCATAGCGCAGGTTGTCGATGAGGAAGAAAAAAGTGGGCTGCCCCTGTTGTAGTTGGGGGAATACCTTACGTTGAAAAAGTTGATGCGAGAGCGTAGGTGCATTTTCGCCCCCGTTGACCCACCCCAAGTAGCTTTTCTCCACAAACTTGGAGAATTGCATATTGGCCTCCGCCTTTTGCATCGTCAGGATCTCGTGCATGCCGCCGTCTTCCAGCTTTTCGAGCGACAATTCCCAAAAAATTAGTTTTTTGTAGGTTTCGGTCCACTGCTCGTGGTCCAGGTTGTCGTTCAGGATCATACCTAAGTTTCGAAAATCCTGCTGGTAGGCCATAGACGTCTTTTCGCTGACCAAACGCTTGTTTTCCGTCAGCTTTTTGATGGTAAGGAGAATTTGCTTTGGATTTACCGGCTTGATCAGGTAGTCGTCAATCTTAAACCCAATCGCGTCTTCCATTAAGTGCTCTTCCTCATTTTTGGTGACCAGCACCATGGGAACGGTGGGGTTGATGTTTTTGAGCTCGCTGAGGGTTTCGAGGCCCGTCAAACCGGGCATGTTTTCGTCCAGGAATACCAAGTCGAAATGCCCTTTCTTGAATTCATCTACCGCATCATGACCGTTCGTCACGGTTTTCACCTCATATCCTCGTTCATTAAGCAACATGATGTGTGGCCTCAACAGGTCGATTTCATCATCTGCCCAAAGTATATTTGCGTCTCGCATAGTTTTCGTTCTAGTGGCCTGCCCGTCCCAACGGGGTATTGGCGGGCAGTCCGTTGCAGGCGTTGGACCGCCGCAATCGGCCCCGAACGTGGCCGATTTATCAACACGAACATAGGTAAAAGTTAGCTTTTAGGGCAATTTTTAACATAAATTAACAGGGGACAATGCTATCTTTGCACTATTCAAAAAATACGGCTTTCCCTCGGTCGCCGTTGGGACATTAGATTGAACAAGAAAAAGATAATAAACGATCCGGTCTATGGGTTTATCACAATCCCGTCGGATTTTATATTTGACTTAATCCAGCACCCCTTTTTACAGCGGCTGCGTTACATCAAGCAGTTGAGCATGTCTCATTTGGTGTATCCCGGCGCGTTGCATACGCGGTTCCATCACGCGCTGGGCGCCCTTCACCTGATGACGCTTGCCATCGACACGTTGCGGAGCAAGCAAATAGACATCAGCCCCCAGGAAGAAGAAGCCGTGCTCGTCGCCATTTTATTGCACGACGTGGGGCATGGGCCTTTTTCGCACTCGCTCGAGCACACCTTGGTTGAAGGCGTCTCGCATGAGTGTTTGTCATTGCTCATGATGGACGAACTCAATAAGCAGTTTGACGGGCGGCTGACCCTCGCCATCGACATTTTCCAAAACCGGTATCCCAAGCGTTTTCTGCATCAGCTGGTGTCGGGACAGCTTGACATTGATCGGATGGATTACCTCAATCGCGACAGCTTTTTTACGGGCGTATCCGAGGGGGTGATCAGCTTTGACCGTATTATCAAGATGCTCTATGTAGTGGACAATGAGCTCGTGGTCGAGCAGAAAGGCATCTACTCGGTTGAGAACTTCCTAATAGCCCGAAGGCTGATGTATTGGCAAGTGTACCTGCATAAAACCGTAATAAACGCTGAGCAGATGCTGCTAAACATCCTCCGTAGGGCAAAGGCCCTCTACGGAAATGACAAAACCTTGTACGCCTCGCCATCATTGGAACATTTTTTGCGCAATAGAGTAACCGAACAAAATTTTCGGGAGGATGTGTCGCATTTAGCACATTTTACGCGTTTGGACGATACAGATATTTGGTCGGCCATTAAGGTTTGGGCGACCGATAGCGACCCCATTCTGAGCATGCTGTGCTCTCGCCTCATAGCGCGAAAATTGTACCATATTGAACTGCATCGACTTGAACCGGACCAGCAGCACATCAACGAGCTAAAAGCGCACGCGGTTAGCCGCTTCGGGGTAGAACCGGATTTAGCGGACTACTTTGTATGGACAAACGCAATCGCCAACAGCGCCTATGAGCCGACGGAGGGCAGCATTAAAATATGTATGAAAGACGGGAGCCTGCAAGATATCTTAGACGCTTCCGACCTCTCTAATTTAGTGGCACTGTCGCGCAAAGTAACGAAGTTTGCCCTGTCCTTTCCGAAGGAATTATTGGATACCAGCAAGCCCGCGTAGAGGGCCTGTTGATATTAAAAAGAAACGTTATGCAATTTTCAGCACACCAAATAGCTACACTCATCGATGGAACCATTGAAGGCAACCCCGATGTGTCGGTGGAGCGTTTGGCGAAAATCGAAGAAGGAAGCGCGGGATGCCTGTCGTTTCTTTCCAACCCCAAATACGAGCCCTACCTATATACTACCCAGGCGTCCGTTGTGATCGTTAACGACAGCCTCCAAGTGACCAAGGCCATAGCGCCCACACTGATTCGCGTTAAGGATGCGTACTCGGCATTCTCTACCTTGCTCGACGTGTATAACCGGCTACGCCTGGAGAGAACGGGAATCGAGGAGCCTTCGTTCGTGCATGAAACCGCTAAGCTGGGCGAGAACATCTATATCGGCGCCTTTAGCTACATCGGTAAGGACTGCGTCATTGGCAATAACTGCAAGATATACCCCCACGTTTATGTAGGCGACAATGTAACGTTAGGGGATGACACGACCCTCTTTCCGGGCGTCGTTGTCTACTTTGACTGTGTCATCGGAAAAAACGTAACCATCCACTCCGGCACCATCATTGGCAGCGATGGCTTCGGTTATGCGCCCCAAGAGGATGGCAGCTACCGCAAAGTGAGCCAAACCGGCAACGTGATTATCGAAGACAATGTGGAAATTGGGGCAAACACGGTGGTTGACCGTGCCACAATGGGCGCAACTATCATTCGGCAGGGCGTAAAGCTGGACAACCTGATCCAGATTGCACACAACGTAGAAGTGGGCAATGATACGGTCATCGCCGCACAATCGGGCGTATCGGGCAGCACAAAGATTGGCAAGCGCGCCGTCATCGGCGGCCAAGTAGGAGTGGTGGGACACATCACCATTGCGCCGAGTTCTCAAATACAGGCGCAATCGGGCGTAAATAAGTCGATCGTGGCAGAAGGTAAAAAGTGGTCGGGCACGCCCGCGGCACCCTATAATGCCCAAATGCGTTCGCAAGTCGTCTATTCGAGGCTGCCGGAGCTTGAGCGGCGGCTCGAACAGCTCGAACAGCTCCTTTCCAAAGTAGAATCAGAATCTAAGTAATGGCCCGCCCGTGGTTTGGTGCGGCCGAATTGCAAACAATAAAATGAACGAAAAACAACGAACCATTAATTCCGAGATCACCGTCTCAGGCGTCGGGTTGCACACCGGCAAAAACGTGTCGATGACACTGAAGCCAGCAGAAGAAAACCACTGGTACAAGTTCAGGCGCATTGACCTCCCTGACCAGCCCATTATTGCCGTGGATGCGGACAACGTGACTGACACCTCTCGCGGCACCACCATTGGGCAAAACGGGGCCACGGTGAGCACCATCGAGCACCTGATGGCCGCCCTGGTAGGTCTTCAAATAGATAATATCCTGATCGATATTGACGGGCCCGAAGTGCCGATCATGGATGGCAGCTCGGCTCCTTTCGTCAAGATCTTGCTGGATGCGGGTTTTCTCGAGCAACAGGCGGATCGCGACTTTTATGAGGTTCCGCACAACATACACCATACTGAGCCGGACCGGAAAGTGGAAATGGTAGCCATGCCGTTAGACGGATATCGATTTACCTGCATGATCGATTTCAACTCGCCCGTGTTGGGCAGCCAGCATGCCTCCATCAGCAACATCAGCGAATTCAGCAAAGAGATCGCGTTCTCGCGTACGTTCTGCTTTTTGCACGAATTGGAGACACTGGTGCAAAACAACCTGATCAAGGGTGGCGACCTCAACAACGCCATTGTCGTGGTAGATCGCGAGGTAGGTGAAGACGAGCTCGGTCAAATTGCGAAGCTCTTTAATCGCCAAGCCATCGGTGTAGCCAAGGAGGGCATCCTGAACAACATCGAGCTTCGCTACCAAAACGAACCCGCCCGCCACAAGCTGTTGGACATGATTGGTGACTTGGCACTCGTGGGGCAGCCCATCAAAGGCCATATCATGGCAGCGCGCCCCGGTCATGCGGCCAACGTGGCTTTTGCTCAAAAGATCAAAGCACATATTAAAAAAGAACGAAGCAAAAAATATGTGAAGGTCTACGACCCGAACATGCCGCCGGTTTATGACACGGTGCAGATCATGAAAGTGCTGCCGCACCGCCAGCCCATGTTGCTCGTAGACAAAATCCTGGAATTGACCAAGACCCATGTCGTCGGACTGAAAAACGTTACGATGAACGAGGACCTTTTCCAAGGGCACTTCCCCGGCGCACCGGTGTTCCCTGGCGTGCTGCAAATCGAGTCAATGGCGCAGACGGGAGGCATTTTGGTGCTCAACACGGTACCAGATCCCGAAAACTACCTGACGCTCTTCCTTAAGATTGACAATGCACGCTTTAGAGCGCAGGTCTACCCTGGCGACACGATCATCTTCCGGTGCGACCTGCTTGAACCTATCCGTCGCGGCATCGCCCAAATGAAGGGTGTAGGCATGGTGGGCGAGAAAGTGGTGGTAGAGGCCGAACTGATGGCACAAATCGTTAAAATAAAAGAAGCAGAAGCATGATACAGCCGTTGGCATATATCCACCCGCAGGCTAAGATCGCCCGCAATGTCGTGATTGAACCGTTCGTCACCATTCATAAGGACGTGGTCATCGAGGAAGGGTCGTGGATTGGATCGAATGTAACGATTATGGATGGTGCGCGGATTGGTCGAAATTGCCGCATCTTCCCTGGTGCCGTAATTTCAGGCATCCCCCAAGACTTAAAGTTCGATGGGGAGGAGACGACCGCCGAGATAGGCGATGGCACGACGATACGCGAATGCGTAACCGTAAACCGTGGGACCAAGGACAAGTGGAAAACGGTCATCGGCAAAAACTGCCTGATCCAAGCGTATAGTCATATCGCGCATGACTGCGTGGTGGGCGACAATTGCGTGTTTTCCAACAGCAGTACGCTGGCCGGACACATCACCGTGGGCGATTATGTCGTGCTGGCGGGAATGGTAGCCGTCCACCAGTTCTGTCACATCGGATCGCATGCCTTTATTTCGGGCGGATCGCTGGTACGTAAGGACGTGCCTCCGTTTGTAAAGGCCGCGCGCGAGCCTTTGTCCTATGTGGGTATCAACTCGGTTGGACTGCGGCGCCGAGGCTTTTCCTCCGGCCAAATCAACGAAATACAGGACATCTACCGTGTGCTGTTTGTCAAGAACAACAACCTGGCAAAAGGTTTGGACATTATCGAAACGGACTTCAAACCCACGGAAGTGCGGGATGAAATCCTGGATTTTATCCGAAACTCGAACCGCGGCGTGATGAAGGGGTTTGGCCAAAGCAAAGGCATGTTGTAACGCTCTTCACTCAACGAATCGTAAGCGAGGTAAATGTGGAAATCCAGTTGCACGATACGGGACGTCGGTTTGACCAGGAGTGGATTTTTCGGGGCCTCACGGCCCGCTTCACCGCGGGCGGACGCTATGCGGTATTAGGGCCAAACGGGTCGGGAAAATCCACGCTCCTTAAAACCCTCTCGGGATACCTCTCGCCCTCAGAAGGGCGGGTGGAATTCAGACTGGGGGGCCAGTCTATTGGCGTTGACGATATCTTTCGCCACTTAGCATATGCCGCGCCGTATCTCGAACTCGTCGACGAGCTGACGCTAGCCGAGCATGTGAAATTCCATCGCCTGCACAAATCATTCGTACATGGCATGTCTGACGATTCGCTCATCGAGCGTATGGAATTGGCCCGGGCGAAGGACAAGCTCATCCGTCATTTTTCGTCCGGGATGAAGCAACGTGCCAAGCTGGCCCTAGCCTGCTTTTCGGACACGCCTATGCTGCTGCTCGACGAGCCTACGACCAACTTGGACCAAGCGGGGGTAGCGTGGTACGAGCAGGCCGTCGCCGACACTAGCCAGGGCCGCCTCGTTGTCGTATGCTCAAACATAGAGCGTGAATATCGCTTTTGCGACCACCGCATTCAAATTATGGACTACAAGCCGTGACACCTTGCGCATCGCTGTTCTGGGTCTGTTTCTGATCCAGCCGCTTTGACACGACTCGAAAAAAATATATCTTTGCAACATTATTTAACCTCTTTAGAAAGCAATTTATGGCAAAGGCATCGGACGTTAAAACAGGCAATATTCTTCGTTTCAACGGGGAGCTTGTGAGTGTTGAAGAATACATACACCGCACTCCGGGAAACCTTCGGGCTTTCTATCAAGCGAAGATGCGAAATGTCCGCACCGGCAAATTGGTTGAGTATCGTTTCCGTACGGATGAGGAAGTGGAAATTGCTCGCGTAGAAACGAACGATTATCAATACCTCTACGACGATGGCGACTTTTTCGTTGTCATGGACAACACGTCGTTTGAGCAATTTAACATCCCCAAGCAACTATTTGGAAATTCGGCACGCTTCTTGTTGGAGGGTATGCAGGTGGTCGTCGCAATGGAAAGCGACGAACCGATAATGGCCCAATTGCCGGCCACAGTAGAGCTCGAAGTGACCTACTCGGAACCGGCAGTAAAAGGGGACACTTCGACAAGCGCAATGAAAGCTGCAACCGTAGAAACGGGCGTCGAAATTAAAGTGCCTCTTTTCATTAGCCAGGGCGATAGAGTGAAAGTAGACACCCGTACCGGCGACTACATCGAACGGGTGAAACAATAAAGAAATTTAACTTTTTAGGTTTAGGTTGATTATTCGGTCTTGGGGCTCCCCGCCTCAAGGCCGATGCTTTTTATGGGGTTGGGACGCGCGGATTTCCACATAAGCCAGCGGCAACCGCGTTTCGCGCGGCTAAATTAAGTGTGGGATTAGCCGCCGCTATGCGACCCTCCCGTACACCGTCAACAATTCTGCCTGCAGTGCGCATCTTAGCCTAACAAATCGTAAGTTTGAGCATGCAAACCTTGAACAAACAATATCTTCGCGCGCAGTTTTTGGCGCGCCGGAACGCGCTTTCGCCGGCAGAAACCGAAGCGCTAAATCGCGGTTTGCTAATACAAGCGCAAACGATCCGCTGGCCCGAGCAGGGTATTGTCCACACTTTTTTGCCGATATTGTCAAAAAAAGAGCCCGACACCTTCCGAATTATCGACTGGCTGCTCCAGGCTTACCCCACCATCCGAATAGCCGTGCCACGGGTGGCGGACGCACAGCGCGGCATACTCGTCCATCATCTTTATGGGGGACAAGACACATTAGAAAAAAACAAGTGGGGAATACCCGAACCGACTGGGGGGATGCGCGTACACCCGAGCGACATCGATACCATCCTCGTTCCTTTGCTAGCCGAGGACCTAGTGGGCCACCGGGTAGGATATGGGGCGGGATTTTATGATCGATTTCTGGCGAGCTGCCCGCCCGACGCACTGAAGATCGGCCTTTCGCTCTTTGAGCCCGTGGCGCGCATTGCCGACGTACAGCCCACGGATGTACCGCTGGATGGGTGTATTACGCCGTCGCAGGTGTACTGGTTTGGAGGGCCTCGTCAATAGCCCGTTCGTGCGCAGGGCACAAGGACTTCCCGGGTGGCCACATGAAGGCGCTTTGCGAAAGCGAAGGATTCATTTATCCCACCAAGTCCTGCGCGCGTGGACCATCGCCCGAGATTTCGGGAAAGCGTAGTTTGCTTTCCGGAGTTTTTCGGTATAAATTTATAGCCAATTAGAGAGAATATGGAAAGACGCGTCGTCATTACCGGAATGGGTATCTACTCCTCGCTCGGCAAGAACCTGAGTGAAGTGAAAGACTCCTTATACCACGGCCGATCCGGCATCATTTACTCGCCCGAGCGAAAGGAATTCGGCTACCGTTCGGCCCTGACGGGCTACGTAGACAAACCCAACCTGACGAAGTTATTGTCGCGCAGGCAACGCATTAGCATGGAAGAAGAGAGCGAGTACGCGTTTGTCGCTACGCAAGAAGCGCTGGCCAACGCGGGCATCGACAATGCCTACTTTGACGAGCATGTGGTTGGCCTGCTCTACGGAAACGATAGCGTATCGAAGGCCATTATGGAGTCGCTGGACATCGTCCGCCAGAAAAACGACACCACATTGGTAGGCTCGGGCGCGATCTTCAAATCCATGAACTCGACCGTGACCATGAACCTGGCCACGATTTTCCGCATCCGTGGGATCAACATGACGATCAGTGCGGCCTGCGCCAGCGGATCGCATTCGATCGGGCTGGGTTACCTGTTCATCAAGCAGGGCTTGCAGGACTGCATTATTTGCGGGGGCGCACAAGAAACGAACAAATACGGCATGGCCAGTTTTGACGGCTTGGGCGTGTTTTCCGACCGTGAAGACGAGCCCACCAAAGCATCTCGGCCTTTTGACAAACAACGCAACGGATTGGTGCCGGGCGGTGGCGCGGCCACGGTCATCCTCGAAGAATACGAGTCGGCCGTCAGGCGTGGAGCCCCCATACTCGGGGAAATTCTGAGCTACGGATTTTCCTCAAACGGCGAGCACATCTCGACCCCGAATGTGGAAGGTCCCATTGCCGCCATGCGTATGGCGTGCGACCTCGCAAACATCCAGCCCGACACCATCGAATACATCAACGCGCACGCCACTTCAACACCCGTGGGGGATGCCAACGAAGCGCGTGCCATTGACCAGCTCTTCGGCAGCGGCCCGTACGTAAGCTCGACGAAGTCCATGACCGGTCATGAATGCTGGATGGCGGGCACCAGCGAAATCGTTTATTCGATGCTCATGGCCCAACACGGATTCATTGCGCCGAATATCAATCTCGAGGATGTAGACGAGTCCGCAGCGAACCTCAATTTGGCAAAAAACACCATAAACCAAAATTTTAGTGTATTTTTGTCCAACTCATTTGGGTTTGGCGGAACCAATTCCGCACTAGTAATTAGAAAACTATAAGTGTCAAGACGAGTACGATGACCAAGGGAGAGATAATTGCGATCACAAATAAATTCTTAATAGACGAGTTTGAGGTGAATCCGGCCGTATTGAAGCCTGAGGCGAACCTGAAAGACTCGCTGGACTTGGATAGCTTGGATTATGTGGATTTGGTGGTGGTGATTGAGTCTAATTTTGGAATCAAGCTAGGAAGCAAGGACTTTTCCAACATCGAGACTTGTGACGACCTTTACGACCTCATCTCTGGTAAACTGCATGCTAACGTATAGGGCTTGCCATGGCTACGTGGGAGGGAAAATCCAGGGGGACAGTTTTCGGTTACCGTATTTTTATTTTCCTGATCAAGCATATTGGGATTAACGTCGCCTACGGTCTGCTCTTCTTCGTAGCGCTTTATTACTTCTTTTTCACGCCTAAGCAAACGCGCGCCATATATCGGTATTTCCGCGAACGCCGAGGTTATTCGCGTACAAAGAGCTTAACGAGCGCCTGCCGCAACTATTTCGTTTTCGGGCAGACCATCATTGATAAGGTTGCGATTAACGCCGGGCTAGCGCATCGCTATACCTACGAATTTGATGGCATTGAGCACATCCGGCAGCTCGCCCGCGACGACTCGGCAGGCATCCTGATTAGCGCGCACGTAGGAAATTTTGAAGTGGCGCAATTCTTTATGGGTGAGTTTGACAAGAAAATCCACCTCGTCACCACCGACGAGGAACGCCAGGCGATAAAATCATACTTAGCGAGCATCATGGCCAAACCTAAGACCGATTTCATCATCATCAAGGACGATCTCTCGCATATTTTTGAAATCAATGGCGTGATCGCCGACAAAGGGATGATTTGCTTCACGGGCGATCGGTTTAAGCCTCACACAAAGACGCTGCAGGAAACATTTTTGGGCAAGCTGGCCCACTTTCCATCTGGCCCGTTCCTCATCAGCTCTCGACTCCGTACACCAGTTCTTTTTGTGTACGTGATGCGCGAGCCGAACAAACATTACCACCTCTACGCACGAAAAGCCGAGTTCGACAACCGCGATGCGCAATCGCTGCTACGGGCGTATACGGCCAGCATGGAAGAAATTTTGAGAAAATATCCTCTACAATGGTTTAATTATTACGATTTTTGGGCAGCCTAAGGGCCAAATGCCAAGGCCAAAAACGTACGCGATCAGCGAGCGGGCTACTTGCAATAATGAAAAATGTCTTAGTCATATCCTACTCTCAGACCGGGCAATTGCACGACATTCTGGACAACTTACTGGCGCCGCTGGAGCAAGCGCCCGACGTTCGCGTTACGGGCTATACCCTCCGGCCCCGGCGCACCTATCCCTATCCTTGGCCCAAGGATGAGTTTTTTGATGTGTTTCCCGAGTCCGCATTAGGTATTCCGGACGCGCTGGAACCCATCAGCCCGGACATCGCCGAGGCAGAATATGACTTGGTCATCCTAGGTTACCAAGTGTGGTTTTTGTCGCCCTCCATTCCGTTTAATTCCTTTCTGTTGAGCGACGACGGCAAACGAATCCTTCGCGGCAAACCCGTGATGACGGTCATTGGTTGCCGCAACATGTGGTTCACGGCGCAGGAGAAGGTTAAGCGGTTGCTGTTACAGGCCGAGGCCCGGCTAGTGGGCAATGTGGTGCTCGTAGACCGGCACGTCAACCATGTCAGCCTGGTGACAATCGTCCGCTGGCTAATCGGCGGCAAGACCGATCGGTATTTGGGTGTTTTCCCAAAACCGGGCGTTTCTGAACGGGATATACGCGAAGCCTCGAAGTTTGCGGAACCCGTCATCACTCACCTCCGCAGCGGCGTGTTCGATGGCTTGCAAGCCTCCCTTCTGGCGCGCAAAGCGGTCATGGTTCGCCCGTTGTTGGTGTTCATCGACAAGCGGGGTAGCTTTATCTTCTCAAAATTTTCGAAGAAAATCAGAGCCAAAGGTCAGCCCGGCGACCCCTCGCGCAAACCACTATTGCGTTTTTTTAACTATTATCTGCTTTTTGCGCTATGGGTGATTGCGCCCATTGTCAGTTTATTATTTTTAATAGTACATTTACCCTTCTTGCCCTGGGTAAACCAGGAAAAAAGATACCTCCAATCGGTCCGCTATAAGGGCCGATTGTGAAAATTTAAATACATGTTTGACGTATATATCAACGCTGTTGCGAAGTTTTTGCCAAACGAGGCCGTTCCGAATGACCGGATCGAGTCGGTGTTGGGTATGGTTAATGGCCAGCCGTCACGGGCGCGGGCTATCGTATTGCGCAACAACCAAATCAAAAGCCGGTATTACGCAATCGGAGCAGACGGCAAGGCGTCACATACCAATGCCGAGCTGACCATCGAATCCGTAAAGCGCGTATTGGAAATCGCCGGCGTGGCTCCCACGGATATCGACCTGTTGTCCTGCGGTACGTCTACGCCAGACCAGCTGCTGCCTGCGCATGCCAGCATGGTGCATGGTCTTTGGCAAAACAGACCCTTGGAAGTGAATACGAATTCGGGCATTTGCACTTCGGGCATGAATGCACTGAAGTACGCGTTCATGGCCGTATGCACGGGTAGTGCCAAGCGCGCGGTTGCCACGGGGTCGGAGCGCGTGTCATCGTGGCTACGGGCCGACAAATTCAGCCGTGAAGCCGAAAAGCTCTCGGCCTTGCAGCAAAACCCGATGATTGCCTTCGACAAGGATTTCTTAAGGTGGATGCTGTCTGACGGTGCTGGCGCCGTGCTGCTAAGCCAACAACCCTCGCTTGCGGGCCCTTCCCTAAAAATGCATTGGGTAGAAGGTGTATCCTATGCGCATGAAATCGAACCATGCATGTACGCGGGAGCCACCAAAACGAACGGTGAACTGACGTCGTGGAGCGACACCGATCCCGACCTGTGGCTGGAACAGTCGGTCTTTGCGATCAAGCAAGACATCCGTCTGCTGGAGACCCACATCATTGCGAAAGGCGCCGAAAGCTTGCGTACGATTCTCGACCGAAAACAGATAAAGGAGACTGAAATCGACCATTTCCTCCCGCATATTTCATCCTTTGTATTCAAAGATAAACTGCGGGAGGGGTTTGACGCAGTGGGTATTGATATTCCGGACCATAAATGGTTCATCAATTTGGACCGCTTCGGCAACGTGGGCGCGGCATCGATTTATATCCAGCTGGAAGAGCTTTTCAATTCGGGAACCTTGGAGAAAGGCCAAAAAATCCTGCTTTCCGTGCCGGAAAGCGGCAGATTTTCTTATGTTTACAGTTTACTGGAGGTAATCTAGCCAACATGAACCTACTCACTTCCTACGATGAACTGCTTATCCTGATTCCGCAACGGCCCCCATTCGTCCTTGTCGACAAGCTGGTTGAGCATGCCGATAAAACCGTTACCTCCGGCTTTTCGATTCCGGCCGACCATGTGCTGACCGATGCTTCGGGCTACCTGTCGGAAGCGGGGATCATCGAGAACTTCGCCCAGACCATCGCCTTATACCAGGGCTATGACTACTTCTTGCGTGGCTTGCCGTCGCCTGTTGGCTATATCGGATCGATTAAAAACGTGGAAATACTTGCTCGCCCGCGCGCCGGACAGGAGCTCCGGACGACAGTGCAGATTCTCCAGGAAATGATGGGCGTGACGATGGTAAAGGGCGAAGTAAAGTTGGGCGACCAAGTGATCGCTAGGGGAGAAATGCGAACCGTTATCGTCGATGAATTGGGAAAATAACGCAGCGCTCGCCCCCATTACCTCCCTCATTCCACACCGCGAACCCATGGTGATGGTAGACCAGGTGGTTTCGCTCAACGGCCTGCAAACCCAAACATCGTTTCTGGTTACACCCGATAACCTGTTCGTGTCGGGCGGTGAGTTCTCTGAAATGGGTATGATCGAAAACATCGCGCAGACGAGTTTTATCTTTCTTAACCATTATTTTGCGGAGCAGTCACACCTTATGTGGGCCCAAGACAAAGAGACCCTGGGCTTCATCAGCACGGTGACCAGCGTGGAAGTACTGGCGCTCCCACGTGTAGGGCAGACCTTGAAAACCACGACCAATACCGAGCTGGTGTTTACGTCGGATTTGCTGAAGATATGTAATATTGAGGCCGATATCCGAATTGGCGAAGTCGTCGCCATGCGCACCCGGATGAAGATGCTCCTACAGACCCGCGACAGGTAGCGGACATTTCGAACAGAACGAAGAAAAATAAGGATATACTATACTTTTTTTGATAATCGGTCGTTATCCTTTTTAATCTATCCAACCTAAATGTCCATGGAAGAAAAGCTATTCTATCGAGGTATCTATGGGGAGCAGAATATTCCCATGATCCGCGAAGCCATCCATATCGCTCGATTCGATCGGGTTGCAGAGAACTATGAAGGGCATATCAAGCCACACATACACAACAACTTACATCAGATTTTTATTGTAGAGGAGGGCGCTCTCGTTTTGCTGTTTAACGATGACCGGCATACGATTAGGGCAAAGTCATACCTGTCGATACCGAAAAACGTCCTGCACGGCTTTTACATCGATAAGGCAACCAAGGGCTGGCTGATATCCCTGTCGGACTCTGTATTCGAGGGACCGTTTCTGCCCCTCGACCCCAGTATTCGGACGCCTGACGAAATCCACGTGGTGGGGTTTGACTTTGATGACTCTACACACACCGATTTGTACCACATTATGCAACGGTGCATACACGAATTCAATCACGAATTGCCCCACAAGGAAATGGCGCTGGAACACCTTGTCGGGCTGTTAATCGTTGTCCTGAGCCGGATTCCATCCACGCAAAAATTAGCCCTCAAATCCCTCGACACCGGCTACAAGACGTATTTTCGACGATTCACACAATTGGTGCGCGAGAACTATTCGTTCGCCATTCCGATGGAGTTTTACGCCTCAAACCTATCCATTACCACCGGGCACCTCAACCGCGTGTGCAAGTCGATTACAGGTAGTTCGCCCAAGGCCATTATCATCGATTACTTTATCGCTGAGGCTAAGCGTATGCTACAACATCAAAAGCTTTCCATCGCTGAAATCGCCTACGCCTTAGGTTTCGACGACCCAGGCTACTTTACTCGGCTGTTTCGGCAGAAGACCGGCCTGACACCAAAAGGCTACCGAAACCAAGCCTTGGGGCGTACCTAAACGCCTGTGTTCAATCCGTTAGTTCGAAACGAAGGGCCATCACGTCGCGCGAATTAGGACCCACGAAGACGTCAAACGCCCCAGGCTCGGCCACGTAGTCCAACTTAGCATTGTAGAACTTCAAGTCCTCCTCGCTAATGTGAAACACAACCTCTTGTGATTCCCCTGGTTTCAGCCCTATACGCTTGAATCCTTTCAGTTCCTTCACCGGGCGCGTCACGGTTCCCACGAGATCCCGAATGTATAGTTGCACGACCTCGTCGCCCTCGTAGTCCCCCGTATTGGTCACACGCACACGTACCTCAAGCGTTTCGTCAACGATAATGGACTGCTTGCTTAGCCTGGGCTCGTCGTACTCGAATTGGGTGTAACTCAGGCCGTATCCGAACGGATAGAGAGGGTCGTTGCTTACGTCTAGGTAATTGGAACGAAATTTTTGGAACCACTGTCCTTCGGCCAGCGGCCGGCCCGTGTTTTTGGCCGCATAGTAGAGGGGCACCTGGCCCACGTGCTGGGGGAACGTAGCGGGAAGCTTTCCTGAAGGATTCACATCGCCAAAGAGGACGTCCGCGATCGCTACTGCGGCTTCGGTGCCTCCAAACCATGCGTTGAGGATAGCGGGAACGTGCTCATGCTCCCATGCCAAGGTCATCGGCCTACCCGCAAAAAGCACCAAGACCACGGGCTTTCCGGTGTCTAACAGCGCGGCCAGTAAGCGTTGCTGCACGGGCGGTATACCAATGTCGACGCGGCTCGACGACTCGCCACTCATTTCGGACGATTCACCCAAGGCCGCCACGATGACGTCTGCTTGCTTCGCTATTTCAAGAGCCTCTGCCAGCACAACCTCTTCAGGACGCTCGTCACGCGGTATTTCCCGGCCAAACATGGTTGCCCGCGCCTGATACTCGGCATCGGCAATAAGGTTCGATCCGTGATGATGCAACAGCTTGACGTTATTGCCGACCACCTCTTGCATCCCTTCCAATAGGGACAACGTGCTTTTGAGGTCGGTTGACACGCTCCATGTTCCGGGCATGTTCTCACCCGTATTGGCTAAGGGGCCAATCAACGCGACTGTGCCCTGCTGTTTTAGCGGCAGCACATTGTCTTCATTCTTCAATAGCACGAAGGACTTGCCCGCGGCCTCCCTTGCCTTAGCCCGGTGTTCAGGATGCAGGATCCATTGCTTCGCACGCGATTCATCCAGATACCGGAACGGATCTTCAAAGAGGCCGAGTTTATACTTGGCCTCGAGTATCAGGCGGCAAGCCCGGTCGATATCGGCAAGGGAAACTTTTCCTTCAGTCACCGATTTTTGGAGCGTCGTCAAATACCCTTCGCCAACCATATCCATCTCTACCCCCGCCTTAAGGGAGAGGGCCGAAACCGCTTGCAAATCACCCAGCCCGTGGTCGATGAGCTCGTTCACGGCCGTATAGTCTGTGACCACAAACCCATCAAACCCCCATTCGCCACGTAAGACGTCCGTCATCAACCATTTATTTGCTGTAGCGGGTATCCCGTTTATGTCGTTGAAGGCGGTCATGACGCTTCCTGCTCCGGCGTCGATTGCCGCCTTATACGGCGGGAAGTACTCGTTGTACATGCGGTGCAGGCTCATGTCTGTGGTGTGGTAGTCGCGGCCAGCCTCTGCGGCCCCGTACAATGCGAAGTGTTTGACGCAGGCCATCAACGTATTATAAGCGGCTACGTCCTCGCCTTGGTATCCGCGTACCATGGCTGCCGCAATCTGAGCCCCAAGATATGTATCCTCACCGCTGCCTTCGGAATAACGCCCCCACCGGGCATCGCGCGAAACGTCAACCATCGGTGAGAAAGTCCAGTTCAAGCCGTCTGACGACGCTTCGACAGCGGCGATCCGGGCCGATTCCTCAATCAGTTCGAGATCCCACGTTGCCGCCATGCCCAACGGTATAGGGAAAGTCGTTTTGTAGCCATGGATAACGTCTAGGCCGAAAATCAAGGGAATGCCTAATCGCGATTCCCTAACTGCCAACTCCTGCGCCGCACGTATCCGCGGCACCGTGGTCATGCTGAATATCCCCCCGATATGGCCCGCCCGGATCTTGGCTTCCACCCCCGTGCTGCTGGTCGTGCCAGTAACCACCTCGCCGGCTGTAACCAGATTGAGTTGCCCGATTTTTTCCTCGAGGGTCATTTTGTCCATCAATTCGGAAATAAAAGCATCCATTTCCTGTTTTTGTTGTGTCGTTTGCGGCTGTGCCCATAGTCCCAAGGGGAGGGAAAAAAGGACCAATAACGTATTCTTGAGCTTCGTTTTCATATATTTTTCAAGGTTAATCGACGGATACTAGCTTACTGGGTGCCGCAACCCCGTTTTCATTAAAAGCTTCGACGGTGAAATGATAGGGTTGGTCCACTGTGAGTCCTTTCAGCTCCAATTCGCTAGTCTCATAGACCATCCAGGAGCTGTAAAGCTTGTCTGGAGCAATACCCCATCGTACTACATAGCCCTGCGCATCGGTGCGGGCATCCCAAGTCACGAGCGCATCGCGACGGTCGGCTCGGCGGTTGACCGTCACCTTTTCCACCGCGGCGGGTGCTTTCCCATCGCCCAGACCAAATACCCGCAATCCCGAAAGGGATAGATGAGGTGTGGGCACGTGGATATTACGGTAACGGATAAAGCGCGCCTGTTCGGGTTGTGCCAGCTCCACATAATCATGCGGGACGTCCTTGAAGTTCTTACTTTTGTCGACCAAGGTGTGCCACACAACCCCATCGAGCGACCCCTCGATCACGTACCGATGGTAAAGTCCTTCTGGCTTTCCGTATAGTCCCGAGTGGTAATCGTTGTAGTTCAGTTGAAGCGCATAGACTGTTCCCGCCCGTTCGAGGTCGATTTCGACCCATTGCTGGTCGTCGTTGGTGGCGGCTACCCAGTAAGTCTTGATATTCTCTTCGGTAATGTGCTGTGGCCCGAATTCGCCCAGTTGTGAAGACGCTTTAACCGGTTTGTTGTACGAGAGGAGCATCCATCCCGTAAACGCGCCTTGCTTTCCGGACACGTGTGGCCCATAGTGCGGGTAATCGCCAAATGCGGTATTGGAATATAGGAGCCCATCTTCGTCAAAATACGTCGGGAACATGCCGATCCGGCGTTCCCAGCCGATGTTGACCGCAACGGCCATCGTGGTGAAATGCCAAAACTGTTCTCCGGGCCCTTGGAGCGTGCTTCCGTGGCCCGCGCCGTTGATAAAGCCGCCCGGCTTATATGAGAAAGGGTTGTTGGGAGCATAGTGGTACGGACCCAAGGGACTGTCTCCGATATAAGTGCCATCGCCATACACGTTGAACTCGGTACCCGGTGCGGCGTACTGCAGATAATACTTTCCTTCGTATTTGAGCATCGATGGCCCTTCTACATAGCCACGAAGCACGGTGTCGCTATGGTTTTCGCCAAAGCGTTCCCATCCATGCCGTTCGCCGTCTAGGTTGAATAACTCGTGAGTGCCGCTGGACGGGATGAATCGATTGGTGCGGTCAAGCGTCTTTACCCGCACCGGAAACGTGTTAGAGGAGCCCCAAAACATGTACGCCTGGTCATCGTCATCGATAAAAAGATCGGGGTCCTGAAGTTCCGTGAGGACCGACGGCACCGCCTTCCAGTCGCCTCGTTTCGGATTGTCGGTGTAAAGAATCGCCATCGCTCCGGCCGGATTGCCTGTAACATACAGCACCGAGTCTTTATAATTGTGCGCTGTAGGGGCGTTAGAACCTTCGAAATACCACTTTTCGGGGCGTACGAATGTCCAATTGTGCAAATCGGGCGATTGCCAATAGCCCATCGAACGAGTGACAAACATGTAATAATCGCCGCGGAACTCCACGACCGTTGGGTCGGCGCCAGAGCGGTAGGAAATGCTGTCAAACCTCGTTTCATAGGTATAGTCGAGATTCAGGGGGTTGCAATAGGTGCGTTGCAGCATCTGCGCGTTTCCTAGGCAAACTGTGCCAAACAGCGCTATCGTACACCATAGCTGTTTCATGGTCTTTCTTTTCGTCCTATAGCCTTAATACGTTCCCCGGTACTTGTGGTCTATACGCTTTTGGGGAATCTTCTTTAACGGTATCTGCAGTCCGCCCGTACGCTCGAGCCAGTTCCATAGCTCAGCCTTAAGCTCGCCCGCAAGGGGAGCCATCGCCGGATTGCGGATTAAGTTGTTCATTTCGTGCGGATCGGTTTCCAGATCGTATAGCTCATTGATATCCCAAATGCCGTGATTGAAGATATACTTATAGCGGTCGGTCCGGATGGCGAAAACCGTTGGCGTTTGCGGAAAAGCCCATTCCCAGTAATACTCGTAAAACACCTTGTCGCGCCAATTTTGTACTTCCCGCCCTTCCAGAAGCGGCATGAACGAGCTCCCCTGCATTTGTTCCGGCGTGGGGATGCCTGCTAGCTCAAGCACCGTGGGACCCACATCCACATTCATTATCATTTGGGGAATAGTAATACCCGGCTCGATGTATCCGGGGCTCCAAGCGAGCATCGGCACCCGCATAGACGCTTCGTACGCATTTCTCTTGTCGATTAGACCCATTTCCCCAAACAGGAAGCCATTGTCTCCCATATATATCACCAGCGTATTTTCCGCCAATTCTTGGCGCTCCAGCCAGTCCATAACCCGACTGATGCTCTCGTCGACACTTAATAGCGTTTCGCAGTATTGGCGGTAAAAATCCTCAAAAGAGATGGAACCATCGTACATGTAGTCTACACCGTGCCAGCTATACCGTTGCTTGCGAACCCATTCGGGGATGTCTTCCAGGTTGACAGGACCGTCATAGGGTACTTCGATGCCCACGCGCCGACTGCTGTCCGTGGCGGTCAGGTACATCGACGGTGGCGCCATGATTGGCATATCCGCGTACCGGCCCCGGTGCCGCTCGGCGGGGTCAAAATCGGCGTGCACCCCCTTGTGGGAGAGATAAAGGAAAAATGGTTCGTTGTCGTCCAAGGTTCCCAACCAGTCTAGTGCATAATCGGTCAGCAAGTCCGTGGTGTAGCTGCCTTGGGGCTGTTGGATCTCTTCGCCGTTAATGTTGAAAATGGGACGATAGTAAACCCCTTGGCCACGAAAGCTGACCCATTGGTCAAAACCCGGCTGCGTGCCGCTATAGTCATGCCCCATGTGCCATTTGCCGAAAAACCCGGTTTTATACCCGATCTCCTGCAGATATTCGGGGAAAAACACCAGGCCCTCCGGTTTGGGTGCATTGTTGTCTACGATGGTATGCGTGTGCG
This sequence comes from uncultured Sphingobacteriaceae bacterium, assembly GCA_964423925.1. Lineage (GTDB taxonomy): Bacteria > Bacteroidota > Bacteroidia > Sphingobacteriales > Sphingobacteriaceae > CAYRGQ01. The sequence continues at coordinate 93,622 of CAYRGQ010000003.1, read as the reverse complement.
CGTACTGGCCCGTCAAAATGGATGCGCGGCTTGGTGAACACAGCGCGGTGCTGACAAACGCATTTTTGAGGTGGGCTCCCTCCTTAGCCATGCGGTCCATGCCTGGCGTCTCGAGTCCGGGCACCTTCCCCATAAAGCCCATAAAATCAAAGCGGTGGTCGTCGCTTAATATGAATACCACATTCCGTGGCTTTTTCACAGGTTGGGACGCCTTTATCGGGCCGCTCGCCAAGACCAGCATGGCAACAAAGAATGTGCGAAATCCACTCGTTATCGTCATTTTACTCCTCGCTTTAGGTTTTGGTGCTTTCCGGCTTTCGTATAAGTGTTAAAAGGGATGCTTTTCGCTTTCGAACCCAAGCTTTTTCAGTCCTTCACGAATTTCGGGCGCGCCCATAAACAAGTTCCAAAGCAAGCCGCTTCGGTGATTTTCAATCATTCCCACAATTGGGCCCTGATCAATGGCTAAATAGCGTTGTGGGTACCAGTTCTCGGTTTCGCTGTACGCATCGTAAAAGCCATAGCGTCCCCACACTTTATCCCCCAGTTCCTCATAGAGGTAACGGATTACCTGCATGCTGTATTCGGGCGTGTAGGGATAGGACGATAGGGCGGCGGTTGGAGAAATCACACCGAGGTCATTGTTGGGATTGTGCGCAGCGTAGCCCGATACCGAATAGCTCGCCGTGAATCCCCATGCATGCTCCCCATAGCCTTCAAATCCGTGTGGGTTGCGGATAGCATGCTCGCGATGGATGAGGGCATGGTTGCGATTGAGCTCCCAATAATCCCCATATCGATCTTTTAAGCCTCGCGGATCGAGCCCCAAATAGGAATAGTGCGACCAAAATAACGGACCTACCGAATTGTTGGGCTCGTTGTGCTTCAGCACCATCGGGATGTCATATTGCGTCAAATCTGTGGCTATTGCGCCGCCACGGGCCCATCCTTCGTGATACACTTCGGCTGGAACGCCATGAGTAGGCGAGGATGCCGCCATAACGTACGCAATAAGGCATTCGTCATACCCGCGTACGGGGTGATTGGCCGCCCAGCCTTGTGTGGGACTCCAATGCCAATAGAGCACGTTTTGGCCGTCTTGGCGGTAATGGTTCCAGTCGATTGCCTTCCACAGGGTGTCCGCGGTGGCGGCCAGCTGCCGCTCTGCATCGTCGCCGTCCTTGAAATACTCGCGGACGGTGACCAACGCTTGGGCCATAAACGCTGTCTCGACGATGTCGCCACCATCATCTTTGTCGCTAAACGCACGTACCTTGCCCGTCGGGCCGTAGAGCCAATGCGGCCATGCGCCGTGGAAGCGGTCGGCATTTGTCAAAAAATGCGTAATCTTCTGTAGACGCTCCACGCCGGCTTCCCGGGAAATGAAGCCGCGCTCGATACCTACTAAAATGGCCATTACGCCAAACCCACTTCCGCCGATCGTGACTACGTCCTGATCGTTTTGTGGGTATTCGCCGTCGATGTGAATCCGCTCACGGGCCATTCCCGAGTTAGGCTCGGCGCCGTCCCAAAAATATTGGAACGTTTGATGTTGTACCAGCGTCAATAGCGAATCGTCGTCTAGGGGTTTCTCCTCCGTTTCGGCCGTTTCGTTGCATGCCACCGCAGCAAGTCCAATGACAATCATCAGTAGGTAGGAAAACGTTTTTTTCATTTGAATGGTTATATGTCTGATCAATTAGTTCTGCTCATTCCCGGACCTAGTCAGCCTTTGTCAATAGCTGAAGCCCAGTTTGGTAAGGCCGGCTTGTATTTCGGGGGCGCTCATGAATAAATCCCACAACAGGCCGGTCCGATAGTTTTCGATCATCAGGATGATGGGTCCTTGGTCGATTGCGATGTTCGAATTCGCCACCCAGCCTTCCGTAATGTTGAAGGCGTCATAGAACCCATACGGACCCCACAGTCGGTCACCCATGGTGTAATAAAAGAACTTGAGGGCTTTCATCGATTGCTCGGGCGTATACGGGAAGGATGACAAAGCCGCTGTCGGCGAAATCACGCCGCGGTCGTTCGTTGGCGAGTGCGCCGAATAACCCGCATTGCCGTCGCTAGCCGTTAGCCCCCAACAGTTCTCGCCATACCCGACGAAGTCATTCGGATTGGTGACGCTGTATTTGTAATTGATCAGCGTATGATTCACGTTTTGCGTCCAGTAGTCCGCGTATGCGTCACTGAGATTCCTCGGGTCTAGACCCAGAAAAGAATAATGGCTAAAGAACAGCGGTCCCCCGTAATTGGGTCCCAACGGCAATACCGTCCCCTCGAAGGAGTTGCCGTTGCGCATGTTTCCATTTCGCGCCCAGCCGTTGTCATACACGCTTTTCGGAATGCTGTGCGTGGGCGAGGCTGCTGCTAAGACGTATGTGATCAGGCTTTCATTCCATCCGTTGATTTGCAGGTTCATAGCCCATCCCTTGTCGGGCGACCAGTGCCAATAGAGTTCCTCACGACCGCCCCGGCGGTACCAGTCCCAATCCACGCCTTCCCACAACACGTTTATGCGTTCAGCCAGCGCGTTTTCAGCAGGGGCGGAGCGATCCAAATATTGGCGAAACGTGATTAATCCCTGCACGAGCAAAGCCGATTCCACCAAGTCGCCGCCATTGTCATTCGCGCTGAAGGGCAGCGCCGCACCGGTGCTGCCATGGAGCCAGTGCGACCAAGCTCCGTGAAAGCGATCCGAGTTCTCCAAAAAGGATACGATATTCTCCATCCGCGCTAGGCCCTGCGCCCGAGTAATGAAACCGCGCTCCATACCGACGACCAAGGCCATTATCCCAAACCCGGAACCGCCGCTCGTCACCGTGTTTCCGGCGGTATTACGCTCGCGGGCCATGCCACTCTCCGGGTGTGCAAAGTCCCAGAAATACTTGAAAGTCTGCTCCTGCACCAGTGTTAACAAAGCCTCGTCCGAAATAACCGGGAACTTCGGCTCGGGGTCGATGTCCGTGTACAGTGTACGCTCCAGGCCCGAAAAGGCTTGCCCTTCGGCATCCTTCAACCCGTCAGAAACGGTTAGGGTATACCGCGTCAGATACGCCAACGGCTGCGTGGTAGCGAGGTGTATCTCGCGCTTGTCGGCCGATAGTGTTGCGCGTAGGTTTCCGGCGGGACTGCCGGATAGGCGCACGGCATCTTGAACCGTAGCGGCGTCGAGCGGTGCGGAAAATCGGAGGACCAGGTCCAAAGTCAGTGGTGCTTCAGTAATGCGCGAAGCATCTTCTTGGGAATTCCCATTGATTTCGATTGCCTCCACCACGAGCGCTCCTCCCACGGTGGTGAAGGAAATCTGCTGAGGCCCTATTGTCGAGCCATCGGCGCCGACAAGATGTCCGGAAATCTGTATGGTGTAGGTGGTCTTGTGGCGTAGTACCCCGACCGGATAGATGACGACGGCCTTGCCCTGGCTGGCGAAACCGATATCGGCGTTTACCGGCTGACCATCTGCTACCAGGCTTACCGCGGACGTCGCAGTAGACTGGTTAACTGGTTGGGAAAACAGTAAGGTTATGCTACGATCTATGGGCAATCCTTCATTCACTTCGCCATCTAGCTTGAGCTGTTCGCCGCCTACGGACACGTGTTCCAGGACCATGGTGCCGATTCGGTCTTTCTTGCATCCCAAGAATAAAACCGCAGTGAGCAGGAAACTAACAATTGAATAGCGCATAATGTGTAGGTATTTATCTTTTTTTTCGTTTGGAACAAAAACCGTTGCAACGAAGCGAAGGCTAGCCCTGCCGCATTGCAACGGTTTTGTTGGCTTGGGTCCACCCAAGGCCCTGGTCAACGACATCCTACGATTCTGCGTTGATGATGGCTTGAATCTCGGCCTGAGACAGCACTTTGTCGAAAATCCGCAGCTCGTCGATATTACTCAAGTCTGAGCGGTGGTTCCATTCGGTGAAGTTGGGTGCGCCGGAGCCGATCGAGAGAATCTCGCAACCCGCCCAACTGATACCCGAGAACGACTGTTGCGCAGCTACCTCACCATTGATGTAAAGAATGGCCTCGCCATTCGTAATGCTGAACGCCACATGAACCCATTCGTCGTCTGCAGGATCTAAATGGTATGCCGCATCCGAGTTGAACCATGAGTCTGCCGATCCGTTGCCGACGTTTAGCGTGATCCGCTGTTTACCGCCCACATTTTCTCGGAACACCCGAAACCCTGAGGTACGCAAATTATTGGAGGCGTGCGCTGGACTGATTGTCAGCAAACCGCCCCGATCCGGTGTGGCATTGAGCTTGTACCAAAACACCGCGCTAAAATCCGGATTAGTCAGCCCCTCCGTGGGAATGGTTAAATAGCTGTCTGTAGCGCCGGCATAGGCAGCGCCGACCCTTCCGGCCGCCTCGAAGCCGGGGTTACCCAGGCGGGTCGCGTTCCGGATAGTTATTAACTCCACGTTGTCTCCATCAAAAGGCATGTAGAACACTTCGCCGTCATAGATGGGGCGATAGGGCTCGACTTTCTCGAAGTTGACGGTATGGGTCGTGCTTTTGCCAGACAGGTCGGTGGCGATGACCGCCAGCGTATGCTGCCCATTGGTCAAATTATCATAGGTAAACGATTCGATGACCTTGCGAAAATCCATAAATTCGTTGAAGGTGGCGACGGAAGTACCGTTAAGCTGTACCGTGATGTCCTTGATTTCGATATCGTCGGACACCGTAAATTGAATTTCGATCGGCGTCACGTCTTCGGTGACGCGGATTAGCGTGCCCTCGAGTGGATATGCCACTGTTACTACCGGGGCTTCGGCATCCGTACCGGGGGCTACGCTTTGCAGTTCGTCGATGTAGCCGTCCTTACAGGCTGAGGCGACGAACAACAGGGCTATACATGAGATAAATAACTTTTTCATTGCAATAACATTAGATGAACTCCTTCATTTGTTACTTGCCACGCAGTTGTGGCAATATACCTTGTTGCTCCAGTGGATAGGGCAGGAACCGGTGCTCGCCTGGCTGGTAAGTCTTACCTTCGTGGGTCAATTCGGCAACGCGGTCGTGGCGCACCAAATCATAGAAACGTATGCCCCACTCCGAGCCGAATTCGGCAAACTTCTCGTCCAACACGTCGTCCAGTGTTACGCCACTGAGGCTCGGCAAGTTGGCACGGCTGCGAACCGCATTAACCGCTTCGTCTGCACTCATGACGGAGCTGCTTGCACCGCTCACGATCGCTTCGGCGTGCATGAGTAAGATTTCCGCGTAGCGGATTACCGTGAAATTGTTGTTCGAGCCGTAACCCGTGCGTCCCTCGGTAAGCTGGTTTGACGGCAAGTAGTGCTTGCCGCTCAAGTAGAGGTAGCGGGGGTGGTTTAGAAACACGTCGTTGCTAGCGGTCCGATTTGTCACCCATTCGGGCAAGTCTGCATAATTCGGATCAGATTGGATCGCCGCGATCCCGGCGGGCGTAAACAATACGGTTACCGGCAACCGCTTCTGCTCGTTACGGTCCAGCATGAACTTGATGTACTTTTGCGTAGGCTCCCAAAAGCCCCAGCCGCCGCCCACGCCCGCGCGTGCCGGCGTCCAAGCCGCCGCAGGAGGGCCAAAAAAAGCGTAATTATAATTATTGGCCGTTCCTGTTCCCGTTCCGAAGTCGGAATATTGGAGCTCCAACAGCTTTTCGTCGTTTAGCTTGCCGGGAATGTTGAAGAGGTTGTAGTAATCATTCTCCAAACGGAACAGGCCACTGCTGATGATTTGCCCCGTGGCGCCTGTCACGCCGGTCCAATTCTTCAGTTCTAGGTTAGCCATGGCCTTGATTGCCAAAGCCGTATAGCGCGTCATGCCCCCACGGACGTCGGTACGTTGGTTAGGGTGCACATTAGGCAAGAAAGGGATAGCCTCGTCCATCAATGTGGAGACATGTTGCATCACTTCCTCGAAACTGGCGAGTTCGACGTTGAACAGGTCGGCCGGTTCGGAGGTGCGCGGAATCAGGATACTTCCCCACAGACGTGCCAACTGGATGAGCTCAAATCCTTGCATCACCTTAATCTCGGCAATGTACTGCTGCGCGGTGGCGTCGCTTGCTCCCGCCTCGCGGTATTTGTTTATCTCCTCGATGGCTCCATGCCAATAAATCAAATCTGTATAGAGATTGAGCCAGCTGGAGTTATACAGCCAAAAGTTGCGGTCGTATCGAAATGCGTCGGTCTCGATCAGGGGTGCCTGATCGCCCGCTGCGTTGACATCGTCGCCACGTACGCTAATCGTCGGGAAGGTTTCCCATTGCAAGTTGTACAACTCTCCGTAGGCGCCGTACAACATCATCACCATGTTTTCAGACTGCGAATAGTCCGTTTCCTCGGCTATCTGCTGGTTTTCTAGCGGTGCATCGAGCTGTTTCTCGCAAGCGGTCCCGAATACGAAGACCATGGCCACTAGCGAAGCCCACTGTATATAGTTAAACGGTTTCATAATCATCTTTTATAACATTAAAGTTTAATCGTCACTCCCAAGGTGTATATCGCAGGAATAGGATAAACCTGGCGGTCTACGCCGTTAGAAACCTCAGGGTTAAAGCCGTTGTATTTAAACACCGTCAACGGTCGTTCTGCGGTCAACGTCAAGCGCGTCTCCGGCAAGCGGCCGCCTTGGTAATCCGGTCCGAAAAACGTGTACGACAAGCGTACGTTTTGGATTCGGAAATATGACCCGTCCTCCACGAAGTACTGGCTCAGCCGCTGGTTCCAAGGCCGACGGATACCCGAAGCGGATGGATAACGATCAGACGTGCCGGGTCCGCGCCACATGTTGGTGGCCAAGTCGGCGTCGATATTCGTATCGTTCGTAAAGATTACCTCGCCGCGCTTGCGGTTGAGGATACTGTAGCCAGCCTGTCCTTGCAGAAGCGCAGAAAACTCCAGTTTCTTATAGCGTAAGCCGAAATTGGCGCCCCATGTGAAGTTCGGCAGGTATGAGCCTAGCACCGTACGATCTTCGTCGTTGATGAGTCCGTCGCCATTCACATCGCGGTAGATTAAATCGCCCGCCTGCAAATAGGTTTCCTGGATGAATTCCTGACTATATCCGCTGGCCTGCGCCATACCGGCCAGGTCGGCAGCATTCGTAGCGTTTCCTTCCTGGAATACGCCCACCACCTCATACCCGTAGAATGCCTGGTAAGGATGCCCGATAATCGAGCGCTGGCGGAACTCTGCCGAACCGGCGTCTAAGCCGTCGGCGCCACCCAGTCCCAGGACGGTGTTTTTGAGGGTCGCGATGTTACCTCCGATTGAGTAGAAGAGGTCGTCTGAGAGCTGGTCACTCCAGTCCGCCGCGATCTCCACGCCCTGGTTCCGAATCTCGCCCACGCTTCGGCGTTCGTTGGCACGAAATACCGGCGGGACGATACCCACCGCAAGGTTACGCGTATCACGGACGAAGTAGTCCGCCGTAAGCGACAAGCGGTTGTTCAGGAAGCGCGCATCGAGACCCAAGTTCGTTTCGACAGTCGTTTCCCAAGCCGTGATCAGATCAAAGGTCGGGTTTAGCCTCCGGCCTATGTAGCGTATATCGTTGATCGCCAAATTGTTTTCCTGCACGGTAGGTCGACCGACGGAAGGGCTGATGGCGTCGTTACCCAGCTGCCCCCACGAAGCCCGAAGCTTCAGGAAGTCGATGCCGTTCACATCGAAAAACGCTTCCGCACTGGGCACCCAGCCCAACCCGATGGTGGCGAAGTTACCCCAGCGCTCTTGGAATTTATTGTTTCCGTCGCGACGGAACGTTCCGTACACCAAATAGCGGCTGTCATAGTTATAAGCGGCGCGCGCGAAGAACGACAGGTAGTTGAGGTTGGCGTTGATACCCGCGTTATCCGAAATACTGTTCAGGTCGTAATCCGTAGCGTTCGACAGGTACCAAAACTGCTCGGCGGCCCATGCGGGTGCGGGATTAATACCCGTGCCCCGAGCGGCCAATAGCTCGCGGTATTCGCTTCGGTATGACTGGCCTACCACCACGTTGAGGTTGTGCTTGTCAAAACGGTCATCGTAGGTCAGGTAGTTGTCCCACACTTGGTCAAACCCAGACGCATGCTGGCGACGGATGGCCGATTCGGAATCCGTCGCACCGTCGTTGTATTCGAAGTCTACGCGCCGGACGTTGATGTTTTCCAGACTGTAATTATATGCTGTTCGGAAGGAGAGCTTATTGGGCACAAGATCGATATCTGCGTAAAAGTTACCCAATACTTTGCCTATGTGATTGCGGTTGTCTACGTACAGCAAAGGGAACAGCGGGTTCTGGCTACCACGATATCCCAACAACTGCGCGTTGCCCAATTTAAAAGGCTCGGCTTCCGTGTTCGTTTCGTCATAAGCCGGTACGATTGGTACGGCGAAATATGCGCGGAACCACGCTGCATCGTCCCCAATGTATTGTCGTGCGGTACTTACATTGAAATTACCGCCGACGGTCAACCAATCGCGCACCTGTGCGTCAATTTTTGCACGAAAGTTAAAGCGCTTGAAGCTGTTGCGCGCTTCGTTCAACAGTCCCTCTTGATTGAAGTACGCGCCCCCAATCGAGTAGCGTATATTTTCACCACCGCCATTAAACGAAAGGTTGTGGTTTTGGATCGGTGCCGTCCCCATGATTTCGCTATACCAATCCGTATTCACGTTCGGGATGCTGGGGTCAACCCGGCTTCTACCGTAACGTTGCATAGCACTTTCGACAAACGCGATATCGGCAGCCGATCCGGTCTCGTTGACGTACTGTACGAACTGCTGGGCATTGGCCATTTTCAACACGTTCTGCGGGTTCTGGATACCATAGTATCCGTCGTAGACGATTTCTGTCTTGCTGTTATACGCGCCGGACTTGGTTTCAATCAGGACAACGCCGTTCCCCGCCCGAACTCCATAAATCGCGGCCGCTGACGCATCTTTCAGCACGGAGATCGTTTCGATATCGTTGGGATTCAGGAAGTCGATGTTGCTAAAAAACATCCCATCAACGACATAAAGAGGCGCAGACGACCCTTCGAACGAGCCAATACCCCTAAGGCGGACGGTAGGGGATGCGCCTGGGGCGCCACTGCTGACGATCTGGACACCTGCTACACGGCCCTGCAATGCCTGCATGGGCTGGGCGTTCGGCGTTTTGGTGATGTCTTCCGTTCGCACCGTGGTTATGGCGGCAGTCATATCTTTTTGACGCTGCGTACCATAACCAATAACCACGACCTCATCCAGGGCGGTCCCTTCTTGTTCGAGAACAACGTTGACGGTGGTCCGGTCATTGACATTGATTTCCTGCGTCCCGTAACCGATGAATCGGAACACGAGTACATCGTCAACCGCGGCTTGCACGGAATAGTTGCCGTTGGCGTCTGTCTGAGTTGCAACAGTCTTGCCCTGCACCGTTACGGTCACACCCGCCAAAGCCTGGTTGGTGGCGTAGTCGACTACCCTGCCGCTTACTTCCTGCTGTGCCTGAACCGTGAGTGACAGCGTGAGTGACATGATACATAGCAACGATAAGCAGCATGTAAATAGCTTTCTCATACACACAAAATAATAAGGTTTATAAAATCTGTTTATTTTTAATCGCTCTCGTACCGGTCAGCAACCCGCACAAGTCACCGTGTTTACATAACAAACACGATACACAAAGGTGTGATGTATCAACATAAAACCAGATTTTTTTGCCTATACATTACTACATCTTTCCCGTTTTAACTGCTCAAACAGTAACTTTACAACTCTTAACTAACTGACAGCTAGTTTTAAAAGGAGGTTTTCTTACTCTCGGAACGTCAACGGATAGTGTACGTTCTACACATGTCCTCATGAGAGGTAATGATGTAGTATTATCTGCCGAATGTCAGTTTCGCAGCACGGACGAATAGGGAGTTTACGCGCTCCGTTACCGTTCCATAAGGAACTCAGTCAGGTTTTTCCCGGCAGCGAGGTTTAGTTTTTTCCGCAACCGGTAACGACGTATTTCTACACCTCGGGTGGTGATGTTTAAAAGCGAGGCAATCTCTTTGCTACTCATATTCATGCGAAGGTAGGCGCACAGTTTGAGGTCGTTGGGCACGAGCTCAGGATAGTCGATTTTCAACCGCTTGAAGAAGTTCTCATGGGCTTCGTTGAAACTGTCTTCAAAAAAGTTCCAATCCCGCTCATCGCTGCGTGCATCGTCAATAATTTTATTGATCTTAAGCAGTTGCTCCTTCGACAACTTCCGTCCGTCGTTGTCCTTGAGCTGAAGCAGCTCATCATGTACGTTCGTCAACAATTCGTTTTTGTAGACGATGTTCATGGCCGCATTTGCAAGCTCACGTCGCTTATTGGCTAACTCCCGTTCCAGTTGCTCGTTACGCAGCTGCATCAATCGATGTTCGTTTTCCTCCGCTTTCTGTTTGAGTAGATCCTGTTGCCGCTTCGCCATGCTTTGCTGGATAAGCCGTCGGTGTTTGGCTATTTTATGCGCGTACCATTTGCGGACGCCGATGGCGATCAGTACCAATAGTACTACATATGCAGCGATAGCCTTCCAAGACAAGTACCACGGATGCTTGATTACAAATCGAAAGGTCGAAATATCAGATACTGTGCCGTCCGGCGCCATCGCCCGCACCCGAAACGCATATTCGCCCCACCGCAAGTTTGTAAACTCGCGTTGTGATTCCTCCGACCACTCCGACCAGGTTCGCGAGTGACCCTCCAAATAAAACTGGTATTTTAACGGAATTACACTGTACCATGGGGCTGAATAGCGAATACGGATATTATTGTGCTTGAATGGGATTTCGGGTCGAGTAGCTAAGCTATACATGTCGCCCGAAAGGCTGTCTGTAATGTTATTGACGGCTCGGATCAGGGGAGAGGGAAAGGAGGCGGGCGCTGCCGCGCTTTCGGGCTGCTGATAGATGGCGAAGCCGTTATCCAGGCTGATTAAATACAACCGTTCATTCACTTGATTGATGTTCTCATAGAATTTCATGATGCGGTCTGCAAGTGCAGCAAACCGCGCCGAATCTATCTCGATGGTGCCCTCCGGATTGATGCGGGCCAGGGCTACCCGAGCCTCCCTGATCAACCAATATTGGTTGTTACCCGCGTCGATAATCTTATTAGCCGAGGCGAAGGAGCCTACTTTCTCATTGAGCTGATCATAAGGCGAGAACCGGTTGGTAATCTCATCGTACTGGTAAAAGCCACTATCGGTAGCAAACACCGTTTTCCCGGAAAGGTTAAAGACATTCGTGCGTTTGGCCCCGGCGGGCAACCCGTGTGCCCCATCAAATTGTTGGGCGTGTTCGATGTGCGTGAGCTCGGGGTTTAACGTCAGGAGATACAAGCCTTGGTATCCGCTGGCCCACAACTTGTCTCGGCCAAATCGCTGGATATACTCCGTTGGGCGATTAAATCCGGTCAGGCGGCGGGCAAGCTTCCATCGGCTTCCGGGCGTTTTCTCAAATAAGGCTACGCCCGTATAAGTTCCCTGTAGCATTTTGCCAGGTTGATCGTGCAATGGGAGCAGCGTCCAACCTCCGGTAATATCCGAGATTTTGTCCAACCGATTACCTATGACCCGAAAGGTGCCCTCATTATGGCCGCAGAGCAACTCGCCATCTACCACGGCCAGGTCCCAAACCTGCCCTTGTGAGTTTGCCACCAAACTGAACCGGAAAGGGTCGTACCGATTGGTCTCTGGCCAATCGCTGTAATACAATCCTTGGTTTGTTCCCAAGTATATCCTTCCGTCAAATAGCTGCGCGGCGTATACCGTGCCAATAAGCCCGGATTGATCGGTGTAATAATATATGGGCGCGGTGATTTCTAGCCGATCGATGCCGTTGTCCAGTCCTACCCAAATATTCTCCTGGTTGTCTATATTGAGGCTAAGAACGGTGTTGTTCTGCAGTCCGGTGGTTTTGTTGATATGCTGTACTAATTCGCCGGACTTGTTAACGATTACGACGCCGTTGAGTATGGTACCAAAGGCAAAATTATCCGTCGATACGCACAAACCATTGTTAAGCTGCGCTGCCCGAAGCAGGTCTTGGGCTTCGTTCGTCCAGGCAGATATAGATCCTTGGCTGTCCATGAGAAACAAGCCCGCTTTCGCCGTGCCTATCAGAATCGATCCGTCGCCAAACGGCAACATGCTGAGCACGTTGGCGCCCGACAAGCCTTCCTTTCCTCCAATGGGCACCAGTGCCGAGCCTACGAGCTCGTGTAGACCGGAAGGGATAAGCTCAACAAAGACACGGCCTTCCACGTAGTAGGAGAACAGAAAGGGCTGGCCATCGCCACGGACCACCTCAATTGCGTTGTCGTGATAAATGTATAGGGTGGAAAACGACTGAAAGATGACGCGGTCCTCCACAAAGAGGATTTTCCAAATTTCTCCCCGCGCTAACGATTCCTCTTGCGCGACTAAGACACTGAGCGAGCGATAGGTCAACTGACCGTCATCGCGGGGTTCCCAATAGCCAAACTCACCCTGCCCGCCCGTATAGATCTTGCCGTCGGCCGCTACGCCCACACTACGGACCGTGCTGCGGTTGGGTAGCGAGTGCAAGCTCCAGTGCTGTCCATCAAAAACCAGAAGCCCCTCTGTATTGCCCGCGTAAATCAATCCGTTATTATCCGATGCTATCGACCAGTTTTGGTTGCCCGCCCGGTAGTCTGACTTGGTGTATTGCTGAACCAACGGACTTCCTACACGCTGAATTTCGTCCGCCGCCCCCCGTTGAGAAAGGCTCCCAAGCACGGCACAAATTAACACCCCGATGATGGAAAAATTTCGCATACGCTGTATTACAACACGATACAAACATAACCATTTGTTCGGTGTGGCCTACGCTGACGAGCGCTATTTTTCAGTTCGTCAAAGCGTTAGCAGCCAAAGTGGGGGCATGGCAAAGGCCTGCTTGTCAGTCCTCACCAGACCCAATCCATCCAAACGATTCGAGACATTGGTTCCCTTATCCGGTTTAAAAAGACTCCTAATGAGGCGTTTCCGATCTTTAAAAAGCGAAAGTGTTTTTGTAACTTGCCAGCGCAATCAATGCGCTCCGTTATGACGACACAAACTACTGACGGCGTCAAAGTTTCTATCGAGACGGTTTACCAGCCCGAGTATTCCAGTCCGGAAAACGAGCACTACATGTTTGCCTACAAAGTACGTATCGAAAACCAGAGTGCATACCGAATTCAGCTTTTACGCCGCCACTGGTTTATATTCGATTCCAAAGGGCCCAAGCGAGAAGTAGAGGGTGAGGGCGTGGTGGGCTTACAACCCGTTATTGAACCCGGCGAACAACACGAATACATTTCGGGGTGCAACCTGAAAAGTGATATGGGAAGCATGGAAGGCACTTACCTCGTGTCGAGGGAGATTGATGGCGCAACGTTTTCCGTGCAGATACCTAAGTTCATCCTCATCCCGCCGTATCGGCTCAATTAACCCATCTTTGATGTTGGTCTTGCGCTTCGTTCCGGCTGCCCGTCTTGCGTGTATACAGCCTCTCATATATTTACGTATTTTTGCACGATAAGGTTGTTGAAATGGGAGACAAGCATGCACTCGTGTTTGGTGCAAGTGGGTTTATTGGGAGCCATCTGTTGCGCTATCTGCTGAAATGTGACACGTACACCCGCGTCATCGTCGTGGTGCGCCAGTCGCTCCCCCTATCGCACCCCAAACTGACACAGTATATTGGCGATATCGATAGCCTTCCGTCTCTGCAGCGCCTGCTGATTGCAGACGACGTATTCTGCGCGGTAGGCACCACCCGTAAAAAGACGCCCGATAAGGCAACCTACCATCGGATTGACTATGGTTTGCCGGTGGTTGTCGCTAGAATCGCGAAGGAGAACGGAGCTCGTGCTTTCTTCATGGTTTCTTCGGTTGGTGCTGACGCCAATTCGTCCGTGTTTTACCTTCGGACAAAGGGCGAAGCTGAGCGCGATATTATACGGGTGGGATATGAAAGTACGCATTTTTTTCGACCCGCGGCCCTTATCGGCAATCGCGAGGAATCCCGCCCACTAGAAAAACTGTTCGGCGGGCTCTCCAAGGTCCTTTCGCCTTTGCTCCGGGGTTCGCTAACGAAGTATCGGCCCATTGATGGGCAAGACGTCGCATTAGCCATGTTTCGAGCCGCGCAAACCAGCCGAGAAGGCGTGCATCACTATTATTGGAACGATATAACCGCATTGCCGTGAGCATACTATCGACAGAAAAACTAAGTCATTCTTTTAACGACACGTGGCTGTTTCGGGACTTGAATTTCTCCCTACACCGTGGCGACCGAGTGGCCTTAGTTGGGGTGAATGGTACCGGTAAGTCTTCCCTGCTCAAAATTCTGGCCGGCAAGCTGGAACCAACTTCGGGACTTGTTGTCTCCGAGAAGGGGATACGCATCGGTTTTCTCGATCAAAACCCTGAATTTGAGGGGTTTACGTCCGTAAATAGTTTTATTTATAGCGCTGATAATAAGCAGCAAAACCTGATTCGGCAATACGAGGAACTCTTGCATAGTCCAAATCCGGACACACAGGAAGTCCAGCGCCTAACGGATGAAATCTCCGCGCTCGATGCATGGGACTTCGAGCTCAAAATCAGCACGGTACTTACCCGTCTTGGTATCGTCGATTTTTCGCAGTCCATCGATACCTTGTCGGGCGGCCAGCGCAAGCGCTTGGCACTCGCTAAATTGCTCATTGACGAGCCGGATATTTTCATTTTGGATGAGCCGACTAATCATTTGGATATCGAGACGATAGAATGGTTAGAAAAGCTGCTATTGACGGGGGGCAAAACCGTATTATTGGTCACGCACGATCGCTATTTCCTCGATGCCGTTTGTACAGAGGTGCGCGAACTGAACCGAGGGGTAGTGTATGCCTACAAAGGAAACTACGGCCTTTTTCTGGAGAAGAAGGCGGAGCGGGAATCCGCAGACCAGCAGGTCGTCCTCAAAAGTCGGAATCTGCTCCGAAAGGAGCTTGAATGGATGCGACGCCAACCCAAAGCACGGGGGACCAAATCCAAAGCCCGAATTGATGCGTTTCACGAATTAGAGAAGAAAGCAAAAGAGACCATCAGTACAAACCAAGTAGAGCTTTCTGTCCGAGTGACGCGCCAAGGAGGCAAAATCCTGGAGTTGCATCATGTATCGAAAGCATTCGGTAACAAGCGTGTCATCGATGATTTCACCTACGTATTTAAGAAAGGAGACCGGATAGGGGCAGCGGGCAAGAACGGAACCGGGAAGAGTACTTTCCTAAACTTGCTTACCGGAAACCTGCAACCCGATCATGGTACTATCGAGCGTGGTGAAACGGTGGCCTTCGGCTATTACCGACAGGAAGGTCTGGATATCCAACCTGACGAACGGGTAATAGACATCGTAAAAAATGTGGCGGAGTATATTACGCTAGCCAACGGAGACACGATTACCGCCTCGCAGCTCCTCACACTTTTCTTGTTTCCGCCCGAAAAGCAATTCGGATTCGCTAACAAGTTAAGTGGGGGTGAACGGAAGCGTCTGCAGTTAATGCGCGTGCTCATGAAGAATCCCAATTTCCTGATACTAGATGAGCCCACGAACGATCTTGACATCGATACGCTAAACGTCTTGGAAGATTTTCTGGAGAAGTATCCGGGCGTGTTGGTAATTGTCTCCCACGACCGCTACTTATTAGACACGCTCACAGATCAACTTTTCATTTTTCGGGGAGACGGCGAAGTGACTATTTACAATGGAAACTACGCTGACTTTAAGACGGAGCAAGAAGCGATCGAAAAAGAGGCCAGAAAAAAACTGGAATACACTAAAAATATTGCGCCCCCTAATCCCGTGGCTCCAAAAGAGCGAAAAAAGCGTACTTTCAAAGAGCAACGGGAGTATGAAACCGTAGAAAAAGAAATTGAACAGTTAGAGTTACAAATATCCGAAAAGACGGGAACGTTAAATACGACACAGGACCATGTCAAGCTTGCGGAAATAGCCGAAGAGCTTAATCGATTACAAGCTGCGCTCGATGAAAAGACTGAGCGGTGGATGGAGCTGGACGAACTCGCCTAAAACCCATGTTCCACGTGGAACATGGGTTTGCCAAGACTATTAAGGTTCCACGTGGAACAATAAGAGAGATATGTTTAAAAAATATAATGTAATTGTAGTAGGGGCGGGGCATGCCGGGTGTGAAGCGGCAGCGGCGGCGGCCAATTTAGGTTCGTCGGTCTTGCTCATTACCATGAATATGGGCGTCATTGCGCAGATGAGTTGCAACCCAGCTATGGGTGGCGTGGCGAAAGGCCAAATCGTGCGCGAAATTGACGCATTAGGGGGCTATTCAGGCATCATCGCGGATAAATCAACCATCCAGTTTCGAATGCTAAATCTCTCCAAAGGTCCCGCCATGTGGAGCCCGCGCACACAAAACGACCGCATGCGGTTCGCAGAGGCGTGGCGCCAGCGGCTAGAACGCATTCCTAACTTGGATATGTGGCAAGACACCGTCAAGGAAATCATCATTGAAAATGGCCGGGCAGCGGGCGTCATCACATCGTTGGGCATCAGAATAGAGTCTGATGCCGTCGTGCTTACCAATGGAACATTCTTGAACGGAGTCATCCACATTGGGGAAAAACGCTTTGGAGGGGGACGCACAGGGGAAAAATCCGCTACCGGTCTTACCGAACAACTGGTGTCGCTAGGTTTTGAAGCGGGAAGGATGAAAACCGGAACACCGCCGCGCATCGATGGCCGAAGCCTAGACTACGCTAGGATGGAAGAACAATGGGGGGACGAACGTCCGGGGCGCTTTTCATTCACCGAAGTAGAGACCCCAAAGGAGCAACGCTGTTGCTGGATTACGTACACGAATGATAAGGTCCACGATATCCTGCGAGAAGGCTTCGAAAAGTCTCCTATGTTCGCTGGCCGCATTAAGGGCTTGGGGCCCCGCTATTGTCCGTCCATTGAAGACAAGATTAACCGCTTTGCAGAGCGCGACCGCCACCAGTTGTTCGTCGAGCCCGAAGGAATGGACACCGTGGAAATATACGTGAATGGCTTCTCTACATCACTACCGGAAGATATCCAATTGAGAGCGCTACAATTAGTGCCGGGCTTTGAAAATGCCAAAATGTATCGCCCCGGATATGCCATCGAGTACGACTTTTTCCCGCCAATGCAGCTGGACTTAACTCTCGAAACACTCAAAATCAAACATCTCTTTTTTGCAGGGCAGATAAACGGAACAACCGGCTACGAAGAGGCCGGAAGCCAGGGCCTGATCGCTGGAATAAATGCCCATCAACGAATCAACGACAACCACGAACTGATCTTGAAACGCTCCGAGTCTTATATTGGTGTATTGATTGACGATCTCGTCACCAAAGGTACGGACGAGCCATACCGTATGTTTACGTCGCGTGCTGAACATCGACTCTTGCTCCGCCAGGATAATGCCGACGAGCGCTTAACGCCTATTGCGTATCAGCTGGGCTTAGTGGGTGACGAACGCATGGAACGGGTCACCGAAAAAATAAACAGTACAGAGAAAATTGTTAAGTTCATTCGGAACAAATCGGTCGAACCGAGTGTGATGAATCCTATACTCGATCGGGTAGGGTCAGCGCCGATTGGGCAAAAAACCAAACTATTCACGATCCTCACTAGGCCCCAAATCGATATTCAACACCTCGCCGAAGCGGACCCCGAGTTAAACCAGTTACTGCAAAGCCAGACGCCCGAAATTGTTCAACAGTCTGAAATCAAAGTTAAGTATGACGCTTACTTTATGAAAGAAGAACAAGTGGTCGCGAAAATGAAAAAAATGGAAGATCAAGAAATCAATCCCGACTTCGACTACAATACCTTGGTCTCACTTTCGAAAGAGGCACGCGAAAAGCTCATCCGGGTAAAACCCCGGACATTGGGACAAGCATCAAGGATTTCGGGAGTTTCTCCTTCGGATATTTCAGTTCTAATGGTTCATTTGGGTTAAATGACTGAGTTTCAATAATATAAATCAATAAAACACTGACTTAATTTCGCTTGATTTAAGCGCATATCTACAATTTTTCGATGCTGGATATCAAAACACATAAAAGCTGCTTAAATCGCCTAAAAATAGGCTATATCAAGACGTGTCTAATTTTAAGCTTCTTTTTATTGCTTGTGCTCAGTACTTGGCAGTGTGCAAGCATCCAGCGACCGACCGGCGGTCCGAAAGATACCATTCCGCCGACAGTCGTGGAAGAACGGCCGAGCAACCTGACCCGAAATTTGGACGTGGAGGAAATCGTGATAGAATTTGACGAATTTGTAAAGTTAGTCAACGACTACCAGGAAATCTCGCTTTCGCCGGAAATGCCCACACGTCCGGAATTTAGAATTCGTCGCCGAAACTTAAGCATCACCCTGCCAGATTCGCTGGAAGAAAATACGACCTATACCATCAATTTTGGAAAGGCCGTCCAAGATGTGAATGAAAGCAACCCGCTCCAGAACTACACCTACGTGTTCTCGACCGGCGACGTCATCGATTCACTATCTATTTCCGGTAGAGTAATTAACGCCCTCACTAAGGAACCCGAAAAGGAAATCACTGTCATGCTCATTCCTGTGCGACAAGACTCCATTTTTGGCAAGTCGCGGCCTAACATCTTTACGCAAACAGACACCGCAGGTTACTACCAGCTGAATTACCTCCGTGAAGAGGCGTACCGAATCTATGCACTCAAAGAAGAAAACAACGATCGCATTTATAACGCACCATCAGAGTCAATTGGATTTTTGCAGGATTCAATCTATCTGGATACTACCCTCTCGAATATTAATCTAGAGGTTTCCAGACAAGTACCCGAAGACTTTCGGAATCTAGACCGTACGATCGAATCCAGCGGCCGTATCCAGTTTGTCTTTAACCGCCCGCTCAAGGGTGCAGACATCGAAATATTAAGTCCCGAAGCATACGAAGAATCAAAAATCGTGGAGTTTATGCCGACGCTAGACAGCGCCGTCATGTGGGTCAACGCGCTCGACTTTGACTCCCTCCAAGTACGGTTTGTCGAAAATGGCCAAGCACTTGACACCGTTACCATACGGCCTAATCGCAATGAAAAATACGATCGCGACTTCATCATTGTGGACAACCTGGACCGAAGCCGTGTAAATCGTGTGAACCAACTGGTGCTGAAAGCGGGTTCGCCCGTGAGTGCCATCGACCGAAATAGTCTGGTTTTGCTGGAAGATTCGATTCCGCGTACGAACTATCAACTGGTAGCGGATACATCGGCACCACGACAGTATATCCTACGGTATAACTGGCGGCCGCAGCGCAACTATCAATTGGAAATAAAAGAAGGTTCATTCCAAGGCTACTTTGGCGATAAAAACAAAGCGCATACGCTCAGTTTTACGCTTGATGATAGCGACAACCACGGGGATATCCTCTTCCAAGTCGAAGTGCCGGACACCACGCAACAGTACATCGTAGAAGTGACCAACGAAAAGAAAGATTTCGTTTATCGCCGGTTAATCATTTCCAAAAGTCAGGAAATACCTTTAAAGCAGCTATTGGCGGGAAAATATACCCTACGCGTTATCTACGATGAAAATCGAAACGGCGAATGGGATCCAGGGAACGTGAAAGAACGCCGACAGCCCGAGCGAGTGTGGTACATTGGAAAAGAATTTATTATCCGAGCCAATTGGGAACAATCCGATAAGATCACTATACCGAAATAACACCTACTCGTACCAGCTCGCGTACATAACGTAGTTGTGCGGCAGCTTGTCGAGCATATCGCGTTGGGCGTCGCTGATGGGCTTGACCTTGCGTGCGGGTACACCCGCATAAATATAGCCACTCTCGCATCGCATATTTTCCAATACTACCGCCCCAGACGCTACTATCACATAGTCTTCCACCACGGCGTGGTCCATCACAATGGCGCCCATACCAATTAAAATGTGATTCTGAAGCGTGCAACCGTGTACGAGCGCCTGATGACCGATATTCACGAAGTCGCCGATTTCGGTCGGAGCCTTCTTGTAAGTGCAATGGATGACCGCGCCGTCCTGAATGTTGCAATAATTGCCTATACGGATGTAGTGCACATCCCCGCGAACGACCGCATTGAACCATACGGAACATTTCTCGCCTAAGGAAACATCGCCCACTATCGTAGCATTATCAGCTACAAAACAGTCCGATGGAATCGTTGGGTGTACACCGTTCAGGGGCAAAATCAATGGCATTTCGTAAATTTAAGGATTAAAAAACGGTATCCTGCAAGCTTTCTATCGGCTTGGGGTAATCGGTGGTATAATGCAATCCACGGCTCTCTTTACGCGCCATGGCAGATTTAATAACCAAATATGCCACCTGGATTACGTTCCGAAGCTCACACAACTTTACGGACAACTTAGTGTCCTTATAAAAGCTTTCCGTTTCCTCGTATAGTAAACGCAGACGACGCATGGCACGTTCCAAACGGAAATCGGAGCGTACAATGCCGACGTAGTCACTCATCACCTTTTGTACTTCCCGCAAGTTGTGCGTTACCAAGATTTCCTCATTCGACAACGCAGTGTTTGAATCATCCCAATCCGGTATATCCGCCGGCAGCACCAACTCTTTAACATTGGCTATTGCATGTTTATAAATACGGTGCGCAAACACCGCCGCCTCCAATAAAGAATTGGATGCCAAACGATTCGCACCATGCAAACCCGTTGAAGCACACTCCCCGCATGCATACAGTCTGTTTATGCTCGACCGCCCATTCAGGTCTACCATCACCCCGCCACATAAATAATGTGCCGCGGGCGTCACGGGAATATAGTCGCGCGACATGTCCAAACCTACGGACAGGCACTTAGCGTAAATATTGGGAAAATGCTTAAGAATTTCATCCTTGCTCCTATGAGTAATATCCAAATAGACAAAATCATCTCCAGACTTTTTCATCTCCGAATCAATAGCGCGCGCCACGATATCACGAGGCGCTAACGAGCCGCGCTCGTCGTACTCAGACATAAATTCCTCTCCGGATCTGCGGCGCAAGACACCGCCGAAACCCCGAACAGCTTCCGATACGAGAAACGCGGGATATTCCCCAGGATTATATAAGGCCGTCGGGTGGAACTGTATAAACTCCATATTCCTTACTTTACCTTTGGCGCGATACACCATCGCGATTCCATCCCCAGTCGCAATCACGGGATTGGTGGTACTCGAATACACGTGTCCCGCTCCGCCCGTCGCCATCACAGTCACCTTACTCAATACCTTTTCAACACGGTTATCCACGGTATTCAGCGCATAAATACCATAACACTCAATGTCATCCGAATGCTTATCAACAAACTTTCCTAAATGATGCTGCGTGATGATATCAATAGCAAAATAATGAGTAAGTATCTCTATATTAGGATGATCCTTCACACGTTCGAGCAAAGCTCGTTCTATTTCAAAGCCAGTGATGTCCTTATAGTGCAGAACGCGATGCGCCGAATGCCCTCCTTCCTTGGCCAAGTCATACTCCCCAAAGCCGGTTTTGTCGAAGTTTGCACCATATGCTATTAGTTCGTCGATCCGCTGCGGCCCCTCGCGCACTACGTTTTCCACAACTTCCACATTGCACAATCCATCACCAGCGATCAGTGTATCAGCGATATGGTTCTCGAAGGTATCTGTTTTATCCACAACGACGGCTACACCGCCCTGCGCATACTTCGTGTTGGATTCATCTTCGTTTGATTTCGTGACAATAAGCACGTTGCCGTGATTGGCGGCCTTTAGCGCGAAGCTTAGCCCCGCAATACCGGAGCCCACGACCAAAAAATCCGTTTTTCTCATCAAAGAGTGGTTAATAGGGAATAATGTTATGTGTAAAAGGTGTTGACCCTATGTCTATAACCGGTGGAATAAATTTGATAACTTGACGTATTCCACAACAACCGCTATAAAGACGCGGAGTTATTAAAAGTATTCCGCCGAAAACACCCGGACTATCCACAACTGGAAACCGGCAAACATTCGACATCTGGATATGGAAAAAATTCTAGGGTAAAACTAAAGCGATTGAAAACCAATCAAATCATATAAAAATAATGTTAATAAATTGTGTATAAAACGTCAATTCCTAATCTTCAAAACAAAAATGACGTCTGTTGTCCACAAAACTAACACACTAACAAACAATAAAACTATTTATATAAAAAAATATTATTACTTATTGGTGGTGTTTAAAACGGAAATCCAAATCATTTTGTTTGCCTACCTTTGCAATAGAAAAAGAAAGCAAGTAGATGGAAACATATATCAGCGAACTGCCAGCGAAGGGTTATATCGATATCCCGATCGATCCGATGCTGGATTTGGCTAACGAAATCGAGAAGCTCAAAAAGGAAAAAAATGCGGTATTGCTTGCGCATTACTACCAAGAGCCTGAAATTCAGGATTTAGCCGATTATATCGGCGACAGCTTGGGCTTGGCACAACAAGCAGCCAAGACAGATGCGGATATCATCGTCTTTGCCGGAGTACATTTCATGGCTGAAACTGCTAAAATACTATCGCCCACCAAGAAGGTCTTGCTGCCCGATTTGCGGGCTGGCTGTTCGCTCTCAGACAGCTGTCCGCCGCACCTGTTTAAAAAATTCAAGGAGCAGTACCCCGACCACATCGTGATTACCTACGTGAATTGTACGGCCGAATTAAAGGCGCTGAGTGATATCGTATGTACCTCTACAAACGCAGTCCAGATCGTGGAAAGCTTGGATCCGAGTACCAAAATTATTTTCGGTCCGGACAAAAACCTCGGTGACTATGTAATGCGCAAGACCGGACGCGACATGGTCCTGTGGAATGGCGCGTGCATGGTGCATGAAATCTTTTCGCAGGAAAAAATTGCCAGCTTGCGTACAGCGTATCCGGATGCCAAGTTTATTGCTCACCCTGAATGTGAAAAAGATATTCTGGATCGGGCAGATTATATCGGTTCTACTTCCGGTCTGTTGAAATATACCCAGGAAAATCCAGCAACGACGTTTATCGTCGCCACGGAAAGTGGGATCATCCACCAGATGCAGAAAGCAAGTCCGCATAAGACATTTATACCAGCGCCTCCGAATAATGCGTGTGCTTGCAACGATTGTCCGTATATGAAGCTGAATACGTTGGAAAAGCTGTACAACTGCATGAAATACGAGCTCCCTGAGGTGGACTTGCCGGACGACCTCATCGAACGGGCGCGCAAGCCCATTGAGCGGATGCTGGACATTTCTGCTAAATACGGGCTCTAACTAAACCATAAGCGAATGTTTGATAATAAGGAACGCACGGAATTAGAAAATTTAGGAGAATTTGGTTTAATCCACCACCTGACGGAAACAGTGGAACTCACCCAGGATTCTACCAATAAAGGTATCGGTGATGATGCTGCCGTTCTGGATTTTTCAGGAAAGAAAACCTTGGTGTCCACCGACTTGTTGTTGGAAAACATCCATTTCGATTTACGTTACGTTCCACTCAAGCACTTGGGATACAAGGCTGTACAAGTAAATTTGAGCGATATTTATGCCATGAATGGGACAGCCTCCCAAGTTACCGTTTCTATCGGTTTATCGAGTAAGTTTCCCTTGGAAGCGGTAGAAGAGATTTACGCAGGCATTTTGTTGGCTTGCAAAAACTACGGTGTGGACTTGGTAGGCGGTGACACTTCTGCGTCGCGGCAGGGTTTGATTATTAGCGTCACGAGCATTGGCTATGCAGATCCGGACCAGATTACTTACCGCGACGGTGCCGGCGAGGGCGATTTAATCTGCGTATCAGGTGACCTTGGCGGCGCATACGTGGGCTTGCAACTCCTGGAACGCGAAAAGAGAATTTTCCTCGAAAATCCAAACATTCAGCCAGATTTGGAGGGCAAGGATTACATTGTGGAGCGCCAGCTAAAGCCAGAGGCCAGGAAGGACGTAGTCGAGCAATTAGCCACCCTACGGTTAAAACCGACGGCCATGATGGATATTTCCGATGGATTGGCTTCGGATATGTTGCATATCTGTGAGGCATCCCAGGTTGGCTGCAAAATCTATGAAGAAAAGATACCCATCGACCCGATGACCTATGAAACGGCTCGCGAATTTGGCTTGGATCCCACGGTGTGTGCGCTTAACGGAGGCGAAGATTACGAATTGCTCTTCACCATCAAGCAGAGCGATTATGACAAGGTGAAAAACCATCCTGATATCACGGTTATTGGTCACATTACCGAATTGGCCGCAGGACGGGAGCTGATCTCTAAGTCTGGAAATGTCCATCCGCTCAAAGCGCAGGGATGGAATGCGTTTTCCTAGGCGCGGTCGCTGCGCAACAATCGGAACCTCCCGTTGTTGTACTCACATGATGAAGACGGTATACATCAGCCTGATTGCAATGCTGGTAGGCTTGACTACCCAATCGTTTGCCCAAGTTTATTCCCAACGCCTGGAAGAAGCCATCAGCCAGGGCGACACGGCCCTTCAGCGAAAAATACTGCACGAATGGCGGTTTGAATGGCCCGAGGATGCCGACCGCATGCTTGCCCAATCAGCATTTTTGCAGCGAAAATATGCTATGGAGCGGGATTCCGCGCTTCGGCAAGCTTATTTGGCGGCATCCACCGCCGAATTGGAAGCGGCAAAGAGAACCTTCCCCGAGCGACTGGACGTTCGGTTCGCGTATATTACGCTCTTAGGAGATCAAGGGGAATACGAAGCATACACAGCGGAAATATTAGACCTACTTGCGGCGCACGACGATTTAGGCGAAGCGTGGCGGTGGCGGAATGGTAATCGCTTACGCGATGTAGATAACTTTGTGCAGCAGTATGTAGCGATGTATACGCTGCAATTGTATAACACGAAGGACGAGTCGTTACACCCGCTGATGGACACGATTTCAAACCGGCTGCTTACGTCGGATCCGTACCATGTACCCGGTTTGTTAAGCTTATCCATCAATGCCCAGCGAAGGCAAGACTATGCCGCGGCGATAACGTACTTAGAACGCGCAAAAGAAGCCCAACCTGACAATACCAGCGTGCTGGATAACCTTGGCACCGCGTATGAGAAAATTGGAAATATGGAGGCGGCCATTGCCTGTTATGAACAGATTAAGCTAGTGGGCAACGACAGCGAAATAAATTATGCAGTAGAACGCTTAAAGGAGCTTGGCCAGCCGTAAGGAAAAAGAGGAAGTTGATGGTTAGTGGACGGTTGCTTTCACCAAATAGGGCAGTATTTCATTTTGGAAAGAAATAAAATTCTTACGCACGTCGGCAACGGTCACGGCTGTGAAAGCAAACGAAAACACAATGCTCTTACTGGATTTGATCAAGAAGGATAGTTTCTCCAACGAAATATTGTCCCGTACGGCAGGGTTGTCATTGAACGAGCTGATAAGTAGGAATTCCAAGTCGTCGGACAAGGTTTTAAGGTATTCCTGGGCGTTGGCCGATTCCCGTATAAAGTCCCAACCGATAAATTCATTGCAAATGGTATAGGTTATCCGGCTCACGCGCAGGATCAGGTTGCTGAGGTAAGCCTCTAAATCTGTGGTATCCTGTTTTTTATCGAGCAAATCGCTGACGCTGGCCCGGATATAGTCCATCAATATAGCATGCAGAATAAGTTCCTTGCTATCGAAGTACTTGTAGATGGTGGCTTTGGCTATTTTGGCTTTTCGGGCGATTTCGTTGACGCTGGTCTTGTTATAGCCATAACGACGAAACAAATCCCGGGCCGACCGTTTGATGCTTTCCTTGATTTTGTCTGGTTCCATGTTAGTTCGATACGATGACGGCACTACCACCCGACTGCAAACGTACTCTATAAGGTTTTAACGGACATTCCGCTATTTCAGCGGGCGATCCATTGGTCAATATCCATTTAGCTTGGCTGCATGGGTCTATTGCGATTAACCCACCCTCCTGGACGTTGACAGCGCACCGTTTAGCCGGATTTACGGTACTGGCGCGATCATAGGCCACATATCGATTGTTTCCTGCATTGAGCACGATGATCCCCGCTATGCCGCCCCGTGTCGCGTCCACCTCAGCATAGCCTCCTGGTATCCTAAGCTGAGGAAATTCACCAAAAAGGAATGTTTCACTAACGATTATCTCATCAATCACGTTGCATCCGCCCTTCCTGCACCCGCTCATCAGGAGCACTACCGCCACAAGAAGCAACGAAGATCGTAGTAGTATCATACCAATTCGGTTTCGAATTGCTTAAGGAAGCGGACGTCGTTTTCCGAAAACAGGCGCAAGTCCTTAATTTCGTATTTGAGGTTGGTAATGCGCTCTATTCCCATGCCGAAGGCATAACCGCTGTAGATTGTCGGGTCGATGCCGCAATTTTCCAGAACGGCTGGATCCACCATACCGCATCCCAAGATTTCTACCCAACCCGACCCTTTGCACATCTGACAGCCGTTGCCTTTGCAAATCGAACAGCTGATATCCATCTCGGCAGAGGGCTCCGTGAATGGGAAGTACGACGGACGAAAGCGCACTTTTGTGCCCTCCCCAAATAATTCCTGGACAAAATAATAGAGTGTCTGTTTCAGGTCGGCAAATGACACACCCTTGTCAATATAGAGTCCTTCTACCTGATGGAAGAAGCAATGCGCCCGTGCGGAAATTGCCTCATTTCGGTACACCCTGCCCGGCATTACTACTCGAAAGGGCGGCGTACCGTTTTCCATCAGGCGCACCTGGATGGAAGAAGTGTGCGTCCGAAGCGCGATGTCGTTTCCGTCGTCACGTTTCTGAATGAAAAACGTGTCTTGCATATCGCGAGCTGGATGCTCCGGCGGAAAATTCAGCGCCGAAAAAATATGCCAGTCGTCTTCGATTTCTGGGCCTTCAGCCACTACGAAACCGAGC
Source organism: uncultured Sphingobacteriaceae bacterium (assembly GCA_964423925.1). Classification (GTDB taxonomy): domain Bacteria; phylum Bacteroidota; class Bacteroidia; order Sphingobacteriales; family Sphingobacteriaceae; genus CAYRGQ01. The sequence goes on along the minus strand of CAYRGQ010000003.1, from coordinate 66,661 downwards.
TTCTTGAATATTTCGATAATCTCTTTGCGGACCAACGAGAGCGGGTGGCGAGAGCCGGTTGTAATCCCATAACCGGGCAAAGTCAAGTCTTCGTCCGTGGATTTTGCCTGGCTCGTGGCTACGAGCTGCTCTTTAAACGTGGAATACGTCGTTTCCGCTTTGTTCTTAAATTCATTAAGCACCTTGCCTAACGTGCGTTTTTCCTCGGCCGACACCGTTTTGAACTCCTCAAACAGGCTTTTTACCAAACCCTTTGACACTAAGAACTTGAGTCGGAAGGCTTCCAGCTCATCGGGTGTTTGCGGATTGAAACGCTCTATTTCGCTTGTATAGCGGGTTATTTTTTCTTGCAACATCGTTCCAAAGATAACGTAAAAAAAAGTAAAAACCCCGTGCTGGGGTTCAAATATATCGTTTATAGCACGTGGGAAGCTGTTTCTTGCCTACTGTAAATGCGCGTTGAAAAAAGTGACCGTTTCGTCTACAGCCTTGCGCTGGGTTTCGGCCCCACCAAAATCGTGAAGCACGCCATCAATCTGTACGAAGCGATTCGGAATGCCCAACGCATTTAGGTGCTCGGTAAAGCGATTGTAGGTTCCTCGGTCCTGCTTGGGAAGATCCAGAAGTACGATATTGTTTTCAGGAAAGACATTGATAATAGGCACGGGTTTATCTGCGTGTACTACGTGATAGGGGCTAACGGGTTCGGAATGGGTGGTATTCCATGACTCAAATGGATGTCCGGTGACACGCTGGATAAATTCGGGGATAAAGAGTTTGGTAAAAAAGGCATGATCAACATCGTATTGTGTAAAGGCTAAATCGACCGCGCCCGCTAAGTTGCCCACAGCCTTCACTTTTCCGGCCGCGTTATACTCACTATACGCATACAGGATGGCTAGTGTGCCGCCCGCACTGTGGCCAGCTACCCCAATACGGTGGCCATTGACGGCCCACTCCCGCGCGTGGGCTAGCACATAATCTACGGCAGCCGAAACGTCTGTAACCTGGTCTTTTATTAAAATATCGCTGTCTATCCGCGCGGGAGGAATTGCGTCGATTTGATAGCCGTTGACCAAGCGGTAGCTGATATTTGCAACGGCCCACCCTTGCGAAACGAAACGGTCGATAATGACTTGTGGCACTTCTTTGCGGTCGCCCGTCATGAAGGCTCCCCCATGGATGAATATCGCAATCTTTGTGTCTTCGATCGAACGGTTAGCGGGTAGATAGACGTCCATTTTCTGCTTGTCGTCCGTACCATAGGACAAGTCAAGCAAGGTGTGGGCTTGGGACTCGGAAAGGAAATCTGGTTCTTTTTCGCAGGCACCGAGCGCAAGCGTCAGTAATGCGATAAGCCCAAGCAAAGGGGAGTAAAGTTGTCTCATGGTGTCCATTGTTAGTTATGCGGTAGCCGTCGCAGGCCGATGGGCACTACCCGAGCTGGGCAACATCGTGCAAAAACCATGCAAAAAATTTTCTCCGGATTAAAGGCCGCTTAGACCATAACGAAAAACGAAAGACTATTGGGAAATCTGTCGATTAAAACAGGTCGTCGTCTTCGTCATTCTCTTTGAAGTCAACCTCTTTAGGGGTGTCTGAATCGCCTTTATCGGCAGATTTGGACGCGCCGGACGGGTTTGGCGGGTCGAAGTCGCTTTTGCGACCCAGCAGTGTAAAATTCTCGGCTACGATTTCGGTAGTATAGCGGCGAATGCCTTCCCGGTCTTCGTAAGACCGCGTGCGCAGCTTGCCTTCGATATATACGAGTTTGCCCTTCGACAGGTATCTCGCCGAAACGTCCGCCAATCCACGCCACATAACGATGTTATGCCACTCCGTTTGTTCTACTTTCTTGCCATCTTTATTGTAGAATTCGGAGGTGGCAAGTGGGAAGCTAGCTACGCTCACGTTTCCTTCTAAATAACGGATTTCGGGATCTTTACCCAAATGCCCAACGAGGATGACTTTGTTTACACCAGACATAGTACTACGGTTGATTGTCGTTTAAATAACTGGTTAAGAAAGCGTAAATAAGTTTAGGTTTAGCTAATTTATTCAAATCTTTTAATAAAACATAATCCCACGATTCTTTTTTGTCCGACGAAACACGAGTACCCCGCACTTCAAAAAACTGGGCATAGAGGTTTTGATGGCTCAGCACATGTTTGACGGGGTTCCCAAGGGCAACCAATTGTGCATGATCGCCAAACCATTCGCTTACAAGAGGATGCGCCGTTAGTTCTGTCGCGGACGCGGGGCCGGCCGTTTCCACCAGGGGCAGCTGGTAGAGATTTTCCCAGATATCGCCGGATTTTCTTTGTTCCAGGTATAGGCCTTCCCATTGCCTTACTACAAAATAGTTGAAGAATCGGTTGATGCTCGGTTTGCTTTTAAGTTTAACGGGCAGTTCTTCGACACGACCTGATCGAAGGGCTTCGCAGCCAAGACTGACGGGGCAGATAGCGCAGTCGGGCCTTTTGGGTCGACACAGCACCGCACCGAACTCCATGAGCGCTTGGTTGTGCGTGCCGGAATCACGGGTATCGAGTAGGTCGTCTGCTATTTGTTGGAAAACCTTCTTGCCTTGTGAAGAATTGATGGGCGTATTGATACCGAAATAGCGCGACAGCACGCGGAAGACGTTACCGTCGACCACCGCACGTGCTTCGCCGGCAGCAAAGGACGAAATGGCGGCGGCGGTATATTCGCCGATGCCTGGGAGTCGAATCAATTGTTCGTACGAAGTGGGGAAAACGCCATCCATGTGAGTTACCACGCGCTGGGCGGCTTTGTGCATGTTGCGTGCGCGTGAGTAATACCCTAAGCCTTGCCAATGGCGCAGGATCTCGCCCTCCGGTGCCGAGGCAAAAGCGCGCACCGTGGGGTAGTGAGCGAGAAATCGCTCGAAATACGGTAAACCCTGGGCCACGCGAGTTTGCTGCAAGATGATTTCGGAAAGCCAAATCACATATGGATCTCGGGTTTGGCGCCAAGGAAGGTCACGCTTGTGGGCTTCATACCAGCGGACGATTTCTTCAGAAAACGACATCACGCAAAAATCAGCATTATTTTGAAGAAACAAAACCCGCCAACACCGCTTGGTTTCGTTTCAAAAAATATTATGCTCCGGCTGATAAACGTCTTTCTTTTTCAATATGTTTGTAGCCAACAAAACCAAAACCATCCACAAACAGAACATTTATGAAAAAACACTTGCTCTTGTTCGTGTCGGTACTAGCCGTACACGCGTTTTGTCATGCACAATTACGAATACCAAACGTCTTGTCGGACAATATGGTCCTACAGCGTAATACCGCGGCCAATATTTGGGGCTGGGGTTGGGCGTCGTCCACGATTTCGGTAACAGCATCCTGGTTGGAGGATACCGTCAGAACGCAAGCTGACGGCGGAGGGCGGTGGATTGTACAGCTGCCTACTGGTGAGGCGGGTGGTCCTTATGAGATGACGATAAGCGCCGGGGGAGAAGAAATCAGGCTAAAAAATATTCTATTGGGGGATGTTTGGCTTGTATCTGGGCAGTCCAATATGGAATGGGGCGGCAACCAAAATTTACCTGAGATCCTCGACGAACTGTCCCAGGCGAATGATCCGAATATCCGTTTGCTTCAGGTAAGCCGAAACGTGGCCGAATATCCGCAGGACGACATACCCAATACATGGCAGACGCTAAGTGCCGAATCGCTCAAGCCGTTTTCGGCCATTGGTTATTTCATAGCGAAGGACTTTCGCGCGGAACTGGGCGTTCCTATCGGCGTTATTAACGCATCATGGGGTGGAACGCCTGCCGAAGTGTGGACGCCGGAGCACATGATTCTCCACGACCCCGCGCTCTACCAGGCTGCGCTGAAGCAGGGAGCAAATGGATATAGGCCCCATCAAGCGGGTCATTTGTGGAACAGTATGATTTACCCGTTGACGCCGTTTGCCATATCGGGGGCGTTCTGGTACCAAGGAGAGAGCAATATTGGTACTTGGCCCACCTACGATAAACTTATGCGGACGATGGTCAATTCTTGGCGGATGGCGTGGGACAACGAGTTCCCGTTCTATTTTGTGCAGATTGCGCCCTTCGCGTACAACAACCAGATTCCACTCGCTTCCTACTTGAGGGAGCAGCAGGAGAAAACCGCCAAACTCCTCCCCAATTCAGAGATGGTGGTGATTACCGACTTAGTGGATGACATTAACGATATTCACCCAATCCAAAAGCGCGCCGTTGCCAACCGCCTGTCGAAAATTGCGCTGAACGATTATTATCGCCACCGGAGAGATCGCGATTATATCTCGCCCCAGTATGCGGGCCATGAAATCGAAGGAAATACCGTGACCGTGCGGTTCAAACACCTCGATGGAGGACTAGAAGTAAACGGAAACGAGATAACGGAGCTTTACATCGCCGGCGCCGACCGGGTTTTTCATCCTGCTACGGGCCGAATCAAAGGGAATACGCTCGAGGTTTCTTCAGCCCAGGTGAAGAATCCTGTAGCCGTTCGCTTCGGCTTCACGGAAACGGCTATGCCCAACCTGTTCAATAAACAAGGGTTACCGGTGTCGCCATTCCGCACGGATAACTGGAACGACTTGTAAACCGACCGAGCTATTCCTTTAAACCGTAAGCCAGATCGCCTGCATCGCCCAAACCCGGGACGATGTAGGCCTTGCTGGTCAACTCGGCATCGACCTCGCCCACCCACAGCCTAGCCTGGGGCAGGAAGGCTCGAACGTGGGCTATCCCCTCCTCGCTGGCGATGGCAACGACGATATGGAGCTGTTTGATTTTATACTTGTCCAGCAAATCTTTGCAGGCCAGCACCATACTTTTTCCGGTCGCCAGCATCGGGTCGGCCACGATGACCACCCGCCCGGTCAGGTCTGAAGTACTGACGTATTCCTTGTGTATCTCCAGTGCGCCGCTCTTCTTGGTTTTGCGGTATGCGGCGATGAAAGTGCTGTCCGATTGGTCGAAATAGTTCAGCATGCCATGGTGCATGGCTATACCGGCGCGAATAATCGTCGCAAGCACCGGATGATTAGCCAACATGGCGGTCTCGGCGATGCCGAGCGGCGTTTCAATTTCTGTCGGTTCATATTCCAACGTCTTGCTGATTTCATAGGCAAATACCTCCCCTATTCGTTCGAGGTTTTTGCGAAAACGCATGCGGTCTTGTTGGATGACAGCGTGGCGAAGTTCGGCAATGAAATGATTGACGATACTGTTCTGAGAGGCAAGGACGTGAAGCATAACGTAATGATAAGGTATTAATATGCAACAAAAACCGCTTGTTCGGACAGTAGCTTGGACTCTTTATTCCTACGACGCGCGCTAAGCACCCTGTCGTTTACGGACGCCAGCAATTACTTCCTCATAGTACTGCTCGTACATGGGTACGATTGTGCTGATTTCAAAGTCGCGGGCCCGATTAAGCGCAGCTTCCTTAAACCGTTTTAAGCGATCGCTGTCTTCCAGGATATGAATGGTTTTGTTCGCCATGGTGTCCACGTCGCCCACATCGCCCAGAAAGCCAGTGACGCCATCGATGTTGAGTTCGGGTAGGCCTCCGGTATTGGACGAAATGACCGCTACTTTGCAGGCCATGGCTTCAAGCGCAGCCAAACCAAAGCTTTCTGATCCGGATGGGATCAGGAATAAGTCGGAAACGGAAAGAATTTCCTCAATGGCTTCCTGTTTCCCTAGGAAGCGTACGTCATTGGAGATGCCCAAGTCTCGAGAAAGCTGCTCAGCGTTGGCACGCTCCGGTCCGTCGCCCACCATGAGCAGCTTGGACGGAATGGCCTCCTGCACTTTTTTAAAAATGCGAATAACATCGTCCGTGCGCTTTACTTTCCGAAAGTTAGAGGTATGGACGAGTACGCGCTCATCCCCCGGCGCTATCGCTTGTTTGAAATGCTGGCGCGGCTTGAGGCTAAAACGTTGCAGGTCGACAAAGTTGGGAATGACGTGAATGTCGCGCGTGATGTCAAAGTGGCTCAACGTCTCTTCCTTCAAGTTCTGGGACACCGCCGTCACCCCATCCGATTGGTTGATGGAGAACGTCACGACGGGGCTGTAGCTCTTATCCTTGCCCACCAAGGTGATGTCGGTGCCGTGTAGGGTCGTTACTACAGGAATATGGATACCGTAGGTGGCGAGGATTTGCTTGGCCATAAAGGCGGCAGAGGCATGCGGAATGGCGTAATGCACATGCAGGACGTCCAGTTTTTCAAAACGGACGACGTCCACAAGCTTGCTCGCCAAAGCCAGCTCATAAGGCGGAAAATCGAAAAGAGGGTATTTCGAGATGCTCACCTCGTGGTAGTACAGGTTTTCGGAAAAGAAGTCGAGCCGTGCCGGCTGGCTATACGTAATAAAATGGATTTGATGCCCATGGGCCGCCAATGCCTTGCCGAGCTCCGTAGCAACCACTCCACTCCCGCCGAATGTCGGGTAGCAAACGATACCTATCTTCATCCTGTGTTTAGTTTGTTTGTTAGTATTTGATACAAAGTACGCACTATTTTGTTTATTAATCTTCATTACAACGTAAAACAACGGATATAGAGTGGTCATCGCCCCGTAAAGCGCTGGATGTAAAATTAATCATCTTATATCCAATCAATTATCTAAATAATTTATAAATAACGTAGAATATAGTTGATAAACTAAAATATTAGTTTTAATTTTGGTTGAATAACGTAATATACATGCGAAATGATTGAAGTAAAGGAGTTAACACGGGCCGAGGAACAAATCATGCAAGAATTGTGGGAATTGAAAGCGGCCTTTGTAAAGGAAATTATAGATCGTCTCGCCGAGCCGAAACCGGCCTACAACACCGTGTCGACGATCGTGCGCATATTGGAGTCGAAAGGGGTGGTGGGGCACCGCGCATTTGGCAAAAGCCACCAATATTATCCCTTGATCTCGAAGGAGGAGTACCGCGCGTTTGCTACGCGCAAATTGATGCAAAGCTATTTCGACAATTCCGCCCGGAATATGCTTTCCTTCTTTTTGAAAGAAGAAAAACTGGACCTCAAGGAGGCCGACGAGTTGATGAAGCTTATCCGTGCAGCGAAAGATGCCGGGCCGGACGGGGCGCCGGAATAAAATTAATCCAATAAACCATAAAACACCGAAATTATGATCACGTATTTGATTCTGGCCAACCTGTTTTTGGCGATTTGCTATGGGTTTTACCACGTATTTCTGCGAAAAGAAACCTTTTTTCATTGGAACCGGCTGTTTTTGCTGTCCGGGCTGCTGTTCGCGTTTGGCTTGCCCTTGGTAGATACGGTTGCTGTTTGGGGTGACGCATCGGCGGCGTATCATGTGCACTTGCCCGCTATACAAATCGGCACGGGAGCCGTAGACGAGTCCGCCACGCTGGCCGGATCGCCTGCTGCGCTGGTCTCCGCAGGTTCGCCCTGGATTAGCCTCGCCGGCTATTATTGGGCGGGATGCCTGATTGCCACGCTGATTTTTATTTATAAACTGTTGATGACGATTCGCTTATTGCGCTCGGGCAAGCGTGCGCAGAGCTATTCTTTTTTCGGAATAGTGCATGTAGACCAGTCCACGGACACCCAAGGAAGAATCGCGAAGCACGAAAGCGTGCACGCCAGGCAGTTGCATAGCCTAGACGTCGTGCTGCTGGAATTTGTCAAGATTTTTAACTGGTTCAATCCTTTTGTCTACCTGTATGCACGCGCACTCAAGTTGCAGCACGAGTACATCGCCGATCGCGAAACATCTGTGGGCGGGCCAGCTCAATACGCCGAACTGCTGCTGTCCAAGGCGTTCGGCGCTTCCATGCCGGTATTGGCCACGTCCTTCGCGGAGTCCAGCTTTCTGAAGCGGCGGATTCATATGTTGCTAAAAGCAAAGAGCAAGAAGGCCGCTTTTGCCAAGTTTGTATTGGTTGTGCCCATGTTGATTGCCATGTTGGCTGTGTCCATGTCGTTTAGTGCATCGACACAAGAACGGAATCAGCAGGATGAGGCGGCGGTTCGTGCGTTTAAGGAAGAAATAGGCCGATACACGCGCTACCCCCAAGCGGTGATTGACGAGGGTTTGTCTGCTATCGTATGGGCCGCTTACGAAAAGAAAGACGGCCAATATGTCGAAATAACTTTCCTGGACGACTCGCATGTCGATTTCCATACTTCCGTACAGCGGACGCTTGAAAGAGAAAGCACGAAAGCCCTTGCCCCGGAAGGCAGGAATTCGGTTGAAATTCGGTTTAGTGTAATGGGCGGAACGCAAGCGGATTTGCCCCCACCGCCGCCACCCGTAGAGCCAGCAGGTTATACCGATTTGGGTCAAGTTACGATTATCGGTTATGGCCCGCAAAAACGGGATACACTTGAAAAAGAGGATAATATAGTTTTTGAAACGGTCGAAGTTTCTCCTAAGCCACCAGGCGGACTGCAAGCTTTCCGGATATGGTTAGGTCAAAATTACCAGTTTCCGCAGGCGGCAATCGATGCCGGCATTAATGGGACGGTAGAAGTGACTTTCATCGTGGAGCCTGATGGCAGCTTAGCGGATGTCCGCGTATTGCGCGATTTAGGACATGGTACGGGCGAGGAAGCCGTCAGGTTACTGAAATCAGCTGACAAGTGGGCGCCGGGCATTCAGAATGGCCGCGCTGTACGGGTAGCGTACACTCTCCCCATCCGTATAGCGACCCAATAGGCACAACGCAACGCATAAAAAAACCACGTAGACCCCGTGGTTTTTTGTGTTTTGAAGTAGGGTAGCAACGCTCCGCTTATTTCAGCCGGTCGGCGTTATCTTTGACAAAGGCGTCCCAGCCGGAGTAGCTCTTTTTTCCCGGGGTAGCACCCCGCTGGAAGGCATGGCATACCGCTACGGCCAACCCGTCCGTTGCATCGAGGAACTGCGGATTTTCTTCAAACTTCAACAGCGTTTTGAGCATAGCGGCCACCTGTTCCTTGGTGGAGTTGCCGCGGCCCGTCACGGACTGCTTTATTTTCAGCGGTGCGTATTCAAAAATCGGGATATCCCGGTGCAGCGCCGCGGCCATGGCAACACCCTGCGCGCGCCCCAGCTTGAGCGTCACCTGCACGTTTTTTCCGTAGAAGGGCGCTTCCAGCGCCACGCAGTCTGGCTGGTACTGCTCAATGAGCGCACTTATTTTCTTAAAGATGCGCTGCAGTTTGAGGCCATGGTCAGTCAGGTGGCCGAGTTTGACGACGCCAAGACTGACGAGCGAAAGTTGCTTGCCGGTTTCCTTCACGATGCCATAACCCATTACCACCGTCCCTGGGTCGATTCCGAGAATGATGCGCTCAGCGCTTTTCGGTTGTACCATACTCGGCAAAATTACGGTTTTACCGCTATACCCGTTAGGACAAGCGCTGTTTCGGAACGGTGACGGTACTAGACAGCAGCTAAAGCGCCGTCGTAATTAGGTTCATCTGCGATTTCGCTGACCTGTTCCGTGTATTTGACCGTGCCGTCGCTATCGATGACGACCACGGCGCGGCTAAACAGTCCAGCGAGCGGGCCATCCGTAATCATCACTTGATATGCGTCCGAAAAACCGGCGTCCTTATACTCCGAAAGTGTTTGTACGTTCTCGATGCCTTCGGCACCGCAGAAACGACCTTGGGCAAACGGTAGGTCTTTCGAGATGCAGAGCACGACAGTATTGTCCAGGCTACTGGCTTTTTCGTTGAATTTGCGTACCGATGCTGCACATGTGCCGGTATCTATGCTGGGGAAAATGTTGAGGATAATGGTTTTGCCTTGGTAGTCCGCCAGTGTCTTTTCTGAAAGGTCGCCTGCGGTAAGTTTAAAGTCTGGGGCTTTGCTGCCCACAGCGGGCAATGAACCTGCCGTGTGTACTTCATTGCCTTTAAAAGTGATTCTAGCCATAATTCGATTGTTTATTTTTGGTAATATTACGGATTTATAGGCGAAAAGAGAAGTCTTCTAACCGCATTAACGCGTTGTTTGGCGCTTTTCGGAGGGTACGGTACCGGCCGCCGGGCTTGCTGCTCCAAAAAAAATCCGTATATTCAACAAGGGCACAAAAAAGGTTTTGGTTGAAAACGATTAGCGGCAAAACGGGTTAATAGAAGACAATGAGGGGATATAGATTTACCGAATATCGGCCAGCCCCGATCGGCAAGGCTGACTTTGACGGGTTGCTCAAGTTGTTTACGGAGTTGCTCAATTATACCGCTGGCGACGCTGGCGAGGCGTTGGCTTGGCTTAACGAACTGGATAAGCAGTATAGGATTACCGACGACGATTATGGCGTGGGCGATTTTATCGAAGACCTAAAGCAAAAGGGTTACCTCAAGGAAAATGACGATGGCCGGCCGGCCATCACCGCCAAAACCGAACAAACGATCCGGCAGGCGGCATTGGAAGAAATTTTCGGAAAGCTAAAAAAGTCAGGTCGTGGCGATCACAATAGTAACTGGTCCGGCCTGGGCGAAGAGAAAAATGCCGATCGCCGCGAATTCCAATACGGCGATAACCTCGACCAAATCGACATGACGGCGTCCATCCACAATGCACAGATCAACCACGGACTAACGGATTTCACGCTGACCGAACGTGACCTGGAAGTGGAGGAGAAAGACTACAAGACCCTCACTTCGACCGTGCTGATGATCGATATCTCGCATAGCATGATCCTGTACGGCGAAGACCGGATTACGCCCGCCAAAAAGACAGCCATGGCCCTGGCTGAATTGATTCGAACCCGCTACCCCAAAGACACGTTGGATATCGTGGTGTTTGGCAACGACGCATGGCCGATCAGCCTGAAGGACCTGCCCTACCTACAGGTGGGACCTTACCATACCAACACCCTCGCCGGGCTGGAGCTGGCGGCCGATTTGCTACGCCGACGCAAGACCCACAACAAGCAGATTTTCATGATTACCGACGGGAAGCCAACCTGCTTGAAGGAAAACGGGCGATACTACAAGAACAGCGTAGGACTCGACCGAAAGGTAGTGAACAAGACTCTAAACATGGCCGCACAGTGCAAGCGGCTCAACATACCCATTACCACGTTTATGATTGCACGTGATCCCTACCTGCAACAGTTTGTGAGAACCTTCACCGAAACCAACGGTGGACGGGCGTTTTACAGCTCACTAAACGGCCTGGGCGAATACATTTTTGAAGATTACGTACGAAACCGCCGGAAAACCGTACGATAAAACCATGATGGATAAAGACTTAAAAACGAGCATGAACGCTATAGATACGTTAGGAAAATTGAAAGAAAGCGGGTACCAGTCCCGAAGTGTAAAAGACGAACTGCGCGAAAACCTTGTCAAACAACTTAGAAACAAAAAGGACGGGTTCAAGGGGATTTTGGGATATGACGACACCGTGATTCCGGAACTGCAAACGGCCATCCTCTCGCGACACAATATACTGCTACTCGGCTTGCGGGGCCAGGCCAAAACGCGCATCGCGCGAATCATGGTAGAGTTTCTCGATGAATACATGCCGTACGTGGCCGGCAGCGACATTTTTGACGATCCCCTCAACCCTATCTCCCACTACGCTAAGCAGCTTATTGCGGAGCATGAAGACGATACCCCGATAGCGTGGCTACACCGCTCGGAGCGCTACACGGAGAAGCTGGCCACGCCAGACGTGACGGTTGCTGACTTAGTAGGTGACGTAGACCCCATTAAGGCGGCTACTCAAAAACTCACCTACGGCGACGAGCGTATCCTCCATTTTGGTTTGATCCCGCGGGCCCATCGGGGCATATTTGTCATCAACGAATTACCGGACTTGCAGGCGCGCATTCAAGTCGCGTTGTTCAACATGTTGCAGGAAAAGGATATCCAGATTCGGGGTTTCAAGCTCCGTCTGCCCTTGGATATCCAATTCGTATTCACCGCCAACCCGGAGGACTATACCAATCGGGGGTCAATCGTCACTCCGCTTAAGGACCGCATCGAAAGCCAAATCCTTACCCATTATCCGCACAGCATCGATATCTCGCGGCAGATTACCTTCCAGGAAGCGCGCATCGCCAAGGCGCAGCAACGGGCCGTCGAAGTAGACGGCTTGCTGAAGGACTTGGTGGAACAAGTCGCGTTTGAAGCTCGGAAGAGCGAGTACATCGACCAAAAGTCTGGCGTATCCGCACGACTCACGATCTCGGCTTATGAAAACCTGGTGGCGACCGCCGAACGTCGCATGCTGGTAGCCGGTCAAAAGACCACGGCCGCACGGCTCTCGGATCTCGCGGGCATTATCCCAGCAATCACCGGAAAGATCGAACTCGTGTACGAAGGCGAGCTGGAGGGTCCAGTACACGTTGCGCACACACTCATCGGGAGCGCCATTAAGACCCTCTTTACCAATTATTTTCCCCAGCCCGAAAAGGCAAAGAAATCTGCAGGAGGAAGCCCCTACGTGCCGATTATCGATTGGTTTACCGGCGGCCGTCGGCTTGACCTGACCGACGCTCTCTCCGACGCAGCATACAAAAAAACGTTAATAGAAGTGCCGGGCCTCGCGTCGTTGGTTAAGAAACTCCATCCCAGCTTGGTGGAAAGCCAACATGTGCTGCTGATGGAATTTGTGCTGCATGGCTTGGCCGAATTCTCGCAGCTTGGCAAAAGTTACCTCAGCAACGGAGTGGGCTTCGCGGACATGTTGGGCAGCTTGCTTCCCGGCGGCTTTGATGAGGCAGATTTCGAGCAGCATTAGCCCCGACTGCGCGGCTCAATGTATATAAGTGTGACAATGTTAAAAAAAACTTGACCGTTACTTTATGTATATGAGTGCGTTATGGGTTATCTTTAGCGTACCGCGCCCGAGTGGCCGGATACGTGTTCTTTCACCCATTTCCAACCCTTACGCGCATGACATGGAGAAAATTCAGTGGCGAGCCCCTTCGCCAAGACATCATGAATGAGGTTTCCCTCACCATTGAGCGGGAGTATGCCGTCGGCAATCGTTTAAAAGTGTGTATTGGCACCGATTCCCAAGTAAAGGGAAAGCAAACTGATTTTGCGACCGTCATCGTGTTTGTCCGTGAAAAAAAAGGAGGCTTCATGTACATCCATCAAGATCGGGCGCCAATCGGGATGACCATTAAGGAGCGAATGCTGGCCGAAGTGCAGCGCTCGATTGAGGTGGCCTATGCCCTGTGTCCCGTATTGGAAAGATACGATATCGATCTGGAAGTACACGCAGACATCAACACCAATCCCGCCTTCAAATCAAACCAGGCCCTGCACGACGCGATGGGTTATATCCTCAGCATGGGCTTTGTTTTCAAAGCCAAGCCAGAAGCGTTCGCCAGCTCGGCGTGCGCTAATAAGGTGGTGCAATAGCCGAAAAATCATTCGGTGACTGAAACGTAGATATCGACGGTGGCGCGTGCCCAGTCGGAGCTTCGTTCGTCATATACTTCAAAATCGTATCCGAACTTTCGGCGCATTCCGGCGGACCATATTCTCTTCCACGCCTCGTGCATGCAGCCCGGCATTTGCCCGACGGCAGTCTCCTTTCGGTATTGCTGCTTCGGTATGACGAGTTCCTGCAGGCCTTCCGGCGCCTGGGTGTCGGTTTCGACGGGGCAGCCGATAAAATAGGAGAACGACCCGTTTTCATCGCTCTCATAGCCGAAATATACGGCATATATGGCGTCCGTGGTCTTGTTCGGTATCCGGGAAGCAATTTCTTGAACTTCGAAAGTTTGCCACAAAGCGCCGCAGTCTTTTTCAGACTGTCCGTTTTGGTTGGTAGTTTTGCAGGATAATTGCAATCCAATAAGCTTGAACTCTTTCATATGGGTTGTTACGCAGTCGGAAATAGCGCTAAGCGCAGGGCGAAAACAGTAAACGCACACCTAACCCGATCAGGTTCAGTTCCACAAATCGTTGTTTTCCGTTAGGATAATCGGCTTCCCGTCGGTAACGATAATCGTATGCTCGTGCTGGGCCATAAATCCGCCCTTGTCGCCCACCATCGTCCAGCCGTCATTAAGTACCGTAGCGTATGTCGAGGTCGTCGAAATGAACGTCTCAATAGCGACCACCGAATTTTTCTTAAACCGCCTCAAGTCAAATCGATTCTTGTAATTCAGTAGCTCATCGGGCTGCTCATGCAGGCTTCTGCCGATACCGTGCCCACCCAGATTCCGGATTACCTTGAAGCCACATTTTTTGGCTTCAGTTTCCATGAGACCGCCGATTTCCGAAATTTTCACGCCCGCGGTGATGGCTTCGATCGCTTTCCGTAGGATCTTCTTGGACGTGTCCACTAGTTTTTGATGTTGGTGAAGGTCTTCCCCGAGTACAAACGAACAACCGTTGTCGGACCAGAAGCCGTCGAGCTCGGCCGAGACGTCGATGTTGATCAGGTCGCCTTCTTGCAATAAGCGACGGTGCGAAGGGATGCCGTGGCAGAACTCATTGTTCACGCTAATACAGGTGCAGCCGGGGAAGCCGTAGGTCGTAAAGGGAGCAGACTTGGCCCCGAAGTTGGCGAGCAACGTCGCGCCAAAGTCGTCCAGATGTTTCGTGGTCATGCCAGGCGCGGCGTACTGCCGCATCGCTTGCAGCACGTACGCCACGGCCTCACTGGCCCGCTGCATTCCTATCAGCTCTTCTTGTTTCGTTATTGACATCTTTCTTTTGTTTGTCCTACGCCCCGGTTCAGCTAGCGCTTAGGAATATATTCCGCCGTTGATGTTAATCACCTCGCCAGTGATGTATGAGGCCTTCTTGGACGCCAGAAAGCAGACTAGATCCGCCACCTCCTCGGCGGTGCCGAATCGGTTGAGGGGAACGAGTTTTTTAAGCGCCTCGGTATCTAGGTCGCCTGTCATGTCGGTTTCGATAAACCCTGGGGCGATCGCATTAACGGTAATGTTTCGCTTAGCCACTTCTTGCGCTAGGGCTTTTGTCGCACCGATAAGTCCGGCTTTTGCCGCGGAGTAGTTGACCTGCCCGGCCGTGCCCTTTACACCCGACACCGAAGCCACGTTGATAATCCGACCATAACGGTGCCGTACCAAGTCTTGCAGGATGGAGGTGGTCACGTGGTAGAAACCGTTGAGGCTCGTGTCCAGCACGTCCGACCAGTCCGTTGGCGACATCCAGAGCAAGAGCCCGTCTCGGGTAATGCCAGCGTTGTTTACCAGTACCTCGATGATGCAGTCGGGATGGGCCGATTTCCAATCGGATAAGGCGGTCTCCACGGCTTGCGCGTCGCTCACGTCAAATTGTAGGAGCTCCGAATGGCCGCCCAGCGCGCTGATTCGGGCCTGTGTGTCTGCGGCGGCTTGGCGGTTGGATTGATAATTGACCAACACGTTGTAGTTAAGTTCCGTAGCCAATTTGATGGCGATTTCCCGTCCAATGCCGCGCGACGCCCCCGTCACCAACGCGTACCGTTGTTTCTCCATAATCTTTATTTGCTGAATAATTCGGCCTGTCTATACCATTTGTCCCCAATCACGTTGCCTTGGGTATCGATAAAGCCCCACTCCTTCTTGTATTTGACACGGGCCAACCCATCGATAAATCCCTTCTCGTCGCCGCTGCTTAGGAATCCGATAAGGGCGACTGAAATATCATAATTATCGGGAATAACCAAGCTGCCCTTGGAGTCGATGAAGCCCCACAGTTTATCGATTTTGACGGGGGCAAGACCATCGTTACTAAAGATCTCGGCATCCCGGTACTGGGGCTCGATGACCATGTTGCCTTGTGTATCGACATATCCCCACTTGCCACCGACGTACACGGGAGCCAAACCATTGCGGAACCCGCGCGCTCGCTCGTATTGTGGCTCGATCACCCATTTTCCTTGCGGATCAATGAACCCCATTTGCTCCGCTTTGCGTGCGTAGGTGAGCGGCGCCCCTTCGAGGAACGGCCAAATTCGTTGCGCCCCGTCAACGGGTATGAACGTCTTGCTCTGGTTTATAAGACCCACCACACCGTCTTTTTTGGCAACGATAATCCCATTGGATGAAATATCAATATCCTCATAAACGGGTTCGAGATAGGTTTGGCCGGATGTGGCAATCACTCCAAACAGCCCGTCTTTCTTGATGCGAGCCAGTCCCCCGATCGGCGAACGAATTTCTTCGTATACGGGCTCGGCAATAATGGTACCCGAGGGGTCCATCAGTCCTACCTTGCCATCAACCCGAATGAACGCGACACCGTCTTGGAAATCATACGGCCGCTCGGACGCGGGCATCGTTTTTGTCGCGCCGGTCTTGTCAATATAAATCCAGGCCTTGTCCTTGTTTACCAGGCACAAGCCGTCATTGAAGTTCTTTGCATTGCTAAACTGCGGTTCGATGACCATGTTACCCGACATATCGATGAAGCCCCAGGATTTTCCTACAGCTACGGCGGCAAGTCCATCGGAAAAAGGCTGTGCTCGGTCGTACTGCGCGGGGATGACGAGTTGTCCGCTGCGGTCGATATAACCGAATTTCTTGCCCTCTAGCACAACGGCAAGCTCTTGGGCGTATGCACTGGTAACCAGCAACATAGCGAGGAGAGTGGTCAGGAATTTCATAACGTTTTTATTTTATGGTTGATCAGTTGAGTTCAACGGGGCTCTGGTTTGCGTGTCGCGCCGTGCACGTGCCAAACCCTAGTCAGCACACAAATTTAGTGAAAACCGTTCGTAGTTTCCTAATAGTGCCGGCTTGACGGCCCACAACCGATTGCTGGCCAGCCCCGCGATGATCGATTCTTAGTTAGCGTCGGCTCGGCGGATATGCTGTTTTACGGATTCCAGGTACGGGGCTAGGTGCAAATCCTCTTTAAATGCGGGGACGATGGCGCGGATTTGGTCGAAAACCTGCCGGTGTTTGGCAGCGAGCCGATCGTGTATGCCGAGGCTTTCCACGGCCTGGACAATGGCCACCAGCTGGATGGCAAGCACCTCGAAGGTGTTGTCGATGACTCTGCGCGTCAGCGACGCCGAGTTGGTGCCCATGCTCACGATGTCTTGGTTGTCCTTGTTGTTCGGGATGCTATGGGTGTACATCGGCGTAGCTAGGGTTTGGTTTTCCGCGGTGGTTGACGTAGCGGTAAACTGGGCGCCCTGCATGCCAAAGTTCAATCCCAAGACGCCTAAATTGACGAAAGGCGGTAGTACCTCGTTGATGGATGGGTTGAGCAAGTAGTTGAGCTGGCGTTCGGACAGCATGGATAGCTTCGTGATTGCAATGCGGAGCTTATCCATTTCCAGCGCAATGTAATCGCCGTGGAAGTTGCCTCCGTGGTAGACGTGGGCCGAGGCGACGTCTACAATGGGGTTGTCGTTGGCCGAATTTACTTCCGCTTCCAACGTGGTCGTCGCCCACTGCAAGGTGTGCCAGATTGGTCCCAGTATTTGTGGGACGCAGCGGATGGAATAGTATTCTTGGAGTTTGTCTTTAAATACGTTTTCCTGCACCTTGCCGTTGTAGAGATGTTCTTCACGCTTGCGGATGAGCTTGCTGTCCGCTAGGTTTGTACGTAGGGTTTCCGCCACTAGGCGTTGCCCTAGATGCAGCTTGGCTTCGTTTAGCGTGGCCGAGAGGTGGTCGTCGTACGCATTGACAATCTCGTTCATCATGCCGGAGCAGATAATTGACCAGCTGAACAACCGTTTCGACAGGAGCGCGTTGACCATGCCAATTCCTGTCATTACCGAGGTACCATTGATCAGGGCCAAGCCTTCGCGCAGGTGGATGGAGATGGGCGTCAAGCCCTCTTTCCGCAAGACTTCGGCGGCGGGCTGTTCAGTGCCCTGGTAGATGACGTTGCCTTCGCCGATCAGGTTAAGCGCCAAGTGGGCAAGCTGCACGAGGTCGCCACTGGCACCCACGCCACCGTGCCGGTAGATGACCGGAATGATGTTTCGGTTGAGGAACTCGACCATAAGCTCGACCACGGAAAGGTGAATTCCGGAGTGGCCCAACGAAAGTGTTTGAATGCGTGCTAGCAGGGCGGCCTTGGCTTCGGTTTCGGACAGCTTCTCGCCCATGCCTGTCGCATGGCTACGAATCAGGTTGTATTGCAACTGCACCTGGTCGGATTCGTTGATGCGGTATTGGGCCATCGGCCCAAATCCGGTATTCACACCGTAGATAATTTTATCTTTTGCGAAATCGCACAGAAAAACGAAGCTCTGATCTATTCTTTCTCGCGTTTCGTCGGATAAGGAAATCTGGCGGTTTTCGAAAAGAATGGCGTTAAAATCGGCTAGGCCAACCGGGTTTGTCAATTCAATCATCTGTCAAATACCTCTTGCGCATAAGCGGTGCAAATTTAGCAATATACTTGAGTAAGTCAGCCAAAAATTCGTATTTTGGCAACGACGGGGAGGTTGGCCGGAAGGGGCGCGTACGACGCGAAATCTTGTGCTAGCCACGCTTTTTGCGGTCGGCACCCCAGACGCGATATTTTTTCCAACGAATAACATGAATACTGAATCAGTCGATGTATTGGTAATCGGCGCGGGCCCGTCGGGCGCAGTCGCTTCCGCAATCTTGCATAAGGCGGGCGTATCGCATAAAGTGGTTGAAAGCCAGCGATTTCCTCGGTTTGTGATCGGGGAGAGTTTGATTCCCCGCTGCATGGATCATTTTGACGAAGCTGGGTTCATCGAAGAGGTTGAAGCGGTGGGGTTCGAAAAGAAATATGGCGCACGTTTCCTCCGGGGCGACGAGGTGTGCCACTTTGATTTTAGCCAAAAGTTTTCTGACGGTTGGGACTGGACTTGGCAGTTGCCCCGGGCGGATTTCGACAAGGTGTTGACCGATAGCTTGCAGCGTCGCGGCGTTGACATCGCATTCGAAACTACCGTCGAGAACGTGGAGTTTTCCGGAACGGACTCATTGACCACCGTACGGGATAAGGATGGCGACCGCAGCCAGATCAAAGCTCGGTTTCTCATTGACGCCAGCGGCTATGGGCGTGTCTTGCCCCGCTTGTTTGACCTCGATGCACCGACCAGCCTCGACCCTATGGCAGCGACTTTCGTGCACGTTAACGATACTCGGCGCCCCGCAGGCGAAGAAGGTACGCTGATTACCTTCGATGTAGTTGAGCAGAAAGTGTGGTTTTGGGTGATTCCCTTCTCGGACGGACGGTCCTCGCTAGGGTTGGTGGCGCCCGTCGAATACCTCGAAGCGATGGATCAAGGAAACCCGACCGACACGTTCCGCAAGATCATCCGGCAATCCGATTATTATTCACAACGGTTTGAGGGGTTGGACTTTATCTTCGAGCCGAAGAAGATTGTCGCCTACTCCAAGGCCGTAAGCCAACTCTACGGAACAGGTTACGCCCTGACGGGAAATGCCGCCGAATTCCTCGACCCGGTATTCTCCTCAGGCGTATGTTTCGCCACCGAATCCGGCTCGCTGGCAGCCAAGCTTGCGGTCCGCCAGCTCCAGGGTGAAGTGGTCGACTGGCAGAAGGAGTACGAAGACCATATGATGTACGGCGTAGGGGTGTTCCGCTCATACATCCGCGATTGGTACTCCGGAGACCTACAGAAGTTTTTCTTTCACAAGGAAGTGAATGAGGACGTGCGACGCAAGGTCTGCTCGGTTTTGGCGGGGTATGTTTGGGACAAGTCCAACCCCTTTGTCACGAAGCACGACAGGGCGGTGCGCGCGGTAACGCATTTGCTGCCGTAACGGCTTCCGGATAGAAAATGCGGATTGTCCGAACACGATATACGATTCCATTTAAGGCGCTGGGGAGGCTGACTTTTTCCCTCTTTCTGCTGGTGGGCTGCGCAAGCACTCGCCACGTTCCCTCCGTGGCGGGACTTGACGTCGATGTGGGCGAAACCCGTGTTTTGTCGCCGACCAGCCGCCATAACGACAATGCCTCCCTCGTCCAACATGAAAACGGACTGTGGGAACTGTATGTCGCAGGTAACCCCTTCCAGCGCGGTCTAGCGATAGGGGATCTGACAGCTGATCTGCTGTATAAGCAGGAGGTGGCCTTTGTCGAGGTCATTCGCCGCTTTGTACCCTCGGAGGTTAAGCAACGCCGCTTGAGGAAATTTCTTCGCTTTTTCAATCGCAATATGGAGAAGCACGTCATCAAGCCTTATCGCCAAGAGCTATATGGCTTGTCGAAGGCCTCCTCTACAGCGTTTGATTTTATTGCCCCATCCTATCATCGGCTTCTGTATTTCCACGGGGCTCACGATATTGGGCATGCGCTGCAGGACTTGGCCCTAGTGGGGTGCTCGTCGTTCGCGGCCTGGGGCGAGCAAACCGAGGACGGCAAGCTGCTCGTCGGACGTAACTTCGATTTCCATGTCAATGACGCTTTTGCGGAAGATAAGATCGTGTACTTCATCGCGCCGGAGGAGGGCTACAAACATGCGATTGTTTCCTGGGCGGGCATGCTGGGCGCGATGTCGGGTATGAACGAGCACGGGCTTACCGTGACCATAAATGCCGGTAAGTCAAACATTCCCCTACAGTCTAAAACCCCCATATCGCTTGTGGCGCGGGAAATCCTGCAATTTGCGGACAATATCGAGGAGGCCTACGACATAG
The DNA here is from genome assembly GCA_964423925.1 of uncultured Sphingobacteriaceae bacterium. Taxonomy (GTDB): domain Bacteria; phylum Bacteroidota; class Bacteroidia; order Sphingobacteriales; family Sphingobacteriaceae; genus CAYRGQ01. The sequence continues at coordinate 46,082 of CAYRGQ010000003.1, read as the reverse complement.
CGGCACGCCGCGAGGTTTTCGTGTCCGAGTCCATTATGGTGGCGAGCGCGTCTGATCGAAAGGCGGTGCTGATCGAGATCTCACCAAAGAAAATCGGTCTCTACGCGGTGCCCAACCAAGGGGACTTGCTGGTCTGCACCAATCATTTCCAAAGCGAGCCCTATCAGCAGGACAAACGAAACTTACGCCACATCCGAGAGAGTCATTCCCAATATCGGTTTGACCGCCTTCACGAACTTATCGAGGAGCGTCCGAAGCTGACCCCAGCCTTAGCCGTAGATATCCTGCGCGACCGTAACGGCCAGCGTGGCGAACCATTAGGCTATGGTAATGAGATGGCTATCAATCAGTTGATGGCTCATCATGCCGTGGTGTTCCAGCCCGAGGATTGGTTAATGTGGGTGTCAGCCAATCCTTACCAGCTCGGCTCATTCGTCGCTTATGATTTGAGGGCCGTGTTTGATAAAATGGATAAGGGACCTGTGCGGCAATCGAGCAGCGTAGATAGTCTAGAGGTGGGCGCCGACGAGTTTCTGGAGACTCCCGCCTACCGGAATTATCGAGCCTTCCGGGAACAAACCGTTAGGATTGGGCAAAAAAATGCGTATATTTCTGACGAGGACTTGGCGGCCTACGTGGCGCTAAATCCTGAGTTCTGGCTGGCCTATCGAACGGTGGGCGATTACTATTTTCGGCAAAAAAACTATGCAGGTGCGGCCCGTTATTACGAGCAAGCGCTGACGAAAGCGGTGACGACACAACCGGATCGCATCGCATTGGAAAAGCGACTCCGCCAGGTAACAAGAAAAGCGAAAAACAGATAGCATGAAGAGCGACAGTGGAAAACAGATGATTGACGACTTGCAACAAAGCTTGTTGCGGCAACATATTGAGTACCTGTATAGTCAGTCCGCGTATTACCGACGGCTGTTTGACCAGCACGATATCGACTGGCGCAGCGTGCGTAATGTCGAAGACCTACGACGCATTCCGGTGACCACTAAGCAGGACCTGCACACCTACAACGAGGACTTCCTGTGCGTCCCGCACAGCGAGGTGGCCGATTTTGTGACCACTTCCGGTACGGCGGGCGATCCGGTGCTGTTTGCGCTCTCCGAAAAGGATTTGGAGCGGCTGGCTTACAACGAAGCCCTGTCCTATGAATGTGTGGGGCTTACGCCGGGCGATGTGATCCAACTGACGACCACGATGGACCGCCGTTTTATGGCCGGTCTAGCCTATTACCTCGGTGCGCGAAAGATGGGGATGGGCATTGTACGGGTAGGATCGGGTGTTCCCGAATTGCAATGGGACACCATTGCGCGGGTGAAGCCTACCGTACTGATCTGTGTACCCTCCTTTCTGGTAAAGATGCTGGACTATGCCATTGAGCACGGAATTGATTACAGGCAAAGCAGCGTTGAAAAAGCAATCTGTATTGGGGAGCCGCTTCGAACGGAGGATTTCCAGCTTAATACGTTAGGCAAACGCATCGCAAGCCGGTGGGACATCCAGCTGTTCTCTACCTATGCGTCTACTGAAATGGCAACGGCTTTTACCGAATGCGAGCACGGGCTAGGCGGGCATCGTCAGCCCGACCTGATCATCACCGAGTTTTTGGATGACGACAACAATCCCGTGCCGGAAGGCCAACCCGGGGAGTTGGTCGTTACCACGTTAGGCGTGGAGGCCATGCCGCTCTTGCGTTTTAAAACGGGTGATATCGTTCAGCCTCACTACGAGCCGTGCGCATGTGGGCGCACGACCATGCGGCTAGGCCCGGTCATCGGACGCAAAAACCAAATGATTAAGTATAAGGGCACGACCCTCTATCCACCGGCTATGCTCGACATCCTAAACGATTTCGAGGAAATTTCCTGCTACCTCATCGAGCTCGCCTCGGACGATACGGGCGAAGACATCATCCAGGTCAAAGTTGGCGCCGAAGCCCCGTCTCCTGCGCTTCACACGAAAATCAAAGACCGCTTTCGGGCCAAACTCCGGGTAAGCCCCGAGGTGGTCTTTGCGCCCATCGAAGAAATAAATAAGCTTAAATTCCCAGAAAACAACCGAAAAAGCGTCGTTTTTATCGACAAGCGAAGTAAGGGATAACCCCCGCCGCCCTTACCAATCGTGTTTGGCGATAATCACGCAGAGGTACGATCTATACAGGCTTCCGCTCGGCATGCGTACATAGCCTATGCCAATATCGGTGAGGGTATGGTTCCACTTGTCCATGCCCAACAGGTGCTTGCGGTGGTATTTTACCGCTTGGCCCCTCCCTAAGATAAGGGCGCGTATCCCGTCCTCTGCACTCGCATAGTTAGCCGCAATGGACTCAAAATTATTGGTGGTCTTATCCTTGAGCCAGTCGGAATTTAGTGAGTAGCCGGCTCGGTGGATGTGGTAATTAGGACCGTAACCGTCGGGGTCTACGTGGCTGAAATAGTCGCGTACGGCCATGTCATGGGCGCGCGCTTCGGCCACCCGCGCCAATGTGTCATTCCATCGAAGGCCCGTTTTCGTAATTGGTTCGTTGGGGTTGAGTCCCAAGGCGCGTCGGTAACGGTCCGGATGTTGGCGAATGTCATTTAGCAGCGCGTAGGCGCCTCGTGCTTCCCTACGCTCAACGGTGGGCGTGGGCTGCATCCCCGATGTCACGAGGAAGGTAATACCCATGCAAAGATAAAGCAGTATTCTATGCGTCATTATTCAAGGCCGTGCAACTCTTATGCCGAAAGGACAGCAGTACGGCGTGGAGGCAGGCGGGGTTATTGTTGCGCGTCGTTTTTCACCTTGCCGCGGTTGATCCGTTCTTTCGCCACTTCGAAGACGATGGGGAGTATCGACAGGAAAATGATCAGCAGTACCACTGTGGAAAAGTTGTCGCGGATGATGGGGATGTTGCCCAAAAAATAGCCAGCCAGCGTGATGCCCACCACCCAAAGCACGGCGCCTACGACATTGTACGTGATAAAGGTACCGTAGTGCATACGCCCGATGCCGCCCACAAAGGGAGCAAGCGTGCGCACGATAGGGACGAAACGTGCGATGACGATGGTTTTGCTCCCATATTTTTCGTAGAACGTGTGCGTTTTCTCGATATGTTCGTTCTTAACCATCTGTTTTCCAAAGAATTTGAACTTTGTAATGCGCAGGCCAAAATGCTTGCCGATGGCATAGTTCATGGAATCGCCCGCGATTGCGGCTATGAGCAACAGCGCAATTAGGACCCACACGTTAAGCTCATTAGGTTGGGCGGCCAGCATGCCCGCTGCGAAGAGCAGCGAATCGCCGGGAAGGAAAGGCATAACTACCACGCCGGTTTCCACAAAGATAATGAGGAAGAGGATCAGGTACGTCCAGTTCCGGTATTCGCCTACAATTTCGATGAGGTGCTCATCGATGTGCAGGATAAAATCAATCAAAAACTGTATGTATTCCAAAGTTGTGCGTGTCGTGGACTAGCCTAAGCGTTGTTGAGCATGACTGGCATTACCAGCATGAGGATGTCCTCGTTTTCCTCCGCTTCTGCAGGCAACAACAGGCCCGCCCGGTTAGGTGTGCTCATCTCCAGACGCACCTCGGATCCCTGCAAGTTGTTGAGCATCTCAATTAGGAAGCGGGCGTTGAACCCTATTTCCATGTCATCGCCATCAAACTGGCAGTTGAGACGCTCGTGCGCCTCATTAGAGAAGTCGAGGTCTTCGGCCGAGATATGAAGTTCGCTGCCCGAAATTTTCAACCGCACTTGGTGGGTTGTTTTGTTAGCAAAGATGACCACCCGGCGCAGGGAGTTGAGCAGGGTGCTGCGGTCAATCGTTAGCTTGTTCGGGTTCACCTGCGGAATAACCGCTTCGTAATCGGGGTAGCGTTCGTCGATCAGTCGACAGATCAGCCGGATATTGTCAAACTTGAAAAACGCGTTGGTATTGTTGTAGTCGACGGTCACCGCAACGTCTTCTACGGGTAAAGACGACTTGAGCAAGCTCAGCGCCTTTTTGGGCAGAATAAACGAGGCTGCCTTGTCTGTGTGGATATCGGTACGGCGGTAGCGCACGAGTTTGTGCGCGTCGGTAGCCACAAAGGTGGACGACTGCTCGCCCAGCTGTACCAATACGCCGGACATAGCCGGGCGCAACTCGTCGTTGCTGACGGCAAATATGGTTTTGTTAATAGCTTCGGCTAATACGGAGGCGGACATGGTAACGGACGACGCGTTTTCCACCACGGGTATTTTGGGGAATTCGTCGGCATTCTCGCCGCTTAGCTTATATTTTCCGTCGCCCGCACTAATCTCCACGGCCAGCGTTTGCAAATCGATAGAAAATGCTACCGGTTGGTCTGGGAGGGTTTTAAGGGTTTCGATAAGTATCTTGGAGGGCATGGCCACGCGGCCTTCCTCCTTTGACTCGATGGCTAACGATGTAACCATGCTGGTTTGCAGGTCGGTTGCCGAGATCGTGAGAATGTTGTCCTTGATCTCAAACAGAAAATTTTCCAAGATAGGAAGCACCGTGTTTGTGCTTGACGCACCGCTGATTGCTTGCAGTTGTTTTAGCAGAATCGACGTGGAAACTATAAACCTCATGAGCGTTACAAAATTCGAGTTATTTTACGTGCAATGATAAGGAAAAGAATTGGTATTCTTGGTAGAGATTTCGAATTTGGGCAAAAGGCACGCGCGGCCTAAATCGCAATCAAGACGGTGTGAGTCATCGTTTTTGGTTCGTGGGAGGGTGCACGCGGTCGCCCAGCAACAAAAACCAGCGCGAAGGGCAAAAGAAAACCAGATTGTCCTATATTTACCGAAAAAAAAGCGATCGACATGCTGAAAGAGGAAAGGCAGGCCTTTATCATCCATCAAATCAACTTGCACAACAAGGTGCTATCGTCTGACCTGAGTGTGCAGCTCAACGTGTCGGAAGATACGATCAGACGCGACTTAAACGAGCTTGCCGAGAACGGCCAAGTGCTGAAGGTATATGGCGGAGCACTTTCCAAGTCGTTTCAGTACCCCTTTCAGGAAAATAATGTCTACGCTCGCGACAGCAAGAAGCAAATTGCTTCCAAGGTATTCGGGTTGATCCAAAACGGCATGACCGTGTTGGCCGGTGGCGGCACGACGATGCTCGAGATGGCTCGGCTGGTGCCACCCTCGCTACAATGTACGTTTTTTACGATCAGCCCCCTCGTGGCGTTGGAACTTGCCGAACGGGCCAATGCCGACGTCATCCTGATTGGCGGCAAGCTGTCGCGCGATACGAACGTGACGATCGGCTCGCAGGTCATCAATCAGCTTTCCGAAATACGCGTCGATCTCTGCCTGCTCGGCACCAACAGCCTTTCCGTAGAAGAGGGCGTGACGGATTCCGATTGGGAAGTCGTGCAGATCAAAAAGGCGATGATCCGCTGCTCGAGCAAAACCGCGATCCTCAGCATTGCCGAAAAATTGAACTCCGTACAAAAAATGAAAGTGTGTAGCCTCAACGCGATCTCGTATCTCGTCACCGACCTCGACCCTAGCCACAAAAGCCTCGCGGGCTTTGCCAAGGTCGTCAAAGTGGTGTAGCCGGCACGCCGCTCATGTAGAGTTTAGTATCTTTGTGCCGAACAGAATCCGCGAATAGCCGTTTACCATTCGATATGCCAAAAATCATTTTCGATACGTCCGTCGGGACAACCAATCTGGGAGACCATATCATCATGGACGCCGTCAACCGATTGGCGGGCGAGCTATTCGAAGATGATTTCGTAATTAACCTGTCGACGCACTTTGCCATCCACCCTTTCGACTTGCCCCGGCTTCGTAAGTACGATACTGCCTTGGTAGGCGGCACAAATCTCCTAAAAAACAACACGTTCCGTAAGCCGCAATGGCGCGTGTCGATGAAAGACTTACTCGTGCTTCGTCACAAAGTCGTCTTGTTCGGAGTTGGATGGTGGCAGTACCAGCATCGGCCGGTATCCTTGTACAACCGCATGCTGTACAAGACACTGTTCTCGCGAAAATACTTGCACGCGGTGCGTGACAACTATACGCTTAACAAGCTCCAGGAAATCGGGATACGCAATGTTGTTAACACGGGCTGCCCCACGGTATGGGAATTGGATGAGGCACACTGTTCGCAGATCAACCCCAAAAAAAGGGACATTGTCGTTACGACCATTACCGATTACCTGCGCGATGCCGAAAAGGACAAAGCCATGCTAGAGACGCTAAAGCGGAACTATAGCGAAGTGCACGTATGGATACAAGGCTCGAAGGATAAGGCCTATATCGACAGCTTGGCTACCGACATTAGGTTCATCCCCCCTAAGCTGGCGGCCTTCGATTCGTTTCTCGAAAATCAGCCTTGCGAATACGTGGGCACACGCCTGCACGCGGGCATACGGGCCCTGCAGAAGAAGCGCAAAGCTGTCATTATCGGCATTGACAACCGAGCGATTGAAATGCGCAACGACATCGCCCTTAACGTATTGGAGCGGCAGCGGATAGATTTGCTCGAGGAACGTATCCACGAGGAGAGCAGTGTGAAACTATACTTGGACCACAAAAGCATTGAGCGTTGGAAGACCCAGTTTTCTGCGCCACGCTTTGCCCCTAACGTGTCGTAGCCGTGATTGCCTATCTCAAGAAACAATACAATCGCTCGCTGTTTCAGCCCACGCTTTTTGGGGTGTTGTTTAACCCGTTTTTTATCATCCGGGGAGGGCTTTACCGAGCTGTGAAAGGTTTTCGGGGTCACATGCACGGGCGGATGCTAGACTTTGGGTGTGGCAGCAAGCCCTATCGCGAGCTGTTCGACGTGGCATCCTATATCGGGGCGGATATTGCGGTTAGCGGCCACGACCATAGCAACGAAAACATCGACGTGTACTACGACGGCAAGACCTTGCCATTTGGCGATAACGAATTTGACAGCATAATTTCCAGCGAGGTCTTCGAACACGTTTTCAACCTGGATGAGATCCTAGACGAGTTGCGCCGCGTGCTGAAGCCGAACGGGAAGATGCTGATCACGCTCCCGTTCGTCTGGGATGAACACGAAATTCCTTACGACTTCGCGCGCTACACCTCGTTCGGCATTACGCATATCCTCCAACAAAAGGGATTCCAGGTGCTGGAACAGCACAAAACGACAAATTATGTCGAGACGGTCTTCCAGATGTGGGCGGCCTACGTATGCCAGCACATTATCCCGAAAAACAAGATCGTCCGTATTGCACTGACACCCCTGTTCGTGATGCCTATCAACGTGTTGGGAATTGTCCTTGGCGCCCTGCTCCCCAAGAACCAAAACTTCTACCACAATAACGTATTGGTGGTGGAAAACCGAAAGGAAGGGGCGGAAGCGCGCGCGCTTGCGTAGGGCGCTCGATAACGATATCTTTGACTCCCACTAAATAGGAATACATGGAACAACCTACGCTGAGTGTCATCACCGTCGTTTATAATAATGCTCGCGACATTGAGCGGACGATCCGCTCTGTCGTCGGGCAGACGTATCCCCACATCGAGTACTTGGTGGTAGACGGCGGATCTACCGACGGAACCGTGGCGGTAATCAAGCAATACAGTGATAGAATTAGCCAGTGGGTGAGTGAGCCGGACAAAGGGATCTACGATGCAATGAACAAAGGCCTGGCCATGGCCACGGGAGATTATGTACTTTTCATGAATTCGGGGGATGAAATCTATGCCCCCGACACCGTAGCGCGCATCTTTGCTACCGAACCTGGCGCGGACATTTACTACGGCGAGACCGAGCTGTTCGACGACAACTGGGAGTCCTTGGGCCTTCGCCGCCACCACGTTCCCGAGCGTTTCTCCTGGCGAAGTTTCCGATACGGCATGAATGTAAGCCACCAAGCTATTTATATCCGGCGTAGCATCGTAGGACGTTATGATACGCAATACCAGCTTAGTGCAGACATTGATTGGGTCATCCGCGCCGCCAAGCAGGCCAAACGGGCGGTCAATACGCGAATGCTGGTCGCCAAATACTTGGTAGGCGGTTTGTCCAAAAAAAGGCATCGGCAAAGCTTGGTCGAGCGATTTCGTATTTTCACCAAGCACTACGGGCTATTGCCCAATATAATTAACCACGGCGTGATTGCCTTTAACCTGGCCGCCTACTACCTGCGGCACGGTAAAACCAACGACTAGCGAGATGGATCCCCACGAAACCTTGCGTGCCTTAGTGAGCATGCGAATGCCGTTTGGAAAGTACAAAGGCACCCTGTTATGCGACCTCCCGGAACCCTACCTGAATTGGTTTAACAATAAAGGATACCCTGATGGGAAGCTCGGCGTGTTGCTGGCTAGTATGTACGAGATCAAATTAAACGGATTGGAACATTTGCTCAAACCACTTAAACAGGGTGCACCAAGGACAAACGGCATGTCTCCAACCTACGGAAAGCGATGAACACGAAGCAACGACAGCTGAAAGATACAATCTGGCAAGCCTGCCTTGTGCATGTCGAGGCCCGTATTGTCACCGCTGAGGAAGCCTTGGCCGCGGCGCGTGATGCCAGCCAGGACGATACGAAAAGCAGCGCGGGCGACAAGTACGAAACGGACCGCGAAATGATGCAGCAGGAAATAGACCGCAATGAACGCCTGCTAGCGGAGGCGCAAGCGATGAAGCACGTGCTACAGACCATCCGTGCCGACGAGCACAAGAAGCAAGGGGGCATGGGGGCAGTAATCGTAACTGACCGGGGCATTTTTTTCCTCGGTCCTGGCATCGGCATGCTCGACACGGAGCATGGTCGGGTCTTCGCCCTGTCACCTTCTTCGCCCATCGGGCGATTATTGGTAGGATGCACGGCCGGCAGCACCATTCGTTATAACACGGCTACTTATGTGGTCAGTGAGATATTCTAAGTGAAATCGGGGGTGGTGGCGCGAAAAGTTGGGGCAAAAAAAAGCCTCCAAACGGGGAGAATGGAGACCTTTACTAACCAATTATAAACCTAAATTATGATGGCACAAAGATAGTGTGGGTTTTACACTCTCGCAAGCGCCGTGCCTTGAAATTGCGGGAAATACCCGTTAAGTACTCGAAATAATTTCAGGGGTTAAAAAAGTCCCTTTTTTTGGAATAAAAAAGATCCCGCAAGCGCTGATACTGCGCTGCGGGATTTTGCTATGGATCGGCTCGTTTAGTCTCGCATTTGCTCCGCACCGGCGATAATCTCGTCCACCATGCTAGGGTCTAGCAAGGTCGAGGTATCGCCTAGGTTGCTGGTGTCCCCTTCGGCAATCTTACGCAGGATACGGCGCATGATTTTGCCGGATCGGGTTTTCGGCAGGCCTTTCACGAATTGTATTTTATCTGGGCGGGCGATGGCACCAATAATCCGGCTAACCGTCTTGTTTATATCCTGACGCATGAGGTCGGGATCGCTTTGGTGTTCGCTGGCGATGACGAAGGCGTAGATGCCTTGTCCTTTAACCGCGTGCGGGTAGCCCACGACGGCCGACTCGATTACGTCCGCGTGCATATTGAGTGCGTTTTCCACTTCGGCCGTGCCGATGCGGTGGCCCGACACGTTGAGCACGTCATCCACGCGGCCGGTAATCCGGTAGTGGCCGTTCTCGTCGCGCAAACAACCGTCGCCCGTGAAATACATGTTCTCAAATGTGGAGAAATACGTAAGTCTGCAACGCTCGTGATCTCCGTACGTGGTACGTAGCATGCCCGGCCATGGAAACTTGATGCAGAGGTTGCCCGACACGCCATTTCCTTTAAGCTCGACTCCATTTTCATCCACCAGCACAGGTTGTACACCGGGCAGCGGCAACATGGCGTAGCCCGGCCGCGTCGGTGTAACGTTGGCAATCGGCGAAATCATAATCCCACCGTTTTCTGTCTGCCACCAGGTATCGACGATGGGGGCCTTTCCCTTGCCAATGTTTTTGTCGTACCAGTGCCAGGCTTCTTCGTTGATGGGCTCTCCCACCGACCCCAGTGTGGTGATCGAGCTCAAGTCCTTGCCTTTCAGGTAGCTATCGCCGGCGGCCATTAGCGAGCGTATTGCGGTAGGCGCCGTATAAAGGATGTTTACTTGATGCTTGTCAACAATGTCCCACAGGCGTCCTGCGTCTGGCCAAGTGGGCACGCCCTCAAAAATCAATGACGTAGCGCCCTGTGAGAGTGGGCCATAGACAATATAGGAGTGCCCGGTAATCCACCCGATGTCGGCGGTACAGAAGAACACTTCTTCGGGCTGGTACTGGAATACGTTCGCAAAGGTGTATCCCGTGTATACCATGTATCCACCGACGGTGTGAACGACTCCTTTGGGTTTGCCCGTAGAGCCTGATGTATAAAGGATGAAGAGCATATCTTCGGCGTCCATCTCCTCCGCGGGGCACGGCGGATTCCCTTGCGTTTCCACTTTTTTAATTTCGTCTTCCCACCATACATCCCGGCCCTTGATCATCGATACGGGCATACGGGTACGGGTGATGACAATTACACGCTCTACAGAATCGCACTGCATGAGGGCATCGTCGACGATATCTTTCAGGTCGATATGTTTCGTGCCGCGGTAGGCGCCATCGGCCGTGATAATTACTTTGCAATCGGCGTCATTGATTCGGTCCGCGATGGATTGGGCCGAGAAGCCGCCAAAAACGACCGAGTGCACCGCGCCAATGCGCGCACAGGCCAATACCGCGATTACCAGCTCGGGAATCATGGGCAGGTACAAGCACACGCGATCGCCCTTTCGGACGCCATTATTTTTCAGCACGTTGCCAAACTGTTCCACTTTTTCCAGTAATTGCTTGTAGGTGAGCACGCGGTGCGCTTCGGTGGGTTCGTTCGGCTCCCAAACGATGGCTGGTTTATCACCGTTGCGGTAAATATGCCGATCCAAGCAGTTTTCGGTGATGTTCAGCTTTCCGCCTTCAAACCATTTAATACTCGGCTCCTTGAAATTCCAGTCCAACACTTTGTTCCACTTTCTGCGCCAGTAAAAGGTCTCAGCGATACCTGCCCAGAATTCTTCCGGGTTCTCAACACTCTTTTGGTACTGCTGTTGATATTCCTCAAACGATTTGATTTGAAAGCTCATGGTTAATGTGCGTCTTAATTTAGATGTTAGTGAATGTTAATAATTGATTAATGGGCGGAATGCGCCGAGACAGCGGACAATCCGTCGAGAATCGTATTTAATGCGTTAAATTTACATACTTTATTTTAGAAAGCGAACTTTGAAGCCGGACGGACAGCGATAATGGGCAGCCGTTCGACTCATGCGTTAACGAGACTACGGCACGTATGGCACCACGCAACCGGCGTTTTCTTGATTTTCTGCTCTACAGCAATTTATTTATTGGTTGTTGTGCCGCCGCGCAGGCGGCAGTGGTCGCTGAGCTGCTATCGTTCCCGTGGCAGCCGGACGTGATGTTGCTTGTCGGACTTTCCACGATGGTGTTGTACAGCATTCCGCAGGCGCTGGCAGGTAGGACGGCCCAAGGCAATGCCAAGCTTCGCTGGTCTTCGCGCAACCGTACGTTATTACTGCTCTTGCTGGGGCTTGCGGTCTTGGGGATGATCGTTATGTTGGCAAGGCTTCGCACGGCTGTCATCACCGGCTATGTGTTCGCGGGTGTGCTCGCCCTCGCATATTATGCGCCTGTGATTGGCCGCAAGGGGCACAGGGAGGGCTTGCGTAGCCTGTACGGCGCCAAAGTGTTTTACATCGCTTTGGTCTGGGTGTTGGCTTGTTTGGGGCTTCCCCTATTAGTGGCTTTCGCTAGGGGGTGGACGGTGAATGCGGCCCAAGCGTTTCAGCTGGCGGGGTGGATGTTCCTGTTTTTAGTGGCCATCACGATACCGTTTGATATTCGCGACCAGCGGACGGATCAAAAGCATGGTCTACGAACGTTGCCGGTTTTGATTGGCGTAAGGCCTAGCCAGTGGGCGAGCACACTGTTGCTGGTCATCCATTGCATCGGGGTACTGGCGAGCGGATACGGCATGTGCGTGCGCGTGTTATTGCTCGCTGTAAGCGCTTGGGCAGTAGGACTGGTATGGCAGGCCAAGCACCGTAAGGGCGACTATTACTATTTCTTGGCGCTGGACGGCTTGTTGATCCTTCAGTATGTCGCGGTGTTGGTCGGCGGTCTTATCCGGTGTTAGCGGGCGCTACGTCGCTTGTTTCGCAAAAGCGAGCACCTTGCTGGCTAGCACGTCGGCTATCTTGAAGTAGCTTCCCACGCTCCAACCAGCCACATGCGGTGACAGCAGCACACGCTTATTGGCGACCAAGGGTGCAAACCACGGCGTTTCCTTCAAAGCCGGCTGTTTTTCTACGGGCAAAACGTCGAATGCCGCACCGAGGATTCGTCCCTTGTCCATCGCATCGAGTACGGCCGGAACATCCACGATCTCGCCGCGGGCGCCGTTTAGCAAGAAAATCGGTTTGCGAAAATGGAACAGGTACTCCGCATCAACGAGGTTGCGCGTTTCGCGCGTCAGGGGGATATGCAGGCTCAGCACGTCGGCCCGTTTGACCACCTCCTCCATGCTTACCTCCGTGGCGTACGCATCCGAAAACCCGGTTTTGTATTTGTCATAGGCAATCGTGGTTACCCCAAAACCAGACAATTTCTGCGCCATGGCCCGACCGTTATTCCCATAGCCGATGAGGGCCACGGTGCGGCCACCCAACTCCAGACCGCGGTTCTCCTCGCGGCGCCATAAGCCGTCGCGTACTTCCCGGTCGGCGGTAGCGAGCTTGTTCATAAGCGATAGGAGCATCCCAATAAGGTGCTCGCCTACGGCATCACGGTTCCCTTCGGGCGCGTTTAGGAGCGTAATGCCCTTTTCTGCGGCATATTCTTCGTCGATGTTGTCCATTCCGGCACCGCCCCGCGCGATGAAGCGCAAGGTGGGCGATTGGTCGATAAAATCGCGATCTACCCGAAACTTCGAACGGATTACCAAGCCTTGGTACTGGTTAATTACTGCCAAGGTGTTCGTTTTATCAAAGTCCGGCCGGTATTCGCAAGTGAGGCCTTCCGCGGTCAGGCGGTCGAGAAATACGGCGTGTATGTCGTCAACGATCAGGAGTTTCATGAGTGTTTATTGTGCTAATTTTTCGTCAATGGCATTGGTCAGCGCCACGAATTCGGCGACACAGAGGCGCTCGGCGCGAAGGTCGAGCAAGGGCGAATCGGGCATGCGGTCTTTGGAAACCACGGCAGACAGGGCGTTTCGCAAGGTTTTGCGCCGCTGGTTGAATGCGGCTTTGACCAAGCGCCAAAACAGTTTCTCATCGCAGTCCAATTTGGCAACGGTATTGCGTGTTAGACGAATGACGCCCGACAGCACCTTGGGCGGCGGATTGAACGCTCCTGCCTTCACCGTAAACAGGTATTCGACATCGAAATACGCCTGGACAAACACGCTCAAGATGCCGTAGGTTTTGCTCCCTGGCTGGGCGACGCACCGTTCGGCCACTTCCTTTTGAAACATTCCAACGACCTCGACCACGCGATGGCGTTCTTCCAGCACCTTAAACAAGATTTGCGAAGAGATATTGTAAGGAAAATTGCCGATAAGACCGAGCCTGTCGCCAAAGTAATCTGCAAAGGGAAGCGCGAGGAAATCCCCGCTAATCAGTCGCTCGCCCAGCTGCGGGTATCGGTCCTGCAAATATGCGATGGACTCGGTATCGATGTCGATTAGATAGGTGTGCAACCGTTCGTCCTGGACTAAAAAGTCCGACAGCACGCCCATGCCAGGTCCCAACTCTAACACGGTATCATAGCGCAGCAGCTCCGGCCGGAGCGCCGCCACAATACGCGATGCGGTATTTTTATCCGTCAGGAAATGCTGGCCTAGATGTTTTTTTGCCCGAACTGAACCCATTCAAGTCTTGTTTGGTGGCAAACTTACGTGAAATTTGCGCAATGCGGCACAGCGGGCTGAAAAAAAGCGCTTGCCTCCTCGGCGGGAAGCGATACGTAGACTTGATTCAAAATTGTTTGGGCTTCTTCTTTTGTCCCGCCAAGACTGCGATTTCCTCGATGCGTTTCTGCCGGGTTTCGGGACGTTTCGCAAGAACTAAGGAAGTGAGCATCATCTTTCGGGTCGTTTTACTGAGGCTGAGAAAATACGCTTTTGCCCCGCGTTGCTTTTTAAAGGCTTCCGCAAGGTCACGCGGGATAATCAACGCCTCCGCGTCGTCCAGGATCGTCCAAGAGCCGTTCTTTTTGGCTATTTCGACGGAATTTAAGCCCGCCGGGGTCATCAAGCCGGCCTCGGAAAGGCGCTCGATCTTTTCCTTATTGATCTTTGACCAGGTACCCTTAGGTTTTCGTTTGCTGAAAAATTGGTGCGACCTTTCGTGGTCGATTTTGATTTTCTTGCTGTCGATCCAGCCGAAGCACAATGCGACATCAACGGCCTCGCTCCACGTGAGAGAAGGCTTGCCGGACGATTTTGTGTAAAACACTACCCACACGGCCTGTTGGTCGACATGGTTTTCGGCGAGCCATTGTCGCCACATCGCTTGGTTCTCCGGATAAAATACGAGCGCTTCGTCCATGGCGTTAACTTAAGGGTTGGCGAGTTAGGAAGAGGTTCTTTAGCGTTGTCAGACGATGCGTTGCCCGAACGTCAGTAAATTGTGGTCCGGGTCAAGCAGCGCAAACTCGCGCTGTCCCCACGGTTTAGTCTGCAGGTAGCCGGCGGGATGGATGACGACTTTGTTTTCCAATAGGGACCGGTACAGTGTGTCGATATTGTCTGTGCGCAGGTAACTTGCCCGTAGTTGGCTAAGGGATCCAGCCCCGCGAACAGAAAGAAATGGAGCTGCACTTTGTCTTTTTCCACCATCAGGTAGTCGGCATGCTCCGCTCCGATAACCCGGCGGAAACCGAGCATGTTCACACAATAGGCTAGAGTGACCGCCTTATCTCGCATGGGTAGTTTCGGGCTGATGTCCGTTAGCATCGCTGTGTCAATTTAGTTGACATACTCTTCCGTAAGGTTTATTTGACGGGTTAAAACTGTTCAGTCGTCAGTTCGTGATTGACCACGGCTCCCGCTATCCCGCCTGTAGAAACGGCCGCCGACACCGACCGCATGGTGTTCGAGTTGTCCCCACAGGCAAATACCCCGTGCACGGTTGTTTTTTGTGCGCTGTCCACGCGAATATAGCCATGTTCGGTCAGTTCGCAACCTAACGCCAGGGGTATGTTCGAATGCTGGTCGAACGGACGCGGCGCGTATACGGCATCAAACGGCATCGTACTTCCGTCCTTGAATTCGACATGGGTGACGTATCCGCCCTCATGCAGGATTGCCGCCACCTCGTTTTCTACCACGCGTATGCCGTAGTGCTGTAGTTTGGCGGTCTCTTCGTCGGTAAATTCCGCCTTTCCGGAAGTTAGGACGGTGAGGTCCTTGCTGAGGTTGCGAACCAGTGCCGTGATATGAATCGCCTTCTCTCCGTTTAACAAAACGGCAGTTTTTCGGTCGCGGAATTCATAGCCATGGCAATAGGGACAATGTACAACGGAAATGCCCCAACAAGCGGAAAAGCCGGGGATATCTGGCATGACGTCCTTTATTCCCGTCGCGAAAATTAGTTTTTTCGCTCGGAACTCGCCGCCCGATTTTGTCGTAATGCCAAAACCACTTTGGGTTCGTTGGCCACTTATCGCCAGGTCGTTGACCAGGGTAACCGTATCGTATTTCAACACCTGCTCGCGGGCTTTAACGGCGATTTCTCGGGGGGGAGCCCCATCGTTCGTAAGGAAATTATGCGAATGCGGTGTCTGCCAGTTGCACGGCAACCCGCTGTCAATGAGTAATGTGCGTCGCATCGAGCGGCCCAAAGCCATGGCCGCCGATAGGCCCGCATAGCTTCCGCCCACGATGATGACGTCAAAGTCCTGATTGTCGTTCATGCATTATATGTTTTGGAAATGCCGTCGGGAGGAACGGCATCGTCTTGCGTTTAGTGTGTATTTGCTAACAAGAAAACCAAGGGATTGTTTGGCTCATAAAAGGTATTTCGCGTTGGAACGACTGGCTTGCCTGACTCGCCTATCCGTTGCGCTCAAAAAAGACTGAGTTATTCTTCCCAAATCCGCAAAAACCTGTATACTCGTTTGGGCAAAAGGCACCGGACCAGCCGACGCCCTTGCTCATTAATCTTAAAATCCAGCAGCATGAAAAATGGCTTTCCGAGTGAAGTGTACATCAATGATACATGGCGGCCGCACCAGCAGGCGATGGTCTCCGTATTTGATCGCGGATTTCTTTTGGGTGATGGTATCTATGAGGTCATCTCCGTCTACGACAACAAGCTTTTTGCGTTGGCGGAGCACCTCCAGCGCATGCAAGACGGGCTGAACGAGACCGGCATCGCCTTTGATGCCTTCGCGTTGGCCGATGTGGCGCGGCAGGCCGTGGCGCGTACAAGCTTACCCGCTGGGGACGGGTGCGTGTATCTGCAGGTAACGCGGGGCGTGGCACCACGGGCCCATCGGTTTCCGGCTGCGGCCACGCCGACGGTCATTGCCTACACCTATCCATTTTCGTTTCAGGATTTTCGGGATAAACTGGCCACGGTGATACTGTCGCCTGATGAACGATGGCACAAGTGCCACATCAAATCGATATCGCTCCTAGCGAATGTGATGGCCAACCAAGCCGCCCATGAGGCGGGTGCCGACGAGAATGTTATGATTCGTGACGGATTGCTCACCGAAGGATCACACACGAACGTATTCTTCGTCAGGGACGGCGTAGTGTACACGCACCCTCTCGGACCGCATGTGTTGCCGGGCATCACACGTACGGTGGTCCTCGAGCTTTGCCGCGCAACGGGTATTCCTGCACGGGAAGATGCCGTTCGCCTTTCGGAGCTGCCTGCGGTTGACGAGGTTTTCCTCACCGGGACAACGACGCAAATTCGGGGCGTCGGACGCCTGGTACGGGCGGGTGAAGCCCTGTTTTCTACGTCAAGGAGCGGACCGATTACGCGCCGTTTGCAGGACGCCTTTGAGCACCATGTGCGGTCGCTTAGGGAGTAAGCCAAAAGGGCTACTCGACGATCACACCGTGTGCGCGCAGCACAGGAAGGACGCGTGGCAGCGGCAATGCCTCCACGGTGTTGCCGTCTCTGCCCGTCATGGTTTCGGCGGCAAATAGCGAATTTATAATTGCTTCTTCCGTTGCTTCGATGGCCGCCATAAAAAGTGGCGACATGCGGTCGTTAGGCAGTGTGGGTTGTAGGAGCAGGCCTTCGGCAGGTGCGTGGGCGATTCGGGCCTCCGGCGCCGCGGAGAACGCAATCACGTAGTCACCGCTGCCGTTTGACGCGATACCTCCTGTCTTAGCCAGGCCCATAAAGGCGCGTGTTGCCAGCCGCTCGAGGTTGCGGGCATCTAGGGGGGCGTCAGTTGCCACGACAATCATGCAGGAGCCGTCCACGTTGTTTAGGAGGTGATTATTAAACGAAAATTGCCCCAGTTCTCGGCCGACTGGTGCTCCGTTAATTTCTAGCACGCCCCCAAAGTTGGTCTGCACGAGCACACCCACCATATAGCCGCCTAAGGCTTGAGGGAGGCGGCGCGATGCCGTGCCCATACCGCCCTTGAAGCCGAAACATACCGTTCCGGTGCCCGCGCCCACATTGCCTTCGGCGGGTCGGACCGTATCCGCCTGCGCGATGGCATCCAATACATGTTCAGCGCGCAGGTGCCTGCCCCGAATATCGTTGAGGTAACCATCGTTGGTCTCGCCTACGACTGCATTTACCGACTGTACCTGTTCGTTGCCCGCCTGATCCAGCGTATGTGTGATGACCGCATCGATAGCAGTGGCCACGCTCAATGTATTGGTCAGGATAATTGGGCTTTCGATGTTACCGAGTTCGGCTACCTGCGTGCTACCAGCCAATTTGCCGAAGCCATTGCCTACATAAATGGCTGCCGGCACCTTATGCCTGAAAAGGTTGTCTGCATGGGGAAGGATGGCGGTGACACCCGTGCGGATGGCATCGCCCGCGATTAAAGTAGTATGCCCGACCCGTACCCCGTGCACATCAGTAATGCTGTTTTGTGGCCCGGTAGCCATTACGCCGATATGCACGCCGTGCGCGCGGGCGGGTCCGGGCTGGGCGTAAACGCAAAGCGCCCCCGAACAGCAGAGCAACAAAAGGACGAGACAGTGGATTCGCATGGGAAGGGAAGTTAGGGTTTACCGGATAAAGGTATGTTTTGTTAATAAAAATCCCAAAACGGGCAGCCTCATCATGCGGACACTTGCTTTGCTGTCTGCATGAGAAACCACTGTTCCATGAAAAGTACCATTAAAGCCCTGTAAAACACCGCGTGTATAAGTAAGTATTACCGTATCTTTGTAAGAGTTGAAAGCGCAGATTCCCATATTAGATCCCAAATCGCTTGCCGATTACCGGAAAGATGGCATGATGGTCGGTCGGTTTTCCTCGTATTTGGAAAAGCACCGCGACTTGTTTTTCCCCCATAGGCATAGTTTTTACCACTTTGTGGTGTTTACGCGTGCTTCGGGGTCGTATAGCATCGATTTTTCGCGCTTTGAGGCTAAGGCATGGGAAGCCTACTTCATGGCGCCCGGACAGATTCATGAATGGGCATTCGGCCAGGACGTGGAGGGCTACGTCGTCAACTTTACGGAGAGCTTTTTCCAATCGCTCTTGCTGCGACCGGCCTTTTTCGACCGATTTTCGTTTTTTAGCGGACATGCCGACCAATGTGTGCTCCAGATTCCGGAAAGTGAGCGCGCCTTCGTGCAGGAGGTATGCGAGCGGCTGTTGTCGGTGTATGAGGAGGCCGGACTCGCCGGCGTGGATCAAGAGCGGCTCTCACTGCTGTACTTGCTGATGCTTTGTGGGCAATATGCCTCGCCGCACGACAGCGGACGAGCGCCGGGCTACAACGACACGTTGCTACGCAATTTTCGACAGTTGATCGAACAGCACTACACCACGATGCGCCTGCCAAAAGACTATGCAGATATGCTTTTCGTGACGCCCAATCACCTTAACGCGTTGTGCAAGGAGTATCTAGGGATTCAGGCAGGGGAAGTGATTCGCAACCGCGTGCTGTTGGAAGCGAAGCGCCTGCTCGTGGCCACGGACAAACCCGTGTCGGCTATCGCTGCTTACTTGGGGTTTAATGACAGCTCGTATTTTACCAAGTTTTTCAAAAAGGCAATACACGTAACGCCGGAAGAGTTTCGGCGCGACAAAGACATACAGTGAAGAAAATGGCAAAAAAAGAATTAACTGAATATCAAGCAGCAGTGCAGTCGTTATGCCCGCGGTGCCGGACCGGCGCCATGTTTTCCGGTCGTGCGTATGGAATCAAGGTGCAGAAAATGAATGAACTCTGCCCTCACTGCCAGCTGAAGTTCGAACAGCGCCCTGGGCACTTTTATGTGTCGATGTTCGTCAGCTACGCCATGGTGGTGGCAGAGATCGTAATCGCCTGTTTACTTACCTATCTCATCACGCGCAACGACAGTTCCTTCTGGTTGTATTTGACTGTGTCGTTGGCTGCTTCCGTCCTCCTCGCGCCCTTTAACTACCGATATTCGCGCGTCATCCTGATGTACTGGCTAACGCCCGGTATCCGGTACCGACCCGAGGCCTTTAAAGAGCCTGTCAACCCCGACCGTTAGTGGGACAGTTTCCGCCTACTTGGTAAGTTGTTCGCGTATGCTTTCCTCGTCGAGGTAGCCTTGGTGCGACCAAGTCCGGTTTGCGTTTTCGTAAAGTACCAATACGGGTAGCGCCGACACGCCCAGTTCGTGTGCGATGAGTGGGTGTTGGTCAATATTGATACGAAGAACGGTAATATCTTCGCCCATATCCTGCTGTATACGCGTCAGGTACGGCTCCATCTGAATACACGGCAGGCACCAATTCGCGTAGAAATCGACCAGCACCCGATCATGCGAACGCAAGATTTTGTTGTATGCGTCGATATCCATCCCTTCTTCCGCCACCGGAGCGCTGCCGATTTCGGGAAGGGACTCCGAACGCCATGCCATTATGCCACCTTGCATGTCGAAGACTTGGCTGAATCCCAACTCACGCAGTTTGACCGCTGCGCTGTTGCTCCGACCGCCGCTCCGGCAATACAAGTAAATAGGCCTAGACTTGTCTAGCAACTCGACGTGTTCCTCGAATGAGTCGCCATTCCAATTGATGTTGAGGGCACCGGGCAAGTGGCCGTCCGCAAACTCTTCGGGCGTCCGTACGTCGAGGATGACAGCGCTATCGGTGGCCGCAATCGCTTCCGAGAACGCCCTGACGGGCAGCTTTTCAACCCGCTGTGTTTCCTGCGTTAGGGCCTGCCAGCAGTTGAAGAGCAAAATGAGGATGGTCGAGACCGTGTGGAGACGCATAGACTAGCTGTTTTCTTTAATCAGACGCTCCAAGTCGTTCGCTTGGGTGACACCCGACTGACGCCAGCGCACTTCGCCTTTTTTGAAGAGAATTAAGGTAGGCACGCCGCGCACTTGGTATGCGGTCGCTACGTTGGGGTTCTTGTCCACGTCAATCTTGATGATCGTAGCGCTATCTTTCACCCGTTGCTTCACGTCGTCGAGTATGGGCGCCTGCATTTTGCAGGGGCCGCACCAGTCGGCATAAAAATCGACCAGTACCGGTTTGTCTTGGTTAATAATTTCCTTAAATGTCATGCTGCTTTCTTATTATTAGGATGGAACATGGAGACCACAAGGCCACCCATCACCGAGCCATATACGGCGCTATTTACGGGCTTGGACGTGATGGCACAGGAGCCGGAATAGCATCCAACGTATTTCCAGTACAAATATCCCGCCAAAGCGCCCATCAATATGCCGACGAGAACCCATGCGTTTTTCTTGAGAAAAATTACCATATCAATCTGTTTAGCACCCTCGCCAAGGTCCTCGCACATGCGGAGACCGGGCGTGGCAACCCGAATATACGACTATTCTTCGCAATTGGGTCATCCGTAGGGCCGCTCCGGCGCAACATTCGCGTCCGGCCGGTTGGCCCTGCCAAAGGTAGAAAATTAAGCACGGGCTTCCATACGCTCCGCTGGCGACGTTTCTGTTGGCTCACCGGGGTACAGTCCGTCAACGATGCGGTGGACCCTACCTGCGGAAGAGGCTCGTCAGACGTAAGCCCGTTGTCGCCCTAGCGCTGGCAGTGTGGAAAAACGCCTTCATTGTGGTAGGCATTTCGTAGTTTTGTGTATGTCCATCGGAACCCTCTTTCTGTTGCCTGTCCCGCTGACGGACTCGGCCGCCTCCGCGTCGTATACCCCCTTTTTTGTCGACACCATCAACGCGATTCAGGAATATATCGTGGAAAACGAAAAAGCGGCGCGAAAATTTCTTAAACAAGCAGGTCTCACGCGGCCGCAACAGGAGTTGGTTATCCACGACTACGGCAAGCATACCGGGCAGCGCCTCGCCGCCGGCACGTTCTTCGCTGGGCTTGAAGCGGGCCGTGACGTGGGGCTGATGAGCGAGGCGGGTGCACCAGGCGTTGCCGACCCCGGAGCCGAGATTGTGGCCGAGGCCCATCGCCGTGGCATACGAGTGGTGCCGTTAGTAGGGCCCAGTTCGCTCTTGCTGGCATTGATGGCGTCGGGGTTTAGCGGGCAAAGTTTTGTGTTCCACGGATACTTGCCTATCGCTAAGGTAGACCGAAGCAAGCGCATAAAGCAGTTGGAAAAAGACGCTATCAGCAGAAAGCAAACCCAATTGTTTATCGAGACACCGTTTCGCAACAATCAACTGCTCGACGAATTGTTGCGCACCTGCGCCCCGCAAACCCAGCTGTGCATCGCGTGCAACTTGACGGCTCCCGACGAGTTCGTGCGAACGCTTCCCGTCAGCACGTGGAAAGCCCAAAAGCCGGACTTGCACAAAAAGCCCACGGTATTTTTATTGGGTTAATGGAGGCCGCGAGTAAACATACTGAGATAGTGATCGTGGGCGCGGGTCCCGCCGGACTTATGATGGCCGCGCAGTTGCTCCGCTACGGGTTACGACCGACCATTATAGATGGGCGGACCGGCCCAGACAAACGTAGCAAGGCCTTGGTCCTGCAGGGCCGAACGTTGGAACTTTTCCGGCAACTGGGGCTTGCGCACAAGATCCTGGCGCATGGGACCGCCTGCGAGGGAATCCAAATACAAGAAGGCAAGACCGTGTGGGGGCATGTCGATTTTGACCTAACCATACCGCCCCGTAGCCACTTTCCGGCCTTGCTCACCGTTTCTCAAATGCACGTCGAGAGTGTTTTGATACAATTTCTAACCGACAACGCCTGTGCAATCCGATGGGAAACGACCCTCCAGCAACTTAAGCAAAACGATCAAGAGGTTCAGGTTGGGGTGAACAATGCGGACGGTCAGGAAAGCTTGCGGTGCGACTGGGTGTTGGGGGCGGATGGTGCCCATAGCCAAGTACGCCAACTGGCGGGGATATCGGTCGATGTGGAGGCTCCCACACCGGTTCTCTTGGCAGAGATGCAATTGGAAGAGGGCCGCAATCGTCGCATCCATCTCTTTTTGTCGCGCGAAAAGCAGTTTTTGGGGCTATTCCCGATGGACGAGTCGGGAAACTATCGGCTCGTGGGGATGCTGCCCGCCGGAACCGCGATTAGCGACGGCGCCTTTGCGCCTGTAAAGGAATGGATCGATGGCTTATTGGGCTTCGACTTGCCCATAGCGCGCGTCAGATGGACCCAGGAAGTTCGCCTGTGCAGACAAACGTCCGCCGCAATGCGTCAACAGCGCTGTTTCCTGATAGGAGACGCCGCCCACGTGTTTCCGTATGGACTTGGCTTGGGCCTCAACCTCGGCATGCAGGAAGCAGCCAATTTAGGGTGGAAGCTGGCCGGCGTGGTGAGAGGAAGGCATAAGCCCGAAACCCTCTTCACCTACGAACAGGAACGAGCGGAGGCCGCAACGCGCGCCATGGACATGGCCGCATCGGCGTGGCGCGTGGTCGCTGACAGGGCGTGGACAACCAACCATTGGTTTTGGGGCTCATTTAGAAAGCGCTTGCAGCGCGCGCTGACCAAGCCTAGCGCGGCAACCCTCATGGAGGGCGATGTGGCGCAATGGGATGTGGACTATACGGGGTCGGTGCTGTCCGTGCATCACAGCACGCAGTTTTCGGTTCGTGCAGGTGACCGGCTTCCCTATCTATCCCTGTTCGATGAGAAGCAACAATCCGAAACGGACTTGCATGCCTGGTGCGCCAGGCCGGGATTCATATTGCTGGTACTCGGCACCGTTAGCCACCACAACCTGCGTATCATCGGGCAATGGATGACACAAAAGTATCCCCGCGACATGCACTTGTATTACTTGCCTTATTCGGATCGCAACAAAGCGGTTTTTGACCGTTTTGGCATGCGGAATACGATGACCAAAATGGTGCTCGTTCGGCCCGATATGCACATCGCTTACATCAATGACACCCTCAACACGGGGTTGATAGACAACTACATGGAAGCGATATTAGGCTGGTCGTACGAACCTTCGTTGTATCAAGGTGGAACGGAAAAAGAAGCTTAACAACACAATGGCGATGGGTAAGGAACAGTCCGTAAACTGGCAGCTGAAATCGTTTACCGAACTCACGCCCGAAGAACTGTACCGCCTGCTGGTCCTGCGTAGTGAGGTCTTTGTCGTGGAGCAGGCCTGTGTATATCAGGACCTCGACGGCAAGGACCAGCGGGCTATGCATTTGATGGGGTGGCGGAACAACGAGCTGGTGGCCTACGCGCGCCTGCTCCCGCCGGGGATTTCGTACGAAACCGCGAGTATTGGCCGGGTGGCGACCAGCCCAGCGGTGCGCGGTATGGGAATAGGCCGCTTGTTGGTGGGCAAGGCCATGGAGACGGTTCGTGAAGTATTTGGCGCGGCCGCGGTGACCATCAGCGCGCAGGCGCATCTTGAGGCATTTTACAACGCGTGGGGCTTCGTCGCGCAAGGCGTAACCTACTTAGAGGACGGTATTCCACATGTCGAAATGATTTCGTTGGCATCGCCGGCAGGCAATCTGGGATAATAGCCGTATTTTTGGGCCTATGAATTTTGATCTGGAGAGCATTTCGCCCGATATGCTGAAAATTGCGGCAGCATTTTATTTGATAAAAATCTTGGTACGTGCATTCTATGCAAATACCATCCGGGCCACGTTGCTTCGCGTGTCCCCGGAAAACAGGTTTATGACGCCTAACCAGGCGTGGCTGGTCGTTATCCCATTTTTTAATCTGTATTGGAACTTTCAGATCGCGAGTCGGATATCCGACTCGTTGACCAACGAGTTTTTTGATCGTAAGATAGCGGAGGAAGAAAACCCCGGCAGGCGTATCGGAATGTTCTTTGCCTGGACGAGCCTGTTGGCCGCCGTGCCCTTCCCCCCATTCATCATCATTACGCTCTCGCTGCTGAGTTTGGTATATTTCATCAACTATTGGGTCAAAATCAATAATTTAAGGAATCTGTTGGCGGAGCACGACCGTTTCCGGAAAGAAAACCAAAACGAATTATGATGCAATTAGGAAAATTGATAGCTCATTTGGAGCGGATTGCGCCGGCAAGCTACCAGGAATCATATGACAATTCGGGATTGATCGTGGGCGATCCCACCCAAGAAGTGAGGCAGGCGCTGATTTCGTTAGACTGCACGGAGGCTGTGGTGGACGAAGCCATCCGCACGGGCAGCGACCTGATCATTTCCCACCATCCGATAGTTTTCAGCGGGCTGAAGCGATTTACAGGCAATACCTACGTCGAGCGGGTGGTCATGAAGGCTATTCGGCACGGCATAGCACTCTACGCGATACACACAAACCTAGATAACGTACGAGAGGGTGTCAACGCGATGATTGCCAGGCGCCTCGGGCTGAAAAACACGGCAATTTTGGCTCCCAAAAGCGGGCTGTTGCGAAAGCTGGTGGCCTTTGTGCCCGACGGGCATGCCGACCGGGTGCGCGATGCCCTGTTTGCGGGCGGGGCCGGTCATATCGGTGACTACGACGAATGTAGCTACAACACGGCAGGCTACGGCACGTTTCGGGCCGGGGCATCCGCTAACCCATTTGTGGGCGAATCGGGGATGCGGCATCGCGAATCGGAGGCACGAATCGAGGTTGTTTTTCCGGGGTACCGCGAGCGAGCGGTCATCATGCACCTGATGGAGGCCCACCCCTACGAAGTACCGGCGTATGATATCTATACCATTGACAACGTACATGAGCAAGTGGGCAGTGGCATGACTGGTGTTTTGGAGACCCCGATGGATGAGCGGGCATTTTTGGAACGAGTGCGCCACGCATTGGGCGCCCAGGTCATCCGCCACACCGCCCTACGCGGCGAGATGGTACGCAAGGTGGCGGTCTGCGGCGGAGCCGGCAGCTTCCTTTTGGACAGGGCAATTGCCGTTGGAGCCGATTTCTTTGTAACGGCGGATTACAAATATCACGAGTTTTTTGATGCGGACGGAAAAATCGTCATTGCTGATCCGGGACATTTTGAAAGTGAACAATTTACGAGTGATTTATTGTTGGAAATTATTACAAAAAAATTTCCTAACTTTGCAATCCGTTTAGCGGAAACAAATACGAATCCCGTAAATTATTACTATAGTTAGATGGAACAAACCGTAGAAGATAAATTGAAAGCACTGTGGGCGCTTCAAAGCGTGCACACCAAAATAGACAAAATCCGTCAAATACGGGGCGAGTTGCCCATCGAAGTAGCTGATTTGGAGGACGAAGTCGCCGGGCTGGAGACACGAATCGAGAAGATCCGGGCCGAACTCGACGACTTGGAAGACGCGATCGTCAACCGCCGTAATATGATTACTGACGCGGAGAGTGCCATCAAGAAATATGAAGGTCAACTGAACGAGGTGAAGAACAACCGGGAGTACGATGCCATCAATAAGGAAATCGAAATCCAAGGGTTGGAAATTCAGGTGTGCGAAAAGAAAATCCGCGAAATTGAATTCGAAATTCGCAATAAGACGGAAATCTACGAAGCCACGCAAGAAAGCCTTGAAGCCCGCAAGCAGGACCTAGAACTGAAAAAAGGCGAGCTGGACACCATCACTGCCGAAACGCAGAAAGAGGAGGATGTCCTCGCGAAGGATGCAGCTAAGGCCGAGAAGAAAATCGAGGAGCGTTTGCAAAAAGTATATAACCGGCTGCGCTCATCCTATAAAAACGGCCTGTCGGTGGTGTCTATTGATCGCGACAGCTGCTCAGGCTGCCACAACAAGATCCCACCACAGTTGCAGCTTGAAATTCGCCAACGCAAGAAAATTATCGTGTGTGAGCACTGCGGCCGCATTCTGGTAGACGAGTTGTTGGTAGAAGAAGCTGGATAAGCATCGCTTTAAATAAAAAAAAGAACCCATCGTATTACACGGTGGGTTCTTTTTTTGCGCAATATCGTCCAAAGCGGACTCGGCTTGGGAAAGCTACTGCTGCGGTGTCACCGCTACGCTGTCAGGCGCAACGGGCACGGCAAGCTCGGCCTCAGGTGCCGGAACCGTCATTGCGTCCGAACCGGCAGCCGCCGGTTCATACCGACATACCAATCCCGTATTGGTCATGATCCACTCCGTCCTGTCTGCTCTTCCACCGCTTGACGACAGATTGTCTCCACATTGACGGAAGGGTAAATCGCGGATGTGGCGCTCCAGCTCGCGGTCGATGGTGAGGGAGGTGCCGATGGGCAAGTGCAATATCACGCGGACGTTTTGATCGCGGTTGAGTTCGCCGGTGTCGAGGGTGAAATGGCTGTCAAACACCAGTACCGTACTATCCTGTCGAATGCTATAATGGATATTTCCTGCCCGTTGTGCTGCGACGTCATACGTCTGGCCGCGCGCCGTGTACTCTTTGGTCACGTAGGGCGTTTCCAGGCTGTCGATGCGTGCGATCCGGATGGAAGGCCGGTTGTGACTACCCCTGGTGTTAAAGTTGCGGTTAGTCACCCCCTTCTGGATGGCTTGTAGCCGATCGCTGTTGTCGCCTTCAAGCCAAATCACGCTGATGTCGTTTTGTCGAAGGTGGAAAGCGGGCATGCTTTCAAGCTTAGTCTCCTCCATGATGGTGCTTTGCTCCCTGAAGTCGGACGCTGTGCGCGTCCCGTAAACGATGACCATACCCACGACCACGAGCCAAAGCGCCAATAGCGTGAATCCGGTGTAACGGCCGATCATTACCTTCTTAAACAGGATGCGGACGATTAGTCCCACCAGGGCCAACATGGGTATTATAACCGCTGCGAGGGAGCCGACCAGCAGTGCCGTCCGATATTCGGGGGCAATCATGTCCATTGGGAACATCTCCATGTCTGTATTGCTTCCTAAGAAGCCGAAGCTTGCCACCACGGCCACCAACAGGGTGACTAGGCCGCCGCATAGACCGATAATGATCAACACGCCAATAATTTTGGCTACGACGACAATTATTTTCTTTAATACATTTCCCGCCGAGTTAACGCCTTTCCATACGTTAGCCCCGGCGCCCGAAAAATTTGTCCGGAGGCCCTCCATCTCCTCCTCGAAACTACGTTTGAAATTCTGCAGCGTTACCGGCTCGCCGCGCATTGCCATCCGGTCTGCACGCGTCAGCGCGAGGGGCATGACAATCCACAGTACGATATACAGCGGAAATCCGATACCGCCGAACACGGCCAAGAGCACCATAATCAGGCGCACCCATTTTGACTCCATGCCCACATAATGGCCCAGCCCGCTACACACTCCGCCAACTATGCGGTCCTCGGGGTCGCGCATCAATTTGCGTGAGGCCGTTCGGTAACCAGAGAAGCTGCCGTCTCCATAGATTCCATCGCCATCCGCCGCCGCGCTCGATTCAAAATCGTCTACACGGCCCATCTGCGTGATAACCTCCTGCACGTCCGCCATGGTAATGACTTCTTTGCTCCCGGATACGAGACGTTCGCTAAACATCTCGGCGATGCGGTTTTCAATATCGCCTACTATCTCATGGCTGTCGGCGGTATTCCCAAAATGACGTTTTACGTCGACCATATACGAACGGAGTACGTCGTACGCCTCTTCCTCAATATGGAACACGATTCCGTTTATGTTGATTATAATCGTCTTATTCATGGTGTATAGGATTACTGTTGTTCGGTTTGTTGTGATGATGTATTGATTTGCCGGCCTTGTACTGCGGTCTCCACGGCGAATACCAACTCTTCCCAAGTGGCATCCAGCTTGCGCAGTACCTCCTGCCCCGCCGGCGTGATGGTATAATACTTGCGTGGCGGGCCCGACGTGGATTCTTTCCAGCTATAGCTGAGCAGTTCGTTGTTTTTGAGCCGGGTCAGGAGCGGATAGAGCGTACCCTCCACTACCAGCAGCCGCGCAGCCTTGAGTTCCGCAATGATGTCGGAAGCATATATCTCGCCGCGGGAGATGATGGAAAGGATACAATATTCCAGTATCCCTTTCCTCATTTGCGTTTGCGTGTTGTCTACTATCATAATACAAAGATATATGCTTTATATGGTATTGTGCAATACACAGTACTAAATAAAAACAATGTTCTTTTGTAATCATCTGTAAATCAGTGAGAAAATTTTAATAAACTTACCGAAGGAAAGTTCTCAGATTAGTCTGGCGGCCGATTTGGTAAGGGGGGATGCGTTTATTCAGGCGAGAGGACACGGCATCTAATTTCCTATGCGAACGCAAAGAAGCGAAGCTAGGGTTGTGAAAATCAGAGAGCGACAGCCTGTAGTTGCCGGCTTATGATATGGCGTCCTTTCTTAGAATTCCCTGCGGGCGAGGTAGAAATCTTCCTTCTCCCGCATCAATTCCTGTTCGTCCGCCGTTTTGTCGCGATAGCCACAGAGGTGAAGGATGCCATGGATGATAACCCGATGGAGCTCATCCCGCTCGCTGACGCCATACGTTTTCGCGTTCTCAATTATGCGTTCGATGCTGATAAAAATATCACCGCTGACGATGTGGGGCTGCTCGGTATTGTCGAACGTGATGATATCGGTGAGCGTATGGTGGTTGAGGTACTGCTTGTTTATGGTCAGCAGGTAGGCATCGGAGCAAAATACGAAACTGAGCTCACCCGTGGCACGACGCTCCGATTTAGCGACTGCCTTAATCCATTCCCGAATTTTTCCCTTCTGTTTCGGTTTGAAATCAGTATCCTCGTTAAAGAAATGTATTTTTCGCATGCGTTGCTTTTAAAAAGTCTACACCCTTCCTGACTTGTCAGCCTAATAGCTCGCGGCGTTCGAGATAGGACTGTAAAATGATCGTCGCAGATACCTCGTCTATGAGCGACTTCTGCTGACGTTGCGTTTTGCGTAATCCGCTTTGCGCAATCGCACGACTCGCCATTTTTGATGTGAACCGCTCGTCGATGGTCACCGTTTCGATGGTAGGAAACCGCTTTCGCAAGTTACGGACGAATCCTTTCACGTGTTGGGCGGATTGGCTGTCGCTACCATCCATTTGGCGGGGCATCCCTACGACAAACGTCGATATGGACTCTCGTTGCAAGTAGGATTCCAGATAGGTAAAGATGCGGTCCGGATGCTCCGTCGTCAACGCTGACGCGATGATCTGCATCGGGTCCGTCACCGCGATACCAATGCGCTTGGTGCCGTAATCAAAAGCCATTATTCGCATAAAACCACGTTATTCTTAGCCCTTCGCTTATTAGTGGAAACGCTGTCGCCCAATCGCGACGCAGTCCGGGATAAAGATAGGTCTTTTCCCAACGGGAAGCACAAAAATAACCGCCAGTTTCGGCATTGCGCTACGGCTTATTGTCCGCTGAAGTAATAGAACAGAAAGATAATCATCAAAATGATTATCGCGATGACAATCGCCCACTTAATGGTGTTGCCTGCCGGTTTATCGTTTTTTTCTTCCAACGCTTCAGGAGCCGGATCCGGGTTTTGCTGGTGGGCGTTATAATCCTGCTCACCCCGGGGGTCTTGTGCAGATGCATGATTTTCTGTTGCCATAACCAAAGTTTTTATAAAGGGAGCCCAATGGCTCCCTTCCGTATGCTAGTAAAACAATGGCCAGCCAGAAAAGTTCAGGACCTAGCTGACTAAGGCTTATTGGAGTCGACTACGAGGCGCTGGTCACGGTTGGCGATACTCCAAGCCGTATGGAACACGAGGCGCGTGCGCTTAGCCATCATCTCGAAGTCAATCTTGTCGATGGTGTCTTCTGGTGTGTGGTAGTGCGGATGCAGGCCACTGAAGAAGAAGATGACCGGAATGTTATGCTTCGCAAAATTATATTGGTCTGATCGATAATAGATCCGCATCGGATCGTTCGGATCATTGTACATGGTGTCCAGTTCCATGTGGGTGTAATTGGCGTTTGCTTCGTGCGCTATCGAATCGAGCGCTGAACTCAGCTTGTCTGCTCCAATCAGGTGTACGTAATTGTGGTTGCCCCGAAGGTGTTTGTCGTCAATACGTCCAATCATATCCAGGTTGAGGTTGGCCACCGTGTTTTCGAGTGCAAATACTGGGTTTTCTGCGTAGTATGCGGAGCCCAGCAGGCCTTTCTCCTCTGCCGTGAATCCGATAAACAGGATGCTGCGGCGCGGACCATGTCCTTCGGCTTTGGCCTTGGCAAAGGCACGGGCTACTTCCATCATGCCCACGGTACCCGAACCATTATCGTCGGCACCGTAGAATATCCGCCCATCGGCGGCTTTGCCATCGTGGTCGTAGTGCCCGGTGATGATCAGCACCTCTTCCTTGAGGTCGCTACCTTCGATAAATCCCAACACGTTATCAGAGGTGAAGGGTTCGGCGGATACACCGAACGACGCGCGTACCTGGCTTTTGATGGTCCGTGACTGTGGCTTGCCTGCCGCCTTGAAGCTTTCCACGCTCATGTTTGCGTTGCGGAGTATTGCATTGGCCACATCAAGCGTTATAAGTGCTATGGGCGTAGTAGGGCCGGTGGTAGGTGCCGTAGCGCTGGCTTCCAGCATGATCCGGCTACCAGTCAGGCGAGAACCGAAGCGCTCCAGCGTAGCGGCCACGTTGGCGCTCGTCGCCAAAATAAGCTTCGGCGTTTGTGCCATTACATGTTGCAAACGCTTATTGCGCGTGGTGGACCACTCAGATAACTTATTCGTCCCCGTGATGAGACTATTGCCCTGTCCGTCCATAGGTTCTCCCTCATCGATAACGAGAACCACCTTGTCTTTAATTTGGACGCCATCAAGGTCGTCGTATTTGCTTTCCGAAATACCATACCCGATGAATACTAGATCGCGCTCGCGAATCGTCATCGGGGGGTTATTGGCCTGCAAATAGAAGTCCTTGCCGTTGGAGAGCTCCTGTTTACCGACGGAAAACGAAGCAACGTTGATGCCCGAGCGTGCTAACTTGACAGGTTGGTAATACGTGCCGTCGACGGGGCCAGTGAGCCCCCAGCTTTTGAATTTGTCCGCGATGTAAGCTGCAGCTTTTTCGCCACCCGGTTCACCCGTGCCCCGTCCTTCGAACTCCGCCGACGCCATCACCGACAGTAGCGCGTGTGCGCTTTCAGGGGTGAGTTCGGAAGCATACCGTTGTTGGATAGGGTCTGGGCCCTGTGCCATGATGCAGCTGCCAATAGCTGGCAGCAAAAACAGTAAAAGAAACGCTTTTTTCATATTCTAAATTGGTTTGCCTCTTGATCTATACATTGCCCCCTGGCCGGCTCCTTTGCACATACCGCCTTCGACGCAGGCACAAGGATCGGGTGGTGGCTGGGGCACAAGTTGTTGTTGCCACGACCATACGGGAAAGGCAGCTAGCAGGGAATTTTTCCTACACGGCGCGTATGTCTTCCGCCTTCAAACTCCGTCGACATAAAGGTGCCCACAATCTGTTTGGCCGCCTCAAGGGTGATAAAGCGAGCGGGAATACATACGATATTGGCGTCGTTATGTTGCCGGGCCAATGTGGCCAATTCCTCTAGCCAGCAAATGGCCGCGCGTATGCCGGCATGTTTGTTGGCCGTAATGGCGACGCCGTTGGCACTGCCGCAAATGAGTACGCCTTTCTCGTATCCGCCCTGTTCCACCGCTGCCGCTACCGGGTGAGCAAAGTCAGGGTAGTCGGCCGACTCTGCGGAGTACGCCCCGAAGTCCTCTACCTCATGGCCAGCCTCTTCCAAAAATGTGATCAGCGCGGCCTTGTATTCAAATCCGGCATGGTCGCCTCCAATTGCTATTTTCATAATGCAAGGTGTTTTGTAATGTCGTTCTATGGGCTAGCGTTACGCGGCATTACCCGTCATCAACCTTCAGACATACCCATCTCAGCCTGTTTTTTCTTGTATATCCGTGCCGAAATCAAAATACTAATCTCGTAGAGAAGGAACATCGGCATGCTCACGGTCATCATTGTAATAATATCCGGGGTTGGGGTAATCATGGCCGCAATGATGAGGATCAAAACAATCGCGTATCGGCGGGATGCTCGCATGAAATGGGGCGTCATGACACCCACTTTAGACAGGATCAGAATGACCATGGGCAATTCGAAAACGATGCCACAACCTAGCGATAATGTAGCAACGAATGACAAGTACGAGCCGATGGTAATGGTATTGGTAATATCTGGGCTAATGGAGTAATTGGCCAGGAAGTTGACAGCCAGGGGCGTCACCATGTAGTAGCCGAACATAACGCCGATAGCAAACAACAATGTCGCATAAAACACGAAACCACTCGCAGACTTGCGCTCCACATCCGTCAAAGCAGGCTTAATAAAGAGCCATACTTCATATAACAAGTAGGGAAAGCCGACCATCACAGCGATGAGCAACGAAGAGTTGATCTGGGTGATGAACTGCCCGGCCATCTGGGTGTTGATAATGGTTATGGGTAGTTCGGTAACGCAAAACCCGGGCATATTGAAGGCATCGGCAATTTTGCACATCATCCGATACGTCCAGAAGTCCGGGCTCTTTGGACCCATGATGATCTCGTCGAATATGAAATCGTAAAACGAAAACGCCAAGACCATAAAGACGACCACCGCAATGGCAGATCGGATGAGGTGCCATCGCAAGACCTCCAAGTGGTCGAAGAAGGACATCTCGGCCTCTAGGTTCTTGCCTTTGCTCTTTATTGTATCGATCAGCTTTTTGCCGGAAAGTTTGCTCATGGGGTTAAAAAAAACAAAAATATCAATCCTTTTGAAATACCGGGCCTTGCGGGCCAAAAAAGATCGTGCGGGAACGACGGCTAGAGACGACCAGCACGCAGGCGACCAGCAAAAAGGGCTTCAAGGCTTAGGCCATGACTTTTGCCTGCACGATGGAAAGTTGCTGGGCCACCTTACCGGCTATCTCCATAAAGGCCGCTGCCACGGGGTTTTCCTCATCAGCGACCGCTGGAAACCCGCTGTCGCCACCGTCGCTAATGCTTTTTACGAGGGGAACCTCACCCAAGAAGGGAATTTGGTAGCGTTCGGCCATGGCTTTGCCGCCGTCTTTCCCAAACAAGTAGTATTTGTTGTCGGGCAGTTCAGCCGGTGTAAAATAGGCCATGTTTTCGACAACGCCGAGCAGCGGAATGTTGATGGAGTCCATCAAGAACATGCCAATACCCTTGTTCGTGTCGGCGAGCGCCACTTGCTGCGGCGTGGTAACGATGACCGCCCCGGCGATGGGGAAGCCCTGCGCGATGGTGATGTGCACATCGCCCGTGCCCGGAGGCAGGTCGACGATCAGGTAGTCCAGTTCTCCCCAATCCGCGTCATTGAACAGTTGTTTGACCGCGGTGCTGACCATGGGGCCGCGCCACGGCACGGGCTGGTTGGGGTCGGTGAAGAAACCGATGGACAGGAGCTTGACCCCGAACTTTTCGATCGGTTCGATAAGCGTTTTTCCATCCGCGGTCTTGCTAGCTTGCGGCCGAGCACCCTCCACACCGAACATAATGGGTTGCGACGGGCCGTATATATCGGCGTCGAGTAGCCCCGTCTTGGCGCCCGTGGCGTGCAGCGCCAGGGCCAAGTTGGCCGCCACGGTCGACTTGCCCACGCCTCCCTTGCCCGAAGCCACCAGCACGATGTTCTTGATATTGGGGAGTTGGTTGCGCTGCGGCGCCCGCACCTGCGAGGTCATGTTGATGTCTACCTTGATGTCCTTGTCTACGAACATCGCAATAGCGTTGCGACAGGCGCGCTCTATATGGTCCTTCAGCGGGCACGCCGGCGTAGTCAGTACGACGTCGAAGGCTAAGCGTGAAGGGGATATGTCGATATTGCGGACCATGTTGAGCGTCACCAGATCTTTTTTCAAGTCCGGGTCTTCTACATGTCCCAATGCGTGTAACACTTGTTCTTTGGTAATCATGTCTCTCCTATGCTTCTGTCACCTACAAACTTAGTGAATCGTCCACACAAACTTGTCATTTGTTTGTTTTTAGTGATATTTAACGAGGTAACTTTCGCAAGGCAAATATAAATGGATAACGGTGCAAGGCGCTCAGATCAGCCAAGGCTGGCACAAATTCTTAAACGATTTTCTCGAAGGCAATACATAATTGCCGGTATAGCGGCGGGCACGGTGTGTTTGTTGCTCCTCGTGGGGCTGTTGGTGTTTCTCAATAAGCGGGAGGCGTTGCTGGCGTCGGCCATTTCCCGAGCACAGAACAAGCTGGAGCGAGACTATGATTTAAACCTGACGATAGGGAAGGCCTATTTTTCCGGGCTTAACAGCGTCAAACTGGAGGCCGTGACGGTCGTTCCGCAAGCGCGTGAGCCCCTCTTAGGCGTTGAGCAGGCAAGTGTCAGCGTGCGCATATTGCCCCTGATTATCGGTCAAGTCAAGCTAGGCGCTGTCCAAGCGAATACCATTGCCTTGAGCCTGATCAAAAAAGATAGCACAAGCAACTACGACTTCCTGTATCGGGCCGGGGATGCCGATAGTGTGCAGGCGGTCGAGCCTTCGCGCGCAGGTGGCGATATGTCGGCTTCGGCCAACGAGATGCTCACGCGGGCGCTTAGGCTCATTCCGCGTGATATGGAAATTCGTGACCTGTCGCTCTCCTACCAGGACGACTCCACCCGGCAGCACCTGTTCGTACCTACAGCGGACATGCGTAACGGCAATCTGGAGTCAGCCGTATCGCTCAATGATCGGGATGCGTGGCAAGTGTCCGGAAAATTGTATCCCGACCGCAGACAACTCGCCATGAAGATACACGCCAACGGCGAGCCGGTAGACGTACCCCTGCTCAACAGCAAGTATGGCCTCGAAATGTCGTTTGATACGATCGAAGTACGTCTCAACGATGTGGTCTTTCGCGATAAGGAGCTGCAGGTCAACGGCGAATGGTCCGTTCACGACCTAAAGATTAACCATTGGCGCATTTCACAGCAGCAGGTGGTTCTGCCCCATGCCTTCATTGATGCCACGATTGTCGTCGGCGACAATTACCTGGAACTGTCCGAGAACTCGGAGGTGCGCGTCAAGGACCTCTCCGTGCAGCCTTATTTTCGCTACACGAAGTCACCCCATGCCACATATGCGCTGCGGCTACACACCCCGGAAATGGACGCCCAAGACCTATTCGACGCCTTTCCTAAAGGACTTTTCGAGTCGCTGGACGGGATTCAGGTGTCGGGGCGCATCCAGTATGAGTTGGAAGCATTTCTCGATTCGGCCAATCCCGACAGTGTGCAGTTCAGCGCGCAGATGCGGGAAGAGGGTTTCGAAGTCGAGTCGTGGGGAGAGACGGATTTTACCAAGATCAATAGCGTGTTCACCTACACGCCCTATGAGAACGACGCGCCCGTTCGCGACATCATCGTCGGACCGGCTAACCCTGATTATGTCCGTTTGTATGAGATATCCCCTCATTTACGCAACGCCGTGCTGACCACCGAAGACCCGTCGTTCTTTTCGCATAACGGGTTCGTGGAAGAGGCATTCCGATCGTCCATTGCAATCAATTACAAGGAAAAGGCTTTCAAGCGAGGAGGCAGCACGATATCCATGCAACTCGTTAAAAACATTTACCTAAACCGTAACAAGACGATGGTGAGGAAGGTTGAGGAAATCATCATC
The DNA here is from genome assembly GCA_964423925.1 of uncultured Sphingobacteriaceae bacterium. Lineage (GTDB taxonomy): Bacteria > Bacteroidota > Bacteroidia > Sphingobacteriales > Sphingobacteriaceae > CAYRGQ01. The sequence goes on along the minus strand of CAYRGQ010000003.1, from coordinate 9,933 downwards.
GTATGGCTCTTGGAAAGCACGCGCGCCGTAAGCAAGGAGCGCATGTACGAGGTTTATCTCAATATCATCGAATGGGGCCGCAACGTGTATGGCATTAGCGAAGCCGCGCGATATTACTTCGGAAAGCGCCCCGCCGACCTCACCGTGGGCGAAAGCATTTACTTGGCGAGCATCGTGCCGCGCCCCAAGACGGGACTCTATGGCTTTATGTACGACGGCCGGCTCAAGCCACACCTGAGCGGCTACTTTGGCTATATTGGCCAAATCATGACCCGACGCGGGCTGATTGACGATGAAAGTGGGTCGCTATATGGATTTTATGCTGTAAGTTTGCGCGAACCTTTGCGCCCACCAAAGCCGGAAGGAATCGACACGGCCGATATCAGGCCGCCCGAGACAATACGCCTGCCTGAGACCATCGAAGACTCCCGGACCCTACTAAGGCGTGTCTTTGGAGAGTTGGGTTCGCAGAACTAAGCGCCAGCAAATGAAGATTAAGATAGACCAGAAAGAGTTTGAGCAAGTCATCGACTACGACCAAATTAAAAAACGGGCTCGCCTAATCGGAATCCAGTTGAACGTGGCATACGAACATCAGAACCCTGTGTTTTTGGGGGTGTTGAATGGGTGTTTCATGTTTATGGGCGATCTGATGAAAGAGGTAACCATTGCCTCCGAAGTTTCGTTCGTTAAGCTTTCGTCCTATCGAGGCACCGAACGAGACGAGCAGATTAGCGAGCTCTTGGGGCTTGACGTAGACCTGCGCGGCCGCGATGTGGTGATTGTGGAGGATATCGTCGATTCGGGTCATTCCCTTAAACACACCATCGATGCGGTTAATCAGCATAGCCCCGCTTCCGTTTCGGTATGTACACTGCTGATGAAACCCGCGGCCCTGCAACACCGTTTTGACAACATCGCCTATGTGGGATTCGAAATACCCAACGAATTTATCGTGGGCTACGGCATGGACTATAACGGGTTGGGGCGCAACCTGCGGGATATTTACCGGGAGGTCGTCGCGCCAGATGCTGAGCATTAGATATGTACGCCAGCGAACATATACCGGATGACAATAAACACGGTGAGGAAGAACACGCTCATACCCACGCCGGCCCAGGCTTGGCCACTTCGACGAATGAGCGAGCTATACGCACCCAGCAACAGCGAAAGCGAGAAGAAAAATAAGTACGCATAGAGCAAGGCCTCGAACCACTTCGTCGTCAACATTATCAATACAAAGCAGCTGACGCCTATCCACGCGCTCACGAGGGACGATATGGCCGAAGGATAGTGGTCTTTTTTCATAACGGTTCCAGACCCTACAATGATAAGGAATTGGTCTGGAATTGCCCCACTAACTAAGGCTCGGGCCTAATGCAGGCGATGCAGCACCTTAGCGGAAGGCACAATCGCGCTCATGGTCGTTGACCATGCCAACCGCTTGCATGTACGCATAGCAAATCGTTGACCCAAAAAACTTAACCCCCCTTTTCTTTAAATCCTTGGCGATGGCGTCAGATTCGGGTGTGCTAACGGGTGCCGTCCGGTAGTCGGCCACCTCGTTGGCAATTGGTTTTCCCTCAGGCAAGAATCGATAGAGGTATTCGTAGAAAGAGCCGAATTCCGATTGTATTGATTTGAAGATCCGTGCGTTGGTGACGGTGGATTGTACCTTCAGCCGATTGCGGATAATACCCGGGTCTTGCAGGATACGATCGACATCCGCCGGAGAAAATGCCGCCACGCGGTCTACGTCGAAATCGGCAAATAAGCGGCGGTAATTTTCGCGCTTACGCAAGATCGTGATCCAGCTGAGCCCGGCCTGCGCGGACTCGAGCACCAGGAATTCAAACAGGGTTTGATCATCGGCAACGTGCTTGCCCCATTCTTTGTCGTGGTAGGCGACATACAGCGGGTCTGTGCCGCACCAGCCGCAGCGTTTTGGCTCTTTTTCCATCCCTGAATCTTTAAATCTTTATTACTAGCCAATTACCCTACGCTAAATCGCGTATATCGCGAGGAAATCCTTAAAGTTCATGAAGCGGATCCCAGAACACGAGTTTAAAATTGGCTATTTTGTTGTTTTTGACTACGACTCCTTCCTCCTCCAATAGCGCCTGCATGGTATGGACGCCACCAAAGGCTTCCCTGCCGGAGAGTGCGCCCGCACTGTTTACCACGCGGTGTGCCGGGATCGGGGGCAACGCCTGCGAGCCGCGCCCCATAATGCGTCCGACGAGGCGGGATGAATTAGGCCGACCCACTGCACGCGCAATTGCCCCGTAGGAGGTGACACGCCCCAGCGGGATCTCGCGAACCAGCGCGTAGACTAGCTCCGCAAAAGCTTCCTTTTCTGCAAGGTGGTCCATGCTATGCAAAGATGTGAAAAAGCGTTGGCAAATGGGTCTTTACACTACATCGTTTTCGTAGAAAGCGACTCGATACAACCGGGTTTTGTGAAAAAAACGCTAATATTGGGCTTTAAGCCAGTGCGTTGACGTTAGGCCTCGTGCCCACACCCGTACGCACAAACATCGTACTCAGAAACCTGTATGCTAGGCCCATGCCACCTTCGGTGCGCTGTCCAGCATGCCACTTCGATAATCCATTGGACACATGAAACGAAATACGAACAACAAGACATTGAAATTAACGGCTGCAGCAGGCTTGGCAGTGAGTATGCTGGCTTTCGCTTCCTGCGGGGATGCTCAAAGCAATGGCAACTGGCAATCGCTTTTCGATGGCGAAACCCTGACGGGCTGGACACCGGTCGGCGGCGAAGCGCCATATGAGGTCGTCGACGGTGCTATCGTGGGCACGATGACGGCCGGCACGCCCAACTCTTTTTTGATCACCGAACAGGAGTATGGCGATTTTATCCTCGAGCTAGAGGTAAAGTTGGAGGGCGAAACCACCAACTCGGGCATACAGACGCGAAGCCGCTTTAATCCGGACGCCCATGGAGGTCGCGGCGCGGTGCAAGGACGGCAAGTTGAGATTGACCCTACACCCCGTGCCTGGACAGGAGGCATCTACGACGAGGCCCGTCGCGGATGGCTATATCCGCTTGATTTGAACTCCGATGCGAAGAGTGCGTACAAGCCCGGAGAGTTTAACACGTTCCGAATTGAAGCCATCGGAAGTGAAACAAAGACATGGGTTAACGGCGTGGCCGTTGCGCATGTTATTGACACGATAGACCCTACCGGCTTTATTGGTTTGCAAGTGCATAGCATCGGCGACGAAAGCCTGGCCGGCAAGAAGGTGTACTTCCGCAATATCCGAATCCAAACCGAAGACCTGCAATCTCAGGAATTCGCTACCAGCATCTACACCGTTAACCTGACGCCCAATGCACTGAGCGACTATGAGCAGGCTCAAGGGTATTCCCTGCTATTTGATGGGCACAGCAGCGCGGGCTGGGTCGGGGCGTACAAGGACGCATTCCCTGAATTCGGCTGGGAAATTGAAGGAGGAACCCTTAACGTCCTTCCGTCGGGCGGCGGCGAATCTACCAATGGCGGAGATATCGTCACCGAAGGAAAATACAAGGCGTTCGACCTTTCTTTCGAGTTTAGGCTAACCGAAGGGGCCAATAGTGGAGTGAAGTATTTCGTCACCCTTTCCGAAAACAATGTGGGTTCGGCCATCGGTCTGGAGTACCAGCTGTTGGACGACGAACGGCATCCCGATGCGAAAATGGGCCGTGACGGCAATCGGACCTTGGCGTCACTTTATGACCTTATCACCGCTGACAAGCCCAACCGGGCCCAGCGACCCATCGGCGAGTGGAATCGGGGCCGTTTGGTAGTCGCTCCCGACAACACCGTCACCCACTACCTGAATGGCGAGAAAGTGCTGTCGTATGTGCGCGGATCGGACGAATTTTACGATCTGGTGGAGCGCAGCAAGTATAAGGATTGGGACAATTTCGGGATGGCCGAGCAAGGCCACATCCTGCTGCAGGACCACGGCGATGCGGTGAGTTTCCGGAGTATAAAAATTAAGGAGCTCTAGGCTGCGCGCGAACTTTTTCGCACAAGCGGTGTTATTTAGGTGGTTAAGTTAACGGCCGCAATAGTGGCTACAGCGAAATTAAATCACAACAACGATGAGCAACTTACGATTGAAAGGCAACTGGAACGAGATGAAAGGCAAGGTGAAGCAAAAATACGCTGAACTGACCGACGACGACTTACTGTACGAGGAAGGTAAAGAAGACGAATTGATCGGACGCCTCCAAAAGAAAACAGGTAAAGCGCGCGACGAAGTTGTCGATTGGCTGAACAGCCTTTAGCGCGTGACATCGCAATACAATGTCAAAAAGCGTTACGGCTCTCGTCCGTAACGCTTTTCTTTTTTTAAATTAGTCGCATGAAAAAAGATAAACCCACGATATTAGTGGTGAATGATGACGGGATTACTGCCCCGGGCATTAAGGTGCTGATGGAGGAAATGCAACAACTGGGCGATGTCGTCGTCGTGGCGCCCGAGGGCGTCCAGTCCGGAATGGGCCACGCCATCACCATTGGTAAGCCCCTGCGCCTCGATCAGGTTGAAATTTATCCCGGCGTAGAGATGTACAAGTGCTCGGGAACACCCGTCGATTGCGTCAAGCTCGCCGTCAACAAGATATTCAAAGGCCGCAAGCCGGATATCTGCGTATCGGGCATAAACCACGGGCTGAACAACTCCATCAACGTGTTATATTCCGGCACGATGTCAGCAGCCGTGGAAGGCGCCATCGAGGGCATCCCTTCCATCGGGTTCAGCTACGACGATTTCAACCATGATGCCGATTTCTCCCGGTGCCGCCCCTATGTGCGGAGTATTACCGAGCAGGTTATCGCCAACGGGCTAACCCCGAAGACGTTGCTGAATGTGAATTTTCCCAATGTAGCGAAGATAAAAGGAGTGAAGATTTGCCGGCAAGCCGATGCCAAGTGGGAGGAAGAATTTGAGGAGCGGGCCGATCCCTACCGCCGGAGCTATTATTGGCTTACGGGCGTGTTCAAATTGCGCGACCAAGGTGAAGATACGGACGTTTGGGCCTTGCAAAACGGTTATGCCTCCGTTGTGCCAGTGCAGTTCGATATGACGGCCCACCACGCCATACCGACGCTCAATTCTTGGAACTTTGACCTGGAGAAGTAGCCCGTGAAACGAAATAGCTTTCTTTTCGGAGCGTTGCTCGGCGTGGTAGCTCCTGTAGTCGCCCACCTGCTAAGCACCTTCACCACCTGGTCTTCGCTGCTTGGAGGTAAGGACATTGGCCTCTATGTGGTCGCGGCCTTGCTTAACCTGTTACTCGTGCGGTATTATTATCGCCATGCGTGCGAGCGTACGGCGCGCGGTCTGATCTTGGTTACGTTCCTTGCCACTCTTCTCCTTATTTTCGCAAAAAATCTGTCCGTTGCCAATTGACGCGGACAATATTGTCTCGAATACCATGAAACTTACGCTCGGATTTTCCCCATGCCCCAATGATACGTTCATTTTCGATGCTTTGATCCATCACAAGATCGACACGGAAGGGCTCGAATTCGATGTTTCGTTCGAGGATGTGGAAACGCTTAACCAGCAGGCTTTCAGAGCGGAGCTAGACATCACTAAACTTAGCTATCACGCATATGCGTATGCGGCCGCCGATTACGTGTTGCTCGATGCGGGGAGTGCACTCGGCTTTGGCGTCGGTCCGTTGCTGATCTGTAAGGACCCCGAGTGCGCACGAGCGTTCCGGGCGATGGCCGGTACGGGGCAGCCGTCCGACCTGAAAATCGGGATTCCCGGCAAGTACACTACGGCTAATTTCCTGTTGGGCGTGGCGTATCCCGCGTGGCAAAATAAAGAAGAGATAATTTTCTCGGACATTGAAAACGCCCTGCTCGAGGAACGGATAGACGCGGGCTTGATTATCCACGAAAACCGCTTTACCTATGTGGCCAGAGGGCTGCACAAAGTCATCGACCTAGGCGAGTATTGGGAAAGGGAAACGGGTTTGCCCATTCCGCTGGGCGGAATCGTGGTCAAGCGCTCCTTGTCCGAGGATGTCAAGCATAAAGTGGCGCGGGTGCTGCGCCGAAGCGTGGAGTACGCGTTTGCGAATCCCGAATCCGGCATGGACTTCATTCGCGAGCATGCCCAGGAAATGGACGACACGGTCATGTACCAGCACATCGAGCTGTACGTTAATCGCTATTCGCTAGACTTGGGAGAGGAAGGAAGAAAGGCCGTGACTACGCTATTCGAACGAGCGCAAGACAGCGGCGTGGTCCCCAGGCACGAACACCCCCTGTTCTTGTCGTAACCATCCCCTGTAAAAAAGTGAAGGTCGCCTATTTGTCGAATCCGATAATTGTATAAATTTGCACCGTCAAGCCGACGTAGCTCAGCTGGTAGAGCAACGCATTCGTAATGCGTAGGTCGTAGGTTCGAATCCCATCGTCGGCTCTAATTTTCTTTCTTTCCACCTTCAACTAACGCTTCGGCGATCCGGCCGCTATACGGCTCACTCCACGGATACGCTGCGTTTGAAAATTTCGATTTGAGATGCTACTATTTGGAAAACGCCCGGAGCGGAAATATGAATCGGAAAGCTCGTGCCATTTATCCGGGCAATAAAATGATTCTCGGTGGGAGTAAGCTGTACCCGCTTATTCACAAATACATGGTTGCCCTGCCTCCGTAATAATAGTCGTACCACGGATTTTTTGCCGTATGTCGATCGGCATATAAGCTGCGGTCCAAATGCAGGTAAACATCATAGTCAGCGAATAGGTCCGATCGGTAACAAATCGGCTGGCCGTCATCAAGCAAAAGCAAGAAGGCCTTTCCCGCATTATCGATCGCGTCCGGAGTCGCAAACTCGGCATAGACCACATCGTTGAAGTCAAGGTTCTTGAGGAACGAGGTTGATAAGGCCACTGCCTTAGGCGGTTTCAAATTAAGGGGCGTCATATTCGTGCAAAAAAGTGGTTAATCGTTCTTAAACGAGCATCGGGTTTATCGTCTGCAACGCCCAGGGGTGGATCCGATTGCTCGGTCATCCCTAAGCGAACGACAAAGCTAAGGATACCGAAACCAACCTCTTTACGGGAAACCGTAAAGACCCGTGTTTTCCATAAGTTTTTATTTTGATTAGTTGGGGTTAATGGCGGAAGCCCCGCCAGCGACGCCGTTTAGCCAAAGCCTGGGGTTATGCTATATATATAAGGATGAACCCTTATCGAGACGTCCACGCCGTGACAGCGCCTCGCAGATTTCCCTTTATTGTACTAACTTTGTGGCTCATGGAAAAAATGGATTGGAAGAAGTTGCTTTCCGCCAAGCGCTGGGGCTACGAATCTCGTGCTGTTGACGGGTTATATGATGCCCGATCGGAATTTCAGCGCGATTACGATCGTTTGGTTTTTTCATCACCGTTTCGTAGGCTGCAAAACAAAACTCAAGTCTTTCCATTGCCCGGAAGTGTGTTTGTGCACAATAGGCTAACCCACAGCCTGGAAGTAGCCAGCGTCGGACGTTCGCTCGGACGGATTTTCTACAACGAATACCGCAAGGACCATCCCGAAGTGGATCACGAGATTCCCCTACTCCAGGATATTGACACCATCATCGCCACGGCTTGCTTGGCGCATGATCTGGGGAATCCTGCTTTTGGTCATTCCGGCGAATCGGCCATTTCCGCATACTTCATCGCGCATGAAGACGAGCTGAAAAACCAGGTTACGCCCGCACAGTGGCAGGACTTGATCGCGTTTGAAGGCAATGCCAATGCCCTGCGAATTCTTACGCACGCTTTCCAAGGCAAGGATCCGGCCGGATACGCGCTTACCTATAGCTCCCTGGCAGCTATCGTCAAATATCCCTGCGCGGCGCATGAAGGACACCGCAAGGACCTCCACCATCGCAAGAAGTACGGGTTTTTCCAATCCGAGCAGGAGAGCTTTCAGAAAATTGCAGCCGAACTGGGTATCAAACGCGATCCCAATGGCGAAACGGTATACCATCGCCACCCCTTGGTCTACCTCGTAGAGGCAGCGGATGACATCTGCTATAACATTATTGACCTCGAGGACGCCCACCGGCTCGGCATCTTGCCGTACGAGGAGCTGGAGAGCATGTTGTTGCCACTGTGCCAAGACGACAAACTCAAGCGCCGCTTGGCCCAATTGGCCGACCTGGATAGCCGGGTAAGCCTATTGCGTGCCAAGGCCATCAACACGCTCATCGTCAATTGCGCCCGAATATTCGTGCGGGAACAAGATCGGATCCTGGCAGGCTCCTTCGATCGGGCGTTGATGGACGCGGTAGACGACGAATTGCGCTCCGCCGTGAAACATATTCAACGCGAATCGGTGAGCCGCATATATAATGCCTCTTCCGTAGTGCAAATCGAAGTGGCTGGATATAAGGTGATGAGCGGATTGTTGGAAGAGTTCCTCCCTGCTTACCTCAGCAACGCGCGTTCGCCTTACGAAAAAAAACTCGTGAAGCTCATGCCGGCCCAGTTCGGCGCATGCCAAGAAGACCCGTATTCCAAGATTCGGTCCACGCTGGATTTTGTTTCGGGTATGACAGACCTTTACGCCGTCGATTTGTACCGCAGAATTAAAGGGATTACCTTCCCTTCTTTAGCTTAAATGAAAATATCATGCCCCAACCCTTATATAACCCCTTTGACGATTTCAACTTCGACAACAAAACTTGTTTCGTCAGTGGGGAGCCCGCAACCACTCAGACCCAGGTTTTTCCAGCATGGTTGATGCGCCGGTATGATTTGGAAGACAAGCCACTAAAGCTGTTGGACGAGAGCCTCCGCACCTACGACAGCTTCAGGCTCCCCTGTTCCGAGGCGGTGGTCGCGCGGATAGACGCTCTGGAGACCACGATCGAAGGGGCTTTTGCGTCGGGTTATGATGCGGTGGCCCGTCTGGACAAGGTTACCTTGTTCCAATGGATCGCCAAACTGGTATACGGAATGGTTTTTAACGAAATCCAAACCGGCGTGCGACAGCACGCGTTGACCGGTGAGCCCATGAATTTCTCGCAGGTACTTGTCCATAAGTTTCGAAACCTGCACCTCATGCTTCAGTCCATTGCACGGCCCGTACAGTTTGATGGTGCGTTGCCATTCACCATCGCCGTCACCAAAGTGGCCAATGAGGAAGGGGCGTTCAGCTATCGCGATGAGATTAATACGCTCGTATTCTCCTTGCGTATGCAAGATTTTGGAATTGTCGCCTGTCTGCAGGACAACGGTGCCAACGGAATCTTCCACGCTGATTATTTGACGGAAATCGGAAATCAGACGCTTCACCCCATCCAGTTCGAAGAGCTCTGCGCCCGGTTTTTCTATTCGGCTTACTTGTTCGCCCGGCTGCCGGAGTACACGGTGCTGCCGACCGCTGATGCGGTCTACATCGAACCGATGCCTTTTTCGGACGCGGGGCTTCGGCCCGTTTTTGATGCTTGGCAAGTAAAAACCTACGGACAGGTGCTAGAGAATTTCTGGAAGCCTTGGGGGTATACGCTATTTGAAATTATCAAAGACCCCGAAAATCCGATGTCATTCTTGTTAGACGCACAGGGCAAATTGCGTGCGCACGATCAACTAGGTTTGCCAAACGCCTAGGGGCAATTAATATGCGCTATGCGCAGGAGCTTCGTAGCCAGCCTCCTAGCGCTTTCTCCGATTGTTTGGTGTGGAAAAGTTTGCGAATGTGGATAATCCTGCGTACCTTTGAAGCCCTGCAAAAATAAAGCAGGAAGTTCTTTTGCATCGAGTAGAATCGTCGACTAAAAGTTATGAAGCTGACAATCAGCTGAAGGCAGAAAACTTTTAGGAAAAGGCGAAATAGATTTGGGAATATCACAATTCTTTTCTACTTTTGCACCCCGTTCGTGGTTGAGCGGTTTGTTCTTTTCGGT
>CAYRGQ010000002.1:0-255881 GCA_964423925.1 uncultured Sphingobacteriaceae bacterium | reverse complement strand
CCGTTTTTTTGTGGATTGGATTTGTTTGTGCTATCAGCTTTATGGAAGCTTGGCTCAAGTTTCGCGCTCCCGGGATAACCGTGCCGCTAGGCTTAGGTATCGGCCGACTCGTTTTTGGAGCACTTAATAAGGTCGAGTGGATTCTTGCGTTGGTAGCAGTAGCTAATTTGCTGTTTCTTGGTGGAGCGACTTGGCGATCCAGTTACGCTTTTTTGATTGTGTCGCTTGTTTTGCTCACGTTGCAGACGTTTTGGCTACTACCCGCACTGGATGCAAGGGCGGAACTGCACATCCAGGGACTGCCCGTAAAGCCATCTGTACTTCATTTTTATTTTGTTGGGGCCGAGGTGATTAAGGTGGTTTGTCTTACGTTTTTCAGCAGCTCGCTCTTTGAAAAGATGGTACCCTCCGAATAGGACATAAATCGCTATTGCTGACCGCCATGCCGAATATACGAATCAAACGAATTTATGCGCTGCCCGCTCCGACGGATGGCTATCGGATATTGGTTGACCGGCTGTGGCCGCGGGGTATAGCCAAAGCCGATGTCGCCATCCACGAATGGGGCAAGGACATGGCACCGAGCACGGAGCTCCGAAAATGGTTTGCCCATAAGGCCGAGCGATTTGACGCATTCCGCGAAGCCTATCGGAAAGAATTGGAACAACACGCCGAAGAGCTTGCACGCTTGAAGGCGATCAGCATGAAAAAGACACTGACCTTGCTATACTCGGCTCGGGATCCTAACATGAACCAAGCGCGGGTGTTGCGCGACGTACTGGAACAACTCGAACCCATTAAATAACACCTTGCATGAAACCGATCAGACGCCACCAATCCTTGCAACACCTTTCGCGTGCACACCATTTCGGATTGCTTTTTTGTTGGAAAATCCGCCAGGGATTGCAGCACGGCGTGGCGTTGGAGCGAATCCGATCTTTCGCCTCGTGGTTTTGGAACAATCACCTTATACAGCACTTCGAGATTGAAGAAGAGAAGCTTTTTCCGGTTTTAGGAAGTGACCATCCTAAGGTGGCGATTGCCCTACAAGCGCACCGGCAAATTGCCGCCTTTTTTCAAGATGGGCTTGCGACCCTAGAAGCCCTTGCCGAACTGGAAAAACTGTTGAACAGCCACATCCGTTTCGAAGAGCGCGACTTGTTTAATGAAATACAGGGCGTTGCCAACGAGGAAGAACTCGAAATCCTCCAAGCGCATGATCATCAGGCTCCTCCCGATGATTGGCCAGATGAGTTTTGGAAAAAATGAAGAAATGATTAAACTAGTCCTCGCGGACGGACAATCGGTATGTCGATTGTCTCGAACAACGATGGTATGAAGAACGACCTGATCACGCGCATAGAACGTATCAAGGACCGCATAGCAGCCGCTTGCTTGCGCGCGGGGCGCCATCCTAATGACGTTCGGCTATTGCTAGCAACCAAGACAGTTCCGGCCGATCGTATCAAAATGGTCTTGGCGGCAGGAGAGACCCTGCTGGGTGAGAATAAGGTACAAGAGCTTCGCGATAAGTTTGTGGCCTTGAAGGATGTCCCCCATGAAAAGCACCTTATCGGTCACTTGCAAACCAATAAAATCAAGGACGTGCTCAGGTGTGGCGTCACCTGTATACAATCGTTGGACCGCCTCGGACTAGCCGAAAAGCTCGACCAGCGACTGGGTGCCGCAGGGCGAACCATAGACGTATTGGTACAGGTTAATACATCGGGTGAGGCGAGTAAATTTGGCCTGCAGCCGATCGACCTACCGGACTTCGTCAGGGAAATGGCTCGATTTTCCACGCTCCGCATCAGGGGCTTGATGACCATAGGATTGTTTAGCTCCGATGCCGAAAGGACACGGCCTTGCTTTCGGCTTCTCCGCGAGATAAGTGACGCGGTCCGGGCGATGAATCTCCCGCATGCGACTATGCAGGAGTTGTCGATGGGTATGAGTGGCGACTTAGAAGTGGCCATCGAGGAGGGGGCGACCATGATTCGCGTGGGCACGGCTATTTTCGGCGAACGTGTGTACCCCGACAGCTATTATTGGCCCGAAACGTCATCGTAGGGTGTCGGCCGGCTTAGAACACGTATCTAAATAAAGCCTGTCGGCGGGGCGGCGGATCTGATCTCGGGAATTGAGTCGCGCGATTGGCAAAGCCGTTCGGGATCGACCCGTTGGAGCGAATGTCGCTGGTTTGGACAGTAGTACTCTCTTAGGGTTTGATGAAAACCGGCGATGCGCTTAGCTTGATTGTTCCCGTCACGCTGGAAGGCTTATTCTCCCAATCGAAGTGCTTAGCTTGGGAGATGCTGAACGACGCCGGAAACTGATACGTTGCTGCAGCTTGCTCCGATGCTCCGTTTGCTTTCGCCCAAAGCACATAAACGTAGTCTTTATCACTCATGGAATAAAACGCGCCGCCGCCTACGTTGGCAGGGAGCTGGAGGCGGGCCGTGGCGGCAGGATCGTATTGGCGAGCGCCCAACTGTTGGCTGACCGTACGCCAGGCCACCCCTCCGGGCGTGATCTTAGCTTGGTATGGGGCACCTGTGATATGCTCATAAAATCCCATGGCGTGGTAGGGCGTGCTGGCCTGGCCAATGGGGCTGCTCTCCGACAGTCCATACACATACAACGCACGCAGGCCCGCTTGTTGCGCTACGACAGCCGCCTTGATTAGAAAGTTGCGCTGCACCTCGTCCCCGCCCAGATACCCGTTGATTGCCCGGCGCGGAATGTTGCTTTCGGTTACGATAAATGGCTTTTCGGGATGCGTAGTGCCGTTGTAGCCATACTTGTCCAGCACGGCTTCGAAAGCTTCCTTGTGGTTCACGATGGCGATCGCTGCGGCGTCCGAGTTGGGGTTGCTACCCACATAGTACATCGGGTAAACGTGGTAGCTCAGACAATCGAACCATTCCCCACCTTGCTTTGGGTAGTCGGCAGTCACCTTCCCCGCATTGGGGTTATCCGTATTGCGCAGCACGGCGTCCAAGAACCGGGGATATCCCAGGCCACCTACGCATACCAGCCCGTCGTCATCCAATAGGTGGACAATCTCGTGCGTGATGCGCAACATGCGCACATAGGACTGGATGGGTGCGGCGAAGTTGGTCAGGTGGCAAGGGTCAGGGTCAACCGTGTCCCAGGTTTGGCTGGCTTGCCAGTTATTCGTGTAGTCTGGTTCGTTCCACACTTCCCAGTACTTGACATAGGCCCCGTAGGTTTTAACGACGTTATACACATAGTTAGCATAGTAGTTGTCGGTATTAATCACGCCAGGCGATAACCATATGGGCTCGTATAGGTTGGCGAAAGTCTGCGACTGAACGCCCTCGCAATATTGCGTTTGTTCTCGGTGTGCGTCGGCCGGACCATTGAGGAAAATGGTGTGGTCTTTGCCACCGAGTTGGCGGTAGGTCTCAAAGGCGGTACGCCGTACGTCGTAGCCCCAGCGTTGGACGAAATGATCATACATGGCGGGTCGTAGGCTATTGACGCCCGCCCCCGAAATCGAGCGTTCGGGGTTGCCGATGAGCAACTCAGCCAGTTGCTGGTCAGACCATCCGGGATAGGTACCCATATTGGACCCATAAAGAAAAGGTTCACCCAGTTTGCCGGGCGTCGGCTGGTTAGGAGCGGGTGTTTCCTCCGTTTCCAGGTTGGGGAGTTCGTCGAGTGGATGTACGTCTTTGGTGCAGGAGTCGAAGATCCCCACGGCTGAGAGTAGAATCAAATACATGCCGAGGCGCACGCCGAAGAGATTAAAGCGGGTGAGATTCAAAAATACTGGTTTTGTTTTTCATAATACATTACGAACAAAATCCGTTCGTAACGTGTTAGTTTACAGTGACAAAGTTTGTGCCAAACTGTCCCTGCTGGGCATTGAACTTGTCATACGTCGTGTCGTCGCGGCGTCAGGAATATCGCATGTAATGTAAGGTAACGTCGATTTAACATAGATTTAACGAGCTCGTCATAGCTTTGCACCTTTAAAACGTGACCGATCTGGGTCTTCAATTTGGAAGGCAATGCTAGGCGGTGCAATAAATACCAAAAATGACGTTTAAACGTGCTTTTACCCTCACGTGCGTGGTAGGCTTTAGTCTTTCACTGTCGGCTTGCTTCAAATCCTACGACGGCAAGATCTACATAGACGGCTCCAGCAGTGTGTATCCGCTGACGGAAGCTGTGGCTGAGGAGTTTCGGCACCACAAGCCGGACATCCGCGTTACGGTAGGAATATCCGGTACCGGTGGGGGCTTTAAGAAGTTTCTACGTGGCGAAACCGACATCAGCAATGCTTCACGCCCTATCAGTCCAGCCGAACTGCAGGAGAGCCGCGAAAACGGTATCGAATTTATCGAAATTCCCGTATGCTATGACGGCATGGCCGTGGTAGTCAATCCGCGCAATGAATTTGTCGATGAGCTCACGGTTGAAGAGCTGCGGACGATTTGGGCTCCGGAGAGCCAAGGGAAAGTAACTCGATGGAGCCAAGTTCGCGAGGGATGGCCGGAGCAACCCTTGAAGCTATACGGTGCTGGAACGTCCTCCGGCACCTTTGATTTCTTTACGGAAGCTATCAATGGACGGGCAAAATCTTCGCGAGGCGACTATACCGCCAGTGAAGACGACAATGTGTTGGTACAGGGCATTTCGTCCGATCCCAATGGGCTGGGTTACTTCGGGTTGGCCTATTACCGCGAGAACCAATCCAAGCTCAGGTTGGTTGGCATTCGTGTCCATGCTGAGGCGCCGCTGGTTTATCCGAGCGATTCGACAGTCACCGAAGGCATATACCAGCCGCTTTCCCGCCCTGAATTTATCTACGTTAACAAGAAGGCGCTGGATAAACCGTACGTACAGGACTTCCTTCGATTTTATTTGGCCAACGCTGCCCCCTTGGCGACCGAAGTGGGGTACGTGCCGCTGAGCGAACGTACGTATGAACTATGCCTACGCCGGGTCGAGCAGCAAATAACCGGATCAATGTTTGAAAACACGTCAGTCGTCGGAGCCGATTTAATTCAACTTTTAGCACAAGATGGGAAAGCAGAACGTTCTCAATAGCCGAAGGACCGAAAAGCTGATGCAGGGCGTTATGTTTCTGTGCAGCATGTTGTCAATCGTGACTACCGTGGGCATTATCCTTGTCCTCTTGGTCGACACGTTTAAGTTTTTCGGCGAAGTGTCCATCGTGGAGTTCGTGACGGGTACGACATGGACGCCCTTGTTTGAAAATAAGGAATTCGGGATATTGCCGTTGCTGTCTGGTACCCTGTTGACCACGACGATTGCATGTTTGCTGGCTGTGCCCGTCGGCATCACGATAGCGGTATACCTCAACGAATACGCTTCGCCGAAGTTCACGGCGTGGGCAAAGCCGACTCTGGAAGTATTAGCTGCTGTCCCCACGGTGGTATACGGCTTCTTTGCCCTCCAGTTTGTGACTCCCTTGCTGCAGCAGTTTATCCCAGGATTGGCGGGGTTCAACGCGTTGTCGCCGGGCTTGGTGATGGGCTTGATGATCATCCCTTACATTACTTCGCTTAGCGAGGACGCGCTTCGTGCGGTACCCAACTCCCTACGCGAGGCTTCCTATGGCTTGGGGGCCAACCGTTTTCAGACGGCATTCAAGGTGTTGGTGCCGGCGGCCAGTTCTGGGATTGTCGTATCGGTCATATTAGCCATCTCGCGGGCATTGGGCGAAACCATGATTGTGGCCATCGCCGCGGGGCAGGAGCCTAGGCTTACGTTCAATCCGTTGCACGCCGTAGAAACCATTACGACGTATATCGTGCAGGTGAGCATGGGCGACGTACCGCAGGATTCCATTGAGTACCGCAGTATTTTTGCGGCGGGCATCACCCTGTTTGTTTTCACGTTCTTATTGAATAACCTGAGTTTTTGGATTCGTAAAAAATACCAGCAGCGCTATGAGTAGGAAACGGTCAGCCGCCAAGATTAAGGACAAGGTATTCAAAATCGTGGCGCTTGCATTTACGGTGATTGCCCTGTTGAGCTTAGTCTTGCTTATCGGCGATATTTTGATTAAGGGTTTAGCACGCGTCAATTGGTCGTTTCTCGTCAATTTGCCGTCGCGCCATGCCGAGCAGGCGGGAATTTTCACCGCACTGGCCGGAATGGTTAGCCTATTGGTGTTCACCATGATTACTGCTATTCCGATTGGTATTCTTTCGGGAATATATTTGGAGGAGTACGGCAAAGACAGCTGGTTTGCCCGCTTCGTGGAGGTGAATATCTCCAACCTTGCCGGTGTGCCTTCCGTTATATATGGCATTCTCGGCTTGCAACTGTTCGTGCGCACGTCCGGACTTGGCAATAGCATTTTGGCGGGATCGCTGACGCTGGCGCTGCTCATTATGCCAATCATTATCGTTTCCACCCGCGAAGCGGTCAAAGCCGTGCCCGATACGCTTAGGCAGGGCGCATTGGCACTGGGGGCTACCAAGTGGCAGACGGTATATAAAGTAGTGCTTCCCGCGTCGTTCGGCGGAATCCTGACGGGCATCATCCTGTCAACCTCCCGCGCCATTGGCGAAACGGCGCCACTGATTGTCGTCGGCGCATTGGCATATGTTCCTTTTATGCCCGAAGGGCCCATGGACCAATACACGTCGTTGCCTATTCAAATTTATAACTGGACGACCCGCCCTCAGGCAGAGTTCGTGACAAACGCGGCTGCCGGCATCATCGTGATGCTCGCATTTACCTTCCTATTAAACGCTGTGGCAATTACCTTAAGAAACAGATGGTACAAAAAAGTGAAAATCTAGAACCCCGCACGCCCGTAAAGCTTTCGGCAGATCGGCTGAACTTGTATTATGGGGATAAGCATGCGCTTCGCGATATCAGTATGGATATCCATGCCAACACCATTACCGCGTTCATTGGGCCCTCGGGCTGCGGCAAGTCGACGTTCTTGCGTTGTTTCAATCGGATGAACGACCTGATTCCGAACACTCGGATTGAAGGCAAGGTCTACCTCGACGGGAAAGATATTTACCGTAAGAGATTGGATGTCTACGAACACCGGAAGGAGATAGGCATGGTTTTCCAGAAGCCTAACCCGTTCCCGAAAAGCATCTATGACAACGTTGTATTTGGCCTTGATATAAACGGTGAGCGATCAAGAAGCGTCTTGGACCAAACTGTTGAGGACGCCCTGACGAAAGCCGCCCTCTGGGATGAAGTGAAGGACAGTCTGAACAAGTCGGCCTTAGCGCTTTCCGGCGGTCAGCAGCAACGCCTCTGTATAGCCCGTGCCATTGCCGTGAAACCATCCGTACTGTTGATGGACGAGCCAGCCTCCGCGCTTGACCCGATATCGACGGCAAAGGTCGAAGAACTAATCATCAGTTTAAAGGATAGCTTTACGATTGTAATTGTCACGCACAATATGCAGCAGGCCGCTCGTATAAGCGATAAAACGGCGTTTTTCTATCTAGGTGAATTGGTTGAATATTCCGATACGGGAACATTGTTCACCAACCCCAAACGGGAGGCGACTGAAAATTATATAACTGGTCGTTACGGATAACATCCGCACGCTAACCTTTTAAAAAACGGTATATGACACATTTGGAAAGCGAATTAAAAAAACTGCGGGACGACACCGAGAGCATGTGGCAATTGGTGATTAGCCAGCTGGAAAAGTCGTACCGCGCCTTGATCGACTTTGACAAAAGCCTGTGCCACGAAGTGGTGGCTACGGAAAAACGCGTGAACGCGATGGAACTTGCGCTAGACCGCCAGTGCGAGCACCTCTTTGCCCTGCATACTCCAGTGGCCACCGACTTGCGCTTCGTGCTGGCCGTTTTGAAAATCATCAACAACTTGGAGCGCTTGGGCGACATCGCCGAGGGGATATGCAAATACCTGAAGTCCGAAGAGCAGCCCTACGACCCACAACTCGTGGAAGTAATCCAATTGGATGAAATGTTTGTCAAAGCCCTGTCTATTGTCGAAGACGCCTTGGTTGCCTTCCAGGAAGAGGATACTAAACGGGCCCGCACGATATTCCAGAAAGACGAGGAACTTGACCGGATTAACAACTTGGCCAACGAACGCCTCATTAGCTACCTCGGTGATCATCCCAACGCTACCGGTCAAGCGCTCAATGCCCTGTCCATTGTTCGCAGATTGGAACGTGTCGGCGACCAAAGCACCAACATGGCCGAGGAAGTGATTTTCTACATCGAGGCAAAAGTGCTCCGACATAAGGGCAAGAAAAAGAAGGCAAGCAACTAAGCGCTCATTTTCGTTTTCAAGGAAACGATCTCATTGCTCACTTTCCGATGGGAAATGCGGGGAGCGATGACTTATCCGCGTGAGACGCGATTAGCGTTTCGTAATCATGATCTTATCGATTCGGTGCCCATCCATGTCGACGACTTCCAGGTTGTAGTCAGCCTTTATCTCCGCGAAGCTGTCGGCCAGGTCTATCCACACCAGGTCGCTGCGGTGCGTCATCAGTTCACCGGCTTTGCGGTCGCCCAGGGCGAACACCCGTGTCACGATTTCTTGCTCAATTTCCTGTATTTCGCCGCCTACCGTGCTTTGTTGGATCATCGCCTTGATTTCTTCCTCGGTGACGATGTCGTCCTGTTGCTCCTTAATGCCTAGCAGACGCAATACAAAGTCGTTCGTTTTCGCCAACATCCATATCAATGGTCGTGTAATGGTGGAGAGGGCCATCATCGGCCCGGCTACGGTCGCCGATATTTTTTCGGGAGCGCTAAGACCTAATCTTTTCGGGATCAATTCGCCGAATACGATCGTCAGATACGTGATGATGACCACCACCGAAACGACGGCAAGGGGGTGGGCATAGGCGGATAGCCACGGCATTGTCTGAAAGAAACTAGCCAAATCCGAAGTGATCGACTGTCCGCTGAATATACCGGTAAGGATACCAATCAGTGTGATGCCAATTTGAACCGTAGACAGGAACGTGTTGGGGCTATTAGCCAAATTGAGCGCCTTCAGTGCCTTTTTATCGCTTTTTTTGCGTCGGCTTCGAGTTTGAACTTTCGGGATGAAACGAAGGCAATCTCGCTCATGGAAAACACGCCATTGAGTAGGATAAGCGCGGCAATAATGAGAAACTCCATACTTGTATTCGAGTGGAGTCCGCAAATATACGCTATGTCCTCAGTATTCCGCGTGATTTTTTGCGCAACCTGCTGTATAGCGGTTTTATTGCATGGGGGCGAGGTTGTGCCAAGATAGGGGCAGTCACGGGGGTACAAAGGGTAGGATGTCCCGGGAAGGATTGGATTTTGATAGCAAAGCGTATCCAGCCACCCGAATGAACGTACTCGCTAGCTACATTTTTCAGATAAACAACGGATTGTCTAAAAAAGAACAGGGCAAATGAAAATAAATTCAATTTGCCCTGTTTAGTACTCGGAGCGGGAATCGAACCCGCACTCCTTTAACGGGAACAGGATTTTAAGTCCTGCGTGTCTACCTATTCCACCATCCGAGCGGGTGATGTCTTGCCGCTGCCGCGTGTGCGGAGCTTGGGGGCAAGGGTCGTGTTTCAGGATGCAAATATAGTTTGTTTTGCCTATTTGCCAACGGAAAACTCATTTTTTATTATGACGTTATTGAGGTTTTGAAACTGATCCGGTTTCCGGCAGCGGCTTTGTTTCCTGCAAAAACTAAGAACCCCTCGCGAGATTATCGGGAGGGGTTCGTTTTGGAGCGAAAGACGAGGTTCGAACTCGCGACCTCAACCTTGGCAAGGTTGCGCTCTACCAACTGAGCTACTTTCGCTTGTGTTTTGCGATGCAAATATACGCACATTTGCATTCAAGCCAAATTTATTTTGAAAAAAAATCACCGCTTTTTTATAAGTCATTGTTGCTCAATGCCTCAGAAATGAGGTTTTGTTCGAACCCGCGCGACGCTGCATGTCGTGTCAGCTTATGTTTCCGAATATACGGATCTTTCTCATTTGTTACCGCGGCTTTTTTTGCCAAAGTGTCCCGCAGTTTGTCCTGATACTCCATAGGATCGATTGCCGCCAAGGCCGCTTTGATCAGCGGTTCGGAAACGGATTTCAGAAGGAGACCTTGCCGTATTTTGATCTTCCCCCAGCCCTTCATGCGAAATTTGCCCGATGCATAGGCAAGGGCGAAGCGTTCTTCGTTGAGGTAATCGTTGGCGATTAGTTCCGCGATGATTTCCTCCACTTCGTTGCCCCGCACGCCCCAGCCAAAGAGCTTGTCGCGCACTTCTTGTTGGGAGCGCTCCTGGAAGGCACAATACGCTTCCGCTTTGGCCTGCGCCTGACGCTGCGTTAGGATCTTTTTTGGCGGCTTTTTTTCCCAGCTTTCCATTTCGTCAAAATCGCAAAAAATTCTTGCAACACATAAAAATTGTTGAAATTAGCCCCATATGCACGCACATCCGTATCCGATTGCCTTAGTCAGCCAGGTGCTGTCTCCCGCGACGGTTGTTTTGGCTCGACCGGATGCGTCGATTACGACCCTATCCTTCGATACGCGTAAGTTGGTGGAACCCGCTAAGGCATTGTTTTTTGCATTGCAGGGCAACCGCGACGGCCACGCTTTTCTGGCGGACGCCTACCGCGCGGGCGTGCGCAATTTTGTCGTCCTCACAGGCGTTGTATCCTCCGATGCTTATCCCGAAGCGAACCTGCTTTTCGTGTCCGATACCCTGAGGGCCTTGCAGGATCTTGCTGCTTACCATCGCAGTCAGTTCGATATTCCCGTGATTGGCGTTACGGGCAGCAATGGCAAAACCATCGTCAAGGAGTGGCTGTACCAATTGCTTTCGCCCCGCTACCGCATACACCGTAGCCCGAAGAGCTATAATTCCCAACTTGGAGTGGCGCTCTCGTTATGGCAAATGGATAGCCGGCATACCCTGGCGATTATCGAGGCAGGCATCAGCCAGCCGGGCGAGATGGCCAGCCTGAACCGCATGATTCGACCGACGCTGGGCGTGTTGACCGGTATCGGCCCAGCACATGATGCAGGCTTTGCATCACGCGAAGAGAAAATACGCGAGAAGTGGCTGCTGTTTTACGGGGCCGAGCGCGTCATTCATTCTCCTGCTCATATTGACGGCGCCGACGTCGCGTCCACCAATCACTTCACCTGGGGCGTGGACCACGCTGCCGAACTAATGATTATTGATCGGCGCGAGATTGGGGAGGGAGCTACGGAGATTCGGGCCCAATACAAGGGGCAGCCCATGGCCATTACCATTCCGTTTACGGATACGGCCTCCATGGACAACGCGATCACGTGCTGGGCCGTGATGTTAGCCTTGGGATACGAAGGCGAGGAGATTGCGCAAGGCATGCGTGGCTTGGCGCCCGTTGGGATGCGTTTAGAACTTAAGCGCGGCGTGGGCAATTGTACGGTAATAGATGATTCTTACAGCAACGACATGGCATCGTTGGTGATCGCCCTCGATTTCCTTAAGCAGCAAAACCAGCATGAAAAACGTAGCGTGATCTTGTCAGATTTTCCCGGGATTTTGACGGACGACACGGCATTCTACCAGGGATTGGCGGCCTTGCTCGCCGAGAGCGGTATCGACCGTTTGGTGACGGTGGGGCCGGATTTGGCTGCCCATGGTGGGTTATTCAAGTTCTTGAACCATCACGCATTCCCCGATACGGAGGCGCTGATCGCCAGTCTGCCGGCACTCGCCTTTCGCGACGAGACCGTGTTGATCAAGGGAGCGCGCCGCTACCGCTTCGAGCGCCTGAGTCGCCTGCTGACCGAAAAGCTGCACGATACCGTTCTGGAGGTTAACTTGCAAGCCCTGGAGGCCAATTTAAAAGCCTACAAAGCGCAGTTGCCCACCCACGTCAAATTGATGGCTATGGTGAAAGCGTTTTCCTACGGTAGCGGAAGCTTTGAGATCGCCAACGTGCTGCAGTTCAATCAGGTAGATTACTTAACCGTCGCCTACCTCGATGAAGGGGTGCAACTCCGCCGCGCGGGCATCAGTCTGCCCATCGTCGTGATGAGTCCCGACATCTATGCATTTGAATCGCTGCTTCGGCATCGGCTTGAGCCCGAAATATTCAGCTTTCCGGTATTGGAATCTTTTGTCGCGTATCTGGAAGAGCGGGAAGTCGCCGCGTTTCCCATACATGTGAAATTCGATACGGGCATGCATCGTTTAGGGTTTGCGCCCGAGGATGCGCCAAAGCTGGTTGATTACCTAGTCAGTGCGCCGCAGGTGCGGGTAGCCAGTGTGTTTTCGCATTTGGCGGCTGCGGGCGACTCCGCGCACGATGACTTCACCCGCATGCAAATCCGGTCGTTTCAGCAGGCCGCGGATACGATTGAGGCCGGGCTACCGTATCCGTTTTTACGCCACATCGCCAATACGGCGGCTATAGAACGTTGGCCAGCGGCTTATTTCGATATGGTACGACTCGGGATTGGACTGTATGGCATTGGCAGATCGATGGCTTCATTATCGCAGGTAGGTACGATGAAAACGACGATTTCCCAAATTCGGCGTGTGCCAGCCGGCGAGAGCGTGGGCTATGGGCGGCAGGCCCTTCTGGAGACGGATCGCACCATCGCCACGGTCAAGGTGGGTTACGCAGACGGGTACGACCGTCGTTTTGGCAATGGGGTAGGGCGCATGCTGGTACGGGGGCATGAGGTACCCACCGTGGGCAACATCTGCATGGATATGTGTATGCTGGATATCACGGGCGTCGATGCGGTGGAAGGGGACGAGGTGATCGTTTTTGGCGACGTAGATGCCATGGCCGAATCGATCGGCACGATACCCTACGAAATTCTGGCAGGCATCTCCCAGCGCGTGAAGCGCGTTTATTATTACGAATAGGCTGCAGCCTACATAGCACAACATTGAAATCACTTCTAACTACCGCAACACTATGCTTCGGAAACCCTTAAAGCAGTTATTTAATTATTTTATCAAAGGCACCCTGGTGGTGGTCCCTGTCGCTGGTGCGCTCTTCCTCATTGTTTGGATCGTTGCCAGTATAGATAGTGCGCTGAATTTGAGTAATTTGTTTTGGGCGGACGAACAGGGCGGACCGGTGTATGTGCCAGGGCTGGGTATCCTCACTGTCATCCTGGTATTGATTCTCGTGGGATTCGTCTTCACGACCGTGGTTACTGAGCCGATCTATAATTGGTTCAATCGGCAATTGAACCGGATACCGCTTTTCAATACCTTGTATTCCTCCATCAAGGACTTTACGGAGGCATTTGTGGGCGATGCGAAGAAGTTTACTGAGCCGGTGCTGGTGGAAGTCAACGAGACTGGGCTGAAGAAGGTGGGCTTTCTTACCCATAGCGACTTGAAAAAGGTCGGCCTAGACGGCCACGTGGTGGTTTATTTTCCCTATGCCTATTCCGTGGCGGGCCAAGTGGTGATTGCCCGCGCCGAGCGCGTATCCAAACTCAACATGAGCGCCACAGACGCCATGAAGTTGGTGGTGTCTGGCGGGGTCAGCGGGCTGGATTAAGCCTCATTAAGCCGCATAGCGGTATATTTCCAAAACGCGGAGGCATTTCTTGTGTGGAAGCGGTTAATTCATCCGACGGACGGAAGTGGCCGCCGATGCCGGGTTTATTAACCGCCCAGAAGTGAGCTTTTCCATACCCAGCTGCCGTTAAGGGCATTATAAGCTAGTCTAAAAACACCATAATTTTTTGACTTTTCAATCGTCGATACGCTGCACAAAAAAACGGAAAAAGAAACCTGTTTACTTGGAGGAAGCCGTAAAAAAAAGTTTCGATTGATTGATTTATTGTGATATTAGTGGCGGTATTTTATTGATAACAGGATTAATATGAAGTTACATACGCGGATTTTTATTGGCATGTTGTTCGGCATTGTCGCTGGGTTGGTGGTCAAAAACCTGGGATTATCAGCAGACACGTTAAGCACGATTGTCAGCTGGGTAAAGCCGGTCGGCGATATATTCATGAACCTGATCTTCATGATGGTCATTCCGCTGATCCTTTCTGCACTGATTTTGGGGATTGCCGAAATCGGCGACGTAAAGAAGTTAGGTCGTATGGGAGGGAGGCTGCTTGTATACTCGGTAGTCGTCAGTGGCATTGCCATATTGATCGGCATTACGATGGTCAATATCTTCACGCCTGGCGACGCCGTTTCGCCCGAGACACGAGAATACCTGATTAACGAGTTTGGTGACCAAGCTGCCTCTGCGGCTGCTCAGGCCGTCGATCGGGATGAACAATCGGTGGGCGATATACTTACCCGAATTATTCCACGCAATCCGATCGAGGAGATGGCCAACGCTTTCAACTCGCGCCACACGGGCGGGGGATTGATATCGGTGATGTTCTTTGCGTTGATTTTTGGCATTGCCATGGCATCCGTTGGTCCGGAACGGACCGCTACGCTCAAAAGCTTTCTCGAGGGGCTTTATGAAGTGGTCATCAAGGTAATTGGCTATGCCATGTCGCTGGCACCGTACGGTGTCGCCGCATTGCTTTTTAATATGGTGCTCAACGTAGGGGCAGATTTTCTGGTGGCTTTGCTATGGTATGTCGTTATCGTGATCGTGGCGCTAGCCATCCATCAGTTCGTGGTTTATTCAGTTATTTTGAAATATTTTGCCAATCGCAATCCCGTAAAATTCATGCGGGACATGGGCGAAATCACCCTGACTGCATTTTCGACCAGCTCCAGCAATGCCACACTGCCGACGGCCATCCGAGTGAGCATTGAAAAGCTCAAGATACCCAAGCCCATTGCCCATTTTGTGTTGACGATCGGGAGCACGGGCAACCAGAATGGAACGGCTCTTTTTGAGGGCATAACGGTATTGTTCTTGGCGCAAGTATTCAATGTCGACCTAAGTGTCGGAGCGCAGATCACGGTGGTGTTGCTTTGCATTCTAGCGGGCGTAGGGACTGCAGGCGTGCCCGGCGGATCGCTTCCGGTTATAGTTACTATATTGATCTCCATTGGCGTGCCCGGCGAGGCCATCGCCCTTATTTATGGGGTAGATCGGATCCTAGACATGTCGCGCACCACGCTAAACGTAAATGGAGATGTAGTCGCTGCCGCCTATATTCAGCATACAGAAGCAAAGTCGGGTGAATTACGGAGCGAAGAGAACGGCTGAGCAGCGCTTCATCAGCAATGGCATCCGGCTCTCGCTGAACTTGAATTTTTCATTGTCCCTAATTTAGAAAACTACCTTAATAATCGTCGTTGTTGCTAGGGAAGATTACACTTGGCTTCCCGTGTCTTTGCGGGACGGGCTTCTCGCCCGACTTATACAAACGAAAAAAGACCCGATAAACGGGTCTTTTTTACTGTGCGCCCACCTGGGCTCGAACCAGGGACCAAAAGATTATGAGTCTTCTACTCTAACCAACTGAGCTATAGGCGCAGGGCAATACCTATGGTTTTGCGGATGCAATTTTACATATTTGCAGGCAATAAATGAAATATTTATGGAAAATATCAAGAACATCATACTCGATTATGGCAACGTGCTTTTCTCCATCGACTTCACGCGCGCGCAACGTGCGTTTACCGAGTTGGGGGTGCCGGAGGTGGAGCGCTTTTACGGGCATTTAGCCCAAGACGACGTGTTTGATGCCTTCGATCGTGGCGAAATCTCGGCGGCGGATTTTCGCAACCGTATCCGCGAGGTCTCCGCACGCCCGCAATTGACTGACCAGCAGATCGACGACGCCTGGAACGCCCTGCTTATTGGCGTGCGCGACGGGCATCACGAGCTTTTGCAGCAGCTACACCGCCAATATCGCGTATTCTTGCTGAGCAACAATAATGAAATTCACTACCAGTGGATTGTCAACCACTTAAAAGAGGTTTACGGACTGGACAACTACGCCGACTACTTCGAGGAGGACTACTATTCGCACCTGATGGGCATGCGCAAGCCCGATGCCGTCATTTTTCGTCATGTACTCGACGCCCACGGTCTGGTACCCCAGGAGACCCTCTTTGTCGACGATAGTCCACAGCACATTGCCACGGCCCTGCAACTCGGGATGAATGCCGAATTGCTGACTGCGCCCGACACCCTGCCTGAACTGCTCAAGCGGCGGGGCCTGCTGTAAAATAGATTTTGCTTTTTCGCACGGAATCCATACCTTTGCAGTCCACTGAAAAAGTGTACGAAAGGGGGTATTTTAAGAACTATGATTATCGTTAATGTAAAGGATGGTGAGTCGTTAGATCGCGCGTTGAAGCGTTTCAAGAAGAAATTCGAGAAAACGGGTGTGTTGAGGGAACTGCGTGCGCGTCAGGCTTACGAGAAGAAATCCGTTGCCCGTCGTACACAACGCAAAAAAGCGATTTACAAGCAGCGTCTGAACCAAGAGCCGGTATAGGCATTTGCTTCGAAATATTGCCGGGGTTTCGTTGCCCCGATTCGAAAACTATTTGTATATTCACCTTTGGGTAGTATGCAAATAGTTTTTCATGTTTATAGACCGTTTCGTTCGTTTTCTGTCCTTCGAGAAGCGATATTCGCACCACACGGTTGCCGCTTACCAGCGAGAGGTCTCCCATTTTGCCGATTACCTATCCCTACACGAAATACCCGTTGACGAAGCCGGCCATCGGCATGTACGCAGTTATCTGGCTGGGCTAGCCGAGGCGGGCATGGAGGCCAGTAGCGTCAATCGCGCCATCTCAGCCTTACGTACCTACTATAAGTTTTTGCTTCGCGAAGGGCTTGTGGCCCAAAATCCCATGGCCCTTGTCAAAGCCATGCGCACGCCCAAGCGGCTGCCGGTCGTGGTGGAAGAGGCGAAGCTTTGCACGATGCTCGACGCCACAGACGTTTTTCCCGACGATTTTGAAGGCGTCCGCGACCGCTTGGTGATCGAGTTGCTCTTCGGAACCGGCATCCGGCTGGCGGAGCTGCTCGGCCTTCACGAATCGGACGTGGACCTGTTTCAAGGTACCATTCGCGTGTTGGGCAAGCGCAACAAGGAGCGCATCGTGCCGATGACCGAAACGCTAAAATCCGTGTACGGCCAGTATAGAGATGAAAAAAAATCAAGCTTCTCGGATAACAAAACGACCGCCTTGGTCGTTACTAAAACAGGTAGGCCGGGCTATCCGAAATTAATTTATCGCATCGTGAATAAGTACTTGACTATACTTTCCTCACAAGAGAAAAAAAGCCCACACGTCTTGAGGCATACGTTTGCTACCGCGTTGCTGAATAAGGGGGCCGATCTGAATGCAATCAAGGAATTATTGGGACATGCCGGCTTGGCAGCCACACAAGTCTACACACATAACTCCGTAGAGAGACTCAAATCCATTTATAACCAAGCACATCCAAAAGCTTAAAAAAGGAGGAAAAATGAACATTACTGTGCAATCGATTAGGTTCGACGCCGACCGGAAGCTCATCCAGTTTATCCAGAAACGGATGGACAAGCTTGACCTGTTCTTTGACCAGATCATTGACGGGGAATGCTACCTAAGGCTCGAAAATGTAGAAGACGAAGCAAACAAGGTGACTGAGCTTAAGCTAAATATTCCTGGAAACCAGCTATTTGCTAAGGCGCAGGCAAAGTCTTTTGAGGAGGCGACCGATCTGGCCGTGGAGTCCCTGCGCCGACAGATCAACAAACACAAAACGAAAACCCGTACGAAGGCAAGTAATCACAAGGAGCTGCTTGCAACCATACACCAGCTATAAGGCATCGCATTATATTTTCTATTTAGTAGAAGGAGCCGGCGTTCAGAAGATGAGCGCCGGTTTTTTTATTGCGAACACCTGAATGTACGCGCGGCGCTGAAGCTACGTGGTCAGGCTGTCCAACGCCTCGCGAATCACACGGCATGCCTCCAGTATCGCGTCCTCGGGAATGGTGAGGGGCGGCGCAATCCGCAAGGCTGTCTCGCAATGAAGAAACCAATCGATGATGACGCCCTGATCGGCGGCATAACGACTCACGTGTTCGACCTGCGCAAAGCTGTCCAACTGCAAGCACATCATCAGGCCGAGGCCACGGATTTCCCGAATGGCGGGGTGTTGCAGTTCGCGCTTGAAAAGGGCCACTTTCTTGCCCGCCAACGCAGGGAGACCCTCTTCCAGAATAACGTTTAACGAAGCAAGTGCTGCCGCGCAGCTGACAGGGTGCCCGCCGAAGGTGGTGATGTGCCCCAACATGGGATTGTCCTTAATGACGCCCATAACCTCTCTATCGGCAATGAATGCGCCGATCGGCATGCCGCCGCCCATGCCCTTTGCCAGCAACAGGATGTCCGGTACGATGCCATAGTGCTCAAACGCGAACAGTTTTCCTGTTCGCCCGAAGCCGGTTTGTATCTCGTCAAAGACCAACAGGGCGCCCGTCTCGTCGCATCGCTTGCGCACGGCCTGCACATATGCAATGTCCGGTACGCGGATTCCCGCCTCGCCCTGCACGGCCTCAAGGATCACCGCAGCCGTATCGGTGGTTATCGAGTCGAGCGCGCTGGAATCGTTGTACGGAATGAAGTGGATATCCGGTAGGAGCGGGGCATAGGCACGATGGTATTCCGCATTGCCAATAAGGCTAAGCGCTCCCTGCGTGCTGCCATGGTAGGCGTTATGGGCCGCAATGAATTCGCGGCGGCCGGTGTAGCGCTTCGCGATTTTCATCGCACCTTCGGTTGCTTCGGCGCCCGAGTTCGTAAAATAGACGGAATTGAGTGACGAGGGCAAGACGGAGACGAGCTTCGTAGCCAACTCGACCTGCGGCGCTTGGACAAATTCGCCGTAAACGGTGACGTGAAGGTAGCGGTCGAGTTGCCCTTGGATGGCTTCAATCACGCGGGGATGGCGATGGCCAATGTTGCTCACCGCGAATCCGGACACCAGATCAATGTAACGCGTGCCGTCAGGCCCATATAGGTACACGCCTTCGGCGCGTGCTACTTCAATTAAACGAGGCGAGTGGGAGGTCTGCGCAGTGTTGAGCAGAAAAAGTTGGCGGTTGCTAAGCATCTCGCAAAATTACTGAAAATAAGCTGTGTGTGCAATGAAGGAAAAGATCCGCAAGGGGACGCTGCCGCGATAATCGATCGGCTTGTGTGGGATTCGGTGAGGCGCTCAGGGCCGTTGCGGCGCTGGGCCGCTTTGGCGGTTCTGCAGGTGACGCATCAGGTACTCGTTAAACTCCTCTTCAACTTCGAAGAATTGGGAGGCCCGTGCCAAACCGATGGCATCCGCGAATCGCTCTCGGTAATTTTTCTTCAGTTCGAGTCGCTTGGCATCGAAAGCAATCATGTCGCGGTCGGGGTTGGGCACCAAATCGCGCTGAAAGCGTTCGTTGCGCAGCGGGCGACTCGTGGCGCCGCGTTGGCCGGCATCGCTCGTCCGTACGCGACGGCGCTCGCGTTGTAGCAGGGTCAGTTCCGTGCGGTATTGTTCGTAAATGGGAAAAAAATTTTTCGCCTCAGACGAGGTGAGGCTCAGCTGCTTGGTGATATAGGCTTTCTTCTCTTTTTCGATTCGGGCGAACCGATCTGCTTGAGCGTCTTGGGCCACTGCGCCAAATACGCAGCTCACCCAAAGTAGGGCCACACCAATACATTGATTCCACCTGATCCTCATCACTATAACGTATTGTTGAAGTATGCTTCGATATCGGCCTCACTAAAATCTTGGTTTAACCAATCATCCATCCCAACGTCAGCGGTGGATTGATAGAGCAAGTAATCCGACTCCGCGTACAGTTCGAGATAGCTGATGATTTCTTGGGCGGGGACTGTTTCTAAGTTGTTTGCCACCGCAGCTTCTTGGCTTTCGGTCCCAATGCCAAAGTACACGGCAGTAGCCGCTGCCAACAACGTGACGGACGCAGCCACATAGCGAAGCCAACGGCCTGCGCCAATGCGTCGGACGGGTGTTTCCGCTTCGGATACGGCGGTCTGACTGTCGCGTACACGAGCCAGCGTCTTTTCGGCCAGGCCATCGAAATAGCCGGCAGGAACAGACAGGCCCGTGTCGGTGGCACTCGACGTGATGGCCTCTAAGCGTGTGCGCGCAAGAATAGTGCTGTGCAACTGGTCGAAATATCCCTCCGGTACGGCAGCTGATTCTTCCATCGTTTGGCGCATCTGAGCGCGGAAGGTGGTACGTCGTGCTAAATCCACGAAGTAACCGTCCGGTACCACATAGGGATTTCCACGTAGATTATCCGGCAGATCGCCGAGGTGTTCATTCCGATGGGTGTTTATATCCGTCATGGTAACACTTTAGATGTAATTGTTACGCAAAGGTTTAATCGTTGGACTTGAAAAAGTGTTCTATTTTTTTGACCGCCAAATGGTACGACGCTTTGAGCGCGCCCACGCTGGTACCCACGATTTCTGAAATTTCGTCATACTTCAAGTCATCGAAGTATTTCATATTAAAGACAAGGCGCTGCTTTTCAGGTAGCGTCAGCAACGCCTGTTGAAGCTTTAGTTGAGCGTCGGATCCGCTGAAGTAGGTTGTATCCTCCAGGGTGTCGGCCAGATATGCCGAGCTTTCGTCGTCGAGTGATACGTTTTGCCGCTGTTTTTTGCGTTGCAGAAACGTTAGGCACTCGTTGGTGGCAATGCGGTATATCCAAGTATAAAGCTGGGCATCCTCGCGGAATCCCGCGAGGTTTTTCCAGACTTTAATGAATACGTCCTGCACCAAATCGTCGGCATCGTCATGGTCAATGACGAGCCGGCGAATATGCCAATAGATTTTTTGCTGATATTTTTTCAGCAGCGACGCGAAAGCTTCCTCTCGTGTCTTCTCGTTGGCAAATAGTGTCAGGATTTGCGCATCTTCCATGCTGCCGCTGCGGCTCGTGCCGCTTACTTGTTCTTCCGTTTGATGACCTGCTGCACCTTTTCGACGATATTCTCGGCCGAGAGTCCATATTTTTTCATAAGGTCTGCCGGCTTGCCACTCTCGCCAAAGCTGTCATCAACGGCTACGTATTCCTGTGGTGCGGGGTGGTGCTTGGCCAATACCTGCGCGATGCTGTCGCCCAGACCGCCAATGCGGTTGTGTTCTTCAGCGGTGACGACGCAACCTGTCTTGGCTACCGACTTCAGAACAGCTTCTTCGTCTAAGGGCTTGATCGTATGGATGTTGATGATCTCAGCATCGATTCCGAGTTCCGCTAGTTTTTCGCCCGCTTGGATGGCTTCCCACACCAAGTGACCCGTAGCGAAAATGCTAACGTCTGCACCTTCGTTTACCATCCACGCTTTGCCGATTTCGAACTTCTGGTCGGCATCGGTAAAGATCGGAACCACGGGCCGTCCAAAACGGAGGTATACCGGACCATCGTACTCCGCAATCGCAATCGTGGCTGCCTTGGTTTGGTTGTAGTCGCACGGATTGATTACCGTCATCCCGGGCAACATTTTCATCAAGCCGATGTCTTCCAGGATCTGGTGCGTAGCACCGTCTTCGCCCAGTGTGATGCCGGCGTGGGAGGCGCATATTTTCACGTTTTTGCCCGAATAGGCGATGGATTGGCGAATCTGGTCGTATACCCGGCCGGTAGAGAAGTTGGCGAAGGTGCCCGTGTACGGGATTTTGCCACCGATCGTCAAGCCTGCAGCGATGCCCATCATGTTAGCCTCGGCAATGCCGACTTGGAAAAAACGCTCGGGAAATTCCTTGATGAAGGCGTCCATCTTAAGCGAGCCAATAAGGTCGGCACAAAGCGCAACTACGTTTTCGTTCTTTTGGCCGGCTTCCAGTAAGCCCGCGCCAAATCCAGAACGCGTATCTTTTTTATCTGTATAAGTGTATTTTTTCATGTTATTATCTTCGATAGGAACGTCGGTATGATTTGATTAATAGTCTCCCAGTGTCTCTTCCAATTGTGCCAGCGCTTGTGCAAGCTGTTCGTCATTGGGTGCCACGCCATGCCACTTGTGCGTACCCATCATGAAGTCCACGCCGTTGCCCATTTCGGTTTTCATCAAGATCATAACCGGTTTGCCTTTGCCGGTACGGGATTTGGCTTCGGCCAAGCCATCGACTACGTCCGCCATCACATTGCCGTTCATTTCCATGACATCCCATCCGAACGCTTCCCATTTAGCCCGCAGGTCGCCCAGGGAAAGTACGTTTTCCGTGGCGCCGTCGATTTGCTGCCCGTTGTAATCAATGGTCGCAATAAGGTTATCTACCTTGTGATGCGGAGCAAACATGGCGGCTTCCCAAATCTGGCCTTCCTGCTGCTCGCCGTCGCCCATCAGGACATAAACTAAGTGCTCGTCTTTATTGAGTTTTTTGGCTAGCGCTGCACCGATGGCTACCGAAAGCCCTTGACCCAACGAACCGGAGGCGATACGAATACCGGGCAATCCCTCGTGTGTGGTAGGATGGCCTTGCAGGCGTGAATCGATTTTGCGGAAGGTGTGAAGCTCGGCCACATCAAAATAGCCGGAGCGCGCCAATACGCTGTAGAACACGGGGGATATATGCCCATTGGAGAGGAAGAACAAGTCTTCGCCAATACCGTCAATGGAAAACCCTTCCTTGCGTTGCAGTGTATGGAAATATAATGCTACGAAATAGTCCGCGCAACCCAAGGATCCACCCGGGTGGCCCGATTGGCAGGCGTGGACCATACGTACGATGTCGCGCCGCACCTGCGAGGCTGTCTTTTCTAAGTTTGTGATGTTTGAACTCATGTGTTTAGGGTATTCTTGAAAATATGCCCGCTAAGTTAATTATTTATTTGACATCTGACAGGGGAAAGGGGCACAAAACACAGCCATTTACTGCATCATGCGCGCCGGATGCCTAGAGTAGGGGCTCGAGTACTTGCCAAACGTTGTCGGCCACGATCTGCTGTCCTTCGGCATTGGGGTGGATGCCGTCGTTCAGGTTGAGTGCAGCATTGCCCGCGACCCCATCGAGCAAGAAGGGGATGAGTGTCATGTTGTTGACTTCGGCCAGCTTAGGAAACACTGCGGCAAAGTCGCGCGCATAGGCTTCGCCCATGTTGGGAGGCACCAGCATGCCGGCCAAAACGAGTTTGGCATCCGGATAAGCGGAAACGACCTTATCAATAATGCTTTGTAGGTTTTTGTAAGTTTCTTCGGTGGGGATGCCACGCAGCCCGTCGTTTGCGCCGAGCTCCAGCACGAATACCGAAACTTGCTCATTGAGCAACCATTCGATACGTTCGTTGCCGGCCGCAGATGTTTCGCCACTCAGGCCGGCATTGATTACCCGATATGGCAGGTTGAGGGAGTCGATACGCCGCTGCAAAATCGAAGGAAAGGACTCTTCGATGGCGTCAAGGCCATACCCTGCGGTGAGACTGTTTCCGAAAATGAGGATGTTGCCCGTTGCCGTCGAGTCCACCACTACGGCCTCGGTGACCGAGCCGGAGTCGGCAATCGAACCTTGCTGTTGGCTGCTATTCGTACAGGAAACGGCTAGCACAAGCCATAGCCATGCCCAACGGATTCCGAAGACTCGGGTGAGGTGTTGACGGCGTATGGGCAAGCGAGCCGGCATGGGCTACAGGGCTTCGGCGACTACTTCTTCCACTTCGGGGACCATGCGCTTGAGCAGGCCTTCAATTCCGGCTTTCAGCGTGATGGTCGAAGAAGGGCAGCCACTACACGAACCGCGAAGTTCAACCGTGACGACCCCGTTATCAAACGAGCGGTAATCGATGGCGCCGCCGTCTTGTTCAACTGCGGGGCGCACGTAGTCATGCAGGATCTGCTGGATGCGAATTTCTGTCTCCGAACCTTCAAACTCGACATGCTCGTCGGTGGCCACTTCTTGAACCTTGAGCTCGGACTCCACTGCTCCCTTGACAAATTCCTTGAGCAAGGCTTCGATGTCTTCCCATTCGGCGTCCGCGGTTTTGGTCACGGTGACGAAGTTGCTGGCGAAAAATACGCCATCTACGAAATTAAATTTAAACAGTTCGCGCGCAAAGGGCGACTCCTGAGCCTTTTCGCGGGTTGGATAGTCCAGCGCGCCATTCACCAGCAACTTATTGACCAAGAATTTCATGGTCGCTGGGTTTGGTGTCCGTTCTGTATATACGTTGATGGTAGCCATAGCAGTAGTCTTTCGGTTTTTTACAAAGGTATTAAATATTTTATGCGCATTTCGTCAGCCTATCGTCAAAGCTGTGAGGGCTAGATACCTGTATAGTTGCGGGGTGTGATGGCTTTCAATTCCCGTTTGACCGATTCGCTGACGCTCAACCCGTCTACAAAAGCTGCGATAGTTTCTTGCGTCACCGTTGTGTTGGTACGCGTCAGTTCCTTCAGGGCTTCGTAGGGCTTCGGATACCCTTCGCGCCGCAGGATGGTTTGAATGGCCTCCGCAACAACGGCCCAGTTGTTTTCTAGGTCGGCGGATAATTCGGGTTCATTGAGGATCAATTTATTTATGCCGCGAAGTGTCGATTTGACCGCAATCAGTGAATGCGCCATGGGCACGCCGATATTGCGCAATACGGTCGAATCGGTGAGGTCGCGCTGCAGACGCGAGATGGGCAGTTTGCCCGCCAAATGCTCAAAAAGCGCATTGGCGATACCCAGGTTGCCTTCGGCATTCTCAAAGTCGATGGGATTGACCTTGTGCGGCATCGCCGACGAACCGATCTGCCCCTTGGTAATCTTCTGCTTGAAGTAGTCCATGGAGATATACGTCCATATATCCCGACAGAGATCGATCAAGATGGTATTGATGCGCTTCAACGCATCACAATGTGCGGCGAAGTGGTCGTAATGCTCAATTTGGGTAGTGGTTTGTGAACGGTGCAGGCCCAGCGTTTCGTTGACAAAAGCATTGCCAAAGGCCACCCAATCAATATCCGGATAGGCAACATGGTGAGCGTTGAAATTGCCGGTAGCACCACCAAATTTAGCGCCGTAGGGAACTCGTTGCAGGGCCTCGATCTGGCTTTCGAGCCGCTCGACGAAGACGCGGATTTCCTTTCCAAGGCGAGTAGGCGATGCCGGCTGTCCGTGCGTGCGCGCAAGCATCGGTACATTTGCCCATTCATCAGCCAAATCCCGAAGTGCCTCCACCAGGGTCGTCAACTGCGGGAGATAGGCCTTTTCCAACGCTTCCTTCCATGAATACGGAATGGCGGTATTATTAATGTCTTGCGAGGTCAGCCCAAAATGGATAAACTCGACAGAGTCCGACAATCCGTGGGATTCGAACTTGTCCTTAATAAAATACTCTACGGCTTTGACGTCGTGGTTGGTTTCCTTCTCTTTGGCCTTGATCCATTCCGCATCGGCAATAGCGAAGTTTTGGTGCCAAGAGCGTAAGGTGTCGTTTAGGCTCCCGTCAAAATGGCTGAGCTGAGTGATACCTGTTTCGCACAGGCGGATGAAATATTCAATCTCGACAAATACGCGGTATTTAATAAGTGCGAATTCGGAAAAGTAGTCGGATAATTCGCTGGTAGCATTATGGTAACGGCCATCAACGGGAGAAACGGCCGTGAGCGGTGATAAAGTCATGTTTTAATACGTTTGAGCGCAAAGGTACAAAACTGAGGCTACACCACCAATATAGTGGGAGGGGCGCGGCTCTCGTCAAACCGTCCTGTACACCTTGCCGGGGAGTGCGACGATGGCGCCTTTGATTTCTAGCTGGAGCAAGGTCATCGCTAATTTGCTCTGGGGCCAGTGCAATTGAACCATTAGCTCGTCGATGGCAATCGAGCCTGCCTCGCGCACGACGTCATAGACGCGCTGTTCGTTGGTGTCGAGGGATACGTGGAGGATCAGTTGCTTGCCAGTATCTGAATTGCCTTCGTCTACCGTCCAGTCCATTAAGTAGGCCAAGTCGTCAACGCCTTGGATGAGGTGGGCGCGGTGCGTTTTAATCAAGTAGTTGCATCCGGCCGAAAACTCTTGCTGTGTATTGCCCGGGAATGCGCATACATCGCGGTTGTAACTGTTCGCGATTTCTGCGGTGATGAGGGCGCCACCTTTGAAGGCCGCTTCGACGACGACGGTGACATCGGCTAAGCCTGCGATAATCCGGTTGCGCATGGGGAAGTTCGTCCGTTCGGGGGTCGTCCCAGACGTAAATTCGGTAAGCAAGCCCCCTTGCTCGAGCATGCGTGCGGCCATATTGCGGTTTGCAGCTGGATAAATGCGGTCCAGACCATGTCCCAA
Organism: uncultured Sphingobacteriaceae bacterium; assembly: GCA_964423925.1. Lineage (GTDB taxonomy): Bacteria > Bacteroidota > Bacteroidia > Sphingobacteriales > Sphingobacteriaceae > CAYRGQ01. The sequence continues at coordinate 229,685 of CAYRGQ010000002.1, read as the reverse complement.
TACGCCCACGGTTGGGATGTCGTGGGCAAGCGCCGCGCGATGGGCGTAGCTGTCGATTCCGTGCGCCAGTCCGCTGATGACGAGTGTGTTGTGTGGTTTCAACCCCTTGACAAGCTCTTGGCACATGGCCAGGCCGTAGGCAGTGGCATTTCGGGTGCCCACGATGCTGACTACCCGGGCGCTGTCTAGATCGGCGTTCCCTTTGTAATAGAGCAGCATGGGTGCGTCGGCACAATTGCGTAGGCGTTTGGGATAGTCCTTCTCAGTAAAAAAGAGCGGTCGGATGCCGTGCTTTTCGACAAATTCCAATTCTGTCCCTGCTTCCGAGAGTGCGGTTTTGTTAACGATGGCGTCCGCGATGGATTCCCGCACGTAAGGCAGGGCGCATAACGCTTTCCTAGAGGCGGCGAAAACGCCTTCCACATTCCCAAACTCGGAAAGCAGGTGCCTTGCTACAATAGGGCCTACGCCGGTTATCTTGGTTAGCGCGATCTGATGGAGCAGACTCATGGGACAATGATACGATTTTTTTTAATGGGGTGTTTTTTTGATTTAACTCCTCTCGGAGCGTTAAGGGAAGGTTAACAAAGAAGATATCTTGCGTTAACAAGGAAGGGCTATGTTTGCGGTCAAAACAGACGGATATATATTGGAAATACCGTTTAATTCCTTTAGGTTTGGTACGACGATTCCAATTGTGATCCTTCATCATTGCTCATCATGTCACTCGACGTCTATATTGAAACTGGGTTGCTCAATCGCTTAAAACGTGGTGAAGAACGCGCATTTCGGCTGGTGTACGAGCGTCTTTATACGCCGCTTTTCAGTTTTGCTAATCGGTGGGTGAAAGACGAATCCATTTCCGAAGAAATCGTGCAGGAAGCTTTTATCGCCGTATGGATGAGTCGGCACACACTAGAGAGCCCCGCTCATTTAATTGGTTTGGCGTTTAAAGTAGCCAGGCGAATGTCTGTAGATCATTTCAGGAGCAAGATGTTGGAAATTAGGGCTTCGGAACATCTAAGTCAAGTGATGACAGCGGTGTGTAACCAGACTTCGGAAACGGTGATATACGATGATCTGGAAAACTTCGCCAACTTACGTATTGATCGGCTGCCACCCCAACAGCAGGCCGTGTTCAAGATGAACCGACGCGAAGGGTTGTCCTACGAGGAGATTGCCAATCGTTTACAGATATCCCACAATACGGTCCGCAATCATATGGTGTGTGCGTTAAAATCGCTAAGGCTTCAGTTCACAAAGCACATATTGTCATTTCCGTTCGTATTTTATCCGTTTGTTTTCTAGGTAGTTGCATTTTTCTTTCAAGCAAGACTAGTCCTTTTGCCTCCCTTGTCCGAGTATATGATTGATGTTGAGGGATACGAATCCCGTTATATACTGTATTGATGAATAGGCCCATACCTGATCGCTCGAGACTACACTACTTACTGACGAGGTACATGAGTGGAAGCATCGATTCGGACGAGTCCGAAGAACTCGCTGTGCTAGTGGCCGAGTTAGAAGATTATACCCTTTTTTCCGCGATGGAGCGCGCGGCCGCTGACGCTACGGTGCGTTCGAAGCCGCGCATGCCCAACGAATCGCACTATCACCGTATTCTACAAGATCCTCGTTTGCAGAACGACCCTCCGAGAGGCACCCTGTCCCAGGGGCGTAGGCGTGTCCTGTATGGATGGTGTGCGGGAGCAGCAGCGGCGGTGATCATGGCGGTCTGGCTCTTCATATGGGGTGTTCAGTCCGATGGGAAAGACATGCCCACTAGCGACATGGCAGCGGTGATTCAGCCTGGTGGCGACAAAGCGACGTTGACGCTAGCGGACGGGCGGACGGTAACCCTCGATGACTTGAAGGGAGGACGGATTGCGGAAGAGATGGGCATCCGTATCAGCAAAACCGATGACGGACAGATCCTGTACGAATCGGTTGCAGAACATGGCGGTGACGAACGGGCTTACAATCATATTCAAACACCCAGAGGCGGGGAGTATCGGTTGGTACTGCCCGATGGCACGAAAGTGTGGTTAAATGCCTCTTCGTCGCTTAGTTATCCGATCCGCTTTTCGGATACGTCGCGCGTCGTGCAGCTGGTGGGCGAAGCTTATTTCGAGGTAGTACCGAGGCTGACCGCTAACGGCCAAAACAAGCAACTACCTTTTGTCGTGCAGACACCCCAGCAGCAAGTCGAAGTATTAGGGACGCAGTTCAACGTTAACGCGTATCCAGACGATGGTCACGAGAAAACTACCTTGTTGGAAGGAATGGTACGGGTATCGGCCATAACGGACGCCGCCACTGCCCAAACGCTAGAGCCGGGAGATGAAGCCAGTGTTCCCAGCAACGGGTCGGGAATAACGATAGCGCAAGTCGATCCGAAGATTGCCGCAGCGTGGAAGGAGGGCTACTTCGCATTCGAGAATGCCCATATTACGGATGTGATGCGGACACTGGCGCGTTGGTATGATATCGAGGTGATTTACGAGAGTGATTTGGGTGACGCGTATTTCGGGGGTACCATATCAAAATTTGAACAGTTCGATAAGCTGTTGGAAACTATAGAATTAACAGGTTCGGTTAGGTTTCAAATCTCAGGAAGGAGGGTGACGGTTATGACATGATATAAGAAACTCCGTACATGAAGGAATGAAGCATCCAGGAACGTTGCGACCGTCCCTGAATGCTAATGGCCAAGGCCATGTTTGAATTAAAAACGACATTGGAATCATTTAAAATCCTATCAAATGTATAAAAAAAATACTGCAATTCACCGCCTCATTGGGGCTTGCGTGAGGCGCAATAACCTCTTAGCCATGAAACTGTGTTGGGTACTCCTGCTCATTAGTTGTGTGCATGTTAGTGCGTATACGCATGCTCAGCATATCAGCATTCGAGCAAATCGGATGTCGTTGACCAACGTATTCCAAGAGATAAAAAAGCAAACCGGCTATCACGTGTTTTACGATGCAGGCGTAATCCGGAAATCCAAGCCCGTGACGGTGAATTTCAGCAACGCATCGCTTGAGGATGCCCTGAACACAATGCTGGAGGGGCAAGGATTGAGCTATCGTATCGTCGACCAAAATATCGTCATCACACCGGGAACTTCAGATAATCTAGCCGACAACTCCGCCATTAATACGTTCGTGGTGCAGGAAATCGTCATTACGGGAAGTGTCCGAGATGCTGCTGGACAACCCTTGCCTGGCACCACCATTCGCGTACAAGGGAGTACCGCGGCAGCCACGACAGACGATAATGGAAACTATCGCATCAACGTACCCAACCGCAATCAAACACTGGAGTTCTCGTTGCTAGGCTATGAAACCTTGGTCTTAGGCATTACCGACAGCGACGTGCTTCATGCGACCCTACGGCCGTCCATAAGTGATCTGGACGAGGTAGTGGTGGTTGGCTATGGCACGCAAAAGAAAGCGAATCTTACCGGAGCTGTAGATCAAGTGGGACCGGAGGTTTTTGAGAACCGCCCGATCCCTAACATTTCACAGGGACTAGTCGGCGCTGTTCCGAACCTCAATATTCGCATGCTCGATGGTAAGCCTACACAATCTCCATCCTTCAACGTGAGGGGGACTACGTCCATTGGCCAGCAAGGAGGCGCGTTGGTACTGATCGATGGTGTTGAGGGCGACCCACGTATGCTGAACCCCGCAGACATCGAGAGTGTATCTATCTTGAAGGATGCTGCCTCTGCTTCCATATATGGTGCGCGCGCGGCATTTGGCGTGGTACTGATCACTACCAAGGCCGCCAGCGAAGGAAAAACCTCCATTAATTATTCGACGAACTTTTCGTTTTTAGCCCCGACTGTCGTGCCTGACCACGTGACGGAGTCTTACCCGTGGGCGCAGCATTTCAGCGACGCATGGGCCCGATGGAACGATAACGGGAACACGCCGACCGCCGTGAACAAAACGCTGCCTTTTTCGCCCGCTTACCTGGCGGAAATCAAACGTCGTTGGGAGGACCCCTCGCTTCCGCGTATCGAAGTAAATCCATCCACAGGCGAATACCAGTATTACTATAGTACGGACTGGTATGCCGAGCTGATGAAGGAAAGCCTGCGTGGCCAAGAACACAATTTGGTATTGTCGGGCGGTAATGAAAAAGCTTCGTTTTATGTGAGCGGCCGTTACCACGGACAAGATGGCCTATTCCGGTATAATTCCGATGATTATGGCATGTATAATACGCGCGCTAAGGGCAATATTCAACTAACCCGCTGGTTGGAGGTTGAAAATAACGTCGAGTTCTCGCATATGAATTACAGGCAGCCAATCAACGTGGGAGAAGGAAGCGGTATTTGGAGGAACATGGCTGATGAAGGACACCCATTGGCGCCGCTAATGAATCCCGACGGTTCCTTGTCATTCCCCGCGGCGTATACCGTTGGCGACTTATACCTAGGTAGAAGTGGTGCTGACAATGTACAGCGTTTCTTAAAGAATAGGACTGCGGCAACCGCTAAGTTTTTTGAAAACTCGCTGACTGTGCGGGGTGACTTCACGTTCCAAAACAGTAACGTGTCGACGCACCAACGTCGTGTTCAAGTACCCTACAGCCGGTTTGAGGGTATCACAGGGTACACAGGTACCAATACAAACGATATCCAGGAGCGTAGGCAATCCACGGACTACTTGGCCACCAACCTATATGCTAATTATGATAAGACGTTTCAGGATCAGCATGACTTGAATCTCTTGGTGGGTGTTAACTATGAACAGTCGGTTTATGACAACGTAACGACGCGCCGAAACGGCATTGTATATGAGGATGCTGGCGACCTTAACTTGGCGCTCGGACAAGGGGTCGTTACAAACGGTGGTTACCAGAAGTGGGCCATCGCCGGCGGATTCTTTCGCGTCAACTATGCGTTCAAGAATCGTTACCTCCTAGAAGTCAACGGCAGGTATGATGGATCGTCTAAGTTTCCGACGAGCCAGCAATGGGCTTTCTTTCCGTCTGCCTCGCTAGGTTGGCGCATTACCGAAGAAGGTTTTTGGAACGTGAATCCACAGGCAATCTCCGAGTTTAAACTGCGCGCATCATATGGGTCGCTGGGGAACGGTAACATCAATCCCTACGCATTCACCGAAAACTTCCAGATTTCGCAATCAGGGAGAATTATTAACGGCGTGCGCCCACAACGTACGGGGCAGCCTGGCGTGATTCCTGCTGGGCTTACATGGGAAACCGTCACGACCGCCAACGTTGGCTTGGACGTGTCCGCGTTTAGTAACCGTCTGAACTTCGTGGGCGACTTATATCGCCGATGGACAACTGACATGTTTACAGTCGGTCCGACGTTGCCCGCAATTTACGGTACGACCGTACCTCGAGGCAACTATGCCGACCTTGAGACAACCGGATGGGAGTTGTCCGTGAGCTGGAGAGACCAGTTCATGGCGGGTAGCAAACCCTTCAACTACGATGTGCGATTTGTGCTGTCAGATTACCGTGCGGAAATCACGAAGTATAATAATGTGGATAAAATCTTGACGGACTACTACGCCGGTCAACGGGTAGGCGAGATTTGGGGGTACCGGGTGGAAGGGCTCTTCCGTTCGGAGGAAGAAATCGCTAACTCGCCGTCGCAAAGAAATATCCAGAATACCGCTACACGTAGAAACTACGTCGGTGATTTGAAGTTCGCTAATTTGGACGGTGACGACGTTATCTTTCACGGCACTAATCGAGTGGGCGATTCGGGCGATAAAACCATTATCGGCAACTCGGAGCCTCGTTATACCTACGGCTTTAACCTGAATGGCGACTGGAATGGCATTTTCCTCTCTGCGTTTTTTCAAGGGGTTATGAAACAAGATTGGTATCCATCGGCTGAATCACGTTTCTGGGGACAGTATAACCGTCCATATAACCAATATCCGAGGTGGCATGAAAACAACATGTATCGTGAGGAGCTTGGAAACTTCGACGCATACTTACCGCGTTTGGTGGGCTACATCGCTCAGGGATCAAACAAAGTACTTACGACCCCTAACGATCGCTATTTGCAAAATGTTGCCTATATCCGCCTTCGCAACCTGCAAATCGGATACACCCTGCCTCAGCAAATCGTATCCAAAATACATGCTAGTAACGTACGGGTATTTCTGTCAGGTGAAAACCTGTGGACATGGTCCCCCCTGTATAAACGGACAAAAGACACTGATGTGACGAGCATATTCGGTTCAGACAGGGACCTTTCTGGCGGCACGAGTGGCGACGGTTACAACTTCCCCATGCTGAGATCGGTCTCTTTGGGAGTCAATATTAATTTTTAACATCAGGAAAGAGTTTATGAAAACGTTAAAGATATATTTGTTGGGCATTTGTGCTATGTTCTTTTCGGCCTGTGAACTAGCCGAGATTCCAGTGGATACCGCGTCGAATGAGGCGATTTTCAGTTCGGAGAGTGGCATGCAGTTGTATGTGAATTCATTTTACGATATACTGCCCACACCGTACGACGGGGTTTTTGCCATCGACAATACGTCGGATATCGTTGCGCGAAGCAATGTGGATACCTATCTGTCGCCGAATGCGTTGAGCCCAATTACCAGTTCGGGGTGGAGCTGGTCCGCACTTCGGAATATTAATTACTTTATTGAAAATGCGGAGAAAAGCAATGTTGCATCACGAGCACATTATATCGGTGTCGCCCGGTTTTTTAGAGCGCTTTTTTACTTCGATAAAGTGGTGCGTTTTGGTGACGTCCCTTGGGTAGATCGGACCATCGAAATCAATGACGAAGCCACTTTATACGGGTCGCGAGACAATCGTTTTGAGGTGATGGAGAAAGTGCTGGCAGATCTGGACTACGCCATCGAAAACATCTCGATGACCGCCGACCCCAGCAGCACGCAAATCACGAAAAATGTGGCTCGCGCTTATAAAACGCGCATATGTTTGTTCGAAGCCTCATGGCGGAAATACCATACCGCGTATAACCAGCAAGGCACCGCCGATTTTTGGTTCCAGCAGGTCGTGTCCGCGGCGAATGACATCACTGGCTTCTCCTTACATATGGGAGGTGGGGTTGATCGGTCATACCGGGAATTGTTCATAACCCGCGTACCTTATGCCACCGAGACCATCTTGGCGGTAACGCTCGACGCGAACCTACAGGTTTTTAGCTCCGCCAACCGACGCTTTATCAGTCCGACGTATGGTTCACGTCCCAGTCTGACGCGCGACTTTGTCAAGATGTATCTCAATTTGGACGGCACTCCCTTCACAAACAATGCGAATGCAGAGACAACCGTCTTTGCGGACGAGGTTAAGGGCCGCGACCTTCGGTTAAAACAAACGATTCGGGTGGGAGACTACCATCGGACGGAGAACGGCGTGCCGGTAGTGGCTCCACCAAACTTTAATCAAACGTTTACCGGGTACCAACCCATCAAGTGGAGCTACGACGAGCGCTTTCCGTATGATGATGAGAGCCGCAACGACAATGCGCATATCATCATGCGCTGGGCAGAAGTACTCTTAAATAAAGCCGAGGCACTTGCCGAACTAGGATTGATGACGGATATCGAGTGGGCGGCTACGATAGGGCAGTTGCGTGCGCGTGCGGGTGTAACCGGGCCCACGCTGATTACTCTACCTACGGTAGCTGATCCTTACTTGCTAAATTACTACCGCGGCAGGTTTACCGACCCCATTCTGCTTGAAGTCGTGCGTGAGCGCACTGTCGAGATGGTTTTTGAGGGTCTTCGCCCCAACGACTTGCTGCGCTGGAAACTAGGTGAGCTGTTCGCGGATTCGAAAATGAATGGCATGTATGTCCCAGCTTTGGGAGAGTACGATCTCAACGAAGACGGCATAGCGGATGTATATTTTTACCAAGGAGAACGGCCTACCGATGTTTCCCATCCTGGCGTGGCATTGGTCGACGTTTCTCCCTCCACGGCAGCTGGACGCATACAGTTAGCTAACGGTACGTCAGGAGAGGTGATGTGGAATCCCGGTGCGAGGGAATGGGACGATAAAAAATATCTTTACCCCATTCCTCAAACAGACTTGGAGCGTAATCCGGCGCTCGGCCAAAACCCGGATTGGTAGTTGTAACAATAAACTAAAATGGATAGATTCATTGTCTTTTTGTGTGCGATAAGCTTGGCAATCGCTACGGGTTGCCAACCTCAGTCTACAGACGCGCCCCTTCGGGTAGCTAGTTACAACCTTAGGATGGACACCCCGCGGGACAGCCTGAATGCATGGCCACACCGCAAAGATCACGTTAGAGCGCTGATGCTATTTCACGATTTTGACATTGTGGGTACGCAGGAAGGCTTCCTTCATCAGTTGCAAGATTTGTCTGAAGGCACCGGCTACGCGTATTTCGGAGCAGGACGCGACGACGGCCTGGACGGGGGTGAGCACTCTGCGATATTATACAAAAGAGATCGCTTTAGTGTCCTTGATTCGGGCAACTTTTGGCTGAGTGAGACGCCAGATGAGCCGGGATTAGGGTGGGACGCTACGTGTTGCAACCGCATAAGTTCGTGGGTGAAGTTTAAAGACGAGGTGACACAGAAGGAATTTTATTTCTTCAATGCGCACTTTGATCACCAGGGCGTTGTCGCCCGAGAGGAGTCGGCGAAGCTGATGGTAGCAAAGATCGAGGAGATTGCTGGGGCCAGTCCGGTAATTTGCACCGGTGACTTTAACGCGACCCCGGAAGCCGCTCCGATACAGACGCTGTCCGCCTGGCTGAACGATGCATACCAGGTGTCTGAAACACCGCCTTACGGGCCAGTGGGTACCATTAACTCCTTTGAATTCACTGCGCCCATGGAAAAGCGGATTGACTATATTTTTGTAAGCGACCAGTTTAAAGTGAGAAAATATGGCGTTCTAACCGATGCACGTCATCAACGTTATCCGTCGGATCACTTGCCGGTAGTTGGGGAGTTAAGTTTCTAATTTTCCGACGATCGCGCTACATACTGCTGCCCCTGCATCACAGGGGCAGCATTTTTTTTTTAACACAAAAAAAAACCTAACCGAAAGCCGGATTAGGTTTTATATGAAGCGTTGGCAACAGGATCTCTATAAATGCCTGCGCTATTTTGCAGCAGCTGCGGCCTTCGCGTGGTCAGCAAGGAATTGCTCCAAGCCAATGTCGGTCAATGGGTGCTTTAACAATGCAAGGATAGCGGACAGGGGCCCCGTCATCACGTCTGCTCCGATTTTCGCGCACTCGATAATGTGAGTCACGTGGCGCACGGATGCGGCTAATATTTGTGTTTCGAAACCGTAATTGTCGTAAATGAGGCGAATGTCCTCGATCAGTCCCAGGCCATCGGTAGAAACGTCGTCTAGGCGGCCGATGAAGGGAGACATGTACGTGGCACCGGCCTTCGCTGCCAACAGGGCTTGGCCCGTTGAGAATACTAGCGTACAGTTTGTCTTGATGCCTTCGCTGCTGAAGTATTTCAATGCTTTCACGCCGTCCTTGATCATGGGAACTTTCACCACAATCTTGTCGTCAAGCTTCGCTAGGGCTTTGCCTTCTTTTATAATGCTGTCGAAATCGGTGGAAATAACTTCCGCGCTTACGTCACCATCCACGATGTCACAAATAGCTTTGTAATGATTAATGACATTCTCTTCGCCCGTGATGCCTTCCTTGGCCATCAAGCTGGGGTTGGTGGTCACGCCGTCCAATACGCCGAGGTCCTGCGCCTCCTTGATCTGTCCTAGATTTGCCGTGTCAATGAAAAACTTCATGTCTTTGGTTATGATAAATTGATAAATATGTTTTTAGTATTAATGATTTCGTAAAAATACGGATATTTCTTTGAATTTTAAATGCCATTTGTCGATTCACGCGACAGTATACCCTGCCTCACGGTGGTGCCTTTCGAGAGTAAATTATTCCGGATAGCAAAAAGTTAGGTAGATCGCGCAGTAGGCCATTTAAGCGGAGGAAACCGGTCTATTTGATTTTTATTTCTTGATTTTCAACGCCTTTATATTTGCGTTTAGAATCGCTTTTATTTTTCGGTTTTGCTTTTTAGTTTTGCAGCTGCCAATTTTCGTGATACAGTCACATCTAAGTTTAGCTTATGTTTTATTAATGAATTATAACCATTTATTAATCTTATGTTCGCTCAATTTTATGTCACTAAGCCCCGCAGGGAAAGGGCTGCTTATCGATTAATTGTTTTCATAACTTTATGGGTTTTCGTATCGGCCGCTTTTGCCCGTCAGGACAGTGGGGGCGGATCGACCTTCACCAGCCGACTTGTAAACGTAGAGGCCACGGCTAAGGAAACCTTTCGATACAATACCACCTTACATAACAAAGGGAGCGCCGCGACGCGCTATGAGTTGGTCGCTAAGGCGCCCGATGGATGGAATGTGGTGTTCCGTGCCGAAGGTAGCCAGGTAGCTGGTTTGCAGTTGGATGCGGGTGCTAGTCGCGATATTTCCGTCGAAATAACGCCCTCCCCGCTGGCCGAGCCTGGCAAGTACGACATTCCGGTATCCGCTGTTGCAGAGGGAGAGACAGTCCAATTGGAGCTGGAGGCTTCCGTGCGAGGAAACTATACTGTCGAAATCACCACACCCACCGGCCGGTTGAGTGACGATATCACTGAAGGAAAAAGCAAACGCATCGTCTTGACCATCCGCAATACCGGCACCCTGTCACTGGATGAGCTAGAGCTGTCCGCCCAATCCCCATCGCAATGGACGGCCACGTTTGAACCGGCAAAAATCGAGCGGTTGGATCCCGGGCAAAGCCAAGAGATTGCTGCCACGGTGGGCGTTCCCGACAAAACGATTGCGGGGGATTATGTGACCACTTTTTCTGTCCGAAATAACCACGCTAACGCTAGCACGACGTTCCGCATGACCGTAAAAACCTCCTTGCTTTCGGGTTGGGTAGGTATCCTGGTGATCCTAGCGGCATTGGGCCTGGTGTATTACCTGATTCGAAAATACGGAAGGAGATAAATGCCGTTATGGGAGAAACCATCATTGAACTGGAAGGATTGACAAAATACTACGGTTCCGTGAAAGCCGTGGACAATCTTTCTCTCAACATCCAGAAAGGGGAGATATTCGGCTTGCTGGGTCCCAACGGGGCGGGCAAGACGACGACGATCCTGATGATGCTTGGCCTCTCGGAGCCGGCGTCCGGTACGGTCCGGGTATGCGGTGTAAACGCCACCAACAACCCGATCGCCGTGAAGCGGAAAGTAGGGTATATGCCCGACAGCCTAGGGTTTTACGACAACATGACGGCATTGGAAAACCTGCTTTACATCGGCCGGCTCAATGGAATAGCCGAAGACGACGTCGCACGCAGCGCCGTAGAAACCTTGGCAGCCGTGGGTTTGGCCGACGAAATGCATAAGAAAACCGGGGCCTACTCCCGAGGCATGAAACAACGCCTCGGACTGGCCGAGGTGCTGGTGCGCAAACCGGAGGTCATTATCCTAGACGAACCGACATTGGGAATAGACCCCAGTGGTATTCGGGAGTTTTTGGCGCTAATCCGGCAACTGAGTCGCGAGCAGGGGCTAACCGTATTGCTCTCGTCCCATCATTTGCACCAAGTACAGCAGGTGTGTGACCGCGTAGGGATTTTTGTCAAGGGGAAGTTGCTCGTCGAAGGCAATATTGAAACGCTTGCGCGCAACTTGTTTGACGAACAATCGCATGAAGTGACCTTGCGGCTCGGCAAGCCCTTGCCGGAGGCGTGGGAGCAGGAGGCCGCGTTGCGGCAGCAGCTCGGCGTGAAGCAGGTAAAGATTATGGGCGACACGGTCGAGGTCGCTAGCGAAGCGCAGGTAACGCCCGATATCGTGCGGTTCTTTGTAAGCCATGGCTTCGACATTTTGGGGGTTCAGCAGAAGGAGTTTGGCCTCGACGAGATCTACCAACGCTATTTTGAAAACAACCTTACAACAGTAGATTCCGATGAAAAGTCCATCAGTATACTTAAAAAACCTTTTTTCAAGCGAAGTAAGCAGTAGCCAGTCAGCCGACGGGTCACGCACGCCGTTTTGGGTAATCGTACGCAAAGAAGTCGGCGACCACGTGCGGAGTTGGCGCTTTGTCGTGATGCTGGTCCTGATCGGCCTCACGTTTTTCGGTACGATGTACGTTTCGCTTGCGAACATTAAGCAGGCGGTGGGCAACGTGCAAGATCCCGACCGCGCCTTCGTTTATTTAAAACTATTGACCGTGTCGGATGGCACGTTGCCAACGTTTCACACGTTCCTCAGTTTCCTAGGGCCGCTGCTCGGCATTGCCATGGGGTTTGACGCCATCAATTCCGAACACAACAACGGTACGTTAATTCGCCTGATGGCCCAGCCCATCTATCGTGACAACTTGCTATTGGCGAAGTTTACGGCTTCGCTTATCGTTGTCATTGTTTTGTTTCTCAGCTTAGCCTTGTTGATGGTAGGCGGCGGTTTGGTACTTACCGGTGTGCCGCTGGAGGCCGTAGAACTTGCTCGCATCCTCGGCTTCGTGGTATTGAGCGTGTTATATGTCGGATTTTGGCTTAGCTTGTCGATATGTTTTTCGGTTCGCTTCCGCAATGCGGCTACCTCGGCACTGACGGCAATTGGTATTTGGCTGTTCTTTACGGTTTTCTACCAAATCGTGGTCAACCTGATCGTGAGTGCCATGGTCCCCAAGGGGTACTTGGCGCCGGAGCAACTGCTATCCTACAACAATCTGTTGCTTTCTTTGCTTCGGCTAGCGCCGAGCCAACTCTACACCGATGCCGCAACCACGCTGCTCATGCCATCGGTACGCAGCTTAGGGCCGTTGAGCATGGAGCGGATGGCGGGAGCCATTCCGGCACCGCTACCACTCAAGGAGAGCTTAATGATCGTATGGCCCCAGGTGACAGGTTTGTTGGCGGGGACGACGGTCTGTTTCGCCTTGGCGTACTACCTATTCATGCGTAAGGAGATCCGTACCTAAGCGGCACAAACTACCGGTGAGGGTAAGCCCGTTGACGTCGGGCTACCCATACGTAAGGGGCTGCTGGCGTCCGGTACGGCACGCCTCGTAGATGGCGTCTACGATGACCATGTCTTTGATCGCATCTTCGCCGTCTACACGCAATATCGGTTGTTTGCCGTCGAGAATAATTGCCGCCATCTCGTCCATTTGGACGGTTTGGTGGGTGGTATGCGGCTTCTCGAGCGGGCCGTGGTTGGTTCGTCCCCGGATAGGTCCATAGCCCGTGGCAGGCCAGAGTTCGGCAAAGCCTTTTTCGCCGTTCAGGTAGAACCGGTCTAGGTAGTTCATGTTGTAGGTCGAGAGGCAGGACGCCGTGGCGCCACTGGGAAAACCAAACTGGAAGGTGATGGTTTCGTCAACCCCCTCACCAAATCGAGCCGTGTCCGTTTTCGTTTCCTGGGCTGTAACCCAAATGGGATCTTCCCCGACCATGTATCGCGCACCATTAATGGAATATACACCGATGTCCATCAATGCGCCACCGCCGGCCAGGTCCTTGTTGAGACGCCATTGGTTGGGGTCGCCGATACGAAATCCGCTAAGCCCCTCAAAGAACATGATTTTACCCAGTTCACTGTCGTTTCGCATGCGGACGATCTCCAGCGTATTAGCCTCGAAGCGCATGCGGTAGCCGACGAGCAGGTGTACACCGGCATCGCGGCACGCTTTTACCATCTCGCGGGCCTCCCTGGCATTGAGCGACATAGGCTTCTCGCAGATCACGTGCTTGCCCGCCGCAGCCACCCGTAGCGCCTGGCTATGGTGTAGGGCATTCGGCGTGATGATGTATACCGCGTCGATCTCCGGATTGTCTTTGATGGCGTCAAAGGTGTCGTAATTGTAACAATTCTTTTTAGGTACGTTGTACTTGGCGGACCATTCCTCGAGCTTCTGGGGCGTGCCACTGATTAGCCCCGTAATCTTCGCGCGCTGACAGGACTGCATCGCTTCGGCGACGCGCTGGGCGTAGCCGCCAAGTCCCATCAATGCCACTCGCAGTGTTTTGCCCTGGCGAGATGGACGGTAGGAATTGGCTTGTGCAATCATCGGCGTGGCGATGGGAAGCAGTACCGCCGAAGCGGTTAATTTCTGGATAAAATCCCGACGTGAATGTTTCATGTTGTAGTTTTATAGCTTAAAGATAAGTAAAAGGTTCATGTGTTAACCTGAACAACCGACAGGCTTACGCGGTTTTCTGTAACGTAATCTTTACGGCGCAGCGAGGTCAGATGGCTGCTTATCTCGCGCTCTGACCCCTAACGCTACGGAAACCTCGATAGGGAAGTCCGATTCCAAGATCGTAGCCCCATCGGCTCGAATGGCTTGGTATGCGGCGGCACGCTCTGCCGCTGTGGGTAGCTTGTCATAGGTGGATGCAGCCGATATCATGCACATCGCGCCCTGGGCGTGGAGCAAGCGGTAGAGTTCTTGATTTTCATCTTTGACTTCCGGGCCGATATAGGCAATCATGCGATTGAATGGGATCGCGGCATCGCGGTAGGCCTCAAACTGTTCCACCGAACGGATGTGCGCCGACAGCATTTGGTCGGGAGACTGGTCGAGGTAAAAGCGCGCTTGCTCAGGCGAGTGTACCGTCACCATCACCCACGCATAGGCGTCGTGTTCCCGAATGAGTGCTGCGGTGGTTTCCAGAGGAACGTCCTTACGATCTAGATTGAGTACGGTTTTTCCCTTGGCCCATTTTATGGCTTCAGAGAGGGTGGGTATGCGGTGTTCCGTCAGGTTGCCGTCACGGTCCTTGAGACGCAGTTGCTGGAGCTCCGCCCAAGTATAGTCCGCCACTTTGCCGGTGCCGTCGGTAGTACGGTCGAGCGTCGTATCGTGCACCAGCACCACCACGCTGTCTTTCGTGAGCCGCGGGTCGATCTCGAAGAAAGCGGGGGTATGCTGCAGTACGGCATGCATGGCGGCGATGGAGTTTTCGGGTAGGCCCAATTCAATCGTGCCCCGATGTCCACTGATGACCATACGGTCCGGTTGGTACGCGAAGAAGCGGTGCAAAGCGGCTGGGGATTCGGGGCTGAGGACCTGTAGATGTCGGGTAGGCGAACATGCGGTAATAACGCACGCGATAGTGATGAATAGTGAAAGCCGTAGGCGGTAGAAGGTCATGTAGTTCGTTGTCGTTGAATTTTCTTCGGTTTTTTTTTAAGCGGTCGTTGAAGCATATTGGCGAAAAGGCTAGGCAACAGATAGTGATCCTCAGGCCTCCGTACGTTTCACCAGTAACACCTCGTCATTGTCAAGCAATAAGTAGCCATACTCGTAGCAAAATCGGTATTGATCCCCTTTGGCCGTTTCGTACGTGCTGGTAATGTAGTCAAAGTGAAAGCCCTCGTTTACGAGCAGCCTTCGTTTTATCTTGACTTTTCCCTCCGGGTTTAGCTTTTCGAGTGTTCGCCTGTTGCGCTTCAAGATACTGTTAACCTTGCGTAGCAATGCTGACTCACCGCTTGACTGGCGGTTGTTGTAATTACTGCGGCAGGCATCATCGCAAAACTTCTTATCAGCACGGCCGATTAAGGCTTGTCCACAATCTAAGCATGTTCTTTCCATGGTTAGTGGTGTTCGTCCGTTACAAAAACCAGTTAAATATAGTGTCTTTTTTCGAAATGAAGATAGCGGGGCCGAGTGTAGCGGTGTATGGCCTCTGCGTAGATGGAAAGTGGTTGGGGGGATTTCGAAATCCCAAGGCGATTTGTAGCTTTGTCGATAAGCGATCAACCATGCGAATTTTAATCGTGCACAACTACTACCAGCATCCCGGAGGCGAAGACACGGTTGTCAGCCAGGAGCATCGCTTGCTTGCGGAAACGGAGGAGGTGGATGTACTTACGTTCCGAAATCGAAGGGGTTGGAAGGGATTGATCCAAACAGCCCTTTCGCCATGGAACTTCTGGGCTGCGCGCTCGCTAAGGAAAGCCATTCGACAATTTAAACCCGACGTTATCCATGTCCACAACCTTCATTATGCCGTTGGTCCCCTAGCAATACGAGTAGCGAAACGGATGGGGATACCCGTGGTGATGACCTTGCACAACTACCGGTTGTTATGTCCGTCGGCTACGCTCTTTTACCAAGGTGGGCCGTTCACGGACAGCGTGACGGCTGCGTTTCCCTGGCGGGCGGTGGCCAACGGCGTTCATAGTAATTCAGTCATCAAAACATTTTGGCTGGCAGCTACCAATTGGATGCATCGCCGGGCCGGCACTTGGAAGATGGTAGATCGTTACCTCGCCTTAACGCCTTTTGCCAGGGAAAAGGTGCTGTCTTCTTCTCTTGGTCTTGACGAAAGACAGGTGACGGTTAAGCAGAACTTCTTGGTCGCCGAGGAGGTTCCCAGCAGCGAGCGTGAGGATTTCTTTTTGTTTGTCGGACGACTTTCAGAGGAGAAGGGCATACGCGTATTGCTCGAGGCATTTGCGGAGGACGGTTCGGAACTAATAATCGTTGGCGACGGTCCACTGAAGGAATTGGTCGCACGATACGCTGTTTCGCATCCCAATATCCGTTTTGTTGGGAGTTTGAGCCGCGAAGATGTAGCAGCAATGTTGAGCCGTTGCACAGCGCTGGTTTTCCCCTCCGTGTGGTACGAGGGCATGCCCATGACGATTATTGAAGCGTTTGCAACATCTACTGCTGTCATCGCGAGCGACCTGGGCGCCATGCCATCCATGGTGTCGGAAGGGAAAAATGGCTTGCTCTTTCAGCCGGGAAGCACGCCGGCCCTGCGTGCGTGTATCAAACGCTGGCAATCGTTCGATCCTGATACCAAGCGTGCCATAGGTAGTGGAGCTCGGCAGGATTTTGAAAAGAAATACAGCGAGGAAACCAACAAGGCTTTGTTGATGGCGATTTATCATAGCGTTCTTCGCGAAAGTCCGCGTGCGGTACGATAGTAGTGTAGGCTTGCTTACAGGTTGCGTAATTCGTTTAAATATCACATTTTTGGAGTCAATCTCGACAAAATCACATGGAAAATATACCTACACTTCCCGTTCTGACAGCCGAAGAGCAGCGCGTGCTGGGCGCATTGATGGAAAAAGCCCGGACCACGCCCGAGTATTATCCGTTGACGTTAAATGCGTTAGTCGCTGCCTGCAACCAAAAGACCTCCCGCAAGCCCGTGGTTAGCTATGACGAACATACCGTGATCAGTGCGTTGGATACACTCAAGCGCAAGGGGCTGGTTTCCACGGCCACGGGCGGCTCCAGTCGCGTCACTAAATACAAGCATAATTTTGCCATCGTTTACCCCTTGGTGCCTGCAGAAGTATCGATCATTTGCCTCTTGCTATTGCGTGGGTTCCTGACACCAGGGGAGATCAACACCAACGCCGGAAGACTGTATGAATTTGAGAGTCTCGAAGAGGTCCAGGAACTGTTAGATAAGCTCGCGAGTGGGGAGGTGCCATACGTCCTTCAATTGCCGAAGCGGCCGGGGCAAAAAGAGGCGCGATATGCACATTTATTGGGCGGCACGGATATCGTGGATGACGAACCCGCATCTGGTGCATACGCTACGGGCCCAGGGCAGGGTTCCCTGTTGGAGGAACGTTTAGCAAAAGTAGAGCGGGAACTGGCGGAATTGCGCGAAGCGTTCGACAACCTAATGAAGGAGCTCAGCTAGCTCAGCGCGGGGGTCGTAACATCATTTTACGTGGTCGGATCGTGTGGTAATAGTTAGAAAAAGAAACCAATATTCGATTTATTTGTTTAGTTTTAAAGACGTTAACCAATAAACTACGACCATGAAAAGCCAAAGTATCCAATACAACCGCATTCTCGTGGCCACAGACGAAAGTGAGTGCGCCAAGAAGGCGCTCGCTCACGCGCATACCATCGCAACGATCAACAATTCTTCCGTGGCGCTCGTTCACGTAATGGAGGTGACTGCGCAGACCAACTATGTGTCCGACCCCTTGCTCGGCCAGCAACCGATCGTCGTGCCCGATGCGACAGAAGCTCAAATGGAGCATGCCAAGGCCTTATTGAATGAAATCGCGGAACAATTCTCTGATTTGAAGGAAGTGTACACATTCCATCGGGTGGGAATACCGCGGCAGGAAATATTGGATGTGGCGGCGGAGTGGGATGCAGATCTCATCATTATGGGTACGCACGGACGGACTGGGTTTGATCACTTCCTGTCGGGCAGCGTTTCCGAGAGCGTCGTACGCCGTTCGTTATGCCCCGTGTTGGTGGTGCCGTGCAAGAAAGATAGTTAGCAGGTCTTTCCTGAGCATTGTAGTCCCGCGCACACGGATAGGCGTTGAACATTTTTAAATTTCATTCAACTGTAGTAAGCTAGGTCCGCAGGTATTCTAAAAAGAAAGCCCGATAACAACTCAGTTATCGGGCTTTTTACGTTCGTTTGCGTCGGTGCGATCTATTCGGCGTGCAACCATGCTTTCTTGGCGAGAAGTTCTTCTTCTGTTTCCCGCACGTCTTCGTCATCCACGCAGCAGTCTACCGGGCATACGGCGGCACACTGGGGCTCGTCGTGAAACCCGACACACTCCGTGCATTTGTCGGATACGATGTAATATACTTCGTCAGAAATCGCTGCCTGCTCTTCGTCGGCGTTCAGTGCGGTTCCATCGCCGAAATCGATTATGCCCGTCAACGCTGTGCCGTCTGAGAAACGCCAAGAGTCCCCGGCATCGTAAATCGCGTTGTTAGGGCATTCCGGTTCGCAAGCCCCGCAGTTGATGCACTCGTCTGTTATTTTAATAGCCATTTATTCGATATCCTTCCTTTATGTCAAGAAACAAATTCCTATGTTTGTCTTCTGCTTTCCCTAGAAAGCGAAGTAATCTACAAAAGTAGTAGTCTTTATACAGACTCCCAAATTTATGTGGCAAATATACAACAATCTCAAGTTAATCGGATAAGGAAAACGGATTTTGACAAAGCAACAACGAATAGCCGTATTGGCGAAATTAGGAACTTATCTAGCGGAATCAAACGAGGAGTTGCAACAGGTTATAGACCATGCTTCCTCGCAATATGCATGGTACACCCCCGAGAGTATACGGCAGGCGGTAGGCGCATGGGCGGCGACGCTCACGTCCGAAAAGCTGAACGCTTGGCTGGATCTCTACGATTTTGATGGCAACGCTGACCGCACCGTGGGGCTCGTGTTGGCCGGCAACATTCCACTAGTGGGTTGGCACGACATCGTGTGCGTGCTGGCAGCTGGTTTTAGAGCGCAGGTGAAATTTTCGTCCGCTGATACCCATTTAACCAAACACCTCCTTCACAAACTGATTGAACTCGAGCCTGCGTTGGCGGATCGGATAGCCATCGTGGAACGCTTGCAGGGCTTCGATTTGGTTATCGCTACCGGCAGCAACAATAGCGCGCGATATTTCGAGCATTATTTCGGTGGCAAGCCGCATATCATCCGCAAGAATCGGAACAGCGTAGCCGTTTTGGACGGCAGCGAGAGCCCAGCGGAGTTGCGGGCGCTTGGGCATGATGTCTTCGACTACTTTGGCTTAGGCTGTCGCAACGTTTCCAAGGTGTACATGCCTGAGGACTACGATGTTGCCACGTTTTTTGAAGGTATTGCATCCTTCCGTTCGGTCATGGAACATCATAAATACGCGAATAATTATGATTACAATAAGTCCATCTACCTGATCAATGGCGACCCGCATTTTGACAATGGTTTTTTGCTCGTAAAGCCCGACACCCGCACGGCCTCGCCGTTAGCTGTCTTGTACAGCGAGGAATATCGGGATAAGCGCGCACTGGAGCAGCGGCTTAATGCAGAAGCGGAATTATTGCAATGTGTGGTCAGCCGACCCGGTTTGGACGTGATGGTGCCAGTATTTCCGTTCGGACATAGCCAAAGGCCCGAATTGGATGACTACGCCGACGGCGTAAATACCTTGGATTTTTTGGCGCGGCATCGCTAGGGCCATGCATCGGCCGGAGGACGCCTTCCGGCACGAAATTAACGACTCAGTCGTTGTGTTTACACGCTGATTTATGCTACCTTTGCGAAGCCATGTATGTTATCAAAGTAAAAGGTGTTGCTAAAATTCCGGATTACGTGCAGTTGCGCGATGAGGAATTTACATTGCTGGCTTATTTTCGGGTCGACCGCCCGGACAAGTCCCTTGAAAAATTGGGCTTGGCAGACAAAGCGGATCACATCATGGATATCGTGCGGGCAATGCCCTTTGGCGAAATCAAAAAATTAGACTTGTGAACACTATGGTCGGAGATACCGTAATCACCCTCAAAAACGTCGATATTTACCAGCCTCAGCATTTGGTGTTGACTAACGTTAACTTGCAAATTGATAAAGGAGAATTTGTATTCCTGATCGGGCAAACGGGCAGTGGCAAGAGTAGCTTGCTGAAGATTATCTATGGAGAACTCCACATTGCTA
Organism: uncultured Sphingobacteriaceae bacterium; assembly: GCA_964423925.1. Classification (GTDB taxonomy): domain Bacteria; phylum Bacteroidota; class Bacteroidia; order Sphingobacteriales; family Sphingobacteriaceae; genus CAYRGQ01. Next base: position 209,224 of record CAYRGQ010000002.1, on the reverse strand, counting down.
GTGGGGAGGGTATGGTAGCGGGATTTGACCTCAAGCGCCTCCGCGAGAGCGAAGTGCCGTTCTTGAGGCGAAAATTGGGCATCGTGTTCCAGGACTTTCACTTGCTGACCGACCGTACGGTAGAGAAGAATTTGGAATTTGCGCTGCGGGCGACCGGATGGAAGGACAAGCAATTGATCAAAAACCGCATGCTGGACGTGCTGGAGAAAGTTGGCCTGCGCTCAAAACTGAAAAAGATGCCGCACGAACTCTCCGGTGGCGAGCAGCAACGGGTAGTCATCGCGCGCGCCCTGCTTAATAATCCTGAAATCATCCTCGCTGATGAGCCCACGGGGAACTTGGATCCGGAAACGTCCGAGGGCATTGTGCTTTTGCTCAAGGAAATCAGCCGTTCGGGTACTGCGATTCTCATGGCGACACACGATTACCAGATCATACGCAACATGCCTTCGCGCATCATCCGAACAGCCGATACCGCCCTCGAGGACAACGTAACGATCTAAACCCTGCCACTGCCAAAACCCCATTTTAAACCCGTCAAAATGCGCGATTAGCAAACGAATAACTGACAGCATGTCGGTTTTTGGGGGTTGGCAAAGCGTTTGATAAGATAGTCTATCAGTATTGAACATGTTATAATTGACTGATACCATGGGAGAAAACAAAAAGAAAAACGATGCCAAGGAGATAATGGAGGAACAAAACGAAACGCAAGAGCAAAAGGCAGTGCAACAAGAAGAGGTAACTGTGGAAAATACGGAAGAACCTGATTTGGAGGCAGCGCTCGAGGTCGCCAATGACAAATATATCAGGCTTTACGCCGAATTCGACAACTATAAGCGTCGGACGGCAAAGGAGCGTATCGCATTGATACAATCGGCGAGCAAGGACGTAATTTTTAACCTGTTGCCTATTCTCGATGATTTTGACAGGGCGCTGAAAGCGACGGAGCAGGCAACGGACGTGGAATCCATTCGCGAAGGCATTGTACTTGTAAGCCAGAAACTGAAGAAAATGTTGGAACAGCAGGGACTTAAGGAGATGGAGTCGATAGGCAAGCCGTTTGACGCGGAACTGCAGGAAGCGATTACGAGTGTCCCGTCACCGAGTGAGGATATGAAAGGAAAGGTCATCGACGAGATCGAGAAAGGCTATTTTCTTAATGACCTCGTACTACGACATGCCAAAGTGGTGGTCGGAAATTAATAGAATAAAGAACGTATGGCGAAGAGAGATTACTATGACGTGCTGGGTGTTTCTAGAAATGCTGATACGGCGGAAATCAAGTCCGCTTACCGCAAATTAGCGATTAAGTACCACCCCGATAAAAATCCTGACAACAAAGAAGCCGAAGAGAAGTTTAAAGAGGCGGCCGAGGCATATGAGGTACTGAGTAACCCCGAGAAACGCCAACGCTACGACCAATTCGGTCATGCCGGCAGCCAGGGTGGTTATGGTGGCGGAGGCATGAATATGGAAGACATATTCAGCCAATTCGGTGATATTTTCGGCGGAGGCGGCAGTCCTTTCGAAAGCTTCTTCGGCGGTGGTAGCCGCCAAGGCGGTCGTCGGGTTTCTAAAGGAACCAACCTGCGCATCAAGGTCAAGCTCACGCTAGAAGAAATCGCTAAAGGTGTTGAAAAGAAAATCAAGGTCAATAAGCAGGTGATTTGTTCGTCCTGCGACGGTAGTGGCGCGCGCGACAGATCGTCGTTCCATACCTGCCGCAACTGTGGCGGATCGGGTACGGTACGCCGCGTAACCAACACCATTCTAGGGCAAATGCAGACCACCAGTACCTGTAACGCCTGTGGCGGCGAAGGGGTGGAAATAACGGCCAAGTGTACGACGTGCCGTGGAGACGGTCTGGTGCGTGGCGAAGAAACCATAACGATTAACATCCCGGCTGGCGTCAGCGAAGGCATGCAGCTTTCGATGAGTGGAAAGGGTAATGCAGCACCGCGCAGCGGGATTCCGGGCGATCTGATTATCCTGATCGAAGAGGTTCCGCACGAGCACCTCAAGCGTGAGGGCATGAATGTCATCTACGACCTGTACATCAACTTCGTAGACGCGGCTTTGGGTACCAGCGCGGAAATTCCCACCATAGACGGCAAGGCCAAAATCAAGATCGAACCGGGGACCCAAGGAGGTAAAATTCTACGCTTGAAAGGCAAGGGCGTGCCCGAAGTCAATTCTTACCAGCGAGGCGACCAATTGGTGTACGTTAACGTTTGGACACCAAAGGCTCTTTCGGCCGAAGAGAAGAACGTGTTGGAAAGCTTGCGGAATTCGCCTAACTTCAAGCCACAACCTGGACGCAGTGAAAAATCCTTTTTCGAACGCGTAAAGGAATATTTCGAATAGCTCGAAATGTATATAAACTAAGAGCGAAGCCGCATAACGATGCGGCCTCGTTTTTTCAGAAGGTTTACAGGTGGGATTATAAGATAAATTCTTATTTTTGCAGCCTGTATTGCCCGCGCCAATAGCTCAGCTGGATAGAGCAACGGTTTTCTAAACCGTCGGTCTCAGGTTCGAATCCTGATTGGCGTACGAAAAGCCGTTCCATACACATGGAGCGGTTTTTTTATGTGTTTATTCGCCCTTCTGACCGTTGCTTGGCTTGCGTCTGGCCGCCGAGCCACTTTGGAAAAAATCCTTAACTTTACCAATAAACTATATAGTAATGATTGAACCCTTTGACCTGGTTGTGCACGGCACAGCCTATGCAATTTTTCCCGAAGAGGAAAATACATATACCATCTACAAGGAAGGAAAGGAATACCTTCAAATCCAAAAAGATACCGATACGCAATGGCTGAAACTCGATCCGGAGTCGGGATTACCACGCTTTGGCTTGGATGAGGAGGTGAATGCCATTGGTCGGGCGATTTTAGAACGGGAGGGATAGCGCTAAGCCGGAATACCATGAATATCACAATTGTTTCATCCAGTCCCCGCGCTGAGAGCGTCAGCGTACGGGTCGCTAGACATTTGCATGGGACGCTCGCACAGCGAACGCCGCATACGGTTACGTTGGTGGATGTGCGCGATTGGTTGGACAAATTTCCGCAAGGGCAGCAGGTCTATCGCAAACGGGAAGACTGTGCCGCGGATTTGCTACCGTTATACGACATCATGGACGCGACGGATGCGTACGTTTTGGTCTCGCCAGAATACAACGGCGGATATCCCTTTGCGCTTAAGCGGCTGTTCGACCATTTTAACAAGCAGTCCCAAAAGACCTTTGGCATTGCAACGTCCTCTACCGGCTTGATGGGCGGTATGCGTGCCTCCTTGGCCCTGCAACATTACGTGGTTGCGCTATTTGGCGTGCTTTCGCCGCGGATGCTGATCACACCGACCGTTACGAAAAAATTTGACGAGTCAGGCCAGCTTATCGATGCCGATTTTCAGCCCGCCATCGATCGTTTTATCACGGAATTTCTTTGGCTCGCCGAGGCGCTGAACACGGCGCGGCAAGCCGATAGGGGTTCATCTTAGTTAACGCGGACATTATGAGTATGGAAGCGAACCAGCCCGAAGTTTGGATGCGGGGCCCGATTGAGGGTGTGCCGGCACTGTTGCAACCCGTTGCGCATGCGCTATTGCAGGCCCACGAAGAGATGGCATGCCACATGGATGGTTTTGACGACCATCTGCTGTGGGAGACTCCCGGCGGAATGGCTTCCGTGGGATTTCACCTGCAGCACGTGTGTGGCGTGGTCGATCGGTTGTTTACATACGCACGGGAGGCGACACTTTCCGATCAGCAATTTGCCGCGCTTCGCGCCGAAGGGCAAGCTGATCCCGCAATCCGTTCAGCAACCTTGGTGGATGCCTTCGGTCGGCAAGTGCAGGATGTTTTGCAACAGCTACGTGAGACGGATGAATCCACGTTGACCCAACCGCGATACTTGGGAAGAAAGCGCATTCCGACGACGTTGCTGGGCTTGCTGTTCCATGCTGCCGAGCATACGCAGCGACATGTCGGCCAGTTGCTCGTCACCGTGCGCTGGGTAAGTCGCGTGTCCTAGCCTTGCACGTAGACGACGTATTTGGTATCGAAAAAATCCTCTGTAAAAAAGTCCGATAGGGGATGCATATTTGCTTTGAGCTTGGCCTCGCGAATCTCTTCGGACAGGTCACCGCCCTTTAGATAAAGCAACCCATTAGGCAGCGCGTTTTTGTCCTGCTTCAGGAATTTGTTGCGTATCCAAGGATGGAACTGCGCCAGCCGTGTAACCGCACGCGAAACCACAAAATCGTACTTGCCGTCTAGCTGTTCTGCGCGAATGTGAAAAGCTTCCACGTTTTCCAATCCGATAGCACTGGCTACTTCCTGTACTACCTTGATTTTCTTGCCAATGGAGTCGGCTAGATCAAATGATACTTCAGGAAAGAGGATGGCAAGCGGGATGCCGGGAAAGCCGCCTCCGGTACCTACGTCCAATATACGGCTGCCTGGTTTGAACGTGAGTACTTTGGCGATGCCCAAGGAGTGCAGGACATGGCGCAGGTAGAGGCTTTCAATGTCCTTTCGTGATATGACGTTGATTTGTGCATTCCAATGCGGATACAGCGTACCGAGTGCCTCGAATTGAGCGCGTTGCTTTTCGGTTAGCGCTGGAAAATACCGATATATGATATCGACGGTAGGGTCAAGCATGGTAAGGGTAATGATTGATGTTCGTGCCGGGACGGCTGATGCAATTATATGGCCATTGGTTCACTATTTCCACTGCACATCGTTTTTGAAGAGTGCAAAAAATCCGTTGATGCAAATATAAAAATAGAAGAACACGTCTGCGAGTGGCAGCCACCAAAACAGCTGTTTGACCTGCAGCTTGGACATGATGGGATAGTAAACTAAAGTTTGGGCCACGAGGCGTAGGAGGTACATGCCCAACACGTAGGGCCAGTAAAGGGGAAGCACGGCGACGCACACAATGCAGGCAAGATAAAACAAGACCGCCGATATCAGTTGGCGGGCAAGCATCCGACGGTGACCCGATTTATAGGCTTTTGATGCCCCCGCGTGCCGGGTCTTTTGGCGGTAATATGCCGTGAAAGTCTCCTTGGGCTTGCTCCAAACATGCGCATCGGGGTCGATACAGATTGCGGTGTTGGTACGCGTGGCATTTTGGTTAACGAACAGGTCGTCGTCGCCCGAGGGAATGTGCATGTGGGACGCGAAGCCTTTCCCCTTGAAAAAAAGCGACTTGGTGTAGGCCATATTACGGCCGACGCCCATGTATGCGTTGCCTTTCAGCGCATAGGACAGATAGCTCATGGCCGTGTGGAACGTTTCGAATTGGATCAGGAGTCCTAGTAGGCCGTCCTGCTTGAGATACGGGGAATAACCGAGTACGATTTCCTTATCGGAGCTAAACGCCGCCGCCATCTTCCTGAGCCATTGGTCGGATTGGGGTTGGCAATCCGCGTCGGTAAACACGAGATGCTCGTATTGCGCGCCCTTGACTCCGAGGGTAACAGCGAATTTCTTGCCATGCTTCAGACGAATATGTTCCGCTATTTCGATCACCCGAAGGTTGGGGTGCGTAGCCATGAACTCCTTCAGCAACCATTTAGAGTCATCTTCCGAATAATCGTTGACCAGAATCACCTCAAACTCGGGATAGTCCTGTGCCAATACCGATAGCAAGAAGGTGCGTAAGTTTTCCTCTTCGTTGCGAGCGCAGATAATGACCGAAAGGGGCGGGTGCGGAGCCGCTTCGTCGGACGTGGACCGGTGCCGGGCTAATTTGCTGTATACAAATAGAATGTAATATAGCTGGATGAGGAGGAAAAGGCCGCATGCTCCGAGGAGCACGTGGGGCAGGTACTGGGCCAAGAGCAGGTGCACGTCCATAGGCGTCAAAGATACTATTTGTGGACGAAATACGCAGGAAATTTCGGTTTGCAGCGTTTTCGCCGCTTTCACCGATGGGCGTATGAGGTCGGACAAAACCGAAAAAAGCCGACCTTTGACCAAGGGCGGCTTTTTTATACCGGTACAACGGTAATTGGTTATTTTTTATTCTCTTTTGCGTAGGCTGCGTTTAATGCCGTCAGCACTTCTTGGGTAATCTCCAGGCTCTCGTCGGCATACAGCACGGCGGGGCTGGCAGTCGAGTAGGTCAACACAAGCTTATAGCCGTTTTGTTTAGCGTGTTCCTTCAGGTACTCGGTGATCTTCTTGTAGAGTTTTTCGTTTTCGTCAGCTTCCTCCTGGGCAAAGGCCGCGCCTGCGTTTTGCTGGTGGCGAGCCAATTCGTCCTGCTTGCGAGCCAGGCGCTCCTCAGTGCTTTGCCGATCAGCTGCGCTCATCGTAGGGGCTTTTTGCTGGTAGTCGGCTATTTCGCGTTGGAAAGCCGTGCTTCGGCTTTGCATATCCGCCTGCGCTTTTTTGGCTTTGTCTTCGAGTCGTGCACGGATTTCCTTGAAATATTCGTAGTTTTCAAGCAACGTGTCCGAATTGATATATACGATTTTCTCGGCAACGGCTTCCGTACTTAGCGAATCACCGCCCGCCACTGACGTGTTACCTGAGTTCGTTCCTTGATTGCAAGATGCCATCACAGCGATGGCCGAGATGGCTATTCCGGCCTGCAAAAAGGATTTAAGCGTCTTCTTCATCTTTTGAATAGTGTTTTAACAAGATTTTCAACAAGCGCAAACCTAAGATAAAAATCCTGAAAACATAAAAAATATTTGCTTTTACTTGCGTGAGGAGACAAACAATAAAGCCGCAAGTTCATCACCTGCGGCTTTCCATTTTTTTCAGTATCGGGGCGTCTAGCCCAAGTAAGATTTCAGGATCCTGCTTCGTGAGGTGTGGCGCAGACGTTGCAACGCCTTGTCCTTGATTTGGCGGACGCGCTCCCGCGTCAGGTTAAACTTCTCACCGATTTCCTCGAGCGAAAGTTGATGGTTTGCACCACTCAAGCCAAAGAACAAGATGATGATCTCGCGCTCACGTTCAGTCAGCGTGGCCAACGACCGCTTAATCTCTTCGGAAAGCGATTCGTCGATCAGCGTGCTGTCTGTGTCGGGATCCGCGTTTTCGAGAACGTCCAACAGCGTGTTTTCCTCGCCCTGCACAAAAGGAGCGTCCATGGAAACGTGACGGCCCGAATTGCTCAGCGTATCGGACACTTTGTCGACAGTCGTTTCCAGGATGTCAGCCAGTTCCTCAGGCGACGGCTCGCGCTCGTACTCTTGCTCGAGTTTGGAAAATGCCTTGCTGATTTTGCTCAACGAACCCACTTGGTTCAGGGGCAAGCGGACGATGCGCGATTGCTCAGCAATAGCCTGCAAGATCGACTGGCGAATCCACCATACGGCGTACGAGATGAACTTAAAGCCTTTCGTTTCGTCGAATCGCTTAGCAGCCTTAATCAAGCCGAGGTTGCCCTCGTTGATCAAGTCCCCCAAGGTCAACCCCTGGTTTTGGTACTGCTTGGCGACGGAAACAACGAAACGCAAGTTGGTTTTGGTCAGACGCTCCAGGGCGGCTTGGTCACCTTCCCGAATCTTCTGTGCCAAGATAACCTCCTCTTCGGCAGTGATTAGATCCACCTTGCCAATCTCATGCAAGTACTTGTCCAAGGACTGCGACTCACGATTGGTGATCGATTGCGTAATTTTGAGTTGTCTCATTGAATTATTATACGTTCCTTTCTTACTAAAAAGTGTGCAAAAATACGAAGAATTTCTAATAAAATAACCTTTTTCGGCAGAAAAAGTTTCTGATAGTGAGGAAATTAACTTCGACGACCTTCGCTATTTCTTACCGCAATAACCGTTCCATTTTTAACAGTTTTCTAAACGCACACGAATGCGGACATTCCGGTGACTAAATCCGTTTGAATATGCCGTATCCTACCGTGGGCTTGCCTGATTTTTCCCATTATCATGCGCCGCTCTGGCACTTAATCGAAAGCCCCGCAAGAATTCGGAGACGTCCATCCGTTTCTTGCCCTCTAGCTGGACTTCTTGAAGGACTAGCCACCCATCCGAGCAAGCCCATTTAAAAAAGGTTTTTCCATCGGAATCATACGTGCCAGGAGGTGCGTCGCTCCCCATGGGTTCCGGTGCAGCCCGAAATATCTTGAGAGTTTTGCCCTCTAGGATGGTGTAGGCGGTGGGATAGGGGCTGAGACCCCGCACCAGGTTGTGTACGGTAGCTACAGGCTGCGCCCAATCGATTTCGCAGTCCGTCTTGAATATCTTCGGTGCGTGTCGTAATTCCATCCCTTGGGATAACGCGTCTTGGGCTTGGGGTACGACAGTGCCTTCCTCGATGGCTCGGATGGTCTTGACCAGCAAATGTGCGCCTATTACCATCATGCGGTCGTGTAATTCGCCGGCGGTCTCATTGGGGCCAATCGACATTCTTTCGGAAAACAGGATGTTTCCCGTGTCGATCTCATGTTGAAGCAAAAAGGTGGTGACCCCGCTTTCGGTTTCGCCGTTAATGATCGCATGGTTGATGGGCGCGGCGCCGCGATATTGGGGTAGTAGGGAGGCGTGTAGGTTGACCGTGCCGTGGGGAGGCATGTCCCAAACCACCTCGGGCAACATGCGAAACGCCACAACGACCTGCAATTCGGCCTTCCAGTCCTTCAATGCAGCCAGAAACTCCGGGTCTCGCAGCTTTTGGGGTTGCAACACCGGAATTTGATGAGCGAGTGCATACTGTTTGACAGCCGGCTGTTGGAGTTTCTGGCCGCGACCGGCAGGCTTGTCCGGAGCGGTGACTACACCCACGATTTCGTGTCCAGCGTTTTGCAATGCAGCAAGCGAGGCGACGGCAAAATCGGGGGTGCCCATGAAGACAATACGCATATTATTTCGGATTTCGATGTGCTGACGATGTAATTTCTTTACCTTTGCGAAGGTACAAATTATATCACTTGACTTGAATTTTCCTTTCTTTTTAGCCAAGCGGATTATTGGGGCGGGCAAGCGGACGTTCTCGAAGCTTATCGTCCGGGTAGGCGTGGGAGCTATAGCCATCGGTATAGCCGCCATGATCTTGGCGGTAGCCGTCCTCAACGGCTTTAAGGGGGAAGTGACAGGGAAGCAACGGGGATTTTTCGGCGATATTGATATTACGAAGTACGACCTCAACCAGTCCTTTGAGAATACGCCTTTTGTTTTGAGAAATGACAAACTGGCCGAAGTGGAGGACATTCCCGGTGTGGAGGGTATTCAGCGCTACGCCACGAAGGCGGGTATTATCAACGTCAATGGTGAGGTTGAGGGCGTCGTGCTCAAGGGGATCGACGAATCCTACGACCAGACCTTTCTTTCGTCGGTGCTGGTAGCGGGTAATCCGATCGATTTTTCGGATACGACCCGTATGCTCACCCAAGTGGTCATCTCCAATTACACGGCTTCGCGGTTGCACTTGGAGGTAGGCGATGATTTTATCATGTATTTCGTACAGGAGCCCATCCGAAGACGCAAATTAGAGATCGTAGGTATCTATAATACCAGTGCCGAGGAGCTCGATAAGGTGTATGTGGTGGGCGCACTGCCGCTGATTCAGCGGCTCAACGGATGGGATAAGGTAGAAGTTGGTGGCTACGAGGTTGCGGTGACGGACTTCGCACGCGTCAATGACATTACCGAGCAAATTAACGACATCCTCCCGCTGGAAGTAGATGCGATTAGTCTTAGCGACCGTTTTCCAGAATTATTCCAGTGGCTCGACATGTTGGACGCTAACCCCCAAATTATTTTGATACTGATGATGGTGGTCTCGATTATTAATATGATATCCGCGTTGTTGATCATCATTTTGGAGCGCACCAACATGATCGGCGTGTTGAAGGCATTGGGCTATACCAACGGTGGCCTCCAGCAGGTTTTTTTATATAATGCCGCTTACTTGATTGGGTTGGGCTTGCTCATCGGTAATGCGGTGGGCCTGGGCCTGTACTTCTTCCAGGCCACGACCCACTACATCAAGCTCGACGAGGCCTCGTATTACGTGTCGTATGTACCGGTGTCGATTAGTTTTTTGGAAGCGCTCGCGCTGAATGTGGGCTTGCTGGTCGTATCCCTGTTGGTTTTGCTGATTCCGTCTTATTTGATCAGTAGGGTGAGTCCCGTCAAGGCTATCCAATTCCGTTAAGGCAAGCGCCTCTGCTGATCGGTACGGATTTGGTGGGTTTGTGGTTAGACGTTAAATAAACAAGAATATGGCTGAAAAGATTACTGTAGTTGACGGAGCCCTGCGGGTTCCGGATCGCGTAACGATTCCATTCGTCGAAGGCGACGGGATTGGTCCCGATATCTGGCGTGCGGCGGTACGCGTCTTAAATGCTGCCGTGAAGTTGACCTACGGGGGGCGGAGGCAGATTGTGTGGAAAGAGGTGCTTGCCGGTGAGAAAGCGTACCAGCAGACCGGCGAATGGTTGCCGAAAGACACGCTCGATACCATGCGCGATTATGTGGTGTCGATAAAGGGGCCGCTGACCACCCCGATAGGTGGGGGAATCCGATCGCTCAACGTGGCTATTCGCAAGTCCTTGGACTTGTACGTCTGCCAGCGTCCTACGCGTTGGTTCGAAGGCGTGCCTTCGCCCGTAAAGCATCCGGAGTATGTGGATATGGTTATTTTCCGCGAAAATACGGAAGACATCTATGCGGGCATCGAATTTCAGGGCGGCACGAATGAAGCGGACAAGCTTGAACGCTTTTTGGTTGCCGAAATGGGTGTCGACCATACCTTCGCGGAGAATAGCGGGTTGGGAATCAAAGTAATGTCCGAGGCAGGCGCCAAGCGACTCGTTCGCGCCGCTATCGAATACGCCATCGAGCAGGGACGTCCGTCCGTGGCACTGGTGCACAAAGGGAATATCATGAAATTCACCGAAGGCGCTTTCAAACAGTGGGGTTACGAGGTGGCCGAACAGGAATATGGCGAATCGACGTACACGTGGGACCAATGGGAACTCACCAAGCGGGAGCATGGCGAGGAACGGGCCAATGCCGATATGGCGGAAGCCGTGGCGCAGGGCCGCATCATAGTCAAAGACGTGATCGCGGATAATTTCCTGCAGCAAATCTTGCTTAACCCACGGGATTACAGTGTTATTGCGACGATGAACCTCAATGGCGACTACATATCGGACGCCTTAGCGGCAATCGTGGGCGGTATAGGTATTGCGCCCGGCGCGAATATCAACTACAAGACCGGCTACGCGGTATTCGAGGCCACACACGGCACCGCCCCTAGATTTGCGAATACGGATACGATGAACCCCTCGTCGGTCATTCTGAGCGGGGTGATGATGTTGGAATATATGGGATGGCAGGAGGCCGCCGACTGTATCGTCCGTGCCCTCGGACGCACGATTTTGGATAAGACCGTCACGGTGGATTTTTTTAATCAGATGGAAGGAGGCACCTTATTGAAAACAAGCGAGTTTGGATCGGCCATCATCGTACGCATGCAGGATGACGCCAACCAATAGATATAACGAACTATGGAGAAACAACCTATTCGGGTAGGGCTAATCGGTTTTGGAATGGCGGGGCAGGTGTTCCATGCCCCGGTGATTACGGCAGTGGACGGGCTAATGTTGCATAAGGTAAGCGCACGCAGTGCAGATCGCCGACAATTGCTGCAGGAGCGGTATCCGGAAGCGACGGTCGTAGACAGTGCCGATGCTATTATCGACGCCGATGATATTGACTTAGTCGTGATCGCCACGTCCAATGACATGCACTATCCGTTGGCGAAAACGGCACTATTGGCAGGGAAGGCCGTCGTAGTGGAGAAGCCATTCACCAACACCAGCGCCGAGGCTGATGAACTTATTCAGATAGCTGAATCTAAGAAGTTATTACTCAGTGTTCACCATAACGCTAGGTGGAACAGCGACTACTTAACCGTGAAGAAAGTTCTTTCCAGTGGCGTGTTGGGTAAATTGGCGTCATTCGAGGTACGGTATGATCGGTTTCGCAATGCACTCAAAGAAAATGCATGGCGCGAGGAAGACCTGCCCGGCTCGGGTATCCTGTACGATTTGGGCGCACACCTGATCGATCAGGCCATCGAGTTGTTTGGGTTGCCGGAGGCGATCAACGCCGACTTAAGGAAGCAACGTCCCGGAGCCAAGGCGGTCGATGATTTCGAACTTATTTTGCATTACCCTCAACTGAAAGTGTCGTTGCGTGGCGCTATGCTGGTGAAGGAGCCTTCGCCGCGGTATGCGCTGTACGGGTTAAATGGCGCTTTCGTCAAATACGGGATTGATCCGCAAGAAGCCGCGCTCAAGGCTGGCAAGTCGCCCAAAAATGACCCCGACTGGGGGTGCGAGCCCTCCGATATCCATGGCAAGCTCAACGTTGTGGATGCCGATGGGCGAGATCAGATCAGTTTTGTGAAAAGTGAACGTGGGAATTACCCCGCCTTCTACCAGAATATTTACGACGCGCTTGTTGGCAAAGCTCCGTTGCTTGTTCGTCCAGAGCAGGCGAGGGACGTTATCCGGATCATCGAACTTGCCGAGCAGAGCTGGGCGGAACGGCGGACGGTGGATGTAAGTATGGACACGAACGCCTAACATGCTGGATGCAGTAATCATTGGCGGAGGGGCTTGTGGGTTGATGTGTGCCGTACAGGCTGGAAAACGAGGACGAAAAGCGCTCCTACTCGAACGGAATGACCGCCTGGGCGCCAAGATCCTGATTTCGGGCGGCGGACGATGTAACTACACTAATTTACATACGACGACGAAGAATTTCGTGTCCGAATCCCCTGATTTCAGCGCCTCAGCGCTAGCCCAATGGTCCGTTGCCGATACGGTTTCTTTTTTCGAGTCGCATGGGATTCACGGAAAGGAAAAGACGCTCGGTCAGCTTTTTCCTGTCACAAACAAGGCAAAAGATGTCGTGGCGGTCTTTGAACGACTCATGGCCCGGTATGGTCAGCAGGTATGGCTTAACGCCCTGGTGACTGCCGTGCAGTTACAGCCAGACGGGACGTTCGAGGTGGAGGTGGAGCGGGGTGGAAAAAATGAAACGGTCCAGGCGCGCAGCGTGGTGATGGCAAGCGGCGGATTGCCGGTAGCTAAGCTCGGTGCGTCGGATTTTGCATTGCGCACGGCGCGCCAATTCGGCTTAGAGGTCGTGCAAACAGCGCCTGCACTGGTGCCTTTGGCCATTACGGGCAAAGACGCAAATTGGTTCGCTGTGCTTTCTGGCAATAGCGTATTTAGCCGGGTTACCTGCAACGGCATCTCTTTCGAAGAAAACATCCTTTTTACCCACTGGGGGCTTAGTGGACCAGCTATCCTGCAGATTTCCTCCTATTGGAGAGCAGGAGCGAAATTGACTATAAATCTGCTTCCAAACCTGTCGATCGACGCATTAATCAAGACTGAACGAAACGCCGGCGGCAAGCGCCTCGTGGGGCAGCTACTCAACGACCACTTTTCGAAACGACTTGTCGAGGCGCTGGGACGGTTCTTGCCCATCGATACAAAAATAGCTTCACTGAGCAAGGCTGATGCGCAAAAGGTTGCGGACACGATCCACGGCTTCGTCGTGAAGCCCGCAGGCGACAAGGGCTACGATAAGGCGGAAGTGATGCGTGGCGGCGTCGCTACCGCGGAATTAGACCCCGACAGCTTGGTCGCGAATAAGGTGCCAGGCCTATACTTTGGCGGTGAGTGCGTGGATATGACCGGTTGGCTCGGCGGTTACAACTTCCAATGGGCATGGGCGAGCGGGTACGCCATCGCACAGCGGATCTAAAGTAAGCCCTGTCAGTTTGCTGCCACCCCGGCAGCACCTTTGACAAACAGGTTTCCGATTCTTTCAAAATACACTAAAAAGGGTATTGCCGCAGCAGATGCGCGTACGCAATTTTGTAATGACAACACCGGTTGTGCATTAGCTTAATAGCAGACGCGTATCGGGGGAAGTATATACCTAAGAAAACCTAATGTCATTATCTACCCTGCGGCCGAGTGTGGTTAGAAAAATCAGTCATTTATTAACCTTTAAAAAATCATTACCATGGGATCACTGAAAGAGGTCTTAACGAAAGATCACAGCAAGAAAAAGAAAGCAGAATTGATTGACCTGCTGAGCGGGTTGGAAAAGGCACTGACGCCAGAAGTTTACGAACGGATTTCGGGTGTGGCGCCGTCTGAACTCAACGGTCTGACAAAAGCTGAAATTCTAGCAATCATTGAAGAATTCGGCCAAAACTACGACGGAAAATGGGAAAGCGCCCTATCAGGCGTCTCTAACGACGTCCTTAAGGCCATTTTTGAAAAAATGGATGCCGATGAGCAGGCTTTTCGCGCAGCCAATGTATCGAGCGGGGCTTTTGCAGCCGAAATGGGAAGCATTGATTTTGCTAAGATCATTGGCGGTCCGCTGGATGCGTGTGTTAAGGCACAGTCTAACGCCTCAGTAAGCACCGTTAGCTTTATCAACGAAGTAGGCTTTGACGTGGATGAAGGCGGTGCGAAAACCCTGCGCATGGTTGACTTCAGCTACACGCGCAACATTGCCAACCCGGATTACATCAATGAGGAAGAGACGCCGGGGGTACCCGAACGGGTGGACGAAGTCGTCACGATAAATGTACCGTTTATTTCATTGCTCAATGTGCCGTCTTTCCGTATCGAAACGTGTGAAATCGACTTTAATGTCAAGCTGAATTCGACCTACACGCAGAAAACCGATTCAGAATTCGGGATCAACACCAGCACCAGCGGGGGATCGGGCGGGATCGCCAGCCTGTTCGCTAAGGTAAATTTCAAGGTGGATGTGTCCTACAAACGCACGACCAGCACGGGAATCAAAGTGGAGAAGGAGTATTCCCTGGGCGTGAAAGTACGCGCCACCAATGACGAAATGCCAGCCGGGCTTGAAAAAGTATTGGGCTTGCTGTCGGCTTAAAAACCAACTTAAACGAGTCATGATTAAATTGTCAGATTACCTGAATTATCTCAACAATGAGATAATTCAGGCTCGTAAAAAGGCGGATGAGCATGCCGTGCAGGTGGCCAAGGAATACGCGAAGCACGAATACTTAAGATATTTTAAAGTGCCGCGCTATTCGATGCCTAGTGTGAAGATGGATATCCCGCTGAAGATCACAGACATCGATTCAGACGAAAAGTATGATTTCAAGTATGACCAGAGTCAGTTTCTAGTTGAGGTGAACGAGCGCGTCGCGCTTGTCAACAGGACAAAGCAACTGAACATCCCCGCGGTGACGGAAAAGCAGTTGCAATCTGCGGATATGAAAGCACTCGTTAAGACATTGGAAGCTAGGGATCAGAAATTTGGCAAAACGCCGGCAAAGGAATTGAAAAAGCTAGATCTGAAGGATACGATCAGCCGTCTTGACCTCGGCATGTTCAGGCTGCAAGACGACAGTACCGATGAGGAGGCAGAAGAACTGCGGACGATATTTTCCGATGTATTGCATAGCAAATACAAGCTCGTTTCGTCGCGGCTCAATGAGCTGTATATCGATCCCGATACGTCGGCCAACGACGATAAGGACAAGCTGATGATTAACCTGCATGTTGAGATGGAGGAGGAAGGCATCCGGATTGTCGTGTTTAGAGACGAGGACGGAAACGAAATCGAGGAAATAACCTTTGAGTAATGCAAGAGCTCGTCCACCATACCGTACAGCAGCTTGAGGGGTTATTCGCGCAGTTCAATAAAGTACAGGGCTTGTATGAAGGCCGCTCGTATGATTTTGAGAACCAGTTCGGGGTGTTTCTTCGCGATTTTTTGCAATATGTACGCACAAAAGGAGACCATGCACGCGAGTCGGAAGTTCTCAGGACAACCAACATGATAGCCACGGTAAAGAAAGGTTTCGACCCGGTGAAACTCGAAAAAGTACAAACCGGAAAGCGGGAGTTTTTTTGGGGAATGGCTTTTAATGGGCTGGAAGGCATACATGGTTTGCTGACGGAACTGCTGCAAAAGGAGAAGCGAAAAATTGAGGAAGGGGAGGAGCTTCTTTCCAGTCTATTGGTTTCGCTTTACCAGAACGGAATCATCAATGATGACCAGCTCAAAGCGCTGGACTCGATGCCGAAAATTAACGCATTCTGGACCCAACTGACTATGCAGAACGGCTCCATTATGGGAATCGGCAAAAAGCTAAGGGTGCAGCTTAGTAATGAGGATATCTGCTTGATTCTCGAGCGGGTTATCTTGCGCATCTTATAAATCGCGTAAAAATGGGAAAACAACGATATGTCGTGTTGCTGAAAGACCAGAAAAACACGACGCTGAAACAAGTAGAAAATGAATTCAAGTTCAGCATCACGTCATCTGAGGACTTGTCCAAAGACCTGCGTTCTTTTCAGGTCATCGGCCAGGACAATGCTGTCCTTTACAAAAACCTTGGGGCTATTGTTGTTGAAGACTTAGACGAGCAACAGTTGGAGCATGCGCTACTGGATGCGTCAAGCTCTATTGTGCATTACGAAAAAGAGCGGGAGTTTTTTACCGCAGGGGAGCTCGAGCTTCTCCAGGCGCTCAAGACGAAAACCGGTGAGCTCCAACAAGCGATCACGCAGCTGGAGGAGTACTTGTCCAAAAAGCCCTTGCCCCAGACACAGTTGGTGGAAATGGAGTGGGGGCTGAAAGCTATTGGGTTAGAGCGTACCGCCTTCACAGGATCGGGCGTGGATGTATGCGTGCTGGATACGGGGTTGGACGTGTCTCATCCGGATTTTTCCGGTCGGGAGATCGAAGGCAAATCGTTTGTGGAAGGGGAAGCGTGGGATAATGACCAGAACGGCCATGGCACCCATTGTGCGGGTATTGCTGTCGGAAATATCAGAAGCGATACGGGCCGGCAATACGGCGTGGCAAAAGGAGCCAACTTAAAGATTGCAAAAGTGCTTTCCAACAAGGGCGTGGGCACAACGAGCAGCATCATTGATGCCATCGACTGGGCCATTACCAAAAAATTCCGTGTCATTTCGCTTTCGCTGGCATCGCGGGTACAACTAAACGAATCTCCTTCCGTGCTGTTCGAGACAATCGGCGAAAAGGCATTGGAAAACAACTGCCTGCTGATCGCAGCCGCCGGAAACCACAGCAACAGGCCTGCTTTGCCAGCTCCTGTTTCGTCTCCGGCAAATGCCCGTTCGATCATGGCAGTGGCCGCCATCGATGGCCGCATGAACATCGCTAAGTTTTCAAATGCGGGACTGAATCCCACGTCCGGCGGCAACATTAACGTCTGCGCACCCGGCGTAGATATCATCAGTTCAGTACCTGTGGCTGGTAACGTGATGTACCGGGCAAAAAGTGGTACAAGTATGGCCACGCCTTTTGTTTCCGGCGTGGCGGCACTGTATATGGAGCAATTTCCCGCGAAGACGGCCAAGGAAATTTGGGAGACCCTTGAAGGAAATGCGAAAGCGATATCGGGGTTGAAATACCGCGATATCGGGTATGGTTTAATTCAAATCTGAGTTCGGTTATTGTTTGTTGCTCAGCACACTTTAGAACGCTTGGTTCGCTTGAGGAATGGCCTGTCCCGCCCCGGCTGGACGGGTAATATCCGGCTATTTCAAGGAGTATTTGGGAGAAAATAGCGGTTTCAAAGTGAAAATGTAGCAGCAGACACGCTATACGGCCTGATCTTAGCTTGGTTTATCCCGATAAATCCGTGCAAGGGGGCCTTGACAATCGTGTTTATTGAACTTCTGGGCCGATATAAATAATTAAACGTAGGTTTCAAGCATGATAAAGCGATGGCAATCTATTTTGGTGTACTGAAAAAAGAGGTGGTTTATAGCAAAATTAAAAGCCAAATCATCGATGGAGGCATGAAGGTACTGAGATACTATCCCAAGCTCCGCGTCGTGAAATTTGAAGCAGACGGCCTTCCGGTAGGAGGTGAAGTCGCGGGCTTTTTTGATTCAATTGAAGAAGAAAAAACGGATTTTTCCATTTGACTTTTTCGTACTTGCTGGTCCCCGTATTCCGTGTGCAGGCCTTTTTGATTATTGCCTGTTTCCTAGCTCGCCCGGCATTGATGGCATAAGAAAGCGTCTGCGGAGCGTGTCTCATTCTCATGTATCCATGAATTTTGGTTTTACCTCACTCTTTGTGTTAAGTCAAGATTTTGATTTGTGTTGCACACAAAACACGAATAAAGCAATCGAGCTTCTGCGTCAAATCGCCCGCGGGTGCACACCCCGGCAATAGTAGACTCCGCGGAGGTAGAAGCCAAATCCCTGTGTAGGCAGCGCCCCGCGACACGTCCTACCTGAAAAAACATTATCTTTGCCTCAAAGCAAACCTGTTCTATCGCCGTCTCCAACTGGGGAGGGAGGAAAGTCCGGACAACGTAGCGCGCCCCGCTTCCTAACGGGAAGGATTCACCGAAAGGCGAAGACGGAAAGTGCCACAGAAAACAAACCGCCCGCTAGCGGGTAAGGGTGAAAACGTGAGGTAAGAGCTCACGGCTTTGCGTGGCGACACGCATCGCGGTAAACCCCGGGGGTTGTAAGGCCAAATAGGTCACGGTAAGCCAGGAAGTTGCGCGCTTCCCATCGGTTCGCCCGGTGACCGTGACGGGTAGGCTGCTTGAGCGTTCCAGTGATGGCTCGCCTAGATAAATGATAGAAGGCCGTGTGATACGGTTACAGAATCCGGCTTATAGGGTTTGCTTTTTTATGACAATACGCTTTACTACATAATTTTACATGACCAAAATTCTAATCATTGATGACGAACGTGCCATCCGCAGCACGTTAAAAGAGATCCTGGAGTACGAAAATTACCACGTGCTGGATACGGACAATGGAATCGATGGCCTTGCGATAATCAAAAAAGAGTCCGTCGACTTGGTATTATGCGATATCAAAATGAGCAAGATGGATGGGATGCAGGTACTGACCGAGGCGTTAGCCATCAAGCCGGACTTGCCGTTCATCATGATCTCGGGTCACGGTACGATTGAAACTGCCGTAGAGGCCAGCAAGAAGGGAGCGTACGATTTCATCTCGAAACCACCCGACTTGAACCGCTTGCTGATCACGGTTCGCAATGCCTTGGAACGCGGTACGCTCGTCACCGAAACCAAGGTGCTGAAGCGCAAAGTAAGCAAGACACGCGACATCCTAGGTGGGTCGGAAGCGGTGACGCGGATCAAAGATACCATCGAGCGGGTAGCCCCGACAGATGCACGGGTGCTGATAACCGGTGCCAATGGTAGTGGTAAGGAGTTAGTGGCGCGTTGGCTACACGAGAAGTCCTCGAGGTCAGGCTCGCCCTTGATTGAAGTAAACTGCGCGGCTATTCCGTCCGAATTAATTGAAAGCGAATTGTTTGGTCATGAGAAAGGGTCGTTTACCTCGGCGGTGAAGCAGCGGATTGGCAAGTTTGAACAAGCCCACAACGGCACACTGTTTCTCGACGAAATCGGTGACATGAGCCTTTCGGCGCAAGCCAAAGTGTTGCGCGCCCTACAAGAGAATAAGATTACCCGCGTGGGTGGCGAAAAGGAAATCGAGGTAAACGTGCGAGTGGTTGCCGCGACTAACAAGGATCTGCTCAAGGAAATCGACGAAGGCAATTTCAGGATGGACCTTTACCACCGCCTGAGTGTCATTGTGATTCATGTGCCGGCGCTTACCGAACGCAAGGAGGACATCCCTATCCTGACGAAGCACTTCTGTGAGGAAATCTGTAACGAATATAGTATTCCGGTGAAGACGTTCACGCCGGAAGCATTGACGGCGCTGCAAGCCCTTCCGTGGACGGGTAATATCCGTGAATTGCGAAACATGGTGGAGCGGTTGATTATCCTGAGTGACAAGTCAGTTACCGACAAAGAAGTCGTCGCCTATGCCAACCCGTCTTCGGCTGTTGCCGAGACGTCTCCCGTTGCTGCACCTTCGGCGTCTGGCAACGACTTTGACTACGATAGTTTTGAGTCGTTCCAAGATTTTAAGGATTTTGCCGAAAAAGGATATATCCAGTACAAATTGGAGAAAAATGGATGGAATGTATCGAAAACCGCGGACGAAATTGACATCCAACGAAGCCATCTTTACAGCAAAATCGAGAAATACAAGCTTAAGCGCGACGCATAGCCGCCCGGTGTAGCTTAGGCCACCGTGTCGAGGATGTCCTCGATCAGCCGGTAGGTGTTTTTCCTGATTTTAGAGAATTTCTCCTTTGGCAGCCATACCGCGTCGGTAATGTCTTCGGCGGCTTGCGGCTTAAGCTTGGGCACCTTGTTGGCACCCATTTCAAACCAATGGGTAGCTTTGAGCACGAGCTCACCTCGAAGCGTATAGGCGTGGTAGGTCTTTTGTATTTTAGGGCCCAGGTAGCTCACCTTAATGCCGCATTCTTCTTCTACCTCGCGAACGGCGGCGTCCTTGATTTTTTCGCCGTCATCCACCTTGCCTTTAGGCAGGTCCCACTTTCCTAAGCGAAAGATCAGGAGGTAGTCACCCTCACCATTTTTGACAAGACCGCCACCCGCCTCAATTGTAGTGAATTTGCGCGTCAGCTTTTTGAAAAGTGGCTTCGGATCGGCGGTTAATACCCAGTAATCCGTGTTTTTCTTCGTGTTTTTTGATGCTTTGTAAAGCTTTTCGAGATCAATCTCTTGATGGTCAATTGCTTGTATTCCTTTGTTGTCGGATGGGGAGAAATCGGCTAAAATGAGAGCCGATTCGTTCATATAAATTTTATAAATTTGCGCCATGAATAGTATGAAAGAGGTTGAACAAAAAGTTGCTGAATCCTTGTTGCAAATTAAAGCAATAAAACTACAACCTAAAACACCTTTTACTTGGGCCTCCGGATGGAAGTCGCCAATTTACTGCGACAACCGTATTGCGTTGTCCCACCCTTCAATCCGCACCTACATCCGGCAGAAGCTATCTGAGGTTGTCCACGAGGAGTTTGGTTCCGTACAGATGATTTCGGGCGTGGCTACGGCTGGCATTCCCCAAGGCGTGTTGGTCGCTCAGGAATTGGGACTGCCGTTTACCTATGTGCGCAGTGATGCGAAGGCCCACGGTCGGCAAAATCAAATCGAAGGAGAGGTAGTGGAAGGGCAGCGCGTAGTAGTGATTGAAGATTTGGTTTCTACGGGCATGAGCAGTTTGCGCGCCGTGAAGGCACTGCGAGAGGCCGGGTGCGATGTCGTGGGGTTGGTGTCAATATTCAGTTATGGATTTGAAGAGGCTACTCGCAATTTTGCGGAAGCAAAGTGTCGCTTGATTAGCCTTTGTTCGTACGATTCTTTGATTGATTTTGCTATAGAGCATAACTACGTACAGCAGACGGAAGCCGAACTGCTTCGCGAATGGCGGTTAAGCCCCAGTACATGGGGACAGGAAGTTTCCAGATAGACGAGCCCAACATCCATCACGCATGACTACGATCCAAAATTCGGTTACCGTCGATAAGCCTGCAGACCAAGTGTATGCGTTCCTTGCGGACTGCAATAACCACGAAGCGTTGATGCCTGAGAATATCTACAATTGGTCATCAACCCGTGATGAGGCGCGTTTCACCATACAAAACATGGCCAAGTTGGCCTTGAAGGTAGCCCATCGAGAAGAAAACCGCGAGGTCGTGTTCGTACCATTAGAGAAAGCGCCATTTGATGTAACGCTTCGCTGGACTCTTGATTCCCTAGCGGACGATAGAACCACGGCTACCCTACGTATCGACGCCGATTTGAACATGATGATGAAGATGCTGGCCTCTGGCCCGTTACAGAAACTCGTCGATCATCAGGTCGCGCAGCTGGCCTCGATATTGCGCTAGGTTCCCCCAAGCTTCTTGGTTGTCAGGCAATCGTGGCGCTTGGCGGGGTAGGAATCTTCGGTTCGACAACGGTAACATCCCGAACGCCAGTCAATTGCTCTTTGACAGGGCAATACCCAGTGGCTCCTCGTAATAGAAGCGCACTTCCTGCAACGACTTCCAGCAGCGCCGAGAACGGCGATCGAAACATGTTATTGACGCCAGTATACAGGACAAATGCGCCAGCAGCGATGGATACGACCCGTTCCGAATTCACAATATTCCGACGTTCCTTCGCATATTCGTATTTGTCGCGCACGTTGGCGAGTAATTCCAACGCCTTTTCGCTTGTGAGCCCATCTTTAAGCAAGTTAGTCTTCTCCAGTGGGTTCTTCGTCTTTATTTTTATTTTCGCACACATAATTTAAGCGTTTTATCCGTACACGTGGGTCTGGGCCTTGATCGTACGCGTGTGGCACGACGCGAGTCTTACCCTTCCCATTTGATAAATCAACCAATTAACGCGTAATTTGTTTTGCGGCGTGTGAATAAAGCCAAGCCCGAATACGCAAGTTTATGCGGCGGGCTAGCGCGCTCGTTTAGGTAGTTTCCATGGAGATATTAGGGTATGCCCTCGCGGTTCTTATTGGTGTGGTGCTTGGACTGATTGGTGGCGGTGGATCCATCTTGGCGGTGCCCGTGCTGGTCTACGTTTTTCATCTGGATCCCACTGTTGCCACCTCATACTCCTTGTTTATTATCGGAGTAACGAGCTTAGCCGGCGCTGGTTTCCAAGCGACGAAGAGCAATGTCGACTTCCGGGTAGCGGCTACCTTCGGCCTCACTTCCTTGGCGACGGTGTTTCTGACGCGCAAATACGTACTACCTCTGATCCCCGACGAGCTGTTTCAGCTAGCGGGATTCACCGTTCATCGTTCTACCACGATTATGATCCTTTTTTCGGCGTTGATGCTCGCCTCGTCGGTTTCGATGATTTTGGGGTACGGGCAGTCCGATCGGCAGAAAAAAAGTGCTTATGTAATGCTTCAGCTCGGCGCGCTGGGTATCGGTATCGGCTTGGTGACAGGGCTATTGGGCGCCGGTGGAGGCTTCCTCATTATCCCCACGCTGGTCATTTTGGCGAAGACCCCCATCAAGCGAGCCATCGGAACGTCCCTAATTATTATCGCTATCAACTCCTTGGTCGGTTTTATCGGGGACATTGGCCATGTTCAGATTAACTGGAATTTCCTGTTCATCTTCCTCTCAATTACGATTGTGGGCGTGCTCGTGGGGAGCTTGCTAGGAAGACGTATCTCAGGTGAGAGGCTTCGAGGCGGATTTGGTTGGTTTCTGCTGACCATGGGCATCTACATCCTCAGCAAAGAACTGTTTTAGATAGCAGCGCTTTGGCGCGATCTACAACCTTTTTCCATTAAGCCGAAACTTTTATCGCCAGTTGGTCATCCCGTATACGGATGTACCCATGGGCTGCGGTAGGGTCTCCGCAAGCGTGCGGTAGCTCGGGGGTCGTCTACGCAGATTTTTCGCTTAGGGTCATAGCTCAGGGGTCGCCCCAATTCCATGGAGAGGTTTGCCAAGATACAACTCGCCGAGGAGATATGGCCTTCTTCAATATCAGCAACAGGCAGATGGTCTTTTTCTATGGCGGAAAGAAGGTCAAGCATATGCCCGCGCGTTGCTGGCGCGGTGTGGAGCTCGATGCGATGCTCGGACAGGTCTTCGGGATATTCCTCACGTTCGTACACGACGTCCTGCACAATGCGGTCGCCTTTTCCCACGGGAATAAACTCATATTTCATCACGCTTCCCTTCAGGGTGCCCTTGTCGCCATAGATGATAAATGCCCATGGGTACTCGGGATCTGGCGCTGTCCCCCAGGAGCGGTGTTGCCAAACGCAGTTTAAATCTTCGTATTCAAAGATGGCCGTTTGGGTGTCGGCGATATTGGATTTGCCGTCTTTTTGCACGTATATGCCACCTGTAGCACTTATCCGCTTGGGCCAGGGGAGTTTCAATAGCCACCGAACGGTATCAAACATATGAACGCACATGTCGCCGGTAATGCCGTTACTATATTCCATAAACGTGCGCCACCAGCCCCCGTGCGGGAGCCCGTCATAGGGGCGTAGGGGAGCGGGCCCAGTCCAAAGATCGTAGTTGAGGAAGTCCGGCACGGGTTGGACTGGCGGGTTTCCATTCTGCCTCATGTGATAATAGCAACACATTTCCACGTGCGATATTTTTCCGAGGAGCCCCGCGTCGATGATGCGTCGTTTGGCGTCAATGAGGTGGGGAGTGCTTCGTCGCTGGGTGCCAATCTGTACCTTACGGTTATATTTTCGGGCCGCTTCCAGTATGGCTTCCCCTTCCAGCACATCCACGCTTACGGGCTTCTGCAAATAAAGGTGGGCGCCCGCTTTGATGGAATCTATGGCTTGCAGGGCATGCCAGTGGTCAGGCGAGCCGATTAGCATGAGGTCAAACTGGTGATTGTCCAGCATTTTGCGGTAATCACCATACAAAGCGGGCATCTTTCCAGATGCCTGCCGTTGGCTGACAAGGTGGCCGGCTTCTTCGAGATGGTTACGGTCTACGTCGCATATACCAACGACATTTACATTTCGGACTTGGATGAGCTTGAATAGGTCGCTCTTTCCGTACCAACCTGCACCGATGAGGCCTACGCGCATTTCCGAAGTGCTCACGGGCATGGCCATGCCGTTAGCCTTTATCAACGACAGCGCCAGCGCGGCGCCTGTGCCTTGGATGAATTTTCTGCGATTGATATCCGTGTGTCCCATAATTTAGATTGGTTTTGTGTTTCGTTGGAGACCGACGAATATAATATTTAATATGGAAAACCGAGGGACGGAATAAAAAATCAACAGAACGGGTGTGCATCCTGTAATACGGCGAAAGGATTGAGAAGTGGGGAAATGCTAGCCGCGCTTTCGCTTGCTAATTTTGGCCCGTCGCAGTTCGTGCCGTCCGTTTGTTAGCGTCGTAGTCGATGCGTACGTGATAGATACTCATGAGCATGTCCTTGAAGATCTCGCTGATGGTGCTCAGGTCTTTCAAGGTGATCTGACTGTTAGCCAATTGGTCCTGATTGAGTTTGGAGGCGATGATCTTGTCTACCAGTTGGCCGATGTTTTCAGCATTTGGTTCCTTGATACTTCGCGATGCTGCTTCGACGGAATCGGCCATCATCAGTACGGCTGTTTCGCGCGAAAAAGGGATCGGGCCTGGATAGCGGAAGAGATCTTCGTCGACGAGTTTTTCGGGGAACGACTTGATGTACGACTGATAGAAATAATCGACACGTGTGGTGCCATGGTGCGTACGGATAAAGTCGATGATTACCTCGGGAAGCTGATGTTTTTTTGCCAATTCCACGCCCTTGCTCACATGTGAAATGATGGTCTGCGCACTTTGTTCAAACGATAGCCCGTCATGGGGGTTGTAGCCTTTGGTTTGATTTTCGATAAAAAACTGCGGATTAGCCATCTTGCCAATATCATGATACAGGGCGCCTGCGCGGACGAGGAGGGTATTGCCGCCGATGTTGTAAATAGCCGCCTCCGCCAAGTTGGCTACTTGCAGCGAATGCTGGAAAGTACCGGGCGCTTTGTAGGAGAGCTCCCGCAGCAGCTTACTGTTGCTGTTAGTAAGTTCCATGAGCGTCACATCGGAGATGATGCCAAATACCCGCTCAAAGGCGTAGATTAGCGGATAGGCCAGCAGCGTGAGTAATACGCTGAACACAAAGGGCCATAGGTCTGACCAATAGATGCTGCTGAAAGAGCCATTGCGCATCAAACCCATGCCGATAAATGCAATCAAGTAGGTGGCTAGGATGATGGCGGACGATATCAAAAACTGTTCCCGTTTGACCAAGGTTTTGATGCTGTAAATGGCGACCATACCCGTCGTGAATTGCAGGAACACAAATTCGAAGGCGTTGGGCACGAAGAATCCGGCCACCATCACCATCAGCAGGTGGATATTCAGCGCCAGCCGCGTGTCAAACAAAATGCGGATAATAATCGGGACGATACAATAGGGAATGTAATATATGCTGGGCAGCTTTATTTTGATTGCCCACGAGAGGACTAGAAGCATGCCGGTGACGACAATAAGGATCAGAAACACGAGCCGGCCGTTGTTAAAGATGTCGCGTCGGAAGAGGTAGATAAACGTGAATAGCAGCGTAATCGACAGGGCAACGATCAGAAACTGGCCGAGGACCATAAGCGTTCGGCTGCCGCCGATGCGCGCCTCCTCTTCGTACACCTTGCGCAGCGACTCGATTTTCTGGTAAATTTCGTTGTTGATCGTCGTCCCGTTGGCAACGATAAGCTCGCCGCGCTGGACCATGCCTCGTGTCGTGGAGATACTGGCTAGGGCATCCTCTTCAAGTTTGCTCGTCAAGGCTTCGTTGAACTGATAGCTTACCTGTACGTAGTCTTGGACGAGCTCCGTGAGCCAGGCCTTTTGGCGTATGGCACTGCGCCGCTCGATTTCGGTACTGATGTATTCGGCTGCGCTTTCCATGGTCAATGCTTCCGCCGTGTTGGTTTGACGAGCGACTTGGTTGGTCAGCAGCGTGAAATTGTAATGTGGCTGTTCGCTACGTTGAAACTTATTATTCAGTGACATCACGCCGC
Source organism: uncultured Sphingobacteriaceae bacterium (assembly GCA_964423925.1). GTDB lineage: Bacteria > Bacteroidota > Bacteroidia > Sphingobacteriales > Sphingobacteriaceae > CAYRGQ01. Next base: position 182,735 of record CAYRGQ010000002.1, on the reverse strand, counting down.
GCTTGTACACCGCTTGCAGCAATTGGCGCCCTACGGTTTCGTAGGTGTCCATGTTTTCGCTAAGGGTGTCCAGTCCGGAATTCTGCCACTTTTCGGGTAGGTCGGCAACAAACTGGCTAATCTGCTGCTCGGCAATGTCCGTGTTTTGATTGTAAACGGGGTATACCGAACCCAGGACGTTTTCACGATCCTTATCCAGTTCGGCTTGGGTTTTTAGAATCGCGAAATTGTACGGCGACACGAGGTTTTCGTGCATCCATACTTTGCCTTTCTCAAATTCATACGTAAAACGAGGCTGTTTAGGTAGAAAGAAAACAATGGTCAGGATACTGCCCAGAATCATCCCGTACTTAAGCAAGCTGTGACTCTTGCTCTCCTTCCTCGGCGCATAGCTAATTTTCAGTCTGGCCACGTTTGTTCTATTTGCATTCAAACCTAAGAAAAAAAAACATTAACGCAGTAAACAACCTATAAGAAAGCAAGGTCGAAACGGCGTGCTCGCCATGTACTGACCATATGATACCACCATGCGACGAACGATCGTGCGCGGGGATATGGGGAGACAATGCATAATACGAGTACGCTTTATCTGAGAAAACCGTATCTTCGTAGCGATGGATAATTTTATCGTTTCTGCCAGAAAATATCGTCCGGCTACCTTCGACACCGTCGTGGGGCAGCAACACATCACGGGTACGCTCAAGAACGCGATTAAGAACAACCAATTGGCCCAGGCGTTTCTGTTTTGTGGCCCCCGTGGCGTAGGTAAAACCACCTGTGCGCGGATATTGGCGAAAACCATCAACTGCGAACGAATCACCAACGAAGTCGAAGCGTGCGGCACGTGCGCGGGTTGCGAATCGTTTGCCAAGGGTACTTCCTTTTCAATACATGAGTTGGATGCCGCGTCGAACAACACGGTTGATGACATCCGGACCTTAATTGAACAGGTCCGAATCCCACCTCAAGTGGGTAAATACAAAATCTACATCATCGATGAGGTTCACATGCTGTCGCAGGCCGCGTTCAACGCGTTTCTGAAAACGCTGGAAGAGCCGCCCGCCTATGCCATCTTTATTTTGGCGACCACCGAAAAGCACAAGATTCTGCCTACAATCCTGTCGCGATGCCAAATCTTTGACTTTAACCGGATCCAGATTTCGGACATGGCGGCGCATTTGGCAAACATCGCCAATAAGGAAGGCGTCTCTTTCGATCCGGATGGTTTGCATATCATCGCCCAGAAGGCCGATGGTGGCTTGCGCGACGCTTTGTCGATGTTTGACCAAATCGTGAGCTTCTCCAATAAGCAGGTGACCTATCAGGCGGTTATCGACAACCTGAATATTCTGGATTACGATTATTATTTCAGGGTGGCTGATGCGATTATTGCGGAAGATGCGTCCCTCGCACTCCTGACGTTGGACGATATTTTGTCAAGCGGCTTTGATGGGGGACATTTCATTGCTGGCCTCGCTTCACATTTGCGCAACCTGCTTGTAACACGCGACGAAAAGACCGTTCGACTGCTTGACGTAAGCGAAACCATTCGCCAGCGATACCTAGAGCAGGCCTTCAAGCTCAGTACCGGTGTCATCCTGTCCGCGTTGAATATTGCCAACCAATGTGAGATTAACTACCGGACGAGCAAAAACCATCGTTTGCAAGTAGAACTTGCACTGCTCAAGATGTGCCATGTGGCTTCCGCTATCCAGCTGAGCCGGCAAGGCGACGTGCCTTCCGAAAGCACTGAAAAAAAAAAGCCTACGCCTGACCCTAAGCCCATAGCCGCCGACATTGTAAAGGAGCCTGCCGCTCCACCCGTTCCGGCAAAAAATGTCGATACCGTTCCACCGAAGGTGACCACTCCGCCCGCAACGGCTCCCGTGGAAAAGAAGCCAGCGGCTTCGTGGAGCAACGCCAAATTAGGTAGCTCTATCCCCGACTTGGGCAAGATATTTGACGTCGTGGCCGAAGACGACAAGCCGGACGAACCGACGCTGCTCGAGGGCGACGAATTTCAGACATTCACCTATGACGAATTTTTGGCGGTTTGGCACGTTTACGCGGACGAACTAAAAAAGGACAATAAAATCAACTTGTATACAGTAATGACGGCCAATGCGCCAACGCTGCGGGAGGACTTCCAAGTAGAGGTAATCGTCGAAAACCAGATACAAGAGGATCTCTTGCAAGTGGAGCGGATTGACATTGTCAACTTCTTGCGACCAAAACTGCGCAACTACCGAATTAATTTAATCCCAATGCGGATGGCAAGCGATACGAAGCGCAAGCCCTATACCGCTCAGGAAAAATATAATGCAATGGTGGAGAAGAACCCGGTATTGGACAGGCTCCGTCAAGAATTCAACTTGGGACTCGAATAAACATACTCCTACCATGGCGCTTTAGTCGACTACAACAACACGCTGCCGGGCAAATACAAATACGCATGCAACAACGATACGAAAAAAGAGAACCCCGCGAAAGCAACCAGTTGGTTTTTGGCATACGAGCGGTCATGGAAGCGATAGATAGTGGAAAGGAAATCGAGTCGCTCTTTGTCCAACGGGGCTTGGGGGGCGCTTTATTCCAGGAGTTCAAGCAACTTCTGAAGAAACATGATGTTTCTTACCAGCAAGTGCCCGTTGAGAAGCTCAACCGAATCACACGAAAGAACCACCAAGGGGTGATCGCAGTTATTTCGCCCATAACCTATCAGCGCGTGGAAGACATCGTTCCGTTGATCTATGAGGCGGGCGAGGTACCTTTGTTGCTCTTGCTCGATCAGATTACTGATGTACGCAACATGGGCGCTATTGCGCGCACGGCGGCTTGCGCGGGCGTGCATGCGATCGTAGTGCCACGCAAGGGGTCGGCGGAAATCAACCCTGACGCTATCAAAACATCAGCTGGCGCCTTGTATAAGATTACGGTGTGCCGGCAAGACAATTTAGCGAAAGCCGCTAAGTTTTTGCAAGAGTCGGGCATCCAAGTCGTGGTCCTTACCGAAAAAACCGACCGCGATATCTATGCGCCGGATTATACGGTGCCTACTGCCATCGTATTGGGATCTGAAGAGTACGGGGTGTCGGACGAATTGATTCGCCTTGCCGACCATTTGGCTAAAATCCCGTTGCAAGGCGATATCGCGTCGTTGAATGTGTCGGTGGCTGCCGGGGTAGGTGTGTATGAAGCCGTCAGACAACGCCAAGCGGGCTGATGCCCGACGGCAATAGGGTTATGCCTTTTTGGTGCCGGGTTTTTCGTCGGCTGCCAATTTGGATGCATAAGGGTTTCGAGGCCGCTTCTTTCCGTAAGAACCTGCGATGATCTTGCCTCTCTTAGTTTTCATGTCTCCTTTTCCCATCGTTTGAATCTTATAAAATGTTAGCGTTTTGTGAAAATATTAAAGGTAGCAACATTTAACGAGAAAGTCAATACCCTAGTCTGGGCACCGCGAACGCTTATGGGTCAACAGATCTGGTAGTATTTTGACTTACACTTGTATGACGCGTGAACACAATCTATGACATACAAGGCTTTCCAATCGCCGTATCGCTTATGCCAGGTTTGGTTTCCATACGATGTGATTCCAGTCTTTGGGATCTAGCCGATCGCAGGAACCGTGCAGATTTTCGTGACCTCGTGCGCCAAATTTATCATAGTCACTTTACTGCGTATGGTTATGCCTTAGCTATTCCGGAACGCTCGTTCCTTTTGGAAATTCACGGGCATATCTATGCCGATTATTACCTCTTACGCTACGAGCGGGCGTGCCGTAGCATGCTCGGACGCCGCCTGTACGAACGCCTGTTACAGTCTTGCGAGGACATTGACTGTGGCGACAGCCAGCACGACCCTAACCGCTGGTTCTGGGATGTCGTCTCACTATTGGGCGGGATCACGTACGTTTTTTTTCCCCGCAACATTAGTCGGAAATACGCCAAATAGATCTGTTTGCGGGCGTCACAATTAACGCCCGCAAGCATGTTGTTTTCATTACCGTGGCAATTCGACCACCTCTACCCATTGACCGGAAAAGATGGCCTGTACGCGGTTGTCATACATGGCCTCGGCACTGACGGAAGGTAGATAAAAGCGTCCTGTGTAGGAAGCGTTCAGCAGTACGCGATAGGTTAACGTTTCATTTTCTCGGATGTTGAAATAAGTGAGTACACGGTCATCGCGGATGTCTTGGTACGTGGCGGGCGCCGAACGGATTCCCGTCGCTTGGTCGTTAAGCCTTGTGTTGATGATTTCCCAGCCTGAAGGGAAAATTTGGGTCAATGCAACATGTTCATGGGTCCCTATTGAGCCCGTGTTTTTAAGTGTAACCTCGGCAATCAAGTCGGTTCCTTGCACCAGTTCGGCGGGGTTGATTTCCTGTCCCTGCAAGGTAGTGTATCGCACGGCCATCGTCAGCATATCCGGACGGTTCTCCTGTGGCGGGTTCTCGCCAGGAGCTGCTTGTCCATCGCGTATTATACGTACGAAGAGTGCGCGGGAATCCTTATTCTGTATATTTATGATGTTTTTACTATTGGGGTCGTCCAGCTCCACCTGATGGAGGTAGTGTTTGCTTTCTACCTCTTGGGTCTTTCCATTTAAGGTATATGTGAAGCTCATATCGCCTGTCACGTCCCCCGCAGCCTTGGCGATTGCTAGCAGGGCATATGCCGTCGTTTGAGTGCTGTACCAATTTTGATTTCCCAATGCACTCGCCACGGCAAGCAAGAGACGATTGGCTTCGTCTGTGCGGCCCATTATCGTCAGCGTTTCGAGGATCATCGCTCGGTCGCGCAATTGGGATCCAAACGTACGTCCCGCCGTCGTGTAGCCACGGCCGTCTATGCTCTTGCCTTTGATTAACTGGTTGGCGACTATGCGTTGGCCCGCCAATTGATACGCCGCAGCCAAATGCCACGCAGCCTCGTCAGACAGATACTGGAATTCCTTTAGGCGGTTCATAGCACCGAGATCCGGCGATTTTGCCAGTGCTAACAAATAGAGGCGGTAAGCCTGCACGAGATCTCCGCCGCGCCAGTTGTATTGATTGGGCGCCCAGCTATGGGCTTTTCCGCGCTGATAGCGGCGCCAGTTGTCCAGCATTCCGGGGGGCAACACATAACCCTTGGCCTGTGCCTCGATGAGGAAATGACCGACGTAGTTCGTGCTCCACTCTTCAGCCTCGCGTGCGCCAGGCCAGTAGCCAAACCCGCCATCGGTAATTTGATAGTTTCGGATTCTGTCAATTGCCGATTTGATGTTAGTTTCTACGTCTAGCTTTTGCTTATCGGTGAGCTGCATCAGCCGGTCCAGCATGAGCTGGGGGAAGACGCCAGACGTAATCTGTTCCAAGCAGCCGTGCGGATAGCGGATTAGGTAGCCCAAATGTTTGTCAAGGCTGATGGGTGGCAAGCTGGAAATTTCCACGGTTGCCTGGTTGTTGTTGCCGGGCCCAAGAGGCTCGATTTCGTATTGCCCTTGGGCGTTGCCGGCCACCTCCACGCTATGCACCGACGTGATATACGGATTGGGATTGCGGATATCAATTTCTACCTCGTATGTGGCCGTTTCGTTGCCACTCCGCGCAATCGCCTTCACTCTGCCTACTCCCGTGTTATCCCCAGCGCGTATAGTGGCGTACACGATTTTCTCGCCCTGCCGCGTGAAATTGACTTGCTGTTTGCCTTTTTCTACGGTGAGGCCGCCCGATGCCGTTACTTCCAACGAAACCTGCTTGATATTGTCTTCCATGGCAAATACCGTCAGAGGCAACTTGAAGGTTTCCTTTGGTCCGATGACGCGCGGAAGCGTAGCCAGCAGCATCAACGGCTTTTTGACGGGGACGGCCTGCTCGGCGAAGCCGTAGGCTCCATCTTGGCCAGCAATTACCATCGCGCGTACCGATCCTACATATTGCGGTAAGTCAAATTCATGCGTATTCTTGCCGCCTCGTCGTAAGGTGAAAGGGCCTAGGAATTTAACGACCGGCTGGAAGCGATTGGCTTTCGCCGGGTCGACGTTTCGGTTCACGTCGGCATCGCCCCCGATGCTTAGAATGCGTTCCAAATCGCCTCCCCAAGCCCCAATAACCTTGTCAAACAAGTCCCAAGACTTGACGCCGAGGGCTTCTTTAGCATAGAACGAGGCGTGTGGATCAGGCGTTTGGAATCGCGTGAGGTCGAGCAATCCCTCGTCGACGATGGCCACGGTATAGGTCATGGCTTTGCCGCTGGCTTCGGCCACGGTAATCCGGTTTTTCGTTTCCGGTTTCAGGCTTGCAGCCATTTGGATAGTGGGATCCAGAATGGTTTTGGGATTTTCCACGATCAGCGGGATGACACCATACATGCGAATCGGCAGGTCATTGGCCGTTTGTGCATGCGGTTGCAAGAGCGTGACGTTGACAAATACGTTGGGTGCCATCTCTTCATCTACTTTAAACTTGTAGACGGTCTGTCCCTGCTGTGTGTCGATCCAGAACGTCCGTACCACACGGCTGCCGTTCTCAATGCTGATGAGTCCGCGTCCTCCCTCCGAGGACGGAAACGTGAGGGTCACGTTTTCGCCGACGGCATATGTGTCCTTATCCGCGGTGAACGACAACATGGAAGCTTCGGTGGGGTTGCTCTGTTGCTCACGGCTGGCCCAGTTTGGCCAGTCGACGTAAAGTGTTTTGCCCGCTGCGTGGCCGCTTTCAAGGTCGACAACGCGAATCAGGTAGCGCCCCCAATCGGGATAGTTGACGCGGATATCCCATTTCCCTTCCCCGTTGTTGAGGGTTAGGGTTTCCTTCTTGAGTAATTGGTTGTATTTGTCTTGGGTGAAATTGCCAAGGAAGTCTCCTTCCTGATTCCACCACCACTGCCAGCGTATTTTGTAAAATTCAACTTGGACGCGTCTCATGCCGCTAAGCTTTTTCCCTTCCGGATCCACTGCCGCAAGCGACACGGTATGATCTTGGTCCGTGGGCAGCATGCCCGACAAGCGATTGCCTTCGGGTACGCGTAGACCTACGTATGCATCGTAGGGACTAAAGGGAATAGCGTATTGGTCTATGCTGAAATTGCCACCCGGCTCGAACACGCGCGTCGTCATGTTGACACGAAGCATGCCCGGCGCTTGGTTTGGCGCGATACCGTCAAGTGAGAAGCGCGCCTGGCCATGATCGTCTAGAGTGCCGTCGAACACGATGAGCTCTTCGGGATAATAACCCCGAGTAGGGTCATCGAACGAGTAGCCACGATAATCCGCAAAGCTGGTGGCCATGCGCGCGGCATTGGCGGTGATCACCGTTTTGAAGTTCTGCGCGGGCGTGCCGAAAAGCCAGTGGGCGGAAACGTCCACCTCGGCATCACCGTTTGCCACTAATACCTTCTTTCCACCGAAATCCAAGTCGATTTTCAATCGGTTAGGCATCACGGTTTCCACCTTAATGACGCGCTCGAAGGTGGCGCCACCCACGCGGATACGCGCTAGCCAGTTGCCCGTCGGCGCGGTGCGTTCCGTTGCCGTTTTGAATGTGTAAAAGCCATTCACGTGTTTGGACTCTACTAAGCGCCTGCTCAATTGGCCGTTTGGGTTAAACAGTTCGAATGTGACCGGGTGATTGTCGGGAAGGTGGGCCGATTGGTTTTCCATGATAAAGCTCACGAAGACCGAGTCGCCTGGGCGCCACACCCCGCGTTCGCCGTAGATAAAGCCTTTGATGCCTTTCTGCACTACTTGTCCGCCCACGTCGAAACGGCTAAGTGGGAGGGAGGATCCGTCGTCCAGTTTTAGGTAACCGCGTTCGTCCCCCCGGGTGGCCACCAGCATAAAGGGCTTGCGACTTACTTCGAACTGTGCCATCCCGTCATTGCCTGTCGTGGCGGTTTCAATGATCTGTTGTTGATAGTCCAGTACTTTCAGCGCAACGCCAGAAATGGGCTCTGCTGTGAGTATATCGGTCGCCACGACGGACATGCTGTTGTCGTTGCCTCCCTTCACGATTAATCCAATGTTGGATGCTAGCAAATCGCGCGTAGCCCACCGGTCTGCGGTGTAGTACGAAGCGTGGCAGGGATTGTCGCGTTGATCCCAACGATAACTGTGGGGATAGTGGTTGTTGTAACGCGACCAAAATTCGTCATCCTCGTCGAGACTTCGGTCACCATAATCACCATAGTAATCGTGGCCATAGTCGTCATCTTCTTCAGCCTGGGTGACGGCATCGGGGCACGCATAGATGGAATATTCCTGTCGGAAACCAATGCGGACACGATAAATGGCGCCTGGTTCGGTTTTGAGCAGGCGATCTACATCCAACGAAAAGCGGTTTTTGCGGCGCAGGTTCAAGCCTTTGTCTTCGTCGAGCGAAATGGTGGTCTGCACCACCGGCTTGCCGACGCGTCGAAGTTCCCAGCTACTGTCATAGTCGGTTTGGAAGTATTGCGGGATGTTGTTTTCGTAGATTTTGATGATGACAACATCCACCGCCCGTAGGTTGACGGCTTCAAACGGTAAAGTGAGCTTGCCCGATCCGGGTAGGATGGTGCCTTGTCCGGGAATGCTGACCGACGGGAGCCGATTCTCAAAGATAATATTGGCAGCGGCGTTGATACCCAGTTTTTTTGCGTTGATATTCTCGACGCCCGCATTGATCGACACCGCGTAGTCGCCCTCCAGGCGTTCGGACGTATATAATTTCACTTCGCTGCCTTCGATCGTGTACTGCAGGTCTTCGATTTCGCTCACGTTAATTAACCCGTTGAGGTCTTGGGCCACCAGTATCGGGTCAGAAAACTGGACGACGACGTGTTGCTCAGGCTCGTGTACGGCGCGGACGTCCATCACGCGGAAATCTCCCAATGCGGGGATATCCCACGTCTTGCTGTCTTTTGCCTTTGAAGCTATCGGATTGCCATCCCATGACAGGCGAAGCGCGGCCGCTTGTTCGCCACGGGCGATTGAGTCGATGGAGAATGTGGCGGTTCGTGCGTCGGGGTTGTGTTGCCACGTGATAGGAAGGGATTGGCCTGCTAGGTCGGCGCGAAGGATTTTTTCCACTTGATCGGTATCCTCCCTGTCAGCCAGTGCGATATGGCCGACGAAACGCATGTAATCCGTCGCGCTGTTCGTTTGGGATTTTAATCCGTCGAAGCTGAGGTCGAATGCGGGCTCCGTGACTTTGAAGCCGAACGAAAACTCATTAAGTTTCTTAGGTACTTCAACCAGTTCGCCCAACGCAAAACGTACGTGATATTCCTGTCCAGGTTTAAGAGGCTCCTCGGGATCGAAAATTACCGTGCGGGCATCGGTCCAGTAGGTCGTTCCTTTTACGGATGGGCTTAACGAGAACAGGCTCCGCGTATCCGTGGCGCCGATTTCCTGGAGCGAACTGACTTGAGCAGCCAGCCGAATGACGATGTTGCCTTCCTTCGAGAGGATACCCGAGGTATAGCCTTCGACGTATGCGGCAAAAGCCGGGTTGCCGGCGTTTGTCTCCTTGGACGGACTACACTGCCAACAAGCAAAGGACACGGCAAGCAATACGATGATGGCAAGCGCTTTTCGAAAACGGGGGTACATGGCTGGTGGGACGGTCTTCCTCATTGGTTCGCAACGATTAATTCGTGCTAAAATAGCGAATTTTGGTTTTCTTAATGTCAACCCTCTCTCAAGAACGACAAAATTGCATTTTGTAGGGATGTCATAAGAGCAATTGGGCGTTTACTTGGCGGGATCCGGCTCAGCGGCTACATGGGTTTAGTTCAGTCCGCGCCACCACTCGCTAAACTGCTGGGTACTGTCTCCCAGGTGGACGATTTCGCCAATGCGCGGCGTTAGTAAGCGGAGCCCAAGCGTCTTATTCGCTTCCGTAAGCCGCACGAAGGGGGCATCCCAAGCATGGTTGGATAGGGGGAACTTGGCAGCGTGTACGGGCAGGATTTCACGGGCTTGAAGCTGCTGAGCCGCTTCCAGCACTTGCTCGGGAAGGGTGTGGATATTCTCCCAATAGGCATTGTATTGGCCATTTTCGAGAATGGCAAGATCGAAAGGGCCGTGCTGCGCGCCGATTTCAGCAAAATGTGGTCCCATACCGCTGTCTCCGCCGATGTAAATCTTGCGCGAAGGCGATTGCAACACATAAGACGCCCAGAGTGAGGTGTTGCGTTTCAGCCCGCGACCCGAAAAATGCCGCGCGGGCGTGGTGTGCAGGATTAGCCCACCCGGCAATGCCGTCGTTTCTCCCCAGTCGCTTTCGTGCACGTCATGGGCGGAATAGCCCCAATGCTCGAGGTGAGCACTCACGCCCAAAGGACAGTACACAGCCGATACCTTTGGCATTAACGCCTTTGCCGTGCGGAAGTCAAGGTGGTCCCAATGGTCGTGCGTTATGATGAGGAAGTCAATGCCCGGAATGTCATCTATGCCGTAAGCCTGCGACCCAGGGAAGCTCTTCGTGGTGAACGATACAGGGGAAGCGTTTCGGCTAAATACCGGGTCCACGAGAATCCGCTTACCGTTAAGTTGGATGAAATAGGAAGAGTGTCCGAACCAAACGAGGACGTCCTCACTGGGAGACAGGGCGCGCAGATCCGTTTTAACATGCGGAATGGAATCGGTCGGAATATTCCGCTTGTCGGCATTGAAGATGAATTCGTAGAACACGCTAAAAAAATTTCCTCCGTTGCTGAAATTGGGCGTAGGCACTTGGTTATGAAAAGCGCCATCACGGTAATTGGGAGACCGCTCTATGCGTGCCAGGCGTTCCCCGCTGGGCAGTTTGCCAAATTGAGGCTGCCGCGTAAACCACCAGGTGCCGATATAGATCAATACAGCTGCAGATATCAGGAAAATTAGCATATAGCGGAGGGTTTTTAGCATTAGGCGACGGTATTAAGCGACTTCCCGCATATCCACGGCTACGACGCGCGACACGCCTTGTTCCACCATGGTAACCCCATAGATAATATCCGTGCTGGCGATCGTGCGTTTATTGTGCGACACGAGGATGAATTGCGATTGGTTTGAAAATTTTCGAATGATGTTGTTGAACTTATCGATGTTGGTATCGTCGAGCGGAGCGTCCACTTCATCAAATATACAAAACGGCGCGGGCTTGAGCAGGTACAGCGAGAAAAGGAGGGCCGTGGCGGTCAGTGTCTTTTCGCCGCCAGAGAGCTGGTTGATCGAGAGCGGACGTTTGCCTTTTGGACGCGCGATAATTTCGATATCCGATTCGAGGGGATTCGACGGGTCGGTGAGTACCAAATCGCAATTGTCCTCCTCATTGAATAGAGAACGGAAGACATGGATGAAATTCTCTCGAACGCCGGTGAACGCCGTCATGAATTTCTCCTGCGCCGTGTCGTCTATTTCTTTAATTGTCTTTAGGAGAGAATCTTTTGCTTCAAGTAAATCTTGTTTTTCTTTGGTAATGAAGGTGTAGCGCTCGTTCATTTCTTGATAAGCCTCCATGGCCATGGGATTGATTGCTCCGAAATCGTCGAGCTGGCCGCGAAGCTTTTCCGTACGCTGGCGGAGCGTGTCTTCGTCTTCTTCCGGTAGCGTGGTCTCGTCGGTAAGCAGGTCGTTGATATCGATGGAAAATTCGACGGAGAGGCGTTCCTTGAGCGCGCTGAGGTCGAGCCTGAGCGCCGTTTTCTTTTCCTTCAGTTCATTGTGGATGACATCCGAGTTGTCCTTGCGCCTTCGCAGTTCGGCGATCGCTTCTTCGGCGTCGTTTATTGCTCCCCGGCTCGCGTAGTAGTCTTCCTCCAGCTCTTTTAAGCCGTTCTCGTAAGCCTCTTTTTGGGTATACATGGCCAAGAGGTCTTCGTCTGAATCGTCGACGTGTTGCAGCGTATCCTTGATGGCGGCCTGCGTTTGCTCGTATTCCGTGCTATTGCGTGCGATGCGTTGCTCCAGTGCATCCTGCTGACTATGGCGGTATTCGAGATCCTTTTGAACACCAGAAACTTTGTTCTGCTGCTGGTGGAATCGGATATTGTCCTGGTTGTAGGCTGTTGATTTTTCCGTTAGCCATTCGGAAAGCTCGGCATAGGCAGCGCGCAATGCTTCCAATTCGTCTTCGCGCGCTTGCTGATCGTTTTTTAATGCCGCTAGCTGTGGTTCTGCCACGCTTAGCTCAGCGTTGATAGACCGAATCCTTTCCTCGATGTCCTGTTTTCGGTTTTGGCTGTTTGTGATAAAAGATTGGTATTGCTCTTGTTTCGTTTTGACTGATACCAGCTCGTTGTGCAAGCGTCCCAACTGGAAGCGAAGTTCCTCGATGTGGCTTTTTTTCGAATTGGCTTTCCACGTAGAGGATTGAAGCATGTTTTCGGCCAATTTTTCTTGCAGGGTAGCAATTTGTGCCGTGGCCGTTTTGATCTCCTTGGCAAGGTTTTCCAGGTTCTTCGCCCGGCCGATTCGCTTTCCCTCGAAAAGACCTATCGATCCGCCGCCCATGCCTAAGCAGTGCTTGGCAAACTTGCCGCTCTTATGCAGTACGACCATACCGTCGTGGGGCAGGGTTGATGCCATGCCCTGTTCCTCGTCGCCGTCCAACAGATAGACGTCCCGTAACAGGATTTGGCAGAGGGTTTGGTACTTCTCGTCGACGGAGAGGATATCCATGGCCGGTATTAGCCTCATGGGCTTGGCATTGTCAGGGAGGTCGGTAGCGGAGGGGAGGGCTTCGAGCACGAAAAATTGGGCGCGGCCACGCGATGAGTCGCTCAATAAGCGGATGGCTTGAATCGCCTCTGCCTGTGTGTCGACGACGTAATGGTTCATAACCGGCTCCAAGTAATTTTCGATAGCGATTCGGTAATCTTCTTTACAGAAAAGCACGTCTGAAAACAAGGGGTATTGCTTTTTCCAGCCGGCATTTTTGCGGAGGAAGCGGATGGATTCCGGGAATCCCTCCAGGTTGTCGACGAGGGATTTGGTTAGGTTATATTCGTTTTGCCGCGCGTCCAGTACGCGACTTGTTTTGTTTAAGTCGTCCTTGATTTGTGCGATCGTTTCATCCAGCGCCACAAGCTGCTGCTGCAACGCTTCCTCGGCGGCCACGGTTTCGTCGTAGACGGACTGTTGTTGTTTTGTTCGGGCCTCCAAGTCGGCCACCACTACGTTAAACTGGTTGAGTTCGGATTCCTTGGATTCGGTGTCGGCCACGTTGCGAACCGCTTCCTGCTCGAGTGCGTCGCGCTGGATATACAAGACGGCGGTTTCCTTTTCAAGCTTATACACCTTGTTCTGCAGTTCGTTGGTTTCGCGTTCAAAGTGGTCGAGTTTGTGTTTAGCGCTATGTTGTTGCCCGCGCAAGGCATCGACTTCTTCTTTTTTTGCGGCCAGCTCCGTGGTGATGGCGTCGAGTTTGGCTTGCTCTTCAAACAGTTCTTCGTTGAGCCGCTTGAGGTTGTATAATACGTGATTGAGTTGTTGCTTGTCGTGGGTGAGCTCGTTGGCCAGGCGGCTTTCCTTATCTTGCAAGTTGCGGAGTTGTTCGTTACGTACCTTTTTGTCACTTTCGTAGGCGCGTATTTTGGCTACGTGCTCGTTGGTGTGCTTTTGCTGCATGGCCAGGTTTTTCTCCTTAGCCAAGCTGTCTTTTTTTAGTTGCTGGAGGAGGGCTTCCCGCTTACCGATTTCGGCGGCAATCGTGGCGTGCGCGGATTGCTGGTCCTCTTCTTGCTTTTCCAGGGCGGCCAAGGCCTCGCTGAAGTGCGCTAGGCGAAAAGTAGCCAAGGCGAGGCTGTTGGCTTTGTATTGGTCCTTGATGCGGTAGTAACGTTCGGTTTTCTTGGCCTGATTTTCAAGCGTTTTTAAGTTCTTTTCGATCTCGACCAGTAAGTCTTCAACACGATCTAAATCCGCTTCGGTATCTTTTAACTTATTGATTGTTTGTTTTTTGCGGACTTTATATTTAGCAATGCCCGAGGCCTCTTCAAAAAGGGTTCGGCGAGAATGGTCTTTGTTGTTGATGATCTCGTCAATCATCTTCAATTCGATGATTGAGTATGAGTCCGAGCCAATCCCCGTATCGAGGAAAAGGTCGGTAATATCCTTGAGCCGACACTTTACGTCGTTTAGCCGGTATTCACTATCCCCGTTTCGATACAGCTTCCGTGTGATGGTCACCTCCGAGAATGCCGTGGGAAGAATGTTCCGCGTATTGTCAAACGACAATGATACTTCGGCTAGGTTGGCAGGCTTGCGCGTCTTGGTGCCATTGAAAATGATGTTCTCCATTTTATCCGAACGAAGCATGCGCGTACTTTGCTCACCCAGCACCCACCGAATGGCATCCACGACGTTCGACTTGCCGCAACCGTTGGGGCCCACGATGGCCGTAACCCCGTCATTGAAGTTAATCGTTATCTTGTCTCCAAAACTCTTAAAACCCTTAATTTCTAGCTTTGTTAGCTGCATCTCAATATCTTACGCGCAACCACCTGGCGGTCCTGTTCATTGAGGGCGAATTTAATGATTTTTCGTGAATTCGAAGGTTGCTCGCTCGGCCTGTTGCATTGATGCCAAGCCCTGCTGTTTTCGTTTACGGATTAGCGCTTGCTGAAGTAAATTTCTCCACGACCAAGTCGTTTGGATCGAGCGTTTGAAGATAGTCATAGATCGCACCCAAGTCTGTTTCGGTCATTCCAGCGTACATATATCACGGCATTAATGTCTGAAACTCCCCGGGTTTTACGTCCGGCAGCACATACGTGGAGTCAGCATAACGCTTAAACAGGCTGATAAAGGCGTCACGATCGTAATGTCGGATACCGGTTTCGTGGGGCGTTAGGTTCGCCGAGCGCACGATGCTACCGTCCGGAAATTGAAATTCGCGGCCACCGCCAGCCAGCGGTCCTATCGGCTTGCCATTCTCAAAATTCGTGTGGCAGTCTACGCATGCCGCCGCCGTAAATACATATTCTCCATAAGCGATACGGTCCGAAGTGTCGGGCTTTTGCACGAATGAGGCTTTCTTCGGCATGGTTCGCAGGATGAAATTAAACGGGAAGTCGGCTTTTGACTTGGGGTGGTTGGTTTCGACGGGCTCAAGTGTGCGTAGATACGCAATGACGGCTTCTACATCTTCACGGGCTATTTTGCCAAACAGGTGATACGGCATCACCGGGAAGATTGCCTGTCCGTCGCGGGTAACACCTTCAGTGATTAGTCGAAACAGCTCTCCGTCACTCCACTCGCCAATACCAAAAGGGGTGATGTTGGTCGAAACAAACTGGCCCGGAAATCCTAGCGAATGATCGAAGACATCTCCCCCGACTAACTCAGTTCCCGGACGCGGCGGCCTGAAAATTTGCCGAAATCACGATTTGAGTGGCAGTTGGCACACATCATGACATGATACGCAGGTATTTCCCCCGCTCTACAGTCTCTTCATTGATCGTCACTTTCAAGTCCGGAGGGGGGCAACTTTCGGATAGGCGGTGAATAGGTAGGCACCTAAGATAACAAGGATAGCGATAACAATAGTTACGCCATAGGCGACGCCTTTAAATGCTCTTTTCATTGTGGTTCAGCTTGGTACGATGCTAAATTAGTAAAAAGTTTTTTAAAAAATCCATGGCGATCGTGTGATGTTGAAAACCTTAAGTGCGTATAAATACAGAGCACGACTGCTCGATCCGGCCTAATGCAGTTTTCTTTCATTTGTAGTTTGACTCAGCTTGCTTTGGCGTACCCCACCAGTTTGGCAAGTCTCAATTGCGACTGGCGGGGAACTGTGTCACATTTCAGGCATGTAGCCTGTGGGGCTGGGATTCGGTGGATGGGACGCTTGGAAAGACGATGCTCTCAACGTCCGGTCTTGGCGTGACGGTCGGGCCGCGTTTCTGTTCAGTACGTATAAATAGTATCGTCAAGGTTGGTGCACCCGAGAAGTATGGACGTGCGACTTCGTGTTTTTGTTTAAGTTGAAGGCGTCTGAGAGAACGTTAAGAATGCATAGCGGTCTGCGTGCGGTAATCACGCTGCCACTTGATGAATCCGGATATGCTCATGATCACGTAAAACGCCGATAGCGCTGCATAAAGGTAGATGCCTCGATCGGCCTGCAATCCCACCAAGGCAGCGTTGATGCCAATCCAGTAGAGCCAGCAAGTGTACACCTTTCGCGCCTGCATGATCGTCGTCAGCGCACTAAATGAGGCGAGCATGGCATCCAGAAACGGTCGCGGTGCGTCCGTATAGCGAAACATGACCATGCCGATACTAAAACCCAATGCGGCCGCCGCAGTGAAGGTCCACACGTGGGTGCGCCAACTCCACAGGTTAACAGGTGCTTTTTTTTCGGCTGGGCGTGCATTACCGGCCTTTCCCGCTGTGGCCCAATAGTACCAGCCGTAGCATCCCACGCCCACGTAATACACATTGAGCAATGCCTCCATATAGATCTTGCTGTGGTAAAACATCACGACAGTGATGATGGACGCCACGATGCCAAATATCCAACACCAGATGTTCTGCTTTACCAGCAAGAGTAGATAAGCCAGCCAGCAGGCTACGCCAGCAATTTCGAGGATTAAAAAGATGTCTATAGGCATTGGCTAGCGCACTTGTACATCATTATCCTCATGTGGTAGGTGGCGGGTTATTGCCGCCCGTTTCGTCCCTTCGTTCGGGCGGGGCTGGCGCTTGCTTATTGGCTTTAGCTCCCTGCGCGTCACGTTTGTTCCAAAGGTTCCAATGCTTGAGCAATAGCATTGTAGAGGTACGTTTCAAATGTCGCTTTTCGGGCTCTCCGATCAAGAAACCAAACGCGTGCATGGATGGAATCGCGTCAAAGATGACCTTAATGGTAGCCACCAGCGGCAGGGCGAGGATTAATCCGGCAAGTCCGAACAACATTCCCCCTAAAAGAATCGCGATAATGGCCATCAGCGGATTGATGCTCACTTTGCTGCCCACGATGTTCGGCGTGATGATGTTGCCTTCCAGGAATTGAACGAGCTGGAACCAGCCAATGACACCTACGGCATACCAAGCACTATCCTTGGTGGCTAATGCGAAAATGGCTGGCAAAATCGAGCCGATAGCGATGCCAATATAGGGGAGGAGCATAAGCAGGGACGCCAATGTTCCGAAAAACCACGCGTATTGGATGCCTAGCACCCACAGTCCCACTGTATTAAGCACGGCGACAATGCCCATCACCGTAATCAAGCCGAGCAAGTAACTCTGCACGACATCGTAGATCTTGTTAAGCGTATTGTTGACGATTTCCTTTGGGGTGGTCTTAAAGGCACGAAAAAAGAATTCCCTAAAAAAGACCCGGTAATAAAGCAGGAAAAAGGAGAAAAGTGGCACCAGCACCATGCCCGTAATGACGCTTCCAATAGAACCAAAGGCGGCGGACAGGTAGGCTCCTGCGTGGGAGAGCAAATTATTGGCCTCAGTGCGAATCCGTTCCGTTACCTGTGAGGGTTCCAAACCAAACTGATCGTTCAACCATACCTGCACCGTATCGAATATCGTAATGAATTTATCGATAATTGCGCGTCCATCCTTACCGATGAGGATGGTCTGGTGGACAATGAAATACAATAGCCCTGTGAGGACGGCGATGGCTAAGATAATCGACAATAGGGCAGAAACCGCAGTGCCTAAGCCAATCCGTTCCAGCAATTTCGCGACGGGAAAAAGGGAAATCGCGATTAGGATGGAAAACATTAGGGGAAGCATGACGCCTTGCAATACGTACAGCGTGGTGACGATAAGGGTGAGTGACAATAAGCTTGCCGCTAGCTCCAGTGCATAAGGCCGTTTAGTGGTTTTTTCTTGCATATCAGTTTCATGACGCCTAGTTTAACGCTAAAGATAAATATTTGTTTCTCATTTCGGGTACAAAGTTTTGGCTGTGACTTCGTGTTAAACAGAAATGGTTGTCTTGCCGCGATGGATTCGAGGTATTTTTGCCATATTCGCAACATGAAAACCATTTTTGAACCCAAAATAATGCGAAACTTTAGCTTTTTACTGCTTACGCTATTAGCCTACGCCACTGGCCTGCAGGCCCAAACCCAATCCGAAACCGTACACATCAACGATCTGAATGTGCGCGACCCCTACATCGTCGCAGATCCCGAAGCCCAAGTTTATTATCTATACAAATCGTCGCCCATTGCGACCGCGGCTGGCACCAAATCGGGCGTGGTGGCTTACACCAGCAAGGACCTCAAGCAATGGGAAGGTCCACATACTGTATTCATTACACCAGACGACAACTGGATCACTGGAGCAATCTGGGCGCCCGAAGTGCATGTATACAAAGGAAGATACTACCTGTTCGCCACCCTTAATTCGGATATCGAATGGAGAGGTCGTCGCGAGGACTGGCCGCCCCATACTTTCCGAGGCACTCAGATTTTCCATGCTGACTCGCCCATGGGGCCATTCCTCCCGTTTGCTGATAAGATGCCGCATACGCCCATCGATCGCATGGCATTGGACGGGACCTTGTGGGTAGAAGACGGGCGGCCGTATATGATTTATTGCTACGAATGGGTGGAAGCCGTGGACGGAACCATGGAATTGGTTGAACTTACCGATGACCTGTCCGCCACTGTTGGACCTTCCATACGCCTTTTCAACGCGTCAAGCGCGATTTGGGCTACGGGAAATCTGCACGAGGACGGAACGAGGTCCTACGTCACCGACGGATGTTTCGTGTATCGGACAAAGACAGGCAAACTGCTGATGATATGGTCCAGCTTTAAGGATGGGAAGTACGCCATAGGCATTGCTGAGTCCGTAACGGGTAAACTGGTGGGGCCATGGCGGCAGCAGGATGACCTGCTGTTTGGCGAACATGGCGGACACGGCATGATTTTCAAAAAATTCGACGGCCAGTTGATGCTCACGTTTCATCAGCCGAACAGTCCAGGTGGGGCCGAACGGGCCGTGATTTATGAATTGTCGGACGAGGGAGATACCTTGCGCGTAGTGAGGGCCCATTAAAAAATAAAGGCATGGATGCGCGTGTTATGCATCCATGCCTTCCCATTTAATTCAGCGCAACGGCCGTTGCCGGCTTTTTCTTAGTAATAGTTCTCTCGCTGCAGCTCTTTCTCGTCAGCCACTACTTCGTCTAAGTAACGTTCCAAACTGTCGTCCATTTCCTTCATCCAGGGTGTATGGTGCGGAACGGCCTGCGTACCATCCATCACCGACGTGTAGACCTGGTCGCGGTAGTTCAGGATGTTTTCTTCCTTGTCTTTTAGCCAACTCTTAAACATGGCTGCGACCTTGTCCAAATCAAACTCCGGATAGTCGGTATAACGCATAAGGTCTTTGATGTAGTTCGTCTGGAAGTCGACATGGTCGGCGCCAGTTACCGTCTGGGCCTCAGCGTCCATCCATTTCTCGATGTCCGCGTCGCGCTCCGCTTTTTCGGGAAGTGGAATTCTACCCAACATTACGTCGCGGGCAAACCAAGCTTGCATGTCAAACATATTGAACGTGTAGTATTGGTCCTGCATGCCCAGATAGATCAATCGCTCGTTGTTGTTGTAGATTACCCCCTTGTAGATGTCTGCGGGGTACAGGCAGTTCTTCGTCTTTAGGCGCAGGTTGTCTGGCAGGAAAGGGAATTTGTGTTGGTAACCCGTACACATGATCACCGCGTCATACGTGGCGGAGCTGCCGTCCGAGAAATAGGCACGATTATCTTCAAAATGAGTGACCAGCGGCTTTTCCTCAATGGCCTTTGGCCACTTCATGCCGATGGGATTACTGCGGTAGGAAATCGTAATCTCGCGGCTTCCATGCTTGTAGCATTGCACGCCGATATCCTCGGCGGAATAGCTGCTGCCGATCAGCAATAAACGTTGCCCAATAAACTGGTCGGCGCCCCGGAAATCGTGTGCGTGGATGACCGTGCCGGGAAACCGGTCGATACCTTTGAAATACGGCATGTTTGGTGTCGAAAAGTGACCCGTACCTACGACGAGGTAGTCGAAGCGCTCCTCGAACGTTTTGTTGTTGGTTAGGTCGTCGAAAATTACGCGAAACTGTTTTTGGTCTTCGAGATAATCGACCCAGCGGGCGACGGTGTTGAACTGTATGAATTCCCGTGCCCGGCTTTTTTTGATGCGCCCTTGGATATAGTCAAAAAGCACCTCGCGTGGCGGATACGACGAAATCGGTTGGCCAAAATGCTCCATGAAGGTATAGTCGGCAAACTCCAGGCATTCCTTTGGGCCGTTGGACCACAGGTACTTGTACATGCTTCCGTGCAAAGGTTCACCGTGTTTACCTACGCCGGTTCGCCACGTGTAGTTCCACATGCCACCCCAGTTGTCCTGCTTCTCGTAGCATTTTATGTCAGGAATGGGGTTACCCTTTTCTAGCTCTGCCTCAAATGCGCGCAGCATGGCCAGCCCGCTTGGGCCCGCTCCGATAATGCCAACTTTTAAATTTGTCATGGTTATTGTAAAGATATGATTTATAGCGTGCACGCACGATCTCGTGGGTGCATGCCGGTGAAACATGAATTAGTAATGCCGTGATCATTTTCCGACTCCAAACGTAGATGATTCAACATCTGCATTAGATGGAAAAAAGGTGTCCGCTAGGACATCAGAAGGAACTATAAGTTCCCAAGACTTTAACCTAAGGCTCGTCCGCATAGCAGCGCATAAATCCGTGGGTTATGCTTGAAAAATTCTGTTTATGCCCGCGGACGACATCAATAGGGTTTTCGCGAAAGAGATTGCAAATTTATGAAAATATTTACTTATATTAAAATATTGGCGGCATTTGCTCGAGTTAGGTCGCCATTTTAGACCTTGGTTTATATTTGTAAGATGTTATAAATATCTCGTTTAAGCAGGCGCGTTTACTCCTTCCCGGTATCCCCAGGAGCCGAGGAAGGGCAGGGGAGTGGCTCGGTCTAGGGGTGCCGAGTCTCCCAAAGACGGATGGATAGGGGCGGGTTGCGGGTTGTGTGGACTGCTGGCTTTGGTACTGGCTTCTCGGCAATAAAATCCTTTAAATACCGTATATTTGACCGCAAACCATGAAAGTTATGCCCAAACACCTCATCGCACCATCGGTTCTTTCTGCAGATTTTGCGCATTTATATGATGATATTCAAATGATTAACCGGAGTCAGGCAGACTGGTTTCATGTAGATATTATGGACGGGGTGTTTGTGCCAAATATTTCGTTTGGGTTTCCCGTATTGGCCTCGCTGGCGCATTACGCCCAGAAGCCGCTGGATGTGCACTTGATGATTGTCGATCCGGATCGATATCTAAGCCAATTCAGTGCGGCGGGTGCCGCAAATATCACGGTGCATTTAGAGGCTTGTACGCACCTGCATCGTACTGTGCACGCAATTAAGGAGCTGGGTTGCCGTGCGGGTGTAGCCATAAATCCCCACACGCCCGTAAGCGGGTTGTACGAGATTATTTCCGACATCGATTTGGTCTGTGTTATGTCGGTCAACCCCGGGTTCGGCGGGCAACGTTTCATTGAAAACACCTACAGGAAAATCAGTGAGCTACGCGCACTAGCGAATGGTGTCAATGATCGCTTGCTCATTGAAGTAGATGGCGGGGTCAGCAGCCAAAATGCACTGGCGCTGCTCAAAGCGGGTGCGGATGTACTGGTGGCGGGCAACGCCATATTTGCAGCGTCCGATCCCGCACAGGAAATCGCCGACCTCAAGCGTATTTCGCTAGACCGTGTGACCACCTAATCAGTACATGTGTTCGGCCGGCACGACAAACGTCCACTTACTCGCCCCGATGTGTCGTGCCGTAGATCGATTACAACGTTCGGGGATCTACCTTTGTCTTCGGTGATTCATGTGTCCGTCCGTGCCCCCGTTCAGTAATGGTTTTATTTCGCTCAATGGGAGTTGTCGTATCGGACGTTTTTTTCGCCTTCTCTGCGTCGGTAGCTTTGGTGTTTTTTTGCTTGTCGGTTGCCATGTGCTTCTCCTTTTTATAGGAATAACAAGCTGGGCGGCAAACCGTTCATTTTTTTGAGAACTAATTAGACGAGCGATCAAGCTTTTGCCATGCAAAGCTCCGCCACTTTGCCTACGACAAAGTCTATTTCCTCCCGGGTGTTGTTTTTGCAAAAGGAGAATCGAACGCAGGGCTTGGACAGATCGGCCTGTATGCCGCGAAGCACATGCGAGCCGATGTCAGACCCCGAACTGCACGCGCTGCCTCCGGAAGCCGAAATCCCCAAAATATCCAAGTTGAACAGCATCATGTCTGCTAGGTCTGGACAAGGAAGCGCTACGTTCAGTACCGTGTATAAGCTCTTGTCCGCGTGAATGTCCCCGTTGAAGGAGACACCGGGAATGGCCTCACGAAGCCGACCAATCATATAATCCTTTAGTCCCTGGATGTACTGCCGATGTTCTTCCACGTGTTCATAGGCAATTTCCAGGGCTTTGGCTAAGCCCACGATGCCATAAACGTTTTCCGTGCCACCGCGCATATTTCGTTCCTGCGCCCCTCCATAAATTAAGGGTTTGATACGGGTGTTGTGGTTGATGTAAAGGAATCCAACGCCTTTGGGGCCGTGGAATTTATGCGCAGCGCCCGTAACGAAATCGATCTGCAGTTTGGTGAGGTCAAGCGGGAAATGACCCATGGTTTGGACGGTGTCCGAGTGAAAAATCGCTTGATGTTGCTTGCAGATGGCGGAGACGTACTCAATATCCGTTAGGGTCCCTATTTCGTTGTTGGCGTGCATCAGCGAAACGAACGAACGCGGATTTTCCACTAATAGCCGTTCAAGCTGCGCTAGGTCTACATAGCCTTGTCGGTCCACGTTCAAAAGGCTAAGCTTGATGACTCCTGCTTTTTCCAGTTCTTCCAGCGTGTGGAGTACGGCGTGGTGCTCAAGTGGGGAAGTGATGGCGTGCGTGATGCCATAGTCGGTAATGCCCCGTACAATGGCCGTGTTGTCGGCCTCGGTGCCGCCTGACGTAAAGAAGATCTCGGCTGGGGATACGTTTAGCAAATTGGCCACCGTTTTGCGCGCTTTTTCGACAAGCGTTTTCACTTTTCGCCCATGGCCGTGAATGGAAGAGGGGTTGCCGTAGTGCTCCTCCATCGTTTCTACCATCACCTTAATCACCTGAGGGTCAATTGCTGTTGTCGCTGCGTTGTCGAGATATACTTGCATGCGACAAAGATAAAAAGTAATCCGATATACTAGGCGGACTCTCCTCTAAGGAAATTGTAGTACCTGCCCGTAGATTGGTTTGGCACGGCAAGCACTGACGAATACCAATTAATGGGTATTGTGTGGACTGCCATGAAGCTCGACATTAGCATATAGAATAAAACAACACCATGACCATTGGATCGGTATAAACAAATCATGTCTATTGAATGGCCAAAAATCACCAGCTATGAGTATTGGGGAGTTTAGCCGCGAAGTGCGAAGTTTCGATATAGAGTTTAAATGGGCCGCAGTATGTATCGTCGGCATCCTCTTGTGGGTGTTCATCGAACGCCTAGTCGGGCTCCATCACGAGCACTTGCAGGGACTGGCGCAAGCTCGCCACGCCATGATGGGCCTATTCGTATGTTGCCATATTGCCTGCCTATATGAAAAGCGAAAAAAATGCTATCGTGACCAAATGCGATATTGGGATGGTTTAGTATGCTGCGTGGCGCTAACCGTTGTGGTGTTAGTGGCTCTCGGTCCGGCAACGTACTTTATATATCGGGTCATTAGCCCCGACCTGCTGTTCAACTTAACGCATTATGAGATTGCCAATGGGCAAATCATGTATCAGGAGATGTTGCAACGAAATACTATGGCCAACCACATTGTTGACCACTACACAAACTTTATTCTCTACGGCCTGGGCTTGTCCTTGACGCTTCCGCTCTTCACCTCTCGAAGAATTATCGCTATGGCATCGCGCCTTTCCAACGCGCTCTTGTAAACAAGGTCTTTTGTTGCGTGGGATATAATGGGTCTGCGACCTAAATAATTATGCACATGATGGAACCAAGCCGTTTTTTTATCTCATCTTTGTGCTGGAGATAGTGTTAGTTGTTACATGATTCAATTTTTAAAGGAAAGTACTTTCGCTGTCAATGAAGTATTTGCTAAATCGTTAAATTTACTTCGGCACCGGTATTTTTCGATTGTCGGCCTGTGTTTTTTATTGTTTGTCGCGTCCAATCTAATTTCGCTCTTCTATCTGAGCGAATTTGGGATGGTCCAACGGTTCTTTTTAGTTTCACTGTTTGTCGTGCTATATTTCGGCCTGCAGTTGACGCTCATGAAGTATTTGGTGGTACTCCTTGAAGGCCGACCGGACGCCTCCGTAAAACGATCTATCCCTTCGGTCAAGGAATTGTGGTATTTTTTCCTGTCCATGTTGTCAATCCTGTTGGTCGTGGCATGCTGCTATGCGATCATTTCGGTAGCGGGATGGCCGTTTATATACTTGGGTATCCCCATCGAAGTGATGGTGAGCTTTTCAGTGCTGCTTTCCGCCGTACTGATGTTCATTTTTTTACTGCGGGCTGCTTTTTACCCATTTTTTATCATTGACCGCGGCGGCACGCCTTGGGGTGCAATCCTACTAAGCATCGCGCTTACGCGTGGAAATGTGACTAAGCTGTTGCTAATTTTGTTATTTTTTGCAATTTTGCACTTTTTGAATGGTTATTTTAACTACCAAGGTTTGCTTGTGCTTTCGATCGTGCTAAATGTCATTAATTCGTTCCTCATCGTTCCGTTGTCGAGCGTGGTTGTGGCCGTAGCTTACCGAACGATGATGGACCAGTATAAAACATTGGACGCCGTCGACGAACGGGTAGGCAATTAAAAATAGTGATTAAATAGAAAACGTTGACGGTTAATCATATAGCGATTTTAGGATCGACGGGCAGCATTGGTACGCAAGCTCTTGAAGTGATTGAAGCGTACCCGAGTCGATTTCGAATCCACGCGCTCACAGCCCACAGTAATGCAACCAAGCTCATCGAGCAGGCACGCCGCTATCGGCCGGCCTACGTTGTCGTCACAGACAAAGAGGCACATGCTCGCGTACAGTCGTCACTGACTGACTTGGATACGGATGTGCTGTACGGGCTTGCCGCTATCGACGAAGTTGTTGCCCATGAAGAAGTATCTATGGTGCTAACCGCACTGGTGGGGGCGGTGGGCCTCGCACCTACGGTAGCCGCTATCAAGGCCGGTAAGGACGTTGCCTTGGCCAACAAGGAAACGCTTGTCGTGGGGGGTGATTTGGTGATGAACCTGGTGGCCAAACACGGTGGGCGCTTGTTGCCCGTCGACTCGGAGCATTCGGCAATATTCCAGTGCATAGAAGGCGAATCGCCTGAATCCATAGAAAAGCTCATTTTGACGGCTTCGGGTGGCCCATTCAGGGGTAAGGATCGGGCCTATTTGGAAAACGTAACGATAGAACAGGCACTAGCACACCCCAATTGGGTGATGGGCGCAAAGATTACCATCGATTCGGCATCTTTGATGAATAAGGGGCTGGAGGTGATAGAGGCAAAATGGCTGTTCGGCCTTGAAAGCGGACAAATTGACGTAGTGGTGCATCCACAGTCGATTATTCATTCGATGGTACAGTTCAGGGATTCGTCCATCAAGGCACAGCTTGGGCTGCCTGACATGAAGTTGCCGATACAGCATGCCTTGCTATATCCCTATCGCGCTGAAAATAAGCTGGAACGGCTAGATTTCGCACAATATACAACCTTGACTTTTGAGAAGCCTGACACTGACGTGTTCCAAAACTTGGGCTTGGCATACCACGCCTTGGCAAAAGGGGGCACGATGCCTTGTGTCCTTAACGCCGCTAATGAGGTGTCGGTGGCCGCATTTTTGAATGGCCAAATCGGTTTTTTAGAAATGAGCGACGTGATTGCCCACGCGATGGATACGGTGCCACATATCGCTAGCCCGAGCCTGGAGGATTATGCCGAGGTCGATGCAGAGGCGAGGCGGGTGGCAAATACGTACGCTGAGCGCGTACAGCAAAAGAGATAATGAGAAAAGAGGTGGGTGGTCTGCCGGAACCCTAATAAAAGTTTAAAATAGTAGATTCATGGGTACATTGATAATGATCGGACAAGTATTGTTAGGCTTGTCTATTTTGATCGTGCTGCACGAGCTTGGACATTTTTGGGCTGCTCGGGCGTTTGGCATTAAGGTAGAGAAGTTCTACCTCTTTTTTGATGCGTGGGGAGTTAAGTTGTTTAAATTTAACTACAAAGGATGCGAATACGGGATTGGCTGGCTGCCGCTCGGTGGTTATGTCAAAATTGCCGGCATGATTGACGAATCCATGGATACCGAGCAATTGAAAGGCGAGCCCCAGCCCTGGGAATTCCGCTCGAAGCCAGCGTGGCAACGGCTGATTGTCATGCTGGGTGGAATTATTGTCAACGTGGTATTGGGTGTGTTGATTTTTTGGATGTTGACATTCAAATACGGCGAAACCTATGTCGATAATACGCGATTGACGGATGGAATCGTGCCTGGGGTCATTGGAAAGCAGATTGGGCTACAGGCCGGTGACCATATCCTTAAAATCGATGGGGAAGACGTGCAATGGTTCAATGACTTAACCAGCCCGAAGGTGCTCATGGGTGGGGTCGACCTGACTGTGCGGCGCGACGACAGCCTGATTACGGTGCATGTACCCGCCGACATCTTGAATGCCGTAGCCGATCATGACCGAAACGAATTTGTGAGCGAACGCACCCGTCTAGGTTCTATTTTATTCGTTGGCGAAGGCACGCCCGCAGACAAGGCGGGGCTGCAAGTGGGGGACAGCATCCTGCGGATCAATGATAAAGCCTTTCGGTTCTTTGATGAGTTCCAACAAGAATTGATGGCCAATCAGGGCGGCACCGTGACGCTGCATCTGATTCGCGGCGACACGACGAGGATGAATTTGGTGTCCGAAGTGTCCGAGGACGGCACGCTCGGCATTAACTATTCGGGACGACTGGATTTGCCTTACGAACGCTTCCAATACGGCTTTTTTGCCGCCCTCCCCATCGGGGCAACCAAAGCGTGGACCACCGTCGCCGACAACGTGAAAGGTTTTGGCAAGATTTTCAAGGGCGAGGTCCGGGCGGACAAGGCCCTAGCAGGCCCGGTAGGAATTGCGACGATGTTTGGAACGGAGGTGAATTGGCTGCGTTTCTGGACACTCGTAGGCCTGTTGTCGATGATTCTGGCTTTTATGAACCTGTTGCCGATTCCGGCGCTAGACGGCGGCCACGTACTTTTCCTT
The DNA here is from genome assembly GCA_964423925.1 of uncultured Sphingobacteriaceae bacterium. Taxonomy (GTDB): domain Bacteria; phylum Bacteroidota; class Bacteroidia; order Sphingobacteriales; family Sphingobacteriaceae; genus CAYRGQ01. The sequence goes on along the minus strand of CAYRGQ010000002.1, from coordinate 155,446 downwards.
ATGGTGGAGATTATTCAAGGAAAACCGCTGAGTGATAAGTTTTTAGAAAGAGCTCAGATAGCAGGGTTTTTCATCGTGGTGGCTTTGATGGTATTTATATTAGGGAATGATATCTTGAAGCTGCTGCGTTAGCCTGCCGCGTAATTCCTCGTCGAATCGCGTGGAGAATTAGCGATTCCCAGGCCAAAAACTGGATAATTTGTTGGGCGACCCAATGATCATTCTGATATCTTTTGTTAATTTAGGCGCCCAGATCGCCCAAGGTGGGCGGGTTACGAACACATTTTAAACACCGAAAATGAAACAGCACAGTCTAAAACAAATGGGCGCCAAGGTTCTGGCGGCAGGGCTTGTCATCTGCATGATGGCGGCATGCGGCTCACCGGCACCTACTGAAAACACAAACAACACAGTAACGGAGGAAACAAACATGACAAACATTGACGGGCAGATCGCCCATTACGTACTTTTTTGGCTAAAGGATGGCCTTAGCGAAGAGGAAATTGCGGATTTTGCAAATTTCTTCGAATCATTGCGCCCCATCGAGAGTATCAAATCCTTGCATTACGGACGCCCAGTGGCGACCACGCCCCGCCCGCCAGTGGACAACAGCTTCACGTACAACTTAGTCGTGTTCTTCGATTCGAAGGAGCAGCTGGATGATTATGAAACCCACCCCATCCACTTGGAGGCGATTGAGAAGTACTCGCAGTATTGGGAAAAGGTGACGGTGCACGATTCGCTCTTGAAGTAACGATTTAGTTTTCCATGGACGGTACCCATCGCAGCGATATCTATCCGGGGCTTGAAGTCGCTATCATCCTCAAAAAGGACCAACGCGCTGGCAAGCGTACGGAAGGCGTGGTCAAGGATATCCTTACGTCAGCGGCCTACCATTCGCGAGGCATCAAGATTCGCTTGGAAGATGGTCAGGTGGGGCGGGTCGCCGAAATACTCGGATAGTATAGGAACGTGCCGGTCTATACGAAACGAACAAACGCTAGAAAGCCGCGGGATTTCCCGCGGCTTTCTGCTTTTTATTCTACTTATCGGTATATTGCAATCGATACCTGTCCGTCTTCCGTGATGGAGCCTCGATACATGCCTGCGGTGTTAAATGGCATTGCAATGTTGCCCGACCGATCCAATGCGATGAGCCCGCCGTCCCCACCTGCAGCGCCAATCTTATCAATAACTTCCTGAGCGGCCGCTTCCACGGATGCGTTTTTATAAGTCATCAGGGCAGCTACGTCGTACGCGGCGACATGACGGATAAAAAACTCGCCCCAGCCCGTGCATGAGATGCCCACCCGTTCATTCGCAAAGGTGCCGGCGCCGATAATGGGGGAGTCACCTACGCGTCCGTACCGCTTGTTGGTCATGCCGCCCGTTGATGTCCCCGCAGCTAGGTTGCCGGCCTGATCCAGGGCTATTGCCCCCACGGTGCCATATTTTTGGTCTCGCGTATGGGGTGTTTCGGCCTGCGTCGTCTGTCCGTTGTGATCCAGCTCGGCTTTGCCCGAATCAGTGTTGAGCACACGCTGTAGCGCTTCCCATCGCCAATCGGTGTGGAAATACGAAGGATCCACGATGTCTAGTCCCTGCAATGCGGCAAAGCGTTCTACACCGGCACCGGCCATCATCACATGTTCCGACCGGTCCATGACCGCTACCGCCGCGCGAATCGGATTCTTTATGGTTGTCACTCCAGCCACTGCGCCTGCGCGTCCGTCGCTGGTCATCAGGGAGGCATCCAGCTCATTTTTGCCATCGTGGGTAAACACAGCTCCTTTGCCGGCATTAAAGAGTGGCGAATCTTCCATGACGCTCACGGCAGCCACGACAGCCTCCGTGCTGCTTCCACCTTGTTGCAATACAGCATAGCCAGCCTTTAGCGACTCGGTGAGCGCGTCGACGTACGCCTGTTCGGTCTCCTTGGTCATGTTTTCCTTTAGGATGGTGCCCGCACCTCCATGGATGACGAGCACGTGCTTTTTTTGCGCCAATACGGTGTTTGCCATAATCATTAAACCTGTAAAGAAGAGAATTGGTCTCATGGGAATCGGAGTTTGATGTAAATGTACTGGTTTTTTGTGGCTTTGTAGGCTTAGCGTCGGCACCTTGGGTTCCGGCTTAGCGCGCCGATGAAACTTTTCTTGCGCCGGCCTCCGGCGGAAAGATTGCCAGGAAAGCATCTAAAGTTTCGACATCACGGCATTAAATCCTACTTTTGCGGTATGTCCGTTATACGCGCCGAATTTGTTTGCAGCAACACTCGGGTAGATAAACTGCCCCCACCCACGATGCCAGAGTATGCGTTTATCGGGCGTTCCAACGTAGGGAAGTCGTCGCTGATTAACGCGATGACTGGGAAGAAAAACTTAGCGAAAACTTCGCAAACACCCGGGAAGACCCAATTGATCAACCATTTTCTGATCGACGATTCCTGGTTCCTGGTTGACCTGCCCGGATACGGGTTTGCTAAGGCATCGAAAGCGAGCCGAGCCAGCTGGGAGAAGTTTATTCGCAGGTATCTGATGACGCGTGAAAACCTACAATGCGTGTTTGTGTTGGTTGACAGCCGTCACGAGCCACAAAATATAGACATTGAGTTTTGTTGCTGGCTCGGCGAACAAGGAATTCCCTTTGTCCTGACATTTACGAAAGCGGACAAGCATTCTCGGCAAAAGGCCGACGCCAGCGTGGCGAAGTTTAAGAAGAAACTCATGGGCTGGTTTGAGGAAGTGCCTCCAAGCTTCCTAACTTCGTCGACCACCCGTTTGGGAAGCGACGAGCTGCTGGCCTTCATAACGGATATTAATTCGCGTTTCTCCGGCCCGTTGCCGGAACGCAGTCCGTTACCGTAGATAAAATAATTTGAATGAAGAAGTACTTTTCGCTAGTGCTGTTTGCCCATAGCGTATTTGCTTTGCCGTTTGCAGTAATCGGCTTTTTTCTTGCGGTGATGACAACAGGTTTCGCCTTTGACTGGTTGAAGCTGGTGTTAATGCTTGCGTGTATGGTATTCGCTCGGAATGCGGCGATGGCCTTCAATCGCTACCTGGATCGCGACATCGACGCGCTCAACCCGCGCACGGCCATGCGCGACGTACCGGCGGGGCGCGTGAGTCCGCGGCAGGCACTGGTCTTTACCTGGGTGAACAGCCTGCTTTTTATTGCAGCCACCTGGTTTATCAACCCAGTCTGTTTTTATCTGTCGCCCGTAGCGCTTGCCGTGGTGTTGGGCTATAGCTATACGAAGCGTTTTACACCTTTGTGCCATCTCGTGCTGGGCGTTGGCTTGGGTTTGGCTCCGTTGGGTGCCTACCTCGTGGTCACCGGATATTTTGATATTGTACCCGTCTTTTACGCCTTGGCGGTTCTTTGTTGGGTGAGCGGTTTCGATGTCATTTACGCCCTGCAAGACGAAGCGTTTGATCGCGAGCATGGTCTTAGCTCGATTCCTGCTTGGCTCGGCAAGAAACGTGCCTTGCGTGTCTCCGAAGCCCTGCATGTGTTGTCGGCGATATTTGTGCTCGTACCGATGCTCTACGTGCCATTTTCTTGGTTTTATGGCTTAGGCGTAATATTTTATATTGCACTGCTTATTTACCAGCACCGAATCGTGAGTCCGACGGATTTGTCGCGGGTCGACCGCGCGTTCATGACGACAAACGGAGTTGCGTCGGTAATTTTTGCGGCTTTCTTCTTGTTGGATATCTTTTTTCTGTGGACGGTTGATCCGTTTGCAGGATGATGGATAACCACTTCGCTTAAAGGTCACTTGGGGTCGGAATCCCAGGTTGTGGCGCCACGAAAAATGGGATGCGTGTTGCCAATGCCTGAATAAATCCCTTTATTTGCAAAAACGGTAGTTTACTTTACATGGCAAAAAACTTATTAATTGTGGAGTCTCCGGCGAAAGCCAAGACAATAGAGGGGTACCTGGGAAAAGACTTTCTGGTCAAGTCTAGTTACGGCCATATCCGTGACCTGGTGAAGACCGACGACGCAATAGACATAGCTGACAATTTTAAGCAGAAATATGAAGTGCCGGCCGACAAGAAGGCTGTGGTAGGCGAACTGAAGAAGCTGGCTAAAAAAGCGGAAACGGTTTGGCTTGCTTCCGACGAGGACCGCGAGGGAGAGGCCATTTCGTGGCACTTGTTCGAGACCTTAGGTTTGAAGAAGGAAAATACAAAACGTATTGTTTTTCATGAGATTACAAAGCCAGCGATCTTGCGCGCAATTGAGTCTCCGCGCGCCATTGACTACAATTTGGTGAATGCGCAGCAAGCTAGGCGTGTATTGGATCGCTTGGTCGGTTTTGAACTATCGCCGGTGTTGTGGCGCAAAGTGAAACCGTCGCTGTCCGCCGGGCGGGTACAGTCCGTAGCGGTACGCTTAATCGTTGATCGGGAACGGGAAATCAATCGTTTTAATGCCGAAGCAGCCTTCAAGATCGTCGCTATATTCCATACCGGTAATAAAAAGGAACGCTTTAAAGCGGAACTGCCGCAACGTTTTGGTACGGTAGAAGAAGCCGAAAAGTTCTTGAAAGATTGTATATCAGCCGATTTCATCATCAACTCGTTAGATACCAAGCCATCTAAACGAAATCCGGCTGCTCCGTTTACCACCTCCACGTTGCAGCAGGAAGCAAGCCGCAAGTTAGGCTTTTCTGTAGCGCGTACCATGAGTGTCGCACAGCGCTTATATGAATCCGGTCGGATTACCTACATGCGTACGGATTCAGTAAACTTGAGCGATACGGCCCTGCGTGGCGCCGAGCAGGAAATTCGAACTGCCTACGGAGACCGCTATCATAAACGTCGCCAATACCGCACCAAATCCGCCGGAGCGCAGGAAGCACACGAAGCCATCCGGCCTACCTATTTCGACCAGCATACGATTGAGGGCGAATCTGCCGAGCGGAGACTGTATGAACTGATCTGGAAACGCGCAATTGCTTCCCAGATGAGCGAAGCCGAATTTGAACGTACAACCGCTCGGATAGGCATCAGCACCCGTGATGAAGAACTAGTCGGCAACGGCGAGGTCTTAAAGTTCGATGGTTTTCTCAAAGTTTATTTTGAGTCTACGGACGATGAGCAAGACACGCAGGAAGAAAATAGCGACAACGCATTATTGCCACCGTTGAAACAGGGGCAGCCTGTAACGCTGCACCATATGACAGCGACGGAGCGCTTCACGCGCCCCCACGCCCGCTATACCGAAGCCAGCTTGGTAAAAAAACTCGAGGAATTAGGGATCGGCCGTCCATCCACCTACGCCCCGACGATTTCAACCATACAAAACCGCGGCTACGTGGTTCGTGAGGACCGCGAGGGTAAGCCTCGCGACTACCGCGTGCTCACGCTCGAGGGTGGGGATATCGCCGCCACGACGAAAACCGAAATGACGGGAGCGGAGCGCTCAAAGTTGTTCCCTACCGATATAGGAATGGTCGTGAACGATTTCCTGGTGGAGCACTTTAACGGCATTGTCGATTTCCACTTCACTGCAAAAGTGGAGAAGGAGTTTGACGAGATTGCTCAAGGGCTCAAAGAATGGACCGATATGCTTCGCGATTTCTACGGGCCTTTCCATGATGAGGTTAAGAACACGATGGAGACCGCCGATCGGGCCTCCAGCCAGCGGGATCTCGGCATCGACCCCGAAACCGGTAAGCCCGTGAGCGTGCGGATTGGCCGTTTTGGTCCCCTTGTTCAAATCGGCCATCCGGATGATGAAGAGAAGCCACGCTACGCCAGCTTGAGGCCTGGTCAAATGATTGAAACCATTACCTTTGAGGAAGCTCTGGAACTGTTCAAGCTACCCAAAAAGGTGGGCGTGTTTGAGGACAAGGAGATGGTTGTAGCTATTGGACGGTTTGGACCTTACGTTCGGCATGATGGTGCGTTCTACTCCCTTCCGAAAGATGTGGATGTGCACGGCGTGACGGAGGAAATGGCCATCACGATTATTCAGGAGAAACGTAAGAAAGATGCCGAGAAGATTGTCAAGGTATTCGACGAAAACCCGGACGCCCGTATCGAGAACGGACGCTGGGGTCCGTTTATCCGTTTTGGTAAGCAAAATATCAAAATTCCGAAAGGCACGGACGTGAATACCATCACCTATGAAGATGTGTTGAAGTGGCAGGAGGAAGACAGCAAGAAACCCAAAAAATCATTTAGCTCCCGGAAAAAGTAAGGATAAATGAAAGAGGATTTACCGGAAAATATCGTTGCTGACATTTCCATCGCAGTGGTGCTGGAGAGCGATTCGCCACAAGGAAGGGTATGGAACGTTTATTTGGTCAACGAAAAAAGCGTGCCTATACGCAATGTCATGGTCAGCTCAAAAGGCTACGGTACGAAAGATGATCGGGAGGTCAAAACGTCCGTTCTGCGTCACTTCATAGGCGATATTGAAGCCGGTGACTACGCCAAAATCGAAGCGATAGACGAGCAAGTGTTCGGGCTTACGAACGAATACTGGTTGAGTTACTACATCGACGGTACGATATACGACAAGAAGTATATTTTTCTCCCGGAAAGCATCATCGACGACAACCTGATCCGCGTACCTGTACTCAACAAGCCGGGCGTGATCATCGGGGGTAACAAATGAGTAATGGCTAGTCGCAGCAATACCATCATCGCCATCGACGGCTACTCCTCTTGTGGTAAGAGTACGTTGGCCAAGGAGCTTGCGCGCGAGCTCGATTTCGTTTACATAGACAGTGGCGCCATGTATCGCGCCGTAACCTTATACTTTATACGCCACGGTATCGCGTTGGATGACACAACTGCGATTTCCGCCGCGCTGGCAAGCATCCACATCGATTTTGTCCCCAACGGGACCGGAACCCGCATCTTCTTGGACGGGGAAGACGTGTCCGAGGCCATTCGCGAGATGCAGATTTCAAATCAGGTGAGCGAAGTGAGCGCCATCAAAGAGGTGCGACGCGCGATGGTCGCCCAGCAGCAAAAATTGGGCAAGCGCCGCAATATCGTGATGGATGGGAGGGATATCGGCACGACGGTATTCCCTGATGCCGACCTGAAGGTCTTTATGACAGCCGATTCCAAAGTGCGGGCCGAGCGCCGGTACTTGGAGTTGCGCGAAAAGGGAGAACAAGTGACGCTAGAAGAGGTGTTTGACAACCTCGCACACCGCGATTTTATTGATACAACGCGGGAGGAAAGTCCCCTCACGCGTGCCCGCGATGCCGTGGTGCTGGACAATACCGAGCTCACGCGCGAAGAGCAGTTATTGTTCGTCAAGGACTTGGTCCGTCAGCTGCCGAACCATCGGAACTAATTGCGGCTTGAAATTCGGGTCAACATGTCAACCAGCCGGTTTGAATACGCGTATTCGTTGTCATACCAACCCACCACCTTCACCAATCCTCCCACCACGGAAGTTAACGAAGCGTCGAACACGCAGGAGTAAGGGTTACTAATGATGTCCACGGACACGATGGGATCTTCGGTATACTGAAGCACCTGCGATAATTCTTCGCTCGCCGCCCGCCTAAAGGCGTCATTGATTTGTTTTTCCGTGGGTACTTCCCGCACGTTGCAAGTGAAATCGGTAAGCGAGCCGTTAAGTACGGGTACGCGGATTCCCGCACCGCCCAATCGGCCTTCGAGGTGGGGGAAGACGCTGGTTATCGCTTTTGCCGCCCCAGTCGTGGTAGGAATAATCGAGGCGGACGCAGCCCGCGCCCGACGTAGATCGCGATGAGGCGCATCATGCAGGTTTTGGTCGCCCGTCATACTGTGCACGGTGGTGATGAAACCGTCCGTAATACCCCAATTGTCGTCAATCACTTTAACCATAGGTGCGACGTTATTAGTCGTGCAGGAGGCGCAAGACAGAATGGGTGCCAGTAGGTCTTTGGGTGTATCATTCACGCCCAAAACGATGGTGGGTATGTCTCGGTCGGCCGCAGGAGCGGAGATGACCACCTGCCGCGCACCGGCCTGTAGATGCGTACGTGCTTGCTGCGCTGCCGTAAACTTGCCGGTTGATTCGATAACGACGTCAATCCCTAAGCGTGCCCATGGTAATTGGGACGGATCATTTTCGCATAATACGGTAATCGCTGTGCCATCGATAATCAGCCTGCGGTCGGCCACGGCAACGTCGCCAGGGTAAACGCCATGTACGGAATCGTACTTAAAAAGGTGCGCTAGGGTCTGCGGATCGGCCAAGTCGTTGATGGCGACGACGCGAATCCCCGCGGGTTTGCGAAGAAGCAGATTCCGAAGCGTATTGCGCCCAATGCGCCCAAATCCGTTAATAGCAATCTGTAACATCATAGCAGTAAGCGAACGTAATTTTCGACCAAATGTAGCGTTTATTGTGCCGGGCTTCCAAACAAATCGGACTGTTTTGCGGTTCTAATCGTATGGCAAACCAACGTAAACATACCCCTAAGGACTCCGGACAAACGAATCCCGGGCACGACGAAGCCGTGACCGACAAACAATCAACGCCGCGTGGCGGGCGCGAAGCGAAAACAGCTGACCCCGCCAAAAAGCGCGAAAAAAGCGAGCAGCCACCTACTCGCCACAACGCGAAAACGTAGCGGCCTACCGTTAGAAATTTGGCTTAATGAGGTACTTATCGTAGAAGCGGAAGATATGCTCGGCAGCCTCCTCGGCCGTGTCTACCAGCCGGTACAGGTTAATGTCTTCCGGACTGATTTTTCCTTCCGCTAGCATGGTATTCTTAATCCATTCGAACAGGCCGCCGTAAAATTTCGTGCCGACGAGAACAATGGGAAAGCGCGCAATCTTGCCGGTTTGGATAAGCGTCAGCGCTTCAAATAGTTCATCCATCGTGCCTAGACCTCCCGGAAGAATGACGTAACCTTGCGAATACTTCATGAACATTACTTTTCTAACGAAGAAGTAATTGAATCCGAGTAGCTTGTCGCGATCGATATATTTATTGTGAGCTTCTTCAAAAGGTAATTCTATGGATAGACCAACCGATTTGCCGCCAGCTTGGTATGCTCCCTTGTTGGCGGCCTCCATAATTCCTGGGCCTCCTCCCGATATGATCCCATAGCCGCGTTCGGTAAGCAAGCGCGAAATTTCTTCGGCCATAGCGTAGTAAGGGTCATCTGGAGACGTGCGGGCGGATCCAAAGATGGACACGCAGGGGCCGATCTTGGCCAGTTTCTCGAAACCATCGACAAATTCGGCCATGATCTTAAAAATTTGCCAAGAGTCCTTGACTTTGATTTCCTGCCAGGTTTTATTGTTAAAGGCTCGTGTAACTCTGTCTATATTCATGCGCTAAGTATAATTAATTGGGTAATGGTGGCGCGTCCAAGATCGTCGTGTCTTGTACGAGCCTGAGCCCCGCTTTCAAGAGCTGCTTTTCTTGCGAATGTACGCATTTTTCGCTAATCGGACGTCGTGTTACGCGAACAGCTACAGAAGATTCCGAAACAGATTGAGTGCCTACATTTCGCGTTAATCTAAAGTTTGCCCCGATTTTCCTTCAAACAATTTTAGCTATTTTTGTCGAATGAATTATTCCTCCAAGCTGCTAGAACAAGCCGTGGCCGAGTTTGGGCGCTTGCCGGGCGTGGGCTACAAAACTGCCCTGCGACTCGTGCTTCATCTACTCAAGCAACCGGACGCTGACGTGTCGCGATTTGCGGAGTCGCTCACTAGACTTAAGTCGGAAATCAAACACTGCAACACCTGCCACAATATTTCGGACAACGTGCAGTGCGACATATGTGCCTCGCCGAAACGCGACGCTGGCCTGATTTGCGTCGTGGAAGATATGCGCGACGTCATGGCTATCGAGAATACGAACCAGTACCACGGCGTATACCATGTGCTTGGCGGATTGATTTCTCCAATGGATGGCATCGGGCCGGGCGACTTGATGATTGATAGCTTGGTTGAGCGAGTGCAGCAAGGTCATGTCACCGAAATCATCCTGGCGCTGAGTGCAACGATGGAGGGGGATACGACTATTTTTTACCTGTATAAGAAATTACGGCATTTTGGCATTCCGATTACAACCATTGCGCGTGGGATCGCTTTCGGAGGCGAACTAGAGTATGTCGATGAAGTGACTCTGGGTCGGTCTATCGCAACGCGCGTACCCTACGAACGAAATATTGCCTAAACCTTTGACGACACAAAACCATTGAACGATTTTAAGAACAAGACCGTAATCATCACCGGCGCCTCCTCAGGAATAGGGCTCGCCCTAGCCAACGCTTTCGCGGCAGAGGGCGCAAACATTGTGCTGGGTGCCCGCCGATACGTGGAGTTATGCCTGGTGGCGCAAGATCTGGAAAAGCGTTATGGTATACGCGCGCTAGCCGCGCAATGCGATGTCAGCGCCGAAGCGGATTGTGAGCAGCTCGTGCGGCAAGCGATGGCAGCCTTCCGACGAATTGACGTACTGGTGAACAATGCCGGCATAAGTATGCGCGCGCTGTTTGCCGATGTCGACCTAGCGGTGCTGAAGCGGTTGATGGACGTCAACTTTTGGGGAACGGTCTATTGTACGAAGTCTGCCCTGCCCCATGTATTGCAGACAGGCGGCTCCATTGTGGCTGTCTCTTCCATTGCGGGGTATCGCGGATTGCCAGGCCGGACAGGGTACTCCGCTTCGAAATTCGCCATGAACGGTTTTATAGAATCCCTGCGTGTCGAGAATCTCAAAACGGGCGTGCACGTGATGCTGGCTTGTCCTGGCTTCACTGCTTCCAATATCCGCGAAACGGCCTTGAACAGGCAGGGGGAGCAGCAGGGCGAAAGTAGCATGGATGAGCAAAAGATGATGTCTGCAGAGGAGGTGGCGGAGCGGATCGTGCAAGGCGTTCGCAAACGAAAGCGGACGCTGCTGCTGACCCGTCAGGGGAAGATGGCCGTGTGGCTGAATAAACTCTTGCCAGCTTGGGTGGACAAGCAGGTCTATCGTTTATTTGCCCAGGAAAAGAATCCCTTGATTAAGTGAGCGGCTTTGTTTTTCCGAGTTCGTCGGTTCAAAGTCCGGGCTAGTGGCAGATTGCAACAGCTATTTTGCGTTTAATTGGGTGTTAAATAGATTTCCCAACTCGAAAAAGTATAATTTAGGCGTCTGTTAACACGTGTTCAAATTACCCGTTATTTACGACTATGATTAAAAAATACCTTATTCTTTCCGGTATCGCCGCAGCTTTGATCTATACCGCTCCGGGCTGCTCGTCGCGCAAGGCCGTCACGGCAGCCACGCAAACACCTGCTGCCGCCGCTGCGCCAGCCGATACGACGAAGCGCGAAGGTGGTGCGAGGCCCGGAGGCCAGGCTAGAAAAGCCGAACCCAAGCAGTTCGACGCTTTCATTAGCGAAAAGGCGAAAATCGATTCAGGGTTGTTTAACGTCTATTTCCAGGACGACAAATACTTTTTCGAACTGGCTGATTCGTTGATGGGTCGCGAGATATTGGTGGTAAACCGGATATCCAAATCCGGAGCCGGGCTGCGTACGGGTACCCAAGGATTCGCAGGCGACCAAATTAATCGCAATGTGATCCAGTTCGAACGAGGCCCGAACAATAAGGTTTTTTTGCGACGCATTTCCCACGCTGAGCGCGCGGATAGCATGCAGGATATGTATCTGTCTGTTCGCAACTCCAACATCCAGCCTATTGCTAATAGCTTTGACGTGGCCGCTTTCGGCAAGCATGGTAATAGCGTCATATTCGACGTTACATCCTACCTCGATGGCGACAACGACATCCTCTTTTTTAATTCTTCGTATAAGAATGCGTTGCGACTAGGGCCCCTACAGGCCGACAAGTCGTATATTGAAAGTGTTCGGGCATATCCAATCAATACCGAGATAAGGACGGTGAAGACGTACAACCGGACCGCGGCGTCGGGTGGCAGCGATAGCGGTCCTTCCCGTGCCGGCGCAGCGCCTACCGGTACCGCGACGCTCGAACTCAACAGTTCGCTGGTGTTGTTGCCTGAAGTACCCATGCAACCCCGCTATTATGACAATCGGGTAGGTTACTTTACGGTCAGCTATACCGATTTCGACGCCAACCCGCAAGGCGTCAAGCGACAGTCCCTGATTACGCGCTGGCGTTTAGAACCCAAAGAAGAGGATATGGAAAAATATCTTCGCGGCGAGTTAGTCGAACCTAAGAAGCCAATTGTTTTCTATATCGACCCGACGACGCCTGAAAAATGGATTCCTTATCTGATACAAGGGGTGAATGATTGGCAGGTCGCTTTTGAGCAAGCCGGCTTTAAAAATGCGATTATTGGTCTGCGCGCACCCACGCCAGAGGAAAATCCAGAATGGTCGATTGAAGACGCCCGCTATTCGGCCATCGTGTATAAGCCCTCGGACGTGCCTAACGCGAGCGGCCCGCACGTAAATGATCCACGAAGCGGGGAGATCATCGAGAGCCATATCAACTGGTATCACAACGTGATGAGTCTACTGCGCAATTGGTACTTCATCCAAGCAGGACCCTACGATCAGCGTGCGCGTCGTTTGGTGTTTGAGGACGAATTGATGGGCGAATTAATTCGCTTCGTTTCCGCCCACGAAGTCGGACACACGTTGGGGTTACGCCATAACTTCGGCGCCAGTTCGACCTATCCCGTCGAGAAGCTTCGCGACCCGGAGTGGGTGAAGGAGCACGGGCATGCTACCTCCATTATGGACTACGCTCGCTTTAACTACGTGGCACAGCCTGGGGATGGCATTGCTGAAGCCGATATGATCCCACGCGTCAATTACTATGACAAATGGGCCATCGAATGGGGCTACCGATTGGTCCCTGAGGCCAAAAGCGCCGATGAGGAAAAACCCACACTGAATGCTTGGATCATAGACAAACTACAAGATCCTATTTTCTGGTTCGGACACGAAAGCAATCCGGATGATCCGCGCTCGCAGAACGAGGACCTAGGTGACGATGCGATGCTAGCCAGTACCTACGGAATTAAGAACTTGCAGCGTATCGTTCCTAACCTGCGCGAATGGACGAAGGAGCCCAACGAACAGTATGCCGGGCTTTCTGAACTATACGGCCAGGTATTTACCCAGTTTGGTCGCTATGCCGGCCACGTCGTAAAAAACGTTGGCGGTATTGAGCAGACCTACAAAACACAGGAAGAAGCGGGAAGCGTCTACGCCTTCACGGCTAAGGAGCGGCAGCAGCAGGCTTTGGAGTTCCTCAACAAGCAAGTGTTTGACACGCCGCATTGGCTGTTAAGTGAGGAAATTGCGAGCTTAACGGGTGACGATACCGCTGACTTGCTAGGTCGCGTTCAAAACGCCACGTTGACGCGTCTCGTGTCGCCTCGCGTGATTCGCAATTTACTTCGGGCCGAAAACAGCCTAGGAGCCGATGCATACCGCGTAACGGATATGTTTGATGATTTACATGCGGGCTTGTGGGCCGAACTACGCAGTCGTCGACCCATAGACTTGCACAAGCGCAACCTGCAAAAACACTACATTAGTACGTTGGAAACTTTGCTGGTACCACCCCCGGCGCCCAGCGGTGGTGCGAGCCCATTTTCGGCACCACGCATAGATCCTACGACTACGGACGTTAGCAGCGTGGCGCGCGGTCAACTTATTGCGCTACAACAACGCATCAATGCCGCCTTGCCGGGCACGACAGATACGCTCAGCAAGTACCACTTGCAAGATTTGGCGGCTCGCATCGCCAAGGCATTGGATCCTAAATAAGAGTGGCAAATTACCGCACAAGCGCCCGGCAGAACCGGGTGCTTTTTTGTACGGTAACCGTCGCATGGGGCGTGCGAAAAAATATCGTTCGGGCGTTTGATATTGGATAAATTTTTTTGTACTTTTGCATATCTTGGAAGAGAGGGGACAAAGCTGGTCCCCTTTTTTCATGGCTAGTTTTTTGATTTTGGGCCACACCACTAAGAGATATAGGCGTTAAAATGGTACAAGTCGAGTCAAGAGTAAGGGAATTGGTTGCGGAGAAGATTTCGGACCGTGACGATCTGTTTATCGTGGACGTCAAGATGCGAGGGGATGGGAAGCTGCTCGTCTTGGTAGACGGCGATCAGGGTATTAGCATACAGGATTGCGTTGCCATAAGTCGGCATGTCGGTTTTCATCTCGAAGAGGAAAACGTGATCGATAAAGCGTACAACCTGGAAGTATCGTCGCCCGGCACGGATTATCCCTTGTCTAGCGAACGGCAATATCGCAAAAACATTGGTCGCAGGTTGCGAGTCAACATGCAGGATGGTAGCCAGATAGAGGGTAAGTTGCTTGAGGTCGCCTCGTTACATCTCGTATTAGAAATTACAACTAAAGAAAAAGGGAAAAAGGCGGTTACGGCAGCCAGCGAGATTCCTTTAGAACATATCGCAACAAGTAAAGTGTTAATTTCATTTAAGTAAAAATGAGCAACAACATTAATCTTATAGACTCTTTTCAAGAATTTAAAGAGTTTAAGAATATCGACCGCCCCACGGTTATTAGTGTATTGGAAGAGGTCTTCCGGAGCATGATCCGTAGGCGTTACGGCACCGATGAGAATGTCGACGTAATCGTCAACCCGGATAATGGTGACTTGGAAATCTGGCGGACACGAGTCGTGGTGGAGGATGAATTTTCGGAAGATGACGACCTGGAGATCGAGTTGGCTGAGGCAAGAAAGTATGATCCCGATTTGGAGGTAGGTGACGATTACATCGAGCAAATTACTTTGGAGAGCTTCGGACGCCGCGCGATCCTTGCGGCACGCCAAACGTTGGTTTCGCGCATTCTGGAGCTAGAGAAAGACGAGGTGTTCAAAAAATACAAGGATAGAGAGGGCGAGTTGATTACGGGCGAGGTTTACCAAATTTGGAAAAAGGAAACCTTGGTATTGGATGACGAGGGCAATGAGTTGATCATGCCTAAGTCGGAGCAAATCCCTGCAGACTATTTCAAAAAAGGCGATACGATTCGGGCCGTAGTGCACAAGGTGGACATGCAAAACAGCAACCCGAAGATTATTATTTCCCGTACCGCACCAGAGTTTTTGCAACGCCTATTCGAACTGGAAGTACCCGAGATTTTCGACGGACTGATTACCATTCGCAAGATTGTACGCGAGCCTGGCGAGCGTGCCAAAGTAGCCGTAGAATCATACGACGACCGGATCGATCCGGTAGGAGCCTGTGTGGGTATGAAAGGATCGCGTATCCACGGAATTGTCCGCGAACTTCGCAATGAAAATATTGACGTTATTAATTTCACCAACAACAGCACGCTTTACATCCAGCGGGCGTTGAGCCCGGCGCGCATCAGCTCCATTAAGCTCGACGATACGACCATGACAGCGGCGGTCTACCTAAAGTCAGACCAAGTGTCTTTGGCCATTGGGCGGGGAGGGCATAACATCAAGCTCGCCGGCAAGTTGACGGGTTATGAAATCGACGTCTATCGTGAAACCGACGAATTGGAGGAGGACGTGGATATCGAAGAATTCGCAGACGAAATCGAAGGATGGGTCATCGATGAACTCAAGCGCATTGGGTTGGACACGGCTAAATCCGTGTTGGCTTTGAGCGCTGAGGATTTGGTGCGCCGCACCGACCTGGAAGAGAGTACCATTCAGGAAGTACTGCAGATTTTGGCTGCCGAGTTCGAGTAATCGGCGACCTATTGGCCTGAATGTCACGGGCACGTTGCAGATTTTGAAAAGTTTGTCGACAAACCGTTTTAAAAAGCATATTTTTGTAGCAAACCATATAGGGGAACAACAAGTTAGATGTCAGAAAAGAAAAGCATAACATTACTTAAAGCAGCAAAAGAGTTAAACATTGGTATAGGTACCGCTGTCGATTTCTTGGTGAAGAGTGGCTTCGAAGTAGAAGCGAAGCCAGCTTACAAGCTAGACAATGAGACTTACAATGCCCTCTTGCGCGAGTTTCAAGGTGACAAGATCGTCAAGGAGGAAGCTAACCAAATCGTGATTGGCAAGATCCGTCGTGAAGAGACCGCACCTGAGACAGCTTCCCCTAGACAGCAGCGCGACCACGACAGCGAGGAAATTCTGATTAAGAATGCTGGCGCGCTTCCTCTTGTGCCGAAGGAAAGCCCCGTCGAGAACGAACCGGCACCATCTCCAGAGCCCGAGGAGGTCGAAGAAGTACGCAAGCCTGCCGTTCCCGGCATGAAAATCGTCGGCAAGGTAGATTTGGACAGCCTCCGTGGTGACCGTTCCGACAAGAAAGGCAAGTCTGCTCCTCCAACGGAAGAAAAGCCCGTAGAGCCAGCTGCTGCACCAGCACCTGCTGAAACGCCTGTACCCGAAGTCCAGCCAGAGAAAACTCCCGAGCCCGCGGCTAAAGCCGAGGCTCCCGAAGTACCTGCGGCAAAGGAACCGGAAAGCGCACCCGCTCCCGCCAAAAAGCCAGAGCCTGTGGTCATTCGCGCAAAAGCTGAGCGTCTGACGGGACCCAATGTGGTTGGTCGAATCGAACTTCCCACGCGCCCGCAGGCAGACAAACCCGTGGCGTCCTCATCCAATCCTGCGGGCTCGCACGACCAAAAACGCAAGCGCAAACGCAAGGAGCGTCCAGGTGGCGGAGTAGGGCAAACAGGAGGTGCTCGCGGCAAGTTTGATAATAGAGGACGTGGCAGACAGGCCGATCCAAAAGAGGAGCCATCGGAGAAGGAAATCCAAGATCAAATAAAAGCTACGCTTGCGCGTCTTAGCGGGGCCGGCAAGTCGAGCAAATTTGCTCAGCGAGCCAAACTACGTCGCCAAAAGCGTGATGACATAGCTCTTTCTGCCGAAGAAGCGGCAATGGAGCAGGAAATGATGTCCAAGGTGTTAAAAGTGACGGAGTTCGTCACGGCAAACGACTTGGCAAACCTGATGGGTGTACAGGTAACGCAGGTGATTTCAACCTGTATGAGCCTGGGACTCTTTGTATCGATCAACCAGCGTCTTGACGCGGAGACTATCACCATCGTGGCTGATGAATTTGGCTACGAGATAGAGTTTGTGCGGCCGGACGATGAGGAGATGACCGAACTGGAGGAGCCAGACAATGAAGCCAACATGGTGCCTCGCGCGCCTATCGTCACGGTGATGGGGCACGTGGACCACGGAAAGACCTCCTTGCTGGACTACGTCCGGAAGGCAAACGTGATCGCGGGAGAGGCTGGCGGAATTACCCAGCATATTGGTGCCTACGAGGTGACCTTGGAAAACAATAAGAAGATTACGTTCTTGGATACACCGGGCCACGAAGCGTTTACGGCTATGCGGGCGCGTGGTGCACAAGTTACGGACATCGCCATTATCGTTATTGCGGCCGATGACAGTGTGATGCCACAGACTAAGGAGGCAATTAACCACGCTCAAGCCGCCGGGGTACCTATCGTATTTGCATTTACGAAAATCGACAAACCCGGAGCTAACGCAGACAAGATTCGCGAGCAGCTATCGGCAATGAATATTCTCGTTGAAGATTGGGGTGGCAAGTACCAAAGCCAAGAGATTTCCGGTAAGACAGGTCTAAATGTGGATCTGTTATTGGAGAAGGTGTTGCTGGAAGCCGAATTGCTTGACTTGAAAGCAGACCCGAATAAACGTGCCGTAGGTTCGGTAATTGAAGCCGCACTCGACAAAGGCCGTGGTATCGTTACCACCGTATTGATTCAATCCGGTACGCTACGCGTGGGCGCTCCGATTCTAGCCGGTTCTTACAGCGGACGGGTCAAAGCGTTGAACAACGAGCGGGGTCAGCGGGTGAACGAAGCCGGTCCATCTACGCCTGTCCAGATTTTGGGTATGTCAGGTGCGCCTACAGCCGGAGATAAGTTTTATGAAATGGAAAGCGAGGCGGATGCCCGCCAAGTAGCTAACCAGCGTTTGCAGTTGCAGCGTGAGCAAGGTATGCGCACGCAAAAGCACATCACGCTCGACGAAATTGGCCGTCGTTTGGCTATCGGCAACTTCAAGGAGCTGAATATTATCGTCAAAGGCGACGTCGATGGATCTATCGAAGCACTGTCTGACTCCTTGCTGCAACTGTCTACCGAGGAAATTCAGGTTAATGTCATTCACAAATCTGTGGGGCAGATTTCGGAGTCCGACGTGTTATTGGCATCCGCATCCGATGCGATCATCATCGGTTTCCAGGTACGCCCATCAACTGGCGCGCGTAAGCTGGCCGAGCAGGAGCAGATTGACATTCGATTGTATTCGATTATCTACGACGCCATCGAAGAGCTCAAAGCCGCAATGGAAGGCATGTTGGCGCCGAAGTTTGAAGAGAAAATCGTCGCTAATGTGGAGATTCGCGAAACCTTCAAAATCAGCAAAGTCGGAACGATCGCAGGTTGTATGGTACTTGAAGGTAAAATCAGCCGCAACCACGACATCCGGGTTATTCGGGATGGGGTGGTCGTCTTCACAGGCAAACTTGCTTCGTTGAAGCGCTACAAAGATGACGTTAAGGAAGTTTCCGCTGGTTATGAGTGTGGATTGAACATCCAAAATTTCAACGACATCAAAGTTGGCGATATTGTAGAAGCCTACGAACAAGTTGAAGTTAAGCGAAAGCTGAAGTAAGCCTTAACAACAGCCTTAAAATAATAAAGCCCGTTAGCATATCGCTATCGGGCTTTTTCTTATTACGCGCACGAATAACTCGTGATGCTCGTAGAAAAAAGAGCTGTTGAGGGAAGTAATATTATTCCATCGCCATGATCTGTTCGGCGAGCTTCTCCCAGTCGTGTTGTAGGGCGGCAAGTTTGGCTTTGAGCGTCTCGTAGGCCTCCGTCGTTTGGGAGAGCCTCTCCGAATCTTGGTAGATGCGCTCCGAGGCCAGATCGCCTTCGAGCGTAGCCAACTTCATCTCTTTTTCGCTGATCTCCTGTTCCAACTGCTCGAGCTGGCGATTCATCTTATTGATTTCCCTTTTTTTATCTTGCTCCTCATTCGTCTTTGCCACCGGCTCTTTGATGGCTTCTTTTTTGTTCTTTTTTGCCGAAGTCTCGCTTTTCGCTTTCATAGACCGCTTTTGCTGCCAATCTTCGTATTCCTGATAAGTACCCGGATATACTTTGATCTGTTGGTCTTCGATATACCAGATCTTGTTGGCGACGGAGTCTAGCAAGTAGCGGTCGTGGGAGACGACGATAAAGGTTCCTTCAAATTGCTGAAGCGCCTGGATAAGGATATTCACCGACTGAATGTCGAGGTGGTTGGTGGGTTCGTCGAGAACCAGAAAGTTTGCGTCAGCAGTAAGGGCTTTGGCCAGCGCTACGCGCGATTTTTCACCTCCGGATAGCACCCGAATCTTCTTGAATACATCGTCGCCACTAAAGAGGAAAGAGCCGAGGATCGAACGCAATTCTGTCTCCGTATGTTTAGGCGCGAAGGCCTGTAGCTCCTGCAATATGGCATTGTCTAGGTGCAACGCCTCGAGCTGGTGCTGGGCGAAGAAGGTCTGGGTTACATTGTGGCCGGTCTCCGCGGTCCCTTCGTAGTCCTTGTCTGTACCTGCGATAATGCGCAACAGCGTGGATTTCCCCTTACCGTTAGCACCGATCAACGCAATCTTATCACCCTTTTCAATGACTGCTTCCGCATCGTTCAAGATGGGAATGCCAGGGTAGCTTTTGGTGATGCCCTCCAGCTTAACCACGTGGCGGCCAGATTGCTTGGTAAACTTGAATTTGAAGTTGACCGACGGGTTGTCGTCGTCGACGTCATCTACCTTTTCCATGCGTTCCAAGGCCTTGATGCGCGACTGCACCATCTTCGCCTTACTGGCCTTAGCACGAAAGCGCTCAATCAGCCGCTCTTCCTGTCTAATCTTAGCTTGCTGGTTCTTGTATTGGTTGCCCTGGATTTCCTCCCGCAAGCTTTTCTCCTCTAGGTAAAAACTATAGTTTCCCGCATAGGGGATGAGCTTGCCTTTTCGGGATTCCACAGTTTTGTTGATGACTTTATCAAGAAAATACCGGTCATGCGAAACGATGACAATCGCTCCTTCGAAAGCAAGCAGATAACTTTCCAGCCATTTAATCGAGGGTAAGTCCAGGTGGTTGGTAGGTTCGTCAAGGAGTAGGATATCTGGGGCTTGCAAGAGAATGCGCGCAAGCATCACCCGCATTCGCCATCCGCCCGAAAATTCTGACAGTCGACGGGTTTGCTCTTGATCACTGAAGCCGAGGCCTGCGAGGATTTCGTGTGCCTTAAACTCAATATTATATCCGTCCAGCGCTTCAAACTCGCTTTGCTTGTCGCTCAGCTTATCAATTAGTTCGGGCGAATAGTCTGTTTCCAACTTTCCGAGCAGGATTTCGATCTCAGCGTGCAACTGGTTTTGCCGCTCAAAAGCTTCCATCGCGACGTGCAGGATGCTCTTCTCGGATTCATAAGAGAGCAAATCCTGGTTAAGATAGCCTATTTTCAGTTCCTTCGCCATCGAAATAGTCCCTGATGTGGGGCTGTATTCGCCGACAATTAGCTTCAGCAAGGTAGTTTTACCCGTGCCATTAGCACCAATCAGTCCTGTCTTATCGCCGGGTTTGATATGCCAGTTGGCTTCATCATACAGTGCTCGCGCACCAATCTCAAACGTGAGGTTATTTATCGAAATCATTGCAGGCGCAAAAGTAAGAAAATAATTCGGTACCGACGGCCAATAAATAGGGTTGAGGATAATGCTAAACCATTGGTACAGTGAGGCAAAATAACTTGCCCCACGACGGCCGGACTTTGATTTGGCGTGCTTGTTCGTTATTTTTGTGTATGGAATGGCACAAGATCCCCTCGTCAGACATACCCGTTTCCGACGGGGTGCGCAAAAGCCGCGTCGCTGGCAAATCATTGTGCGTCGTCAGGCAAGATGGCGTGCTCTATGTCACGGGCGTCAAGTGTCCTCATGCGGGGGCGGACCTATCTACCGGATGGTGTGAAGCGGGCCAGTTGGTTTGTCCGCGGCATCGCCATACCTTTGATTTGACGACCGGCAGGGGAGCGCCGGGGCAGGGAAACTACATTCGCGTGTATCACACGCGCGAGGCCGATGGCGAATGGTGGGTGGAATTACCCCAAGCGTGGTGGAAAAAATGGTAGCGATAAGCACAATAAAAAAATGGGCCAAGTTTCGCTTGGCCCATTTCTATTGCATTGCGAATGATGGAAATTACAAGTGGATCACCTCGCCGTAGGCATCTGCCGCAGCTTCCATAATTGCTTCGCTCATTGTCGGGTGTGGATGCACCGACTTAATGATCTCATGGCCGGTCGTTTCCAGTTTACGCGCGACGACCACACTAGCAATCATTTCGGTTACATTCGCACCGATTAAGTGTGCGCCTAGGAACTCACCGTATTTAGCATCGAAGATTACCTTTACGAAACCATCTTTAGCACCGGCCGCACTTGCCTTGCCTGAGGCCGAAAATGGAAACTTGCCCACCTTCACCTCATAACCCGCTTCCTTTGCGGCTTTTTCGGTGTAGCCGACTGAAGCAATTTCAGGTGAGCAATACGTACACCCTGGGATGTTATTGTAGTCGATCGGCTCCACGGATAAGCCTTTGATTTTCTCGACGCAGGTAATACCTTCGGCTGAGGCCACGTGGGCCAAGGCCTGGCCCTTCACGATATCGCCGATGGCGTAGACGCCGTCTACGTTGGTTTTGTAAAAATCGTCAACTACCACACGACCTTTCTCGGTCTTGACACCGACTTCTTCCAGTCCCAAGTTCTCGATATTGGGTGTGATGCCTACGGCAGATAAAACAACTTCAGCCTCGATGACTTCCGTGCCTTTTGCTGTTTTTATGGTCACCTTATTTAGTTTGCCTGCTTCGGCGACGGATGTCACTTCAGCACCGGTCCATATGTTTATGCCTGATTTTTTCAGGCTTCGCTCGAGCTGCTTGGAGATTTCCTCATCTTCTACTGGAACAATGCGGTCCATAAACTCCACGACGGTCACCTTCGTGCCAATGGCATTGTAGAAGTAGGCAAACTCAACGCCGATGGCGCCTGAACCGACGACCACCATTGATTCGGGTTGTTTTTCCAAGCTCATCGCTTGGCGGTAGCCAATGACGCGCTTGCCGTCTTGCTTGAGGTTGGGCAACTCGCGCGAGCGAGCACCGGTAGCTAGTATGGTATGTTTTGCTCTGTATTCCTGTGTCTTACCGTCTTTAGCCGTCACGGCTACTTTGCCGCCTTTCTTTATCTTGCCTTCGCCGAGGATGACATCAATCTTATTTTTTTTCATCAGAAACTGGATGCCTTTGCTCATCCCATCGGCTACGCCACGACTACGCTTGACAATCGCCTCGAAATCGGCTTCCCCGCCACTAACTTTGATGCCATAGTCTTCGGCATGGTTTAGGTATTCGAATACTGAGGCGCTTTTCAAAAGGGCTTTTGTCGGGATACAACCCCAGTTTAGGCAGATGCCACCCAATGATTCGCGCTCCACAATGGCGGTTTTGAAACCCAATTGCGAGGCGCGGATAGCGGCTACATAGCCACCTGGCCCGCTACCTATTACGATGATGTCGTAGTTCATAATGCTTTTTTATTTTCCGGATTCTTAATAAAAGTGCCCGATAGCCTGGGCACGACAGATGTGCAAACTTACGCAAAATTTTTATTGTACGCGTGCCGACTTTGGTTGATTGAGCGGACGGATTTACGCGTTTATCTAGGGTATATTCATGTATTTGTGGGTCTGCAAGGAGACCTCCCATCTTGGATTTTCCATGACATAATCAACAATGAGGGGAGTCATGTCGGCCGCTTTCGACCACTCCGGCTGCAAGTACAGTTTGCAATGGGGTCCAACCATGGCCGCGTGCGTTTCTGCCCAACTGAAATCGCTTTTATTAAACACGATGACTTTCAATTCGCCGGCCGCCGCGATGACATCCGGCAGGGGCGCTTTGAATTTCTTCGGCGACAAACACACCCAATCCCACTGTCCGCTTAACGGATAGGCGCCCGACGTTTCCAAGAAGGTTCGTATGCCCGCCTCATGAAGTTTCCGTGTAAGTGGTTCGAGGTTGTACAACAACGGTTCGCCGCCGGTAACGACTACCACCTTGGCGGGGTGGCTTGCAGCCAAATGTACGATTTCATCGATATCGGTCAGTGGATGCAACTCGGCATCCCAGCTTTCCTTAACATCGCACCAGTGGCATCCTACATCGCATCCACCCAAGCGGATAAAGTAAGCTGCCTTTCCCGTATGGTATCCTTCGCCCTGTATCGTATAAAATGCTTCCATTAACGGCAACAGGCTGCCGTCTTCTGGAACTTGGTTTGTCATGCTTTTTCCTTTACGGCTACAAAGATACGAACATGGTGCGAAATGCGTCGCCGAAATAGGCCGTTTACTTCGGTTTACACAAAGGCATCGGATAAGCAGCGAGAATGCGTACTTTTGACTTTTCATTGGGACCTTTAGCTAAGTATCTCGGCAAGATGCCGTACCCAAAACCATAACTTATGAATATCTATCCACGCCAATCTTTTCTTACCCTCTTATTTGCGTTGTTATGTTGGCATGTTAGCGGTCAGGCTCCGCGCGATGATCAGGATAAGTTTGCCTTGTCATTTCGGGTGGAAGCCGCATCGGATTGGACGGAAGGACTCAACCGTAGCAGTGGGTGGATAGGAGGGGATGGGCTATTTTCGATTCCGCGACGTGCCGCAGATACAATTGGAGGCTGGCAGGCCACAGAGACGTTATTGGTATTCAGCGATAGTTTTTGGGGAAGCAAATCCCAAGGCAAACTCGCCCCGGGTGCGCGTATGACAAATAATGTGGTAGCTACCCTTCCGGCAGGTACCCTAGATGCGGACCGGCTGACATTTTATAGCGGGCCTACCCATAACGGCCAGCCCACTTCCGTTTTCATTCCCGCCACGCCCAACGCGAAGGAGGGACAGTACTACTGGTTGGGCGACGGCTTCGTCAATCCCGAAATCGATAGTACGACGTACATATTCGCCTATCGCATGGAGAATACCGGGGAAGCGGTGTTTGGGTTTAGAGAAGCGGGCAATGTGCTGCTTGCGATCGACGCCGATGACCGGCCGCCATTTCCGGAGCATCGGCAAATAGAGACGCCGTTATACATCGCAGCGGACAAATCGACGCACGGCGCGGGGTACTCGTTTGGCGCGGGCGTAATGGCCAACACCTCGTGGGCTGGTGCTCCGCACCCCGACGGCTTTATGTATGTCTATGGTGTTCGTGGACCCGCCAAGGAATTACTGGTTGCTCGGGTTAAACCCGCCGATTTCGAGAATTTTTCCCGTTGGGAATATTGGGATGGAGCGGCCTGGCAGCCCGACATCCAAAACGCGGTTGCCACAACGAATCATGTGTCTAACGAATTGAGCGTAATGCCGCTGGCCGACGGCAGGTATTTACTGGTTTTTCAAATAAATGGCATCGAACCCAGGATCGGCGTGCGGGTCGGTCTAAGTCCAGTCGGTCCGTTCGGTCCTGTTGTGCCGATCTACGAATGTCCCGAACCTTTGGCCGTCAAAAGCTTGTATGCCTATAATGCCAAAGCCCATCCTCACTTATCAAAACCGGGCGAACTATTGATTAGTTACCATGTCAATTCCTTCGATTTCCTTAACGACTTCGGAAAACATCCCGATATGTTTTCGCCTCGGTTCATCCGGCTGCTTGTTGAGTAGCGCGCGAGAAAACGGCAGGCGCCGCGGTTTGGATATCCGCAATTCGTCATATTTTGTGTAAATTTACCCATGCGAAAATTCATAACCTTTATATTGCTGGCCTTTTTGGGCAGCTCGGCGATAGCGCAAGAGCGCATTCCGTCCGACATTTTTTGGGAAACGCTACGGAAGCACTGCGGCCGATCTTACGAAGGGAAATTGGCGGATGGCATCGTTCAGGACGATTTTGCAGACAAGCGGCTCGTCATGCATGTCCGCGCATGCGATGATGACACCCTGCGTATCCCATTTTTTGTAGGAGAAGACCGGTCCCGCACCTGGGTGTTGACCCGACAGGATGGGCTGATCAAGCTGAAGCACGACCACCGCCACGCGGATGGGAGCGAGGAAGAAATTACCCAGTATGGTGGTACGAGCACAAATACTGGGTTTGAGAGTCTGCAAATGTTTCCTGCTGATGCCGAAACAGCAGAGCGAATCCCCTATGCGGCCAGCAATGTATGGTGGATCACGGTCGATGAGACCACGTTTACCTACAACCTGCGGCGCATCGGCTCCGACAGACTTTTCACCGTGGTATTCGATCTGACCACTCCGGTGGAAACGCCCGCGGCACCGTGGGGATGGGAAGATTAGTGTACGTTAATAGTCGTATTGTTCTACCCGCTCAATTTGGTTGTTGCCAACGGTGAAAACCAACGTGGGCCTATAATGATCTGCTTCTTCCTCGGACATCCGACAGAAGGCTAAAATATGGACGGTGTCGCCGACGTTGGCGTGTAGTGCGGCGCCGCCATTCATGCACACCTCGCCACTTCCGCGCTTTCCGGGCAGTACGTACGTCATGATTCTGCTACCGTTAACCGTATTGTTTATATATACTTGCTGATACTTTTTGATCAAGGCCGCGTCGAGCAAGTCTGCATCGATCGTGATTGATCCGTTATATGCGACATTGGCTTCGGTGACTTTCACCGTGTGAATTTTTGATTTTAAGATTTCTATTTCCATGAAGTGTTATATTGCAAATGCGTGATTGTTTTGTGCGGTATTCTCCTGCGACACGAGTGACAGCCGGATTGTGACCCCGAGCTGTTCCACCGTTACGAACCGGTACTCGGTATTAAACGTCATTTTGTAATTCGCGCTGGGCTGCCAGTCCCTGTCGGCCGTATAGCGTGCCGAGTAAAGCACAACACCCTTAGCGTCGTAGCGCGTTACCTTAAACTGTCTGCCATCTTCGGCCGTCGGTTCGATCGCGTACCAAGCGCCTTCGCCGATGCCGCCCAGCCATTGTGCCGTCTTGGGTATTGGAGGCATCCTGAGGGGCAGCGTCACGTGGCCCCTAATCTGATCCGAAGGGAAGTCGCCAGCCTTCGAACTTGAAAGGCTCTCCCCAATTAGCTTGGCTTGGTACAAAAAAGACCTAAGGCGCGACAGGCGCTGCAAGGACAAGGTTTGACCATCGAACGTATACACCATTCGGTCCACCCGCGCATTGACGACGTTACTCATCGGACTAGGTTTGAATGACTCTGGAAGTAGTAGCATTCTCCGGGTCTTGTGTCGGGAAGGAAGCCCAGCTAAAAGCACCTGAGCCACAAATCGCGAACAGCTATTGCAGTCAGCCGCAAGCGCACCGTATTTCACGGGTCCCTCGCTCACGAGCTTATCGGCGTAGGCCGAAGCACGGTTAAATGACAGACTATTGGCAACGGAAAAGTACATGATTCCAGCGCCGTGCGTGGCTTCGCGTTTTACGTGCATCTCATCGAGCACCATGCGAATGTTGACGATTTCGCTTGCTCCCTCCAGTCGGGCTTTGCTAGTCAGCGTTAAACGCGGGTCGGATTGAGCCGAGCGTGCCCGTCCGTATCCCAACGGCGTAACATATCGCCCAAAATCATAGTATGCTAAGTCGCCATTGCGATGGTTGACGAGTACGATCGCGGCATGACCTACTTTAAAATGCAGGTTCTTTACCAAACCGATCTTTTTCAAGAAATTCATCCAGCGCTCATCGCCACGCGTAGGTATCTCAGGCCAGGCGATGGTAATCGCTAGGTCTTTAAAACGTTCCATTGGGTACAGCTAGGCGTTTTGTTATCTGGTGGAGCGTGGTGGAAGAAAAGTGCAGTATATACAATGGTAAGCGACTTGTCTGGTGACTAACTAAATTTACGGTACTTGTTTGTATGCGCGCCCACAACGGGACGATTTCTATTTCATTGCTAATATACAGATATAAACGAGCTTTTGTTTTTATTGTTGCAATTTTTTAGCGTCAATGGGGCGAGCGTGTTGGGCGTGCTGGAGGTGCTCCCGTCGTTAGTCGAAATAAAAGGCGGATGCTGCCCTAAGAATTCGTACTTTTGTCAATAACAACAATTTAATAAAGTAGCTTTGACATTTGAAGATTTTAATTTCCATACCAATCTGAGCGAAGGATTGGAAGCGATGGGGTACAAGTCGCCGACAGCCATACAGGCAGAAACTATACCGCTGTTGCAGGAAAAACATGATTTAATAGCTTGTGCACAAACCGGCACCGGCAAAACGGCCTCTTACCTTTTACCTCTTATCGATGCATTGTGCAAAATGGAACCGCGGCCAGCGATCAGTGCGCTCATACTAGCGCCTACACGCGAGTTGGCCGTTCAGATTGATCAACAGGTTGAGGGTTTAGCTTATTTTACCGGTATTAGTTCCATCGCGATCTATGGTGGAGGGGACGGGATTGGCTATGAACAACAGCGTCGCGCCCTGCGCGAAGGCGTAGACATCGTCATCGCCACACCAGGAAGGCTTATTGCACACTTGAGCTCGGGCATCGTACGTTTCGGAGAGATTAAATTCCTTGTTTTGGACGAAGCCGACCGCATGCTCGACATGGGCTTTAAGGATGATATTAACCGCATTGTACGCGAACTCCCTGCTGAACGGCAGACGATGCTATTTTCCGCCACAATGCCTCCCAAGATTCGATCGTTTGCCAAGACTTTGCTGCGAAATCCCAAGCAGGTCAATATTGCCATTTCCAAACCCGCAGCGGGTATTCGCCAGATTCATTATCGCACGTTTGACGAGCAGAAAACGCCGTTACTGAAGCAAATTCTCCAGAGTGGCGACTACAAAAGTGTAATCGTATTCTCCTCAACCAAGGACAAAGTGAAGGATTTAGCCCGCTCGCTCAAGCGCGAGCAAATACCAGTTAGACCCTTCCACTCGGACCTAACGCAGGACGAACGCACCGAAATCTTGTTGCGTTTTAAGAATAGGCAAATCCCTGTCCTTATTGGTACGGACGTGTTATCTCGTGGGATTGACGTGGAAGGCATTGACCTAGTCGTCAATTACGACGTGCCGCCCGATCCTGAGGACTATATCCATCGTATCGGTCGTACGGCCCGCGCGGAGAAGACCGGGACGGCCATCACGTTTGTCAATAACCGGGATTATAGGCGCTTTGCTTCCATCGAAGAGCTTATGGAGCGGAAGGTGGAGGAGGTGGCATTACCCGACGGCTACGGCGCGTCGCCAGTGCTCGGTCAAAAAGAAAGCCGGTCCCATCATCCAAAACGTGATGGGGAGGCACGGAAGCCCCGCCCGAAGCAGCATTTTTCAAAACGGAGGAAGCCTAAGCAGGGTGACTCCGCATTACCGAAGTCACCACAAGCAGGGTCATAAAGTAGCGGCCACTTTGTCGCGTTACTTTATTTCGTGCAAATAGGTGCAAATTTTTATTGGGTAGTGAAAGCCTCCATTCGTGAGAATGGAGGCTTCTCTTTTACATTAGGACGATAGTGGCTTTTCTCGTGAAAGTTGACCGCGGGACTCGGACTGCCCTGTGGAAAGTCTGCCTTTTTTTTGGTATTCTTGTTTTCTACTAACTTACCCGTTTCAATAAGAAAGACTTATGCGCACAAAAAGATCATGGACCTCCCTGCTGTTGGGATTATTGGTTTGTTCAGCCTGGCTCGCAGGGTCCTGTGCAATGAATAGCCCACCCGCGGCTGAAAGCAAACCGATGACGGGGGCAGCTCCGCCGGCGCCCATGCGTGAGTTTAGAGCGGCATGGGTAGCTACGGTAGCCAATATCAATTGGCCAAGTAAGCCCGGACTACCGACGGCGGTACAAAAAGAGGAAGCGATTGCTTTGTTGGATTTTCTTAAAGACCACCAATTCAATGCCGTTATTTTCCAGGTACGTCCGCAGGCGGATGCACTTTATGCGAGTGAACTGGAACCGTGGTCCTACTACCTGACGGGTGAGCAGGGCAAGGCACCCGACCCATATTATGATCCATTGGAATTTTGGGTGGCGGAAGCCCATAAACGGGGTCTGGAGCTGCATGTTTGGCTCAATCCCTATCGGGCTCACCATGTCTCGGCCGGGGAAGTCGAGGACGCTTCTATGGTGCGTAAGATGCCCGAATCGGTGGTCCATCTCAAAGAAGGCTATTGGTGGTTTGATCCCGCTAGGCAGACGACTCAAGACCACTCGGCAGCCGTAGTGATGGATATCGTACGCCGTTACGACATCGATGGCGTACATTTCGATGACTATTTTTACCCGTATGAATCCTACAATGACGGAGCGGATTTTCCTGACGATGATTCTTGGGCCGAATATCGCGAGCGCGGTGGAACGTTAAATCGAAAAGACTGGCGTCGCGAGCAGGTCAACCGGTTCATCAAGCGTGTCTATACGGGCATCAAGGAGGAGAAGAACCACGTGAAGTTTGGGTTGAGCCCGTTCGGTATCTGGCGCCCCGGGTATCCGGAGAGTATTGCCGGGATGGATCAATATGACAAGTTATATGCTGACGCTAAGCTTTGGCTCAACGAGGGATGGATCGACTATTTTACCCCCCAATTGTATTGGCCCATTTCGCAGATTCCACAGAGTTTTCCGGTTTTGCTGGGGTGGTGGCAACAGGAAAACACGCACGGACGACATTTATGGCCCGGGATGAACGTGGGGCGCGGCGGGGACCAAGCGAACCTCACGGAGGTTGTCAACCAAATCATGATTACTCGCGGTATGCTTCCGCAAAGCAAGGGGGCCGTACACTGGAGCATATCTTCGCTAACCCGGCACCCGTTGTTAGCGCAAGGCTTGCTAGACGGACCCTATAGGTCGCCCGCCCTCGTACCTTCGAGCCCGTGGCTCGGCGCGAGTCTTCCGCAACCGCCAAAAACCACGGTGACGAACCGCAATCGGGAAACCATTGTCAAATGGACTCACTCAAACCCCGAAGATATCGCCCTATGGGTACTTTACACCCGCTACGGCGACACCTGGAGCCACCAGATCTTGCCGCGCGCCACGCGCGAAGCGGTCGTGGAACGCGATAGTGAAGCGAAACTCGAGGCCGTCGTAGTTACCGCAATCGATCGTATGGGGAACGAAAGCGATCAGATAGCCAGGCGGGTTTCCTTTTAGCCGACGGTATCCTCTCCATTATATAAAAAAGCCTCCAAGTCGTCAGAATGGAGGCTTTCTTGTTTCAGCGCCTGCGTAGCGATTATTTCGGAAAGTTGGCGTTTGCTTTAATTTCTTCGATTTGCATCGTGTGCCTCGCGGTATGCCCGGCAAGGAAAAGCAGCGATTGATACGCGTCGGATGCGCCCGAGGGCGAGTATGCTACATGATTACG
Source organism: uncultured Sphingobacteriaceae bacterium (assembly GCA_964423925.1). Lineage (GTDB taxonomy): Bacteria > Bacteroidota > Bacteroidia > Sphingobacteriales > Sphingobacteriaceae > CAYRGQ01. Next base: position 125,057 of record CAYRGQ010000002.1, on the reverse strand, counting down.
CAAATCGTCCGTAGGGACATCCCTAACGTAGGAGACAATGGCAGCGCGTTGTTGCGTGAGTTCCCGCAGGCCGGTGTCGGGGTCGTCGTACTTACCTCGGGGCATAAGCATGTCGGGAGCTGAATGCTTCTGGCTACGGTCGACGATCATGCTCACTATCTCGCTATCTTCCAGTTGGATTTCTGCACGTCGTTCGGGGTTGGCGGGTTTAGCCATGTTTTCCTTTACCATGCCAAAGATCATGTTTTCTGTAAGCACGATGTGCTCCAGGCACTGGCTGACAGACCAAGCGTCTTGCGCGGGCTTAAAATGCATTTGGTCTGCATTGAGCCCGGCAATAGCGGTCTGAAGTTTGGCTAATGTTTCATCGTAGTAGTTGAGTAGAAAAGCGCGATCGTCCGCTAGCTCTTCGTTCTCGAGGATCGTCTTCAAATTTTGGAGCCCTTCACTGAAATCATCGCCCATATCAAAAAAGAGCCCCATTAAGTTAAACGGGTACGGGGATTTACCGGCCAGGCCCCAGGTTACCTTGGTTTGGTTTGGGCCGACCTCTTCGGTGAGGATAAATGAGCGCGCCGGCTCCCCGAATCCAAAATCCAATTCGGTCTCAACTTTTTCGTTCGGTACTAGACCCGTAATGGTTTGTGATCCCTTTCCAACCTTCTTTCCGTCCCAGCTATACGCGAACCCTACTGTGCCATCCGTCCCCGAGGCGACGAGCGTGGCGTCGGGGTCGGAGAGTTGCCACTTCCCGAAATTGTCCTGATTTTCTACGTATTTGACGTACTCGTAAACCTGTGATACAGGCCGGTCAATCACGATTTCGCGCTCTGTATGGAAGTCTTTTCTGACAAATAGCGCTACGACTAACGGTATGCCGATGATGACCAAAACAATGATTAGGATTGTTTTTAGAATTCTCATAGTGTTTATTTACTTGGTGTATATTAACGATTATTTCAGCCTTTCCAGGCGTCCTTTGCGCTTGATTAAGTTCTTGTAATCCCATTGGATATCGCGCGCCTTTTGAAGCCAACGTGCCAACTGCGGCAAATCGACTTCCGATACGTCATTGAAAAAAATAGACGCATCCTTAAATTTTCCACCTCGGACGGCCAACGCCGGTTCGTCGAAATCTGCACCGCTCCAAAACATCAGCCGGATACCGTGCCGTTGTTTGCTGTATCCGACGATGGGATTGCCGTCGATGAACCAGACAGGGTGCCGGTGCCAAACCTTATTTTCCGCTTCGGCTAGGTTCTCATCAATCGCTTGCGCCAGACGGTCGCAAATGGCCCTGTCTTCTGGTGACTGCCCCAAGTTGTATGTTTGGGTTGTTTTATCCATTAGGACTCACTTATCTTTTTTAGCAATCGCAACGCCTCGGGGAATTGTTCATTGAAATTGGCCACGTAATCCGAGTCGGTGTCAACTTCGATGGTGACCGTGGTAATACCGTCTTTCTCTTCGAATGTGTAGTTTTCCATGGCGCCGACCCACGGTTCCACTTCCGGACCTTCTGTCACTTCCGCATCGCCATCCAAGATTCCATAATGGCGAATGGATACAAAACGATTTGGGATAAATTTCACTACCTCAGAAACCATCCCAACGCGTTTGCCAGGTGTCTCTTCGGCAGTAAAGTAGATTTTTTCTCCCTCCGCCCACGTTCCGTCATATTGTGAAGTGGGGTTGAAGACTGCCGTCCATTGCCCATAAGTCGAGCGGTCGCTCAAACCGAGCATCCTGTCGGCCACCGTAGCCGCCGAAGCTTGAATACTGATGCTGAAAGTCAATGTTTCCATGATGTTGTTGTTGTGGTGAACCTGCGCTGTGGATGGAAGAATCATGACTAAAGTGCGGTGCTCCCGTCATCACTGGATCAGATTACTCAACAAATGCCTTCGTTCACCTCTGGTAATTGGTTTTCGTAGCCCAAAAGTATGAGGCTTTCGTCAGGTTGTACTTGCCTTATGACAAGAAATTGGCGTTGCCTGCAACGAGGGGATGAGCGAGCACACTCACCCACAACGCGCCAGGTGAAAGGTGCGCGGGTCCAGCGCGCTCGCCAGCTGTCGCTCACAGTTTAGCCCGGAGGTCGCTATCGCCCAGATTTCACCAATTCAGGAAACCACAGACTATGTTGGATGGTGTGCCGGACACGTTCGCGCTGGTCATACGTAAATGTATTCCTCGAGCCGCGATAGTCCATGAAATTCTGGTTGGCTACCTGTAGGCCCTTATTGTCAGGGCAGGGCTCGTTGGTATTGGGATAGCGGTATGAATAGGTGTCCTGGCAGTAGTCTGATGATGCGCAGTCGTTTTCGGAAAAGACGTGGCGCAAGCCTAAGGTATGGGCGACCTCATGGATGACCGTCGTCTTCATGGCCGTTCGGTGCAAGGTGTTAATCCGCGGTGCCGGCATATTGAAGTGCGTGTTCGTAAAATAGGAACGTTGCCCTGGTTCAAATCCGGTTATGCCCGTCAGCGGGTGGTCGGATCGAATAGAAGGATAATTTGCCAATCCGGCCCAGTTTTCCTCCGCTGGATAGAGCCAAATGTTATAGTAAGAGGCAGGGTCTAGGTAGGTCGCTTCCTGCCATGCCCGCCATTCCGCCAAACCGAGCGCACGGTTGAAAGCCGTATTGGCACTTTGGCCTTGATCATAGACCGTAAGGTTGGCGCGAATAATGCCGGCTTCGTCGAACGGTTTGCCGCTCTCATCGGCATGGGCTAACCGAAAACGCACGCGCATGTCCACCGCATTCGGATTTGTTGACCCCAACTCGTTGGCGTAAGCGCGATTGAGGTCATCCAGGATTTCTTTCACTAAGGAGGCGGGGACGTTGGCGCCCGAGCCGATTGCTTCGCCAAAGTGGCCAATGTGAAATACGACCGGAATGGTGACGATTTCATAGTGTTTTTCGGGGCGGGCCGTGATCACGAGTTCATTCGAGTTGATTTCGCCAATTTTGGCTACTACGCGCAGTTGTCCCGGACTTTGGGAAGTTATCCGTTCATTCGTGGTGGCGTGTCCGTTAACGTACAGCGTCCAATCGCTGTTCGTGATTTCCTGGCCGTCGGAGGTGAAGCATGTAACGTTGAATGTGGCGAACGAGTTGCCGTCCGCGATAATCAGTTCCGTCGAGGCCGATATTTCCATGCGTGCGACTGCCACGATCTTTTCGCTTTCGTGGCGCGCTTCGACGGTAAGGGTATCGGAGGACAGTTGGCCGAGGCGAGCCACGAAGGCATGTTCGCCAGGCTCCGTGGTAGCAAAGTCCCGACGGGTAATCTTTCTATTGTTATGGAAAATTTCAAACCCTGCAGTGTCGATTCGTATGCCCTGCCGATTGTAAGCTATCGCTGACAAAACAAGCGTATCCCGTCCATTGGCGGTAATGAGTGGTGTGCTCGCCTGCAATTTAATCGAAGCGATTTTAGAGTCACCGCTGCTTTCGGCCAGTTCCTTCCCAGTCGTCGGCTCCATGGGCTCCACGACGAGGTTTTTATCTTGCGTACATTGTTGCAAGAAAGGCAAGACCAATATGAGCGCCACGAATAGCCGTGGCAAGCCCGTCTTGGGTTTGTTGTTTTTCATAGTATGATGTAGATGCGTATTGCATGTGCAAAGCGGGGAGCTCGCTCATGAATACGGGTTGAAATTAAATAATGTTAGGCATAACACCTAATTTTTTGTAGTAATATTACTACAAAACCCCTCCGGTTGGAGAAAACGGCGTTGCGCAAAGAGCTGTTACTGTTCTGGACACCAGCGAGATAAATCAGTGTGATTGAAACGTTAACTTTAAGGAAAATAATTATATTTGCTTGCTTGTTAACCGGCAGGCAGGCCGATTTACGAAATCATCCTTGATGAAATCGACTAACCAACGCTTAAGCCAGGGCCACGTTCCGTTCGTCCGATTCTTGCTCGCCTTACTCGCGGGAATCGGTGCGGGAATAGCTATGCCCCCGGAGGGCATCGCGTATAGGATTCTCTTCGGATTAGCGGCGTTGTGTGCTCTTGTCTTTGTTGTACTGTTTGTGTTGCCCGGGCGTCGTTCGTCGGCTTATTTGGGATGGATGGGCCTGTTTTGGTTAGGCTTGCTTTTGTTCTCGGGCTGGCTCTCGGTTTGGAGGACATCTCCCCGCATCGACAAACGCCATTTTAGCCGTCACGATAGCGAGATGTTGGTAGGTTTCGTTGCGGACGAACCGGTGGTTCGTGGAACGCACGTTCGATTTCCCTTCACCGTTACGTCAGGGTACGAGAACGATACGCTCCGGCCTTTGACAGGCAAACTGATGCTCACCATTCGGGTCGACTCGTCGGGCATGCATGACTTTTCCTACGGGCAGACTATCGCTATTCCGTCTAATTTTGACGAGGTAGCGCCGCCGTACAACCCCGGCGAGCTGGATTATCGCCGGCACTTGGCGAACAAGAATATCTGGCACCAGGTCTACGTGCGCGATGTTGGAGACGTGCAGTTATTGTCGACTTTCCAAGGCAACCGGCTTGTCTCATTCGCGCTTGAGTTGCGCAAACGGATGGTGAATAAATTCGGTCGTTATCTCGCTGATCCCGACGCCCACTCGATTGCCTCAACGCTTATCTTGGGCTATCGCGCCGATCTGACCCAGGATTTGCTGAATGCGTTTTCCACTACGGGGACTATCCATGTCCTGAGCGTGTCCGGTATGCATGTGGTAATCGTTTTTTGGCTGCTATCGAAGCTTTTATGGTGGATGGATGAGGCGAAAGTGTTACGGTTAGCCCGCTGGGCGATCCTGCTTGCCTGCGTCTGGGCTTATGCGCTCATTACCGGCTTTTCGCCCTCCGTACTACGCGCATCCATCATGATAAGCTTCGTCATCACCGCCAGCCATTTTAGCCGACAGGCCCGTGTGTTTAACAGCATAGCCGCTTCCGCGTTTTTTCTGCTATTGTATGAGCCCAAGTTTGTGCTCGACGTGGGGTTCCAGCTTTCTTATCTGGCCGTCATTTTTATCGTGTTTCTCATGCCCTTGCTCCAGCAGGCTTTTCCGATCAATCAGCGTTTTGCGCGGCCAATTTGGGACTATTCGTTGATGTCGATATCCGCGCAGGCAGGGGCGTTCCCGTTGGCGACATTTTACTTCAATCAATTTCCCGTGTACTTTTTGCCGGCAAACCTTTTGGTTGTCCTGCCGGCATCGCTTATCATGTACTTAGGTTTTGGTCTTCTGCTCATGCCGCTAGAGGGAGTTTGCCAGTTAATGGGCATTGCCTTGGAATGGTTGATTTTATTCATGAATAACGCATTGCGGCACATCGAACAACTCCCGATGTCCAGCGTGCGGGGCGTATGGCTTGAATCCTGGGAATTTGTGGTTATGTACGGCTTGATGCTGGCGGTGGCCTTTGCCGGCATCCGGAAGCGGAAGAACTTGGTATACGTGGCTTGTGCCTGCCTTGTTCTGCTTAGCTCGTCGTCCTTTGTGTCGAATAATCAAAAGGTGTTTGCACGGCAGCTGGTCATCTATAACGTACGCACGCATTTCGCGATAGGTATTATGCACCGGGGGAAAGTAATCCTCTACAGCAGCTTGCCATCGCTCGACGATCGCACGATCCAATATTCGGTTATGCCCCATTTGGAATATTATACGGCTCTGTCCCGAATTGATTTTGTGCCACAGGACAGCGTATTCAATTCCGCCTCAGTGGTGGTACACGACGGCGTCGTGCAGTGGGAAGACAAGCGTCTGTTCATATATGACGGCGATCCGAAGTTCGAAGGCGTATTGCCTGTGGATATCCTGTTGATACGTCAAAATCCACTTCGTCCCTTGACCGAGATTGTCCAAACGTTGCCCTGCGAGCTGCTTATTTTGGATGGTTCCAACTACGACACTAGCATCGAAAAGATGCTGGGCGAAGCCGATTCGCTGGCGATTCCTACCTATGTGCTGAAAAATAATTTTGCGTATGTTTGGCCATACAGCGAATGACGAATGGACAGTTTAGCGGTTCTGCGAAAATATTGGAAGTACGAATCATTTAGGCCTTTGCAGTCGGATATTATCGCTTCAGTCTTGGCCGGTCGCGATACATTGGCGTTGATGCCCACAGGTGGTGGGAAATCCCTCTGCTTCCAAGTACCCGCCATGCAACTGGAAGGCATTTGCATCGTGGTCACCCCGTTGATTGCGCTGATGAAGGACCAAGTCGAAAACCTGAAAGCGCGAGGCATTGAGGCCGAGGCGGTATTTTCCGGCATGAGCAAGCGCGAGATCGACATTGCGTTAGATAACTGCATCTACGGGCCGATTAAGTTTCTGTATTTATCGCCCGAGCGCTTGGGCACCGAGCTTGCCCGCGAGCGAATTCGGCACATGAAGGTCAACTTATTTGCCATTGATGAGGCACACTGTATCTCACAATGGGGCTATGACTTTCGGCCTCCGTACCTCGAATTGGCCTCCTTGCGCGAACTTCATCCTCAGGTCCCTTTTTTGGCCCTTACGGCGACGGCAACGGCTAAGGTCGTTGAGGATATTCAGGATAAATTGGGCTTTCGGTCGCCTAACGTCTTGCGCAAGAGTTTCGTACGCGAAAACCTAGGCTATATGGCCCTTGAAGAGGAGGATAAGCTGGGCAGGATGTTGCGTATTATCCGCAAACTCGGCGGCAGCGGTATTGTCTACGTTCGTAACCGTCGCGAAACCCAAGAGGTCGCCCGTATGCTGATCAACGAAGGCGTATCGGCGTCATTTTACCACGCGGGCCTGGATGGACCCGAGCGCAGCACGCGCCAAGAAGATTGGAAAAACAATGCGATACGCGTTATCGTTGCCACCAATGCCTTTGGGATGGGCATCGATAAGCCCGACGTTCGGTTCGTCATCCACTTGGATATCCCCGATTCCTTGGAAGCATATTACCAGGAGGCAGGACGCGCCGGTAGGGATGGGAAGAGGTCCTACGCGGTGATGCTCTACCACGAAAGCGACAAATTGGCCCTGCGCAAGAACCTTGAGCAGAGCTTTCCTTCGATAGCCGAAATCAAGCAAGTCTACCACCTGTTAGCCAACTTTTTCCAGCTGGCTTACGGAGCAGGCGAAGGTTTGGTGCTGGATTTCGACATTGGCGAGTTCTGCAACCGATACAAGCTGGACGCGATGAAGACCCTCAACGCGCTGAAGTTTCTGGAACGCGACGGTTGGATCAGCGTTAGCGAAGCGGTTTACATCCCTTCCCGATTGCAATTTGAGGTAGACATGGCCACGCTGTACAAATTCCAAGTGGAGCACGCGGCCTATGATGGTTTCATCAAGATGGTCTTGCGGTCCTACGGTGGCGCCTTCGGCCATTATGTACCCATACGCGAGGCCGACTTTGCCAAGCGACTTGGCCGGCCCTACCTAGACGTCGTCAAGACCTTGGAGCATTTGCATGAGCTGGGTATTATCAGTTATATTCCGCAGACCGACAGCCCGCAATTGCAGTTTCTCCGCGGACGCGTGGATGCTCAGCACCTGCACATTGACGCTGCTTACCTTATTGAACGCAAGCGCACGAAGACCCAGCAAGTTAACGAGGTGTTGCGATATGTGGAAACAAACCAATGCCGAAGCCAGCAATTGTTGGCCTATTTTGACGAGGCAGGGAGCGTGGCCTGCGGAATATGCGACGTTTGCCTCCGGACACGTCGACGCGATGATGCGGAAGACGAAATCGCGGCGCAGCTAGAGCGCGCGTTGGAAGGCGGCGCCCTGACCATCGAGCGACTGATGGATGCCGTGTCACTTGGCAACGAGGAAACACGCATGCGAATCATTCGTGAAAAGATCGAGGAAGGCCGGATCGTTATTCAAGGCGACTGTTATGCCCTCAACAATAAAAAATGACGGGCAGGTTATATAGGGATGCCTTTTTATCCTGGCTTAGCTTGTGAAGTAGGGCGTTTATTGGTAAGTTTGTGACCCACAATAGCAAATATTTGAATCCATAGAAACATGTCAAAAAAAGCAAAGATTCTTTATACCAAGACGGACGAAGCCCCGGCATTGGCTACCTATTCATTTTTGCCCATCGTGCAGGCCTTTGCTGCACCGGCAGGCATCGAGGTGGAAGAAAAGGATATTTCATTGGCCGGGCGCATCATTGCCAACCTATCCGAATACCTGCCCGAGTCGCAACGCTCGGCGGATATCCTCGCCGAATTGGGTGAGCTTGCTACTACGCCAGAAGCCAATATCATCAAACTTCCGAATATCTCTGCATCCATACCACAGTTAAAAGCAGCCATCAAGGAGTTGCAGGCCAATGGTTATGCGCTGCCCGATTATCCGGAAGAGCCCAAGACCGATAAGGAAAAGGAAATCAAAGCTAGCTACGCGAAGGTACTCGGCTCTGCCGTGAACCCCGTTCTCCGCGAAGGAAATTCGGACCGTCGCGCACCCAAGGCCGTAAAGAATTACGCCAAAAAGCATCCCCACAGCATGGGCGCATGGTCCAGCGATTCAAAAACGCGGGTGGCGTCGATGACGGACGGCGACTTTTACGGCAGCGAAAAGTCGGTAACTATCGCGGAAGCAACGACCTATACCATCGAGTTCGTCAGTGCCGATGGTAAAAAAACGACCCTTAAGCCTACGTCTTCTCTCCGCGCTGGCGAGGTTGTGGATTGCTCGCGCATGAGCTTGGCAAAGTTGAAGGCCTTTGTAGCAGCGGAAATCGAAGCGGCTAAGGCGGCTGGCGTGTTGCTTTCAGCACACCTCAAAGCCACCATGATGAAAGTGTCCGACCCGATTATTTTCGGCGCAATCGTGGAAGTCTATTTTGAAAGCGTATTTAAAAAATACGGTGAGTTATTTGACGAACTGGGCGTCGATACACGCAATGGCTTGGGCGACGTGTATGCCAAGATTGCAGGCCATGACAAGGAAGCGGAGATCCGTGCAGCTATTGAGCAGGCGATCGCTGACGGACCCGATTTAGCTATGGTCAACTCGGAAAAGGGAATTACAAACCTGCACGTGCCTTCGGATGTAATCGTGGACGCTTCGATGCCTGCAATGATTCGCAGTTCGGGGCAGATGTGGAACAAGGAAGGCAAGCTGCAAGACACCCTCGCACTCATCCCTGATCGTAACTATGCAGGAATATATGTGGCGACCATTGAAGATTGTAAAGCCAACGGGGCACTGAATCCTGCTACGATGGGTTCCGTACCGAACGTTGGACTAATGGCCCAAAAAGCGGAAGAATACGGATCGCACGACAAAACCTTCCAGGCGTCGGAAGCGGGCGTCATCCAAGTGGTAGACGGTAACGGTCAGGTTATCTTCGACCAAACCGTAGAGGCTGGTGACATTTTCCGTATGTGTCAGACCAAGGACGCACCGATACGGGACTGGGTTAAGCTGGCTGTAACCCGTGCTCGGCTCTCGGATACCCCTGCGGTGTTCTGGCTGGACGAGAAGCGTGCGCACGATCGCGAGATCATCGCCAAGGTAAATTTGTATTTGAAAGAGCACGATACTACCGGACTCGACTTACGCATTATGGACCCCATCTCAGCGACGAAGTTTTCGCTGGAACGGATCCGAAGGGGAGAAGACACCATTTCCGTCACAGGCAACGTATTGCGGGATTATCTGACCGACCTGTTCCCCATTTTGGAACTCGGTACATCCGCCAAAATGCTCTCGATCGTTCCATTAATGAACGGAGGGGGGCTTTTCGAAACAGGCGCTGGAGGTTCGGCACCCAAGCACGTCGATCAGTTTGTGTCAGAGGGCTACCTGCGGTGGGATTCGCTGGGTGAGTTCCTGGCGTTGGCGGTATCATTCGAACACCTCGGCCAAACGCAAAACAATCCCAAAGCCATGGTGTTGGCCGAAGCCCTCGACGCGGCGAATGGGCGCTTCTTGGAGAATGACAAGTCGCCCGCCCGTAAGGTCGGCCAAATTGACAACCGTGGTTCCCACTTCTATTTGGCTTTGTATTGGGCGGAATTCTTGGCGACCCAAGACAAAGACGCGGAACTGAAGGCGGTATTCGCGCCGGTCGCCGAAGCCTTACGCGCGAACGAAGACGTGATTAACCAAGAGCTGATCGGCGCGCAGGGTAAACCCCAGGATATCGGCGGATATTACGCCCCAGACGATGCGAAGGCGAGCGCGGCCATGCGGCCAAGCGCCACCCTTAACCGTATTATCGCTAATATCGGAAAATAAGGAGATCGCTGGACGGTTAAACACCGTCCAGCGTTGCCAGTAGCCCCGCTATGTCTAACGGGCGCGTATACATATGCAATGAGCCATCCGGATGTGATGGCCATTTTTCTTTTGGACGATCCCAATACAGTTCGACACCATTCCCATCAGGGTCGTCGAGGTAAATCGCTTCAGACACGCCGTGGTCGGACGCGCCTGTTAAAGGATAGTTTGCGTTTCTGAGCCGATCAAAAATAACGGCCAAGTCGCGCCGTTCGGGATAGACAATGGCCGTATGGTACAGTCCGACGCCCTGCTTATTGGCTGGAGGGGCGCCTTCGCTATGCCAGGTATTAAGCCCGATGTGGTGGTGGTATCCGCCTGCCGATAAGAAGGCCGCTTGGTGACCATAGCGGGTGGTCACCTCGAAGCCCAATAGATCGCGATAAAAGCGCAATGCGCGTTCGAGATCTGCTACCTTGAGGTGTACATGGCCGATGTGCGCACCAGCAGGTGTAATATACTTAGTTGCCATAATCCTTGGGTTTGTTGCTGCCTATTTTGGGCACGATGAGGGCGACGAAGAGGGAGATCAGCAGGCCAAAAACAGGTGTGCTTAACATCGTTTGGCGGATGTAATTGCCGAGGCTGAAAAATTCCCGCGCACCATCCTCCGGCAATACACCCTGCGCCACCACATGAGCGATGGCATGGTCAAAGAAGTTTGGACTGATAATCGTATGGGTGACATATTGTGTGAATGGAGCCAGCACGGTGAGCAAGCCGGTAACTCCCAATGCCGATCGAAATCCTTGCTTGAATACAATCCGACCGTGATAGTCTCGCCGTCGCTTGTCGATAAGTGCCGCCATGTACAGGACAACAAAAGGAACAATAAAAAAGTTGGTGTAAAACCTCATCTTTTCAATATGTTCCTGATGTAAGCCGCAAAGCCGCTCCGCGCCCGCCCATAACCACGTGGCACCGATAATAATCAGCGCCCATTTGATTTCTGTCCGATATTTCATTAACCCTTTTGATGCCATACAACGGCAAATGTAGGGAAAGTATCGGGGACTATTTACATACAAGCGGATCTGGCAGAAGCCTGCCATCTCGTTGTAATCGTGACAAAAACAGTGGCTTATAGTACTGGAGTTTTCAAATCATAATGATTACCTTCGTTGTTCGGTATAGCCAGCCGCAATTTTTAACCTATAAATTATGATGCCAAATCCAAGAAAAATATGGTTCTGCGGGCGTCCTTCGCTCATTGAGTTTTATATGGTCTTTATAGCCATTGCCATAAACGTGTCATGGGTCCGTGCGCAAACCTTATCTGAACGGTTAGGTTACGATAAGGATGATATTGTGTTGATAATCAACAATGATGACGCGGGTATGTGCCACGCAGCAAACATCGGCACGATGAAGGGGATGGATGAGGGGTTGATAACCTCGGCCACCATCATGTTTAACTGTGCGTGGCATACGGGAATCGTCGATTTCGCGAAGAATAATGCTGGGCATGACTTCGGCGTACACCTGACCCTGACTTCAGAGTGGCGGCACTATAAGTGGGGATCGCTGGCACCATCGGAGATGGTATCGTCGTTGCTCGACGAAAACGGACATTTCTACAGAGGCGTCATGGACGTGTACCAGCATGCGACACCCGAACACGCCTATATCGAAGGCAAGGCCCAGATCGAGAAGGCGCTAGCCTACGGTTTACCCATCACGCACATCGATTCGCACATGGGTACCTTTCAGTTGCATCCGGATTATATCGCGCAATACCTTCGACTCGCCAAGGAGTATAACCTGCCACTCCGAATGGCCTCGCAGTCGACGCTAGCAAAATACGGGCAGCCGGGGTTAAGAGATCAGGCAGCAGCCATGGGGTTGGTATTCACCGATTACATGGTGTATGAGGAATTGGAGGAATATGAGGATAATGTCGAGGATTTTTGGCTCGAAATCATCGGAAACCTACAGCCCGGCGTGACCGAACTGTACCTACATGCTTCTGAATTAACTCCTGAACTTGTGGCAATTACCGGTACGGCGCGTAAGCGGGCCGCTGAACTGGAGACGTTTACAAACAGCCCCAAAATCCGCGAAGCGTTAGCAAGCCGAAATGTGCATCTAATCAGTTACCGACCATTGTTGGAGTTGCAGCGCAGCGGGAAGTAGGCTACGATACTAGCCTTCGTGGTATTCCTTTTGGTAGTTTAAGGGGCTCCGGCCGGTGATTTGCTTAAAATACTTGTGAAAGCCCGCAAAGTTATGAAAACCGCTTTCGTAGCATACTTGCTTAACGTTCAGGTTGTTTTCGATCAAAAGCTTGCATGCATGGCCCACGCGCAGTTCGATAAGAAATTGCGAAAAGGTCTTGCCTGTTCGTGATTTGAAGTAGCGGCAGAACGCATTGCGACTCATGCCCGCGATATCTGCAATTTCGTCAAGCATGATTTTTCGTTTGAAGTTCTGTAACGCAAATGCGTAAATGTCATTTATGCGATCATTTTCGTGCTCTTGGTATTGGGGGCTGAAACCAATCGAGGAAATATACGACAGGTCCTTGCTGTTGCCGATGATCCCCAGAATATCGACGAGTAGGGTAATGCGTCTTACGCCCGTGGCAGTCATCAATTCGTAGAGCATCTCACGAACGGCGTCACGTGTTTCTCCGCCGATTTGTATGCCGCGTTTGGCGAGTGCAAGCAGGTTCCTAACCGATTTGTTCTCCGGAAGGCCGAGAAACGTAGTACCCAGAAAGTCCTGTCGGAAATGGGTGACCAACACGTCCGTCTCGTAATTTTGCGCGCCATCAAAGTATTCGGGATCGAAACACCAATAATGTGGCAAGCTTGCCCCGACCAACACCAAGTTTCCGTTGGTAAAGTTGCGAATATCGTCGCCGATGAACTGCGTACCGTGGCCCCGCTCGAAATAAATCAGTTCTAATTCCGGATGATAATGCCAACGGCTGTTGATGTAGGGAACCGTATCCCGCCGCACACTATACGATTGGGCGGGCTGGGGGCTTACTTTCAAAAGAACGGGCTTCATTGCAGGACGGCTCGAATTATGCTATAAATACGGTGTTATCTGAGAATACCTCACAAAGATGTTAAAATAATTGAATATTGGGCTAATATCATCGGTGGGTTTGTCGAATATCTTTGTTTCCTTTGTGAGTAAGCAATAGCTAACCGAAAATTATCAAACACTAAATTGGTTATGGCCAAGCAGCGCACACTGATACCTATATTATTGGTTACGTTCCTCTTTTTCTTGTGGGGCTTTGCCCATAATTTAAATCCCATACTCATACCACATCTCAAAAAAGCCTGCGAATTGACGGATTTCCAATCGGCATTTGTCGACACGGCATTTTTCATCGCGTATTTCTTGGTTGCAATACCGGCAGGTTTATACATGCGTCGTTTTGGCTACAAGGGGGGTATCACGATCGGCTTGGTCCTGTTCGCCGTCGGGTCGTTTCTGTTCGTGCCTGCCGCGGGCACCCGCGCATATCCATTATTTTTGGTAGCTCTTTTTGTTATCGCCAGTGGCCTCACGTTCCTTGAGACTGCAGCCAATCCCTATATGACCGTGCTGGGACCGCCCGAAACGGCTACTCAACGCTTGAATTTTGCGCAATCTTTCAACGGCTTGGCAGCTACGCTAGCGCCCTTTCTCGGTGGTCGCTTTATTTTGTCGGGCACGGAACTGTCCGACGAGGAACTGGCGAGCATGTCTCCCAGCGCGTTGGACGCCTACCTGCAATCCGAGGCCGATTCGGTAATTGTTCCGTATCTAATTATCGGTGGTGTTGTGTTATTGGTGGCAGTTTTGCTTCGCTGGACGAAACTGCCGGAAATTAAGGAGGAAGAGGAGACGTCGGCAACTGGTTCGGCTCTGCGCTCTTTAATGCGTAATAAGAATTTTGTGTTTGGCGTCGTCGCCCTCTTTTTCTATGTAGGTGCTCAAGTAGGCGTGCTGAGCTTCTTTATCCGCTTTTCGGAGCAGGTGGCGGGCGTTGGCGAGCGCGCTGCGGCCGATTTATTAGCGATTGCCTTGCTCGGCTTTATGGTAGGACGCTTTGTCGGCACCGGGCTCATGCGCTATATCACACCGGCCCGCCTCTTGGTCATTTTCTCGGTGTTAAACATCGCGTTCATCATTGTTGCCGTGGCCGTAGACGCTATGTTGGCCGTATACGCGCTGATGGGCGTGACCTTCTTTATGTCAATCATGTTCCCGACCATCTTTGCTTTGTCTATCGGTGGCTTGGGCGCGCGCACCAAAGAGGGTTCGTCTATTCTCATCATGTCTATTGTAGGCGGGGCGATTATTCCTGTGATTATGGGCCAGGTTTCCGATTTGGCAACCATGCAAATCGCGTACCTCATACCCGGAATTTGTTTTGGTATCGTGCTGGCTTTCGCCATTGCGAACGTCAGAAATACAAAAGTCGCCAGCCTAACAGCTGCATATTGACCGAAAGGATTAACTTTGAACGAATCAACTATCACGTAACATGAAAAGATACGCGTTGGCACTCGACCTGAAGGACGACCCCGCTATCATTGCGGGCTATGAGGAACAGCACAAGGCCGTTTGGCCAGCAATCAAGGAGTCGATCTTGTCCACCGGTATAGTATCGATGCAACTGTTTCGCGTGGCCAACAGACTTTTCATGCTGATTGAAGCCGAAGATTGGTTTACGTTTGAAGCGAAAGCGGCCGCGGATGCGGCTAATGAAACGGTGCAAGAATGGGAAGCACTGATGGCCACCTACCAGCAGGCTATACCAGGCGTGGAAAGCGATGGAAAGTGGGTACTGATGAAAGAAATTTTCGAACTGCGGAAATAACCAATGAATACCGAAAGCAACAAAACGAGATACTTGCATATTCACCCCGACGACAACGTGCTGGTTGCGCTGGAGGATTTGCCTGCGGGCTACCGCGTATCGCTTGGCGTCAGATCATGGGTGCTTCCCAAGGCTGTCAAAGCCAAACATAAATTCACTATCGAGGCCCTTGGTCCTGGAGACGAAGTGGTAATGTACGGCGTATTGGTCGGGAAGGCTACGCAAAACGTGCTTTTGGGCGAACCGCTGACCGTTGATAACATCAAGCACGCGGCGGGTGACTTTTCCCTAGGCGAGCGCAAGTTGGACTGGCACCAACCGAACGTCGACGCTTTCCAGGGTCGGACCTTCATGGGGTATCATCGAAGCAATGGCTCGGTAGGTACAGCCAACTACTGGCTTGTCATCCCCATGGTATTTTGCGAAAACCGAAATTTACAGGTCATGAAGCATGCGCTAGAGGAGCGCTTGGGTTATAAAAAGCAAACGCGTGACTATACACCGGAAGTGGAACAACTCATAGCGCTGTATAAAACCGGCGCCACCGTTGAAGAGGTTCTTCAAGCTGATATGGTAAGCATTGCTAAAACCAGCAAGAAAAGTCACCTGTTCGAAAACGTTGATGGCGTCAAATTTCTAGAACACGATATGGGTTGCGGCGGTACTCGTCAGGATTCCGATGCTTTATGTGGCCTACTTGCGGGTTATGTGACGCATCCCAACGTGGCCGGCGCGACAATCCTCAGTTTGGGTTGCCAGCACGCCCAAGTGTCTATTCTGCGCGAGGAAATCGCCAAACGGGATCCGCACTTTGACAAACCGCTTTATGTCTTCGAACAGCAAGCAGTAGGTACCGAATCGACCATGCTCGCGGAAGCTCTGAAGCATACCTTTGCCGGGCTCATGCAAGCTAATCAGCAAACCCGCCAACCTGCGCCTCTTTCCAAGCTGGTCGTCGGATTGGAGTGCGGAGGTTCGGATGGTTTTTCGGGTATTTCCGCAAACCCAACGTTGGGCTATGTTTCGGACATGTTAGTGCGTCTGGGCGGGTCGGTGATTCTGTCGGAGTTTCCCGAGTTGTGCGGTGTCGAACAGGAGTTGACGGACCGCTGCGTCGATGAGGATACCGCGGCCGAATTTATCGCGTTGATGAGGGCCTACCACGAAAAAGCGGAAGCTGAGGGATCAGGTTTTTATGCGAACCCTTCGCCGGGGAATATCCGTGATGGACTGATAACCGACGCCATCAAGTCCGCCGGCGCGGCCAAAAAGGGCGGAACTTCACCCGTGGTGGCGGTAGTAGATTATCCTGGTTTGGCGAATAACCCAGGCCTTAACCTCCTGTGCACGCCAGGGAACGATGTGGAAAGCACGACCGCAGAAGTAGGCGCCGGCGCCACAGTCGTCTTGTTTACCACGGGACTCGGTACGCCTACCGGCAATCCCATTGCGCCCGTGATCAAACTCTCGACCAATACCAAGCTCTTCCAGCGCATGCCGGACATTATCGATATCGACTGCGGGGCGATTATCGACGGCAAAGCAACCATCCAAGAGGTCGCCCATCGGGTATTGGAATACATTATTCGGGTAGCGAGCGGCGAGGAACAGCCCAAAGCCGTGCAACTCGGACAAGATGATTTCATCCCGTGGCGCAGAGGCATTTCATTGTAATCAACATAAACCATTTATTTGCAATAAAGATCAACATGTCAGAACAAAAATTGGCCGGAAAGTCGGTCTTGGTCACAGGAGGTGGAAGCGGTATCGGACGGGCCATCAGCGTCCGTTTTGCCCGTGAAGGTGCCATTGTGCATATCCTTGAACTCAACGAGGACAACGGTGCCGCCGCCGCTGAAGAAATCATCGGCTTGGGGGGAGCGTGCCACCTGCATGCTGGCGACGTATCACAACAAGATCAAGTCGTCTCGATCGTCAACGCCATCGGACGCGTAGATATTCTCGTCAATAACGCGGGCATCGCGCACGTCGGCAACGTGGAAAGCACCACCGAAGCGGATTTTGACCGCATATTTAACGTCAACGTCAAGGGCGCTTATAATGCGCTGTATGCCGTCATTCCCGCCATGAAGCAGCAGGGAGGAGGTGTCATTCTCAACGTGGCTTCCATCGCAGCCTGGGTCGGTTTGGCCGATCGATTTGCGTATTCGATGAGCAAAGGCGCAGTTTTCGCTATGACCTTGTCGGTGGCCAAAGATTACCTACGCAATAATATTCGTTGCAACAGCATCTCACCTGCACGCGTGCATACTCCGTTCGTCGACGGATTCATTGCCAAAAACTATCCCGGTCGTGAATCGGAAATGTTTGAAGCGCTATCAAAAACACAGCCCATTGGCCGCATGGCCACACCGGACGAAATCGCTTCCTTGGCGCTGTTCCTCTGTTCGGACGAATCCGGATTTATCACCGGAAACGATTATCCCATCGATGGTGGGTTCATCAAACTGAACAGCTAACGGGGCATCCTGAGATGAGGGAAAATTGGAACAAGTGCGTATATTGAGCAGACAAAAGACCGACTGCAACCCGTAATGCGCAGATCGTGTCGCTAAACCAAAAGATAAAAACTGGTAACCTAACTGTTAAACAGAAACTTAAATCAATCAAAACTATGAAATTAATACGCTTTGGAGCCGCGGGCGACGAACAAATCGGCATTCAGGTGGACGGTAAGAACTATGACGTTTCCGCTTTTGGCGGGGATTACAACGAACATTTTTTCGAAAACGACGGGCTGGCTCGATTGGCAGATTTTGTGAATGCCAACCAAGGCAAGCTACCCGAGGTGTCTGAAGGAACGCGGCTTGGCAGTCCCATCGCCCGTCCATCCAAAATTTTATGCATTGGACTTAACTATCGGGATCATGCCGAAGAAACTGGAGCAAAAATTCCAGAGGAGCCGATTATATTCATGAAGTCGACGACGTCGTTAGTGGGTCCAAACGACGATATCATCATTCCAAGGAACTCAACGAAAACTGACTGGGAGGTAGAGTTTGGCATTGTCATTGGCAAACGCGCGTCCTATGTAACTGAAGCCGACGCCCTTGACTACGTGGCTGGCTACGTGCTGCATAACGACGTTTCTGAACGCGAGTTTCAGCTAGAGCGAGGCGGTACCTGGGATAAAGGGAAAGGATGTGATACGTTTGCACCCATGGGCCCCTTCCTCGCTACGCCAGACGAAATCGCGGACATCAATAATACGCGGCTGTGGTTGAGCGTCAATGGAACGATGTACCAAGATGGCAATACTAGCAACCTCATTTTCGGCATTCCCTATATCATCAGCTATGTCAGCCAGTTTATGACGTTGTTGCCCGGCGACGTGATTTCAACGGGTACGCCTGCTGGGGTAGGCCTAGGGTTTAATCCGCCGATTTACCTGAAACCGGGCGACGTCGTGGAACTAGGGGCGGACGGCTTAGGCGTGTCCCGTCAGGTGGTCAAGGCGTATGGGGGCTAAAGTGCCCATAATAAGTCTGGTATGTTGAAAATAGATGCTCACCAGCATTTTTGGCTGTACGAACCGATTCGCGACGCGTGGATTACTGACGATATGCGTGTAATCCAGCGCAATTTCATGCCGACGGAACTGAGCGCAATCTTAGCGCAGTGCCGTATCGCGGGTTGTGTAGCCGTACAAGCCGATCAATCAGAACGGGAAACCATGTTTCTGCTGGAACTGGCCGACCGATATCGATTTATCGCGGGCGTAGTAGGTTGGGTCGACCTACAAGCCCCGAATATCGAAGAACGGTTAACGGCGTTTGCGCAGTTTCCCAAGCTGAAGGGCTTCCGACATATTGTACAAGGCGAAGAAGACCCGGACTTCCTGGCACGACCCGCTTTCCTACGAGGAATTCGAGCCTTGGGCAAGCACGGATTGACGTACGATATTCTAATTAAGCCGCACCAGCTCAATGCCGCAATCGAATTTGTTGGCAGATTTCCCGACCAAGCCTTCGTGATTGACCATTTGGCGAAACCGTATATTGAAAAAGGTATCATCGAGCCGTGGGCCGAGCAGATGCGCACCTTGGCTTCCTTTGACAACGTCACCTGCAAATTGTCGGGATTGGTTACAGAGGCCAATCACAAACGTTGGCAAGTTGCCGATTTTAAGTTTTACGTACAGCATTTGCTGGAGATATTCGGCGCAGATCGGTTAATGTTTGGGTCGGACTGGCCGGTATGCCTGTTGGGTGCGCAATATGAACAGGTTGTTGATGTCTTGGCAAGCCAGTTAACATCCCTGTCCGCAGTCGAGCAGGAGGCTATTTGGGGCGGCACGGCGGTACGTTTTTATGGCCTTCAGACGCACGAGTTGCCGGTATACCCAGTCTAACCCAACAGCAAAATAAAATCGACGAATTTAACCACTCAGGCAGCATGGATTTACAACTAGCAAATAAGGTGATCGTGGTCACCGGCGGTGCAAAGGGCATTGGTAAGGCGATTGTGGCGGCGTTAGCCCACGAGGGAGCCATCCCAGTCATTGTCGGGAGAAATGAAGATGACAACTTGTTGTTGGTTAATGAATTGAAGGCGTCAGGTAAAGAGAGCCTTTCGATAGTGGCAGACCTTGTCAATCCGGAAGCATGTGCACGCTCGATTCAGGAGACGCTGGAGCATTTCGGTAGGATTGACGGTTTGGTCAATAACGCCGGCGTAAATGATGGGATTGGACTCGAGCATGGTGGCTACGACGCCTTTGTCAAAAGCCTACACAATTCCCTAGTCCATTATTACCTGATGGCCCACCACGCATTGGCTGCCCTCAAGGCTAGCAAAGGCGTTATCCTCAACATCGGTTCTAAAACGGCAGAGACGGGGCAAGGCAATACTTCGGGATATGCGGCGGCCAACGGGGGGCGCAATGCGCTGACCCGGGAGTGGGCGGTCGAACTGCTGCCATACGGTATTCGCGTGAATGCGGTCATCGTAGCCGAATGTGCAACTCCGCAATACGATCGCTGGATTCAAACGCTGCCGAATCCGGAAGCTACATTGACCGAAATTACGGCACGTATCCCACTGGAACAACGGATGACCACCGCTACAGAAGTAGCGAATACGGCGGTATTTCTGTTGTCGCCACGCTCCAGTCATACCACGGGCCAGCTGATACACGTAGACGGAGGTTACGTGCACCTGGATAGGGCTGTCCTCAAGGCGAAAGCGCGTTCCGATAAATCATAAAACCACCGCGTAGCAGAAAGCTGATAAACTTTCATTTCTCCATAAATATTCTATCTTTGTTAGTGAATTATGGCCAACGGTACGTTCGCGTTATTGATTGGACATGAGCCCCTAGGCTGATACAAGAAACCAAAGATTATAAACCTAGTCACCAGAAGATGAAGCGTGCACTTTCGTCAAAATGGTTAATCGTTACGGGAGTATGCGTTTGTGTATTACTGACGTCTGTCTACTTTTATAAGCATCGCGAAGACAATCCTCAGCACGTTTCACTACCGGATATCGTTGACTACAATTTCCATGTTCGGCCGATACTGTCCGACAAATGCTTCGCCTGTCATGGTCCCGATAACAACACGCGTGAGGCGGGATTGCGTCTAGATACTGAGCAAGGTGCCTACCAAGCCTTAGCTGAGACCAAGGGCAAGCATGCGATCGTGCCAGGACAGCCGGACTCAAGCGAAGCCTATATCCGTATCATTAGCGACGATGAGCTCCTGCGCATGCCACCTTCCTCTTCAAACCTGGCGCTTACCGTACGCGAGGTGAAGCTTATTGAACGCTGGATACAGCAAGGCGCAGTTTACAAGCCACATTGGGCCTACACACCGCCCGAAAAGACGGGGATTCCCAGCGTATCACGCAAAACCTGGCCCAAAAACGAAATAGACTTCTTTGTATTGGCTAAACTGGATGCCGTCGGCCTGAAGCCTAATCCGGAAGCCGAAAAGCAACACTTACTCAGGCGAGTGAGTCTGGATATTACAGGCCTGCCGCCTACCGAGGAACAGCTGACCCGCTTCTTGGCGGATGAATCCGAAGACGCTTATGAACGCATCGTCGACGAACTGCTCGCATCGTCAGCGTACGGGGAACGAATGGCCATGCATTGGCTCGACGTCGCGCGCTATGCGGATTCCTATGGTTACCAAGACGACGATATTCGAACACAATGGCCTTGGCGCGATTGGGTCATTCACGCGTTTAACCAAAACATGCCCTACGATCAGTTCGTCACCTGGCAACTGGCCGGTGATATGCTTCCCAATGCGACGAAAGAGCAAATCTTGGCTTCTGCATTCAATCGAAACCATAAAATCACCGAAGAGGGTGGGGTGATCGAGGAGGAATACCGCGTGGCTTACGCCGTAGACAAAACCAATACCTACACCAAGGGTATTTTGGGCATTACGATGGAGTGCGCACAATGCCACGACCACAAATATGACCCTTTTTCGCACAAGGACTACTTCCAGCTGTATGCCTTTTTCAACAACTCGCTAGAGAAAGGCTTGGAAGGATTAGTGGATTCCGGGCCATCTAAGACCCCGCGTCTGACGATTACGCAGGCCGATGTAGACAGTATCCTGCGTTTTATCAACAAGGGGGATGATACCACGGCGGTAGCGGTGTCTGTCATGGGGGAGCGGGACGAAGTACGTCCGACCTATATTTTAGATCGGGGAATGTATGATTCGCCTACGGAGCGGGTGTATCCCGCTACGCCCGAAGCCATTCTGTCGTTTGACAGCACGCTTTATGCGCCTAATCGTATGGGGCTTGCCCAATGGACTTTCGCGCCCGAAAACCCGCTCACTGCGCGGGTGCTCGTTAACCAGTTGTGGGCCATGGTTTTTGGACGGGGCTTGGTGGCAACGGTTGCCGATTTCGGCAATCAAGGCGAACTACCGAGCCATCCGGAGCTGCTAGACTGGCTAGCCGCCGATTTCAGGGACAATGGCTGGGATATACAGCGTTTGCTGAAGCAACTGGTGCTTAGCGCAACCTATAGGCAATCATCCGTCATATCGAACAAGCACCTGCAGACCGATCCGGATAACATGTATTTAGCACGGACGAAACGCTTAAGGTTGCATGCTGAATCGATTCGCGACTTGGTACTCGCCAGCAGCGGCTTGTTAAATACGGAGATTGGCGGACCGAGTATCAAGCCCTACCAGCCGGACGGTATTTGGGAAGTGACCAGTTCGGGTAGGGGTACACTAGCCAATTATGTACAGGATCATGGCAACGCCTTGTATAGGCGGGGCATGTATGTGTTTATTAAGCTAACGGTGCCCCCGCCCAACATGCTGATTTTTGATGCGAGCAACCGCGACGTGTGTGAAGTGACCCGGCAACGCACGAACACGCCCCTGCAGGCCCTAGTCATGCTGAATGACCCAATCATTTTGGAAGCGTCGCGCGTGCTCGCCGGTCGTCTCATTCGGGAGAATCCGCAACACGAGGCGACACAGCGGATTGAACGGGCGTTTCGTCGTATACTCAGTCGCGAAGCAACCAGTCGGGAACTGGCGATCCTAGTAGACTATCACGAAGCCGAACTGCGGCGATACACCGAAAAGCCAGCATTGGCGCGTGATTTTCTGGCCATCGGCGAGGCACCGCAAGAAGAAGGAATCGATGCATCCGAGCAAGCCGCACTGATGGCTGTCATCCATGGGCTGTATAATTTGGAAGAAACGATCACCCGTATATGATTTCGCAGCCCTGTAAGGCGGCCAAAAATTTATTAGGCAATGAAAAAGCATAAGGCAATCGAAAAAGAAGTTGAACAGGCAAAGCTGTACCAAAACCGCCGACAATTTTTGTCGAAGCTAAGTATTGGAGTTGGCAGTGTGGCATTGGGTTCTTTGCTGATTCCCGACCTTTTTACGGGAAGCACACGCGGCCGTGAGGCGCTAGCCAGCCAATTGCCCCACTTTGCACCGAAAGCCAAGCGCGTGATTTATTTATTCCAGAGTGGCGGCGTGTCACAGTTGGAATCTTTTGATTATAAGCCACGGCTGCGGGAAATGATGGGGCAAGACCTGCCAAACTCCGTACGCGGCGACCAGCGTCTCACCGGAATGACGTCTGGACAAGAGAGTTTCCCGTTGGTAGGCTCCTACTATGACTTTAAGCAATATGGCAAAAGCGGCGCTTGGGTAAGCGATCTCTTTCCCTATATGGGCAAAGTAGTTGATGACCTATGTATCATCCGTTCGTTGCACACCGATGCGATCAACCACGATCCCGCGATTACATTTTTCCAAACCGGGGCCCAACAAGGCAACCGCCCGAGCATGGGCGCATGGTTGAGTTACGGGCTTGGCAGTGAAAACCAAAATCTGCCCGCGTTTTGCGTGCTCGTATCCAAAGGCCGCGGAAATGGCCAAGGTGTGTATGCCAAGCTTTGGACCAATGGTTTCCTGGATTCGGTACACCAAGGCGTTCAGTTCACGGGCGGTCCTGATCCCGTATTGTATCTAGGCAACCCGGCCGGCACCGACAAAGTGAGCCGACGCGCCTTACTCGATAAACTGGCGGAGCTAAACTTCATGCAGTACGATGCATTCGGCGATCCGGAGATAACCGCAAAAGTGCAGCAATATGAAATGGCGTATCGCATGCAAACCTCCGTGCCGGAGGTAACCGATTTGTCCAAAGAACCGGACCACATCGTCAAGTTATATGGCCCCGATTGCTTAGTTCCGGGCACCTATGCCGCAAACTGCCTCCTCGCGCGAAAATTAGCGGAGAACGGGGTGCGTTTTGTACAGCTGTATCACCAAGGTTGGGACCAGCACGATAACTTGCCCAGCCAAATGGCGACACAAGCCAAGGATGTGGATCAAGCATCTGCCGCCCTGATTACCGACCTGAAACAACGGGGCATGCTGGATGATACTCTCGTGATTTGGGGAGGGGAGTTCGGTCGTACCACGTACTGCCAAGGTGGCCTTGCCCACGATAATTACGGACGCGATCATCACCCACGGTGCTTCAGCGTCTGGATGGCCGGTGGAGGAGTCAAACCAGGGGTTGTATATGGTGAAACCGATGAGTTCGGTTATAATATTGTGAAAGACCCGGTACATGTGCACGACTTCCACGCCACGATACTCCACCAGCTCGGGCTAGATCATGAAAAGTTAACCTATCGCCATTTGGGCAGGCGCTACCGTCTCACCGATGTGTTTGGAAACGTGGTCAATGACATTCTGGTGTAAGCGGCGAATATGAGAAAACTTCACGCTTGGCTCATTAATGTGCTGTTCGGCCTGAACGCATTTATTCTTTTCCTATTGGTTTTCGAGAGTCGAATTGTGGTACCGCCCGCGCTGCAGGTCGTCGGACGGATGCATCCCTTAATTCTGCACTTTCCTATTGTACTATTGGTACTTGCGTGGCTGTTGGCCACCTGCGGCAAGCGTTTGGCATTTCCTTGGCCAGCTTTGCATCGCATGGTGTATCTCCTGTTATTCGCCAGTGCATGGAGTGCAGGAATCTCGGTATTGGCCGGCCTGCTGCTCACCAACGAAGGCGGTTATGAAGGCACCAATTTCTTGTGGCACAAGTGGACGGGCGTGGCCGTAGGATTGCTGTCCGCTTTGTTGTTATGGACGTACGGGCGGGCGGCCGTAGGGGAAAGATACCGACCCATGTACCTGGTCGCCTTAACTGTCGGCGTGGCGGTTTTGCTTGTCGCGGGTCATTTTGGCGCCAGTTTGACCCATGGGACTGGCTACCTACTCGAACCGCTGAAGCGCGGGAAGGAGAAACGGCAAATTGACTTGGAAACCGCCGTTGTGTACAGCGATTTGATCTATCCAATCCTACAGGCGAAGTGCTTGGGATGCCACGACGAAAACAAATCTCGAGGCGGGTTGGTCTTGGTGGATACCGCGTCCATTTTGCGGGGCGGAGATAGTGGACCCGCTCTTACTCGCGGAGCCGAATCCGAAAGCCTGATTATCGAACGTCTGCTGCTCGATCTTGACCACGAACATCGCATGCCACCCAAAGAGAAACCCCAACTTGCTCCTGAAGAGTTGGCACTGGTGCAGGCGTGGGTACAGGCTGGGGCTGATTTCACGCTGCCTTTTGCTGCGCTACCGACGGCGGACACTATTCGTTATTTGGCAGAGGCCGTCTATGGACTTCCTGCAGTTGAACGGTACAATTTCGCTGCTGCTGACGCTGCGACTATTACGTCATTAAATACGCCGTACCGATCCATTCGGCCACTGGCTGAAGGCTCGCCAGCGCTGTCTGCAAGCTTCTTCGGGAAGGCGTTCTATACCTCGGAGGCACTTCAGGAACTGTCTGCCGTAGCGACGCAAGTCGTCTCATTGAATTTAAGCGGATTGCCCTTAGCCGCCACCGACCGGGAGATCCTACCCACATTCGTGAATTTGCGAGAGTTAGTGCTGAACGACACCCCTGTTGACGATACTTGGTGCACGGCTCTTGCCTCTTTGCCCGCGCTACGTCGCCTGAGCGTTGCCGGAACATACATCACGGCGGAGGGGCTATCCGAAATATTGCGGTCTTCAAGCCTTAGGGCGATCTACGTATGGAATACACCCATTGATACCATTACTTTGGTTTCGATTCGGCAACAGCATCCAGGGATTCGTATCGAAGCGGGGTACGCCGACGACGGCAGTGTCGTTCTACCTTTAAATCGTCCCACCATTGAACCCGTCAACGGCTTTTTCCGACAAGAAGCGCAAATATCATTACATCACCCCATTCCGGGTGTAGCGCTGCGTTACACGCGCGATGGCAGCAGTCCGGATAGCAGCTCGACGTTGTACGAAACGCCGTTTATGGTTAATGAGGCCAGCGAAATCAAGGTTAGGGCTTTCAAGGACGGCTGGTTGGCAAGCGACGAGGTTGTACGTACGTTTTATAAGTCTGTGTGGGCACCGCAAAGCGTCAGTTTGGCGACGCGACCACACCCCCGCTATCGAGGCCGCGAAGCTACTGCACTGTTTGATTTGGTCAATGGGGGAGATAACCATGCCGATGGCAAATGGTTGGGATTCCATGGACAAGATATGGTTGCCTCGATTAAGTTTGCGACACCCATTCATGTGGATACCGTGGGCCTACACATTAAACAAGATTATGGCATCCATATCTACCCGCCGCGGCTTATCGAGGTTTGGGTAGGCCGGGATTCCGCCAGTGCGGTTTTACATGCGACAGCCACGCCAGCCTTGTTTGAGCCGGGCCAGGCCACAATGAGACGGCTGATTCCCATCGGCGTGTCAGCGGAAGAGGTAGGGTACATCCGACTGGTCGCGAAGCCCGTAGTCCCCATACCAGACGACTACCCAGGCGCGACACACCCGGCTTGGCTTTTCGTGGATGAGGTGGTGCTTTATTGAGCCGTAGGAGCCGTGGCTATTCCACCACGACGCCCATCTTGCTGAACTTGTCGATGCGTTCGGCTACCAACGTGTCGACGGGCTTACTGCTTAAAATAGCAAGATCAGAAAGAATCAAATTTTTGACGGACTCGGCGATTTGTTCGTGGTCTTGATGAGCGCCGCCGAGTGGTTCGGACACGATGCCGTCGATTAGCCCATTGGCCAACATGTCCTTGGATGTTAATTTAAGTGCTTCGGCAGCTTTTTCTTTGTGATCCCAGCTCCGCCATAGGATGGACGAGCAGGACTCTGGCGAAATGACCGAGTACCAGGTATGTTCCAACATATATACGCGGTCACCTACACCAATGCCGAGCGCACCGCCCGAAGCACCTTCGCCGATAACGATGCAAATAACGGGAACTCCCAGGACAGACATCTCCAGCAAGTTACGCGCAATCGCCTCGCCCTGACCGCGCTCTTCGGCCTCCAGCCCCGGATACGCACCCATCGTGTCGATCAAGGTGACTACAGGCTTGCCAAATTTTTCGGCTAGTTTCATTAAGCGGAGAGCCTTGCGGTACCCTTCCGGATTGGCCATGCCAAAATTGCGATACTGTCGCTCTTTGGTGTTTTTTCCTTTTTGATGACCGATGATCATGACGGACTGACCACCGATGGAGGCCAAACCGCCCACAATGGCTTTGTCATCGCGAACGGTGCGGTCGCCGTGCAGTTCGATAAATTCGTCGCAAATCAGTTCTATGTAGTCGAGGGTTTGGGGCCGATCCGGATGGCGCGACATCTGTACCTTCTGCCAGCCCGTCAAATTTTCGTATATTTCCTCCTTCGCGGTTTGCAGTTTTTTCTGCAGTTCAGCCACTGTTGCACTCATATCCACCTTAGTTTTTTCGGCAACTTGATTTACCTTTTCAATTTGGCTCATTAAGTCCGCGATGGGTTTTTCGAAATCGAACGTTGTCTTCATACTGTTGTTTGACGAAAATTTAGGCCGTAAAGTTAGCCATTTGTAACGCTAATTTAAAATTAGGTGCATGGCTGCCTATCCATTTTTATCAGATGCCCGTATTGCGTAGTGGTGGCTTGGTTTTTGTTATGGCTTTGCGTGCATTTTATTTTCAGGGCGATATGGTTCGTAAAATTACTTTTTTATTGTTTTCTGGGCTTTTTTTTGTTGGGTTGGCCGGGGCTGACACCTATCCCGGGGTACTGTTTGACAACAGTATTATGCGTGGTAGCTATGCGCATAGCCATGTCAATTATCAAGGCTCAAGCTGGGTTGAAAACGTACAATGTCATTTACCGGTGTCCGATACGCTGTTTTTTACGCCGGGTAATGCACTGTCCTTAAAATACACCTCCGGGGAACATGCTGGATTTTGGCAGACCGATCTTTTTTTTCCGCGCGTAGCTGGAAACTATCAAACGAATGACCAAGAAGTATTGTCGCTTAAGTTGTTTGTATTGACCCCCGAGACGGGCGAAGTGAACTTGCCGGCCATCAGCTTGGTGTATGGCGAAGGCGAATCAAGCGCACAAGTCGATTTGGCACGCTACGTTACCAATTATGCCACCAATGTTTGGTTGAATGTAAAAATTCCAGTCACTGATTTTGGATCGGCGTGGCGTGAGGCAGCCGTGGAGGGCGTTCGTTTAGCCCAAAACCTGCGCGATAGGGGGTCGCACCATGTTTTTGTCGACCAAGTCGAGTTTCTTCCGCGCAATCCACCGTCTGAGAAGCTTTTCTCGGCCGCAGTACTCACCGCCGCCACCCCTTACGATCGACATGTGAAGCTCACGTGGGAGTTGCCTATGACGCCGAGCATCCGGTACATTAAGATTTACCGATCCGAGGATAACGAAACATTTGAGCCCGTAGGCATTGAGCCTGTTTTCGTGCGGAATGCTGTCGATTTTGTCCCTGTATCAAACAAGACATACTACTATAAAATAGCGTGGGCAGACTACAATTATGCGGAGTCCCCATTTTCGGATGTCAAGGAAGCCGCGACCAAAACGGCCTCGGACGAAGAACTATTAGACTTCATCCAGGAGACCCATATCAATTATTTCCTGGAAAACGTGGAAGTAAATAGTGGCATGCATATGCTTTCGAGGCGTGTGGGCGACCCCCGTGTTTCAGTTAAGCACACCGGTTTGAGCTTGTTGGCGCAGATCGTTGGCGTCGAACGGGGCTTTGTGTCCCGAAACCTCGTAGCTAGCCGCACGTTGCGGACCCTCCGCTTCCTACAGGAGGCCGAGCAACATTTGGGTGTTTTCCCCACTTGGCTAAATGGCCGGACCGGAAAAGGAATTTATCGTGTCGACTCGCTGGCGTCCGTAGATGTCGTTGCGACCTCCTACTTGCTGCAAGGCTTGCTGGTCGCGAAGCAGTATTTCGATGGTGAGAACAAAGAGGAGACTGCCCTCCGCGGGAAGATCGATTCACTTTACGCAAATGTAAATTGGGAAGAATTTATCGGCATGGATGAGAACGCGCCTTTTCTCTTCGATTCGTGGTCGCCCACAAGGGGATTTGCGGATGCGAAACCACTGGGTGGTTTTAATGAAAGCATGGTTAGCTATCTGCTGGCCTTGGGTTCTCCTACGTTTCCAATCCCGACAGAAAGCTACGTGTCTGGAATGGGCTTTTACCGTGAGTTGGCTGATTCCGTGGCCACGTATCATCTAGAACTCACCAACAACAGCTTTTTCTCAGCAGAACTAGGTGAGGTGGAGGAACAGGTAGCGGAGACCACGTCTTCGGAATTGGACGAGCCCCTGGAAGAAACTAGGAGCGAACGATACTTTGTGCGGACCCCCCTGGCCAAAGACACGTTATTTTACGGGCTTCCGGTTTCCGCTGGCAGTATCGACGAGTCTCCAATGGCTGCCGTTTTGCCCTTTCTGGCGTTTGACCCACGGCATAAGGCGGATACCTTCGCAAACTATTTTGACAACAACCACAACCTTCTGCAAGCCTATAAGCGACGCGATAACGAAGTGCAGGCGGATGACTTTTCACTAGATATCTGGGGCGGATTGTATCGTGCGGATTCCCTCGGGCTACAGACCTATGTCGTCAATCCGGCCATTTCGATTTCGAGTTACGCGTACCGGAGCAAAGACGCCTTAAAGTCGGCACGTGAATTTTACGACCGCTACGGAGAATATATGTTTACCGGCTACGGATTTCGACCTTGGATCAACCCGAAGAGTAACACGGTATCCGAGCGGTTTGATGCCGAGAGCCAGGCGGCCGTCGCCGTGCTCATAGAAAACGGACGTAGTGGCTTAATCTGGGATTTGCTATCGCGGGATGAGCATATCGCTCGGGTTATTGATCGCTTTTTCGTGGTGACAGGGCCACAGGAAGGGGAGGAAGACTAAGCCATGAAAGGGAGGCCTCGTTTCGTTAGAAACCGGCGACCTCTTATGTGAAATGTTTTATTATTTTTACGGGACTAGATCAATTACTAAACGACTATCGTAAATACCGGAAGATGAAAGGAAATCTATTTTTGTTTGCGGCCCTGGGCCTGTCCACTATGCTCTTTTCATGTAAGAGCAAACAATTTACGGTCAATCCAGGGGCACACGTCACTGTTGATGGCACGGACGATGGCTTGTCGCACGTTGAAGGCAATTACAGCAGTGCCTCGCGCGTGGACGACGGCATCCTAGTAACCTTTGAGTCTGACGTGCTTTTTCCATTGAACTCTTCCTATCTCACCGACCGCGCAAAACAGGAACTTGACAATCTGGCAAAGGTGCTCGCACAGGAGCCGGTTAATCGTTTAATCGTGAGGGGACACACGGACGCAACGGGTACAGAGGATTACAACCAGTGGCTATCAGAACGCCGTGCCGAATCCGTCAAAAACTATTTAGTTGCCAAAGGACTCAACAAGGAGAATATTTCTACCGAAGGACACGGACAAAGCAAGCCTGTGGCTCCCAATAATACGCCTGAGGGACGTCAGAAAAATCGTCGGGTCGAGATAGTCATTGTTGACAGTAAGTAGCGTATTCGGCACAAACATATAAAAGGCTGCCCCAAACCGGGGCAGCCTTTTGTTTTGACCGATGTGCTCGTCGATATTAGTGTATGAAGAGCAACTCGCGCAATTTTGGCAGAGGCCATTTTTTGTCATCGATGACCTGTTCCAACTTGTTGATGTGGTACCTGATCTTGTCGAAATAAGGCTTCACTTTCTCGTCGTAGGCGATGGCTATTTCGCGCGCTTCGTCTAGCACGTTCGCTTTTTTCCGCTCTTGACGCATGGCTTCCGTATCGGAAATGATAGTTTGTATGTGCTTTGACAGACGCTGTATCAAATCCAATTGGGCGGAGTAGGTCTCCGGAGTCAGGTCCAGTTCTTTCAGTCCCTTGACGTTGTTAACAAGATCCGTCTGGTAGTCAAACACTGCCGGCGCAATCAAGCTGTTGACGATTTCGCCAATAACCCGCGCTTCGATTTGGATTTTCTTGTAGTAGCTCTCTAAAAGGATCTCGTAGCGCGCTTCGCTTTCGCGTGGTGTCATGATGTTCAAGTCAGCAAAAAGGTTGATGGTCCGCTCGCTCATGTATGCCTCCAGCGCCTTAGGCGTTGTTTTGATGTTCGATAGGCCACGAGCCTTAGCTTCTTCCTCCCATTCCTTGCTGTAACCGTTTCCTTCGAAGCGAATGGCCTTAGACTCCTTGATGTATTTCCGAACCACGTTAAGCAGTGCCAGGTCTTTTTTCGTGCCTTTTTTGATTTGCTTGTCCACCTCGTTCTTGAACTCAATCAACTGGGCAGCCACGATTGCATTAAGCACGGTCATCGGACTTGCGCAGTTCGAAGCGGAACCAACGGCCCGGAACTCAAACTTATTGCCGGTGAAGGCGAACGGAGATGTCCGGTTGCGATCCGTGTTGTCCAATTGCAATTCAGGAATTTTAGGGATACCGTGCCATAGCAATGTTTCCGACTTCACTTTCTTCGCTACGCGTGCGGTCTCGATTTCGTCGAGTACCGCGTTGAGCTGGCTGCCGAGGAAAATCGAAATAATCGCTGGGGGCGCTTCGTTCGCACCCAGACGGTGATCGTTGCCCGCACTGGCAATCGATGCGCGAAGCAAGTCGGCATGCTCGTGTACGGCTTTGATTGTGTTCACGAAGAACGTCAGGAACATCAGGTTGTTCTTAGGCGTTTTTCCGGGCGACAACAGGTTGACGCCGGTGTTCGTAATGAGCGACCAGTTGTTATGCTTACCCGAGCCGTTCACTTCCGAATACGGCTTCTCATGGATCAGTACCTTATACTGGTGCCGAAGCGCGACTTGATCCATCAAGTTCAGCAACAACTGGTTATGATCGATGGCCAGGTTGATTTCTTCAAACATAGGGGCGCACTCGAATTGTGACGGAGCCACCTCGTTGTGGCGCGTCTTCAATGGAATTCCCAACTTGAGGGCTTCGTGCTCAAGCTCAACCATAAAGGCCAGCACCCGCTCCGGGATGGCACCGAAGTAGTGATCTTCCAGTTGCTGTCCTTTGGCTGACATATGGCCAAACAGCGTACGGCCCGTTAGTTGGAGATCGGGACGGGCGTTGAAGAGGGCCAGGTCTACCAAGAAATACTCTTGCTCAATACCCAAGGATGCAAAAACCTTGGTGATGGATTTATCAAAATACTGGGCTACATCGACGGCCGCTTTGTCTAACGCGCTTAGCGCTTTCAAGAGCGGTGCTTTGTAGTCAAGCGCTTCACCCGTATAGGCAACAAAAACCGTTGGGATACAAAGCGTCCTACTTCCGCCCGTGTCATATATAAAGGCAGGCGAGGATGGGTCCCAGCCGGTGTAGCCGCGGGCTTCAAAGGTATTGCGAATACCGCCGTTCGGAAAACTAGAGGCATCCGGTTCCTGTTGCACCAACGCGCTGGCCGTAAATTTGTCGATGGCCGTTCCGTCGGGCAGGGGCTCAAAAAACGCATCGTGCTTTTCGGCGGTCGCACCGGTCAGGGGTTGGAACCAGTGCGTGTAATGTGTTGCGCCATTGGCGATCGCCCAACCTTTCATAGCTTGGGAAATGTGTTCCGCCAGGTCATGGCTGATCGACCGACCGTTTTCGACGGTGTCGACTAGTTCCGCAAATGCATTAGACGGAAGGTAGTCCTTCATCTTGCTAATCGTGAAGACATCTTGCGCATAGCTCGCAGAAGGCTTCACGTTAGTCGTAGTGCTTTTGTGATTTTGTCGGGAAAATGCAGTTTCTACTGCTCTAAATCGTAAGCCGGACATTGTTTTTGTTTTGTTTTGAGGTTAATTTTTAAAATTACACTGTATTTTTTCCAAAAGTCTAAAAAAAAGTTGGTTTATTTTATATAAAAATCCAAAAAATATGACTTAAGTCAAAAAATATATTCTTTAAACCGGTAATGGGCAAATTTTGAATTTCACCTTGCTAATCTTGGCACCGCGGAAAGGAAGCCGATAAGAACGGGTTGGCTAGGAGTAGTAGGAAGTCGTAAAAAAAGGCGAGACACTTAGAAGCGTCCCGCCTGAAGCATTAGAGGGCGTACAGGGTTATTCAAATCCCCAATCTATACCTTTCAATACGGCGGGAACGCCACGCTCAATCCACGGCGCAGCAGGCGCGCCTTTGAGGAAGTGGTCGAAAAACTGTTGCTGCCTCCGTTGTATATCTTTTCGGTTTTCGCGCTTCACCAGGTTGTGGGCGTCACCGTTATAGTTTAACATCCATACCGGTTTTTCCAAGCGCCGCAGTGCCGTGAACATCTCGATTCCCTGGTACCAGGGCACGGCGCCGTCTTCGTCGTTATGCATGATAACCACAGGCGTATTGACTTTGTCCAAATGGAAAAGCGGGGAATTTTCGATGTATAGGTCGAGGTTTTCCCACAACGTGGCGCCGATACGACTCTGCGTGCGCTCGTATTGGAATTGCCTGTTCAATCCCGTTTGCCAACGTATCCCACCATATGCGGATGTCATGTTGACGACGGGCGCCCCCGACCACGCGGCTGCATACATGTCCGTGCGGGTAATGAGGTGGGCCACTTGGTACCCCCCCCAGCTTTGGCCCTGTATGGCGAGCTTAGAGCCATCTACCCAAGGCATTTTTTTCAACTCTTCCATACCCGAATTAACATATTCTTCCGCTGATCTGCCGGGATAGCCGATTTCGTACCGGATGTCCGGTGCAAAAACGACGTATCCGTTGCTCACGAAGAAGCTAATGTTAAGGCGTGACGGAGTGGGAGTAGGGGGGATGTAGCTGTACAGACCTTGCGACAGCAATTCGTAGAAGTAGGCAATTACTGGATACTGCTTGTTTGGATCGAAATCTTCGGGCTTATACACAATGCCTTCTGCCGCATGTCCATTGGGCGTCGTCCAGCGCATCAACTCGGCAGTGCCCCAATTGTAGTCGGCTTGATGCGGGTTGAGGGCCGACAGCTTGGTTTCGTTTTTGAAGTCTTTTGATACGTATAAATCGGGGGACAGCGTGTAATTTTCCTTTGTGTAGATATAATGCCCCGCGTTCTCTGTCGTACTCACCCGGCTATAGCTATACGGGCCGATGACGATCTCTGCAGGATTTCGGTTGTTGCGGGTTTCGTAGAAGCCGTTTTCCTTCGTGAGGTGGTTGAAAGCGGCAAGTAGCACGGGTTTTTTGGGATTGATAACGGGCGCCGAACCGCCAAACCTGGAACGGCCGTTTCGACCCTCTTCGGCGTCAACATACCGAAACGTTATCTTTTGGCTCCGGCCATAGCCATTGGTCAAAATTCGCCGCTCGTCCTTTGCAGGATTAAATTCCCAGATATCATATTTGTCATTGATAAATACCAGTCCGTCGTCCTCAGACCAACCGGCAATTCCGTAGCTATTTGGATCATCGGGGGAATCATTATCCTCGTTGGCAAAGCTCACCGGCAAGTCAGTATTCAGCTGTATTTTGGTTTTGGTCGCTGTATCGAAGCTGTACCAGTTGCCATCCGAGCGGTCAAACCAAACGACATACTTGCCTGTCGGCGAAATCGAGAAACTGCCCCGTACATTTTCCGCGACGAGATGGCGGCTTCCATCTACCGTTGACACCAGATAGACATCTTGGTAGGCACCGTTTATCCATTGGGTTTGAATGCGCCGCCCGACATCGGTAGTAGCCAGGAGATATTCATTGTCGGCGTCTTCTGTTAGGCGCGTTGATGACAGCTCCTCGTCGGCGAGCGGAATAGTTACACCGGCTCCGCGCGGATAAATCACCGCCTGGTAGTTACGGTTTAGGTCACGCCGCAGGTTTACGAGTTGCTGCGTTTGCAAATAGTCGTCCTGCCAATGCCAAATGTCGACCTTCGCATGCTCGAATTCGACCAGCGTGGTGTCTTTGACTGGAGGGATAGGTGCGATGCCGAAGAATAGCTTCTCACCATTTTTGCTAAACCGTACGTTGCCTTCGCCACTGACCTGCCATTGAGAGGGCACGCCACGCGAACCGGTGCGTACCAGCGCCACCGCACTGTCTTGACCCGCAGTATAATAGTAAAGCGAAAAATTGGTCGTCAAGGATTTCTCTGGACTATGGTCGGCAATGAAGGCAATCTGCACGGCGGCTTCATCCATGGAAATGTTCTTATAAACACCCTTTCCACCCTTCAAATGGCGATCCTCTTTGGTGTCAACGTTATAAGCATACACGCCGGCATCTGCTGCCACACTGTCTTTATCGGCGGGCTTGCGCACGTAAACCAAAACGTTGCCGGCTTTACTAAAATAATAATTGTCGACACGCTCGAAGGAAACTTCTTCGCCCGTTTCGAGGTGGCGTAGATGCAATACCGTCTGTTGGCCTGCGCCGCGGCTCGACCGACGCGTGCTGTCGGATGCTGTAGAATCCTGTTTGGCCGACGCGGGTTTTTCAACCAGATAGGCGATATGGCTGCCTCCTTCATCGGGCACTATGAATGACTTAACGGCGGGTATTTTATCCAATGTCAGGCTCGCCAGCGACAAAATCGCAAGTGTATCCTTAGGCATTTCGTCTGCCTTCTTCTTGTCAATGCGAGCTTGCCGTGTCTCCATGAAGGTCGGCTTAATCAGGCCTACGATGTAGTTGCCATCATGCGAGACGCTGACAGAGGGAAGCCGATCTACCGTAGAGAGGGTGTTTCCCTTGCTATCCGCTACGTAAAGACGGGAATCGCCCTCCTGCGGGCTCACCGCGTAATAGATAAAGCTACCAGAGGGCGTCATTCCAGACGTGCCGATACTTTGCCAACCGTCATACACATCGTGATCCAGGGGACGCTTTTGCGCGTGTGCGACCGTCGCCACGATAAACGAAACCAGAACAATCGGGAATTTTATCAATCGGAGAGTGGAGAGATTCATCATACTGCAAGATGGAAATATTGGCGTGATTAGCCCCGAATGTAACGCGGTTTTTACAAATCACACTGAAAAGGAAAGCCGGCTTTCCTTGGAAAAAAAGCCGGCCTTCCGAGCATCAAAATCAATTTCTACCCCTTATACCTAAACCACTTGATGATTTCTTTATAGCTGGCTTTCTTGCCGTACATCAGAATGCCCACGCGGTAGATGCGCGCTGCAATCCATGTCGTGACAACGAAGCCCGCCACTAGCAAGACTGCGGATACCGCAATCTGCCAATCGGGCACACCGAACGGCACGCGTACCAGCATCGCGATGGGCGATGTGAGTGGAATCATCGAAAGCCACACCGACAACGGGCCGTGCGGGTCGTTTATAAGTACGCCGAAAGAAAGCACGTACGTAAACAGCAACGGAAGCGTTATTGGCATCATGAACTGCTGGGATTCGGTTTCGTTATCCACCGCAGAACCCACCGCTGCAAACAGCGCACTGTACAGCAGGTAACCGCCAATAAAGAAGATAAAGAAGCAAATAAGTAACCGATTGATATCCAATGAATCCACGGCTTTTTGTACATCACCAATCAGACCGGGATCGTATGCCTGTGACGCGCTGCTCATTTGCTGCGCCGCCTCTATCGCCTCAGGTGATGCGTTGCCGGCAAAGATGAAGGTGGCGGCAGTCATCAGGGCGGCCGAAAGCACGATCCATAAGATGAATTGGGTGAGGCCGACTAAACCAATGCCTAATATTTTTCCCATCATGAGTTGGAAAGGCTTGACCGATGAAATAATTACCTCCACGATCCGGTTATTCTTTTCTTCGATAATGCCCCGCATGACTTGCGCCCCGTATAAGAACAACGCAAGATAGATCAATATCGAAAGGGCGATCGCGATGCCCATGGATAGACCGACACTGCTATCCCGTTCGCCTGACTCGGTGATTTCCTTTGTCGCCACGCTGACACGCGGATTGATGCCTTCCAATAGCGCCACGTCAATTCCGGATTCCTCTAGTTGTTTATTGCGGATAATAGCTTCCACTTGGTTGCTTATTATACCTTGGAGTGCGAAGCCGGCATTTTCCGCGGAAAACAAATCGACGGTACCCGACTCTTCCACATCGTCGGAGATAACGAGGAGATAGACCTTCTCTCCACTATCCAAGATCTTCTTCTTTTCGGCGTCGATGTCGTCACTTACCTGGACGAAGGTAGTCTGTTTGGCATCGTTGAGGCCCTCTGCTACGAAACCAGTTTGGTCGATGACATGCACCGTACTTTGCGAGCTCTCGAAACTTTTGCCCGTCAAGAAGATCGTTAAGCCGTATATACCAATGATGAGCAGGGGCACGAGAAACGTGACCAAGAGGAACGATTTCTTCTTAACCCGGCTCAAATACTCGCGTTGTATAATCAATAGGGTCTTATTCATGGTTTGCATTCGATGAAATGTCTGTATGGGAGTAGTTTGCCGTCACTTGCTGAACGAAGATATCGTGGATGCTGGGCACGACTTCATGCAATTCGTGGATTTGTACGTGCGGGATTAAATACTGGAGCACGTCGTTGAGGTTGCGGTCCTCATTAATGGTTAAGGTTACTGACGCAGATTCGTCGGCCACGGTATGGCCCTTAACATCGAAAAGGCCGCTGACCGAAGCGGGCAGATAATCCGTATTTAGGTAAGTGACCTGATAGGTATGCGTACGGTAATCCTGCTTGATGTCTTTGACACGGCCATCCAATATTTTTTTGGATTTATTGATAAGGACGATGCTGTCGCACAGTTCTTCGACAGACTCCATGCGGTGCGTAGAAAAAATAATGGTCGCGCCGGCACGATTAAGTGCAAGGATTTCCTCCTTGATAATGTTAACGTTAACAGGATCAAAGCCAGAGAACGGCTCGTCGAGTATAATCAAGTCGGGCTGGTGCAGCACCGTGGCCACAAATTGTACTTTTTGCTGCATACCTTTGCTGAGGTCTTCGACTTTCTTGTCCCACCAGGTTTGCATCTCCATTTTTTCAAACCAATGTTTGATACGCTGGGTGGCGTCTTGTTTAGACAATCCCTTGAGTTGGGCGAGATAAAGCATTTGCTCGCCAATAAGCATTTTTTTGTACAAGCCGCGTTCTTCGGGCAGGTAGCCAATCCGCCCGATATGCGAGGGATTAAGCCGATCACCATCGATGTACACCGCGCCACTATCGGGAGCGGTAATTTGGTTTATTATGCGAATGAGCGACGTTTTGCCCGCCCCGTTTGGCCCCAGCAACCCGAATATGCTTCCCCGCTCCACATTAATCGACACATTGTCGAGGGCTCGGTGGTTCGCGTATTGTTTGACGATATTTTCTATTTGCAACATAAACGTTCGTATAAAGCGATTTTATTCCGACTTGTATGACGCCCATGCGAGCTGGATGTTACAGTAGCTAGGTTTTCTGAAGGATGGACGCGCATAGCTTGCCCACGCGCCGAACATAGCGTGATTCGGTTTCGAAGTATTATCTTTGTAGCATGTTTACCGGAATAATCGAAACGCTCGGAGAAGTCTGTGAAGCCGCACGGGACGGGGGTAACCTCCACCTGACCATTGCATCGTCAGTGTCTGACGAACTAAAGATTGACCAGAGCGTGGCGCATGACGGTGTCTGCCTTACGGTCGTCGGTCTCGCGCCTGGGACACACACGGTGACGGCCATCGAAGAAACCTTATTAAAGACAAACTTAGGACGACTTGTTCCTGGCGCACGCGTCAATCTGGAGCGATGTACAAAAGTAGGAGACCGGCTGGATGGCCATATTGTGCAGGGCCATGTCGATCAGACGGGAAATTGCTTGAGCGTGGAGCAAAAGGACGGCAGCTGGCTATTTACGTTTGCCTACGACCCGACCTTAGGTAATATGACGGTTGAAAAAGGCTCGATCACCGTCAACGGAATCAGCTTGACGGTCGTCGATTCGCATGCTGACCGATTTTCCGTGGCGATCATTCCCTACACGTACGAACACACCAATTTGCATGCGGTGAGGCCAAATGATCTGGTTAATCTTGAGTTTGACGTCATTGGTAAGTACGTAAAACGTATCATGGAACTCCGCTCGTAGTGCGTGTCAATCCTATATCCGCCAAGCGAACAGCCTGGGCAACCGGCTGCCTGTATCACACGCACGTTTATTTATAAAGCATGAAACCAGTAGTCGCAATATTTGACATGGATGGAGTGATCGCTCATACCAATCCACACCATACCGAAGCTTTTAAAGTCTTCTTCGACCGATATGGCGTACCCTATACCACGGCCGAATTTGAAGCCCACATGTACGGCAAACACAATAGTTATATCTTGAGCTACTTTTTCAAACGTCCGATTCAAGGTGATGAACTGGCGGCGCTTGAGGAGGAGAAGGAGGGCCTGTTTCGCGAGAATTACGCGGCGCACATCGAAGCGATGCCGGGATTTCTTGATTTTCTCGCGGCTTTAAAAGCCGAGGGGTTTCGGATTGGGGTGGCCACCTCTGCACCCCGGGCTAACCTGGACTTGATTCTGGATGGACTGAGTATCCGCCCAATGATGGACTCCATTTTAGCAAGCGAAGACGTGTCCGCTCATAAACCCGAACCTGAAGTATACCTGAAGTCAATGGCCAATCTGGGAGCTTCGACGGCACAAAGTATCGTGTTCGAAGATTCGCTGTCTGGCGTACGCGCAGGAATAGGCGCGGGGGCCCGAGTCGTAGGCGTCCTGTCTTCGCATGGCGCCGACGAATTGCCCGGTTGTGTCCACTACATCCGAGATTTCACCGAAATCGATGTCGCTCGGGTTCGTTCCATCCTAGCCGAATAAACGATGGCTAACGAGCCGGCTTCCAGAAATACGTCTTAGATCGGGCTAGGTTTATGCTTAAAAGACATAGCCTAGCAGGTAATACAAAATGATAAACACCACAATGGTGCCGAAGCACCCGAAACCCAGTTTTCGGGCTCCCCATCCAGCAATCAGTGCTCTGAACAACTTATTCATTTCTTTTCAGTTTTGCAGCTAGCGTACGCTTTAGCTATAGAAGAAACAAGGAAGAGGTCGTAATGTTTGTAGGGAGGAGTAGCTATGTGGTGCCGGGCAAAAAAAAGCCATTCCACTGTATAGCGGAATGGCAATTCATTACGAAAGTAGCGAGAATTACTCCGCTACGATTTGGCCTTTCATGATGCCGTAATGGCCAGGGAAGCTACACAGGTAAGGATAGACTCCTGGGGCGTCGAACGTAAACTCAATCACATCCGTTTCGCCTGGGCCGAGCAGCTTCGTGTGCGCGATGATTGCCGAAGCAAACGTGATGGGAATGTATTCGTTGTCGACAGCTTTGATAGCCTCACCGCCGAAAGCAGCAGCATCAGTGCCTGGCTTCAATACAACAACGTTGTGGCCCATAGACTCCTTAGGAAGCTCGCCGACATTTTTGAAGGTTAATTTAACCGGCTCGCCAGCCTTAACGCGGAAGAGGTCTTTGTCAAACTGCATCATGTCATTACCTTCCAACACGATTTCGTTAGAAACTTCAACTTCGTCCAAGCCCGGGATGTCCACGTTTACCGTTTGCGCGGCGGGAGCGCTCGTGTCGGTAGCGGTCGACGTATCTGAGGATTGGCCATCGCCTCCACCACAGGAAGCCATAAGAAATACGCCTGCTAATGCAGGAACAAAAAGCGACTTTTTCATTGTGTTTTTTCTATGTTAAATGTATTAGTGATGCAAATTTAATAAAATTGTGCCGGACAACCGGATACCTAACGCTAAAACTTTTGGAGATTCCCGCGATGTATTGGTGAAGCTACACACATCCAGTTGAGCCTTATATGATTGCGTTCATAAATTTTCGCCCAGCACCCTAAACAAGACCATTTTTTACGTTTTGGTGACGTTCGGAAACCGGTCGGCGGCCATACATTCTCCTTTTTATATCTGCGGATGCCGTTCGAAGGGCTTGCTTCGGTCAAAAAGGTAACGGTAGGTATGGTGGACCTTGTAGACTTCCGCGTCGAGTTGCTTAACGACGTTGATCATTTTCGGATTGAAGTCGCCTACCCAGTTCATCTGTAAATCCCGATAGTTGACTTGCTTGTTATGCTGCAGGTATTGGGCAGACTTGACGATAAGTGCCGCTTCGACGCCTTTTTTCTGATGTTCGGAAACGATGCCAAACACGATACCGAACATCGTCTTGCAATTGCCTCGCCATTTATTCCACACGAACAGCAGTTTTCCCAACCAATTGAGCGAACCGTTAACGTGTTTGACGATCAGCTGGTTGACGTCGGGAATGTTGACAAAAAAGCCGACGGGTTCGCCCCGGTAATACGCAAACCAAATAATACGCTCGTCAAGCACGGGCTTCAAGCCGCGCATGAGTTTTTTTGCGCCATTTTCGGTCATGGCACGAACGCCAATGTGATTTCCCCAAGCGCCGTTGTACACCTTCATGAAATCGACGGCGACCTTTTCCCGATCCTGGCCCACGACGTGGCCAAAGGTATAGTCCTTGTCGGCAAGGATGGGTTGCGCTTTCTTCTGCAATGATTCGGCTATGACCTCGTTGATTACCCGGCGATAGGTGAACTGCTTAAAGTATACCTGAAATCCGTAATTTTCAAAGAGAGCACGATAGTACGGCGGGTTATAATTGGCACAGTAGCAGGGCTCATGATAGCCCTCGGCAAGCAAGCCCCACCATTTTTCGCGGCTTCCGAAGTTGACGGGGCCGTCCATGGCTTCGAGACCTCGCTGGGAGAGCCATCCCTTCGCCGTGTCAAAGAGCAGGTTGGCTACGTTTTGGTCGTCTATGCATTCAAAGAACCCGCAGCCTCCCGTTGCCTGTTTTTCCTTTGTAGATGTTTTCTTGTCGTAGAAGGCCGCGATACGCCCTACGGTACGGAAATTCGCATCCTGCACAATCCATCGAGCGCATTCACCGGATTTGAATAGCGAGTTTTTGGCCCGGTCAAAAACCGCTTCCACGTCACTGTCAAGCGGTCGGATGTAATTGGGATCCCCCGCGTACAGCGGAACGGCCATACTGATGAAGAGGCGCTCCGTACGCTTGTTGTTTACTTGAATGATGTTCATGGTCTGTACGTCTCGGCTCGTGCGCACTCGCTACGACCCGTGGGCAAACTTAGGTAACTTGGAAAAGAATTACAAGTTCGGAAACTGGGTTAAACGACGATATACTTTTCATTAATAACCGAAAAACATTGAATTAGTTTTAATAATATTGCCAATATTTTGTGATTGTCGCAAATGAACGGCAACAATTACGCCGAAATTATTATATATTTGCGCTTTTGTTTATAATCCGTATCCTTTATTCACCATCTATACGCAATAATTTGACACGCTATGCAGCTTAACAAAAAGGAAGCGTTATTCGAGAGCGAGGTCGTCACGCGCTTTGAGCTATATAACAGTTTGTTTCTAACCCTGCCTTTTTATCGGGTGAAGCATACGGGCACGCTGTTGCCGTTTTTTACCTCTCACTGTGAGCAGGGGGTGGCTGACCGGCTAAACCCGATCGAAATTATCGA
This sequence comes from uncultured Sphingobacteriaceae bacterium, assembly GCA_964423925.1. GTDB lineage: Bacteria > Bacteroidota > Bacteroidia > Sphingobacteriales > Sphingobacteriaceae > CAYRGQ01. The sequence continues at coordinate 82,556 of CAYRGQ010000002.1, read as the reverse complement.
AGGGTTCTTTAAGCAATATAAGCAATACGTACAGGAAGCAGACCAGGTTGATTTGTTGTTCCGCATCATTCAATACATCGAGCGGCAGGTAGTTTTGTTTGACGCGATTGAAGATTCATCGTTTGACAAGACTGGTCGCGCCGACGAGGCAGGTACTTTGGAAGCCATCCTACGCAAGTCTGAAAGCAACAAAAAGCTGCGCCACGAAGTGTTCGAGCGTTTGCGGAACTTTTCGCTTCGTCTGGTCCTCACCGCTCACCCTACGCAATTTTATCCCGGCTCGGTACTTTCCATCATTACAGATCTCACCAAGGCATTGAAGGAAAATGACATCAATAACGTGCACTTGCTTTTGCAACAGCTGGGCAAAACGCCGTTTTTGAACAAAACCAAACCCACGCCCACCGATGAGGCAGCTAGCCTGACCTGGTTTTTGGAAAACGTGTTTTATCCCGTCGTTTCGGGCATCGAGCGCAAATTTGAGCATGCTTTCGACATGCCCTCATCCAGCTATACGCAACTGGTAGAGTTGGGCTTTTGGCCCGGAGGCGACCGCGATGGAAACCCTAACGTGACGATCGAAAGCACCAAGCACGTCTCCAACCTGCTGCGAACGGTGCTTTTCCGCTGCTACTACCGCGATTTTCGTAATATCAAACGACGGATTACATTCCGCGGGGTCGAATCCCACATGGAGGCTTTGCAGAAGTTGTTTTACGAAAACAGCTTCAACCCCAAGGAGACACCGGAAAACGTCACGCCCCAAATCGTTCATAACCTACAGGAGATTAAGCGCGTACTGGTCGAATACCATGATAGTCTATTTATTGAAATAATTGATGATTTGTTGCTGAAAGTGAGGACATTCGGGTCGCACTTCGCCACGCTAGACATTCGTCAAGACAGCAGCGTGCTGCGCGAGACATACCGGTATTTGCTGGAACGGCACGCCCATGTGCTCAAGGACCAAGCGGACTATTTCTCCTTGGACGAAGCAAGCAAGCTAGCGCTCATCAAGCTCGAAGAGCACGACTTGACATTCGATGAGGACGCAGTTCCCTTGGTGAAGGACACGCTGGGCGTTATCCGTCTGCTGCAATCCATCCAGCGCTCGAGTGGTGAGCGCGCCGCCCAACGGTTTATCATTAGTAACTGCCAGCAGGCCTCGGATATCCTTCAACTCCAGGAACTCTTCCTTTGGAGCGGTTGGAAAAAAGACGCCCTGACGATCGATTTTGTTCCGCTGTTTGAGACCGTCGATGACTTGGAGCGTGCGGCCAGTGTGATGGAGACGCTCTACACGCATCCGCGTTACATGGAGCACCTGCGCCTCCGCAACAATCAGCAAACGATTATGCTCGGGTTTTCTGACAGCACGAAAGACGGCGGTTACCTAATGGCCAACTGGTCGATTTACAAAGCCAAGATTGAACTTACCGCCATAGCCCGTAGATATGACGTGGATTTGGTATTCTTCGACGGACGGGGCGGACCTCCAGCTCGTGGCGGAGGTAAAACGCATCGCTTCTATGCCTCAATGGGTGAGGAAATCGCTAACGACCATATCCAGTTGACTATCCAAGGGCAGACCATCAGCAGCCAATACGGGTCGCTAGATACCGCCCAATACAATATCGAGCAGCTCCTGCACGCAGGGCTTGCTTCCCATTTTGACCGCAATGGGGGTGACACGCTTAGCGCCACCAAGAAGGCCCTGATCGACGAAATGGCGGCCGTTAGCCATCAGAAGTTCCTTGAATTGCGGCACAATCCGTTGTTCTTAAAATACCTGGAAACACACAGCCCGCTTCGGTTTTTATCGCAAATCAACATCAGTAGCCGCCCCGTGAAGCGAAATGCCGACCGGGAACTTCGCTTGGAAGACCTTCGGGCCATTAGCTTTGTGACAGCGTGGGCACAGCTGAAACAAAACATCCCCGGATTCTACGGCGTGGGCTCCGCATTGAAGCAAATGGAGGAGAATGGACACTGGGCGGAGGTGAAGGAAATTTACCGCACGTCGGGCATGTTCAAAACGATTATCGACAACTGTATGATGTCGATGTCCAAATCGAACTTTAACATTACGGCGTACATCGAGGCCGACGAAGAATTCGGCGCCTTCTGGAAAGGCATGCGCGAAGAGTATGAACGTACACTGGAATACGTACTCAAGCTTAGCGAAACTGAAAATCTGATGGAAAATTATCCCGTGGAACGGCGGTCGATTGCTCTACGGGAGCGCATTGTATTGCCGTTGTTGTTAATTCAGCGCTACGCCATGATGAAACTACAGAGCTTACCTGCCGATAGTAAGGAATATTCGACATTCAGTAAGCTGGTGACGCGTACCGTTTACGGCGTGGTCAACGCAGGGCGCAACTCGGCCTAGGCCAACCGTGGCGGACGGACCCTTGTTGAAGAAAAGCAAGATGCGTTTTCCTACGGGCCTGTCGCATTTTCATTGGATATCAAAACAAATTTATCTAAGTTTGTTGCTCGAAATTTAATAGAAAAATGATTGCTTTTGCCACTTGGCATTGAACGTGTAGGGTCATTGACGAAGGCGGACGATCAGCAAATAATTATTGTAGAACAATCATCCAGATGAGAAAATCAAATTTGTTAGCCGTGGCGGCTCTTGCACTAAGTGTAGTTTTGGCATCCTGCAATTCCGAAGGAGAAGCCAATAAGCAACAATTGTATAACAACGCTACGAGGGTGGACTCGGAAGGGTATACATTTTTCAAGACTGTCTACCAAAAAGCCAGCTATGAGTTGGCTTATGCGGATTACGCGGCAGCGAATGGAGCTCCTACTTCGCTGACAAATAACATCAAGTCCCTGTACGCCGAGATTTTACCCGAGATAGAGGCATTGGCGGCCGATGCGCACGTAATCGTACCGGATCCTGGCCAAGCGGTATTTGCTGCGGATGAGGTGCATGGCGACAGTATCCAGGTGTTCGTTGCGTCGGACTACCAGGCCCGCTTCGTGAAGGAGCAGCAATTGTTAGTAGATCAATTTAAACGCGCATCGCGCAATACGTATAAGCCCTTGCGCGAGTATGCGCAGCAAACGCTACCCCGCATTCAGCAACTCTACGCCGATGCCGGCGGTGAGGAGGCGCCCGGGGCACATCATTAATCAAACCCGTTACTTACTATGGCTAACAAACGAATCATAACAGGTATTTTGTCGTATGGAATGTCCGGCCAGGTGTTTCATGCACCATTCTTGGACCAAAAAACCCGATTCGAACTGCGAGCCGTAGTGGAACGGACCAAAAAGCTGGCGCAGGAGCGCTACCCAGAGGTTATTAGTTATGACTCGGTAGATGCCCTGATTGCTGACGACCAGATTGAGCTCGTTGTAGTCAACACGCCCAACGATACCCATTACGAATATGCTTGCAAAGCCCTGGAGGCTGGCAAGCATATTTTGGTTGAGAAACCCTTTGCCACGAGCACTGCAGAAGCCAAAGCCATTTTCGATCTCGGTCGCAAAGTAGGCAGGCACGTGATGGTTTTCCACAACCGGCGTTGGGACAGCGACTTCAAACTCGTTAAACAGGTATTGGAACGCGGTCTCTTGGGTGACTTAATCGAATACCACGCGCGCTACGACCGCTATCGGCCGGAACGAAGCCACAAGATATTCAAGGAAACGAAGGACCGCGCGGGAAGCGGTGTTCTGTACGACTTGGGGGCCCACCTACTGGATCAGGCGCTGAGCCTGTTTGGGCGGCCTGACAAGACGTTAAAAATCAATAAAACGCATCGGCCGGACTCAGAGGTTGATGATTTTTCTACGCTCGTCCTGGAGTATAGCAAAGGGCCGGTGGTCTTTATCCATGCCAACCTACTCGTGGCCAACCCCGCGCCTGCGTACGTTCTCCACGGCAGCAGGGGTTCGTTCCAAAAGGACCGGACCGACGTGCAGGAAGGCCAATTGCTAGCGGGCATGTCACCCAAGGATCCAGGCTACGGTATGGAATCCGCCGGCAAGGAGGGACTCCTGTATCAAATGGGGGCCGATGGAAAAGGAGAGCTCAAATACAAGCAGCCCTTAAAGGGGGACTACAACGGCTTGTTTAACGCGGTCTACGCGCAAATCCATCGCAACGAACCGTTTCCCGTGACGGAAGAGCAAGTGCTCTGGCAAATGGAAATTCTAGAGCAAACGGCTTGGAACGCGTAGCGTAGCGGCTAGGCTACATAATCCTCCAGAATGCCTATTTTGTTTTGATTTAACCATATTTTAACTTTATTTTCACTTCTTATTGTTAGTATTGGCAGCAATCTCACCATCGTAGATGCAAAACAAGACGAAGGGAAAATCACCACTCATAAACCGGGAGATCAGCTGGCTCTACTTTAACGAGCGCGTACTCCAAGAAGCCGCTGACAAATCAGTGCCATTGGTTGAGCGACTTCGCTTCCTAGCTATTTTTTCCTCCAATTTAGATGAATTTTATCGGGTTCGGGTAGCCACCCTCAACCGCTTGATGGACATCAACGCAAAAACCAAGACCATGTTGGGTTTTGATCCGAGCAAAATATTGAACGAGATCAAAAGCATTGTGGTTAGGTTAGAGAAGCGATTTGACTATCTATACGAACACGAAATTATCCCAGAACTGGAAGCCCGCAAGATATTCATCATCAATGAGACCCAGCTGAACGTGTCGCGTGGCGATTATGTCCGCGACTATTTTCGCAGGCAGGTACTACCGACGCTGGTGCCGGTAATGCTCAGCGATATCGACAGCAAGAAGCCTTTCCCGGAACTGACCGATCGGGCGATTTATTTTATCGTCAAGCTGACCTTTCGAAAAAAAGTCAAATATGCGCTGGTGAAAATACCAAAGGAAATTATTCCGCGTTTTTTGATTTTGCCACAACAGAAGTCGCTTAATTTCATCATTTTACTCGATGACATTATCCGTTATTGCCTAGACGATCTGTTTTTTATCTTCCAATACGATAGTATTGAAGCCTACAGCATTCAGCTGACGCGTGATGCCGAGCTTGACGTTGACCTGCACATGAGCGAGCGTTTTGTGGAGGCACTTGAACAGAGCTTGACACTTCGCGACAGAGGGCGGCCCATGCGCTTGCTGTACGATAGCGAAATACCAAAAGACACGCTCGAGTATTTGGTGGACCGTATGCAACTTAAACCCGACGCGCTTATTCCGGGTGGACGATACCACAACTTCAAGGACTTTATTGCCTTCCCCAATGTGGGCGGCCCCGACCTCGAATACCCGCCCATGCGGCAGTTGGAGGTGCGTGGCTTAGACCTCAGCACCAGTATATTTAGCCAGATGACCAACCGGGACTACCTTGTGAGCTTGCCTTACCAGTCGTTCGACTATATCGTACATTTTCTGCGCGAGGCTGCGATGGATCCCAAAGTGAAGGAGATCAATATCTGCCTTTACCGACTGGCGGAGAACTCAAGTGTCATTAACGCGCTCATCAATGCCGCACGCAATGGAAAGAAGGTCAATTGCCTGCTTGAACTGAAAGCGCGCTTCGATGAGGAGGCTAACATTTATTGGCTTCAGAAACTAGAACAGGGCGGAGTCAACGTTAATATTGGCATGGTGGAATATAAAGTGCACGCCAAGGTTTGCCTCGTTTCGCGCAAGGAAAAGGGGAAAATGGCATACTACGCCAATCTCGCTACCGGAAACTATAACGAAAAGACAGCTAAACAATACTGCGATCACAGCTTGTTTACTACGCAGCCGGGCATCACCAACGATTTGAGACGTTTGTTTAGGAGTTTGGCTACGCAAGAGTTTAAGGACAACTACAAACACATCATTACCTCTCCGCTGGAAACCCGGAAAAAGCTTTACAAACTAATTGACGAAGAGATTGCCGTGGCGAAGTCCGGAAAGAAGGGCTACATGGTTCTGAAGATGAACAGTCTATCTGATGAAGGCATTATTGAAAAGCTGTACGAAGCGAGCAATGCGGGTGTTCGGATACAGCTAATCATCCGGGGAATGTGTTGTTTGGTGCCTGGTCGGGAAGGATACAGTACGAACATTACAGTACGCAGCATCGTGGATCGGTACTTGGAACACGCCCGGGTATGGATTTTCGGAAATGGGGGAGACGAGCTTGTTTTCTTAGCTTCCGCGGATTTTATGACCCGAAATATCGACCGCCGGGTAGAGATTGGTTTCCCTGTATATGACCCTGATATTAAGCGCGAAATACGGGACATTATCAACATTCAGTTAAAAGACAATACCAAGGCTCGGGAAATCAACCAGGCTCATAGCAATCGCTACATCGGCAGCCGTAGCAAGATCAAACACCGCGCCCAACTGGATACATACAATTATTTGAAATATAAAACTTAACACCGTGAGATATGCAGCCATCGATATCGGTTCCAATGCCGTGAGGTTATTGATTGCCGACATCATCCAAAACGACACCGTGCGTTCGTTCAAGAAGAACACACTCGTTCGCGTACCCCTTCGCTTGGGCGACGATGCGTTCATCAACCAAGAGATATCGCCGCCCAAGGCCGAGGACTTGGTGAAAACCATGACCGCCTTTCGCAACCTGATGGACGTGTATAAGGTCAGTAAGTATCTGGCCTGCGCCACGTCAGCGATGCGCGAAGCGCAAAACGGCCCCGTTATCGTGGAGAAGGTAAAGGAAGTAGGCATTGACCTCCAAATTATTAATGGAGCCAGCGAGGCCAAGATTATTTACAGCAGCCATTTAGAGCGTCATATTGAGCAGAGAAAGGCCTATTTATATATCGATGTAGGTGGGGGTAGTACAGAGCTGTCCGTCTTTTCGGATGGCAAAGTCGTTGCTTCACAGTCGTTCGATATCGGCACCATACGCATGCTAGACAACCAAGACAAGGAGGAAACCTGGGACACGATGAAACGATGGACGCGGGAGCATACCAAGCCGTTCAAAAGCGTGTACGGCATTGGATCGGGGGGCAACATCAACAAACTCTCGCGGCTTGCGAACGCAACCGGCGACAAACCCATTTCCTACAACAAGCTGAAGTCGTTGTACGAATACCTGAATTCGTTTTCCCTTCGCGATCGCATTAACGTGCTTGGCTTAAACCAAGACCGCGCCGATGTCATCATCCCCGCATGTGAAATATTTCTCACGCTGATGAAGTACGGACGCTTGCGGCAGATCATCGTGCCCCGCATCGGACTGGTGGACGGCATCGTGCAGATGCTGATCGACGAGCCGTCCGATAGCGGTGTGTTACGCGGGGGAGCTTAGCGGTTGCGGACCGGGCCAAAACATCGAAATCATTTCTCGTTCGTTGTTTGCAAAACAAAAAAATAACGCTACTTTTGCACCTGTCCTGCCCGGGTGGCGAAATTGGTAGACGCACCATCTTGAGGGGGTGGCGCACTAAGTGCGTGGCAGTTCGAATCTGCTCCCGGGCACCCGCAAAAAATAAACCCTCTTGCCTTAGGCGAGAGGGTTTTTTCGTTTGGTAGCTTAAATAAGCTTGCTCGCCCTACGGTTAGGGCGCCGCTTTCATTCATTTCGCGGGCGGGGGCTCCAATACACACATAGCTTCCATCAGCATGCAACCCGTCAGGTGCGGTGTGAGTACGACGCTTGCATCCTTGGCCGGGGCTTGCCACCACCGACCGGCGTACAGCATCGTTTCTGGATTGACGCCGTTCGTCGCCATCACGGTAGCACAGCGGGTCATGTAATCGTGGAACTTTCGGCGCGTGTCGTACGCCACGTCAGGCTCGTTTGCCAACGCAACGAAATAACGGAAAAAGATGCCATGGAATAGCCCTCCATCGCCGCCCGGCGCATCCGATAACACGCCTCGATTGTCTGACATGTTGTCTAGCACATAATTCGCAGCGTGAATCGCTTCTGTTAAGTACTGTTCGGAACCGGTGATTTTATAAAGTTCGTGAGCCGCGCCTAAAAAAGTTCCGCTATTGTACGTATAAACCGTCCGGTTTATACGACCGTGAATGTTCATGTTATCATAGATTTTGCCGGTTTCAGGATCGTACAGGTGCTGACGCAACCAACCGTAAATCTTCAGCGCATCCTGCAAATACGCCTCTTTGGATTTGGATCCGGGATTTGTGATCTGATCGATTTGGCGGTGAATTCGCGCAGCGATAATGGCTGCCGGGCCGTTTGAGCACGCGTTTTTCGACTTGCTCACATCGGTTTTCCACGTAATGCCTCCGCGCCAAGGCTCCTCATCCTCTGGGCCCCACGTGGGCCATATCCAATCATCATAGAGTTGCTGGGCCTTCAGAAAATACTTTTCATCACCCGTCGTTTCATGCATGCGGAGGAGTGCGAGCGCCATCCATTCCATGTCGTCGACAAATTCATTCCACCAGGGATCGCTTTCCTTTCCCGAGAAGTTGTAGGTCGGCGCACCTTCCCACCATAACGGGAAAATGTCTAAGTACTGCTGGCTTCCCGTGCGCAGGTAGGCGTCTATGATTACGTCCATGGCGTGGGCTTGAGGCCAATAGTGATCCGTGCTCAGATTGGAGAGGTCGCTGCCGTAGTTGAAATAGTAGCGGGTGGGATATCCCTCAAAATTAGCGCCCCAAAAATGGCGAAGCAGCGCCTGGCTCGTCCCTTCGGCGGTATCGTGCCAATCGACTGTGTCGGTGTCCACGGATGTCTCTGGGTGCGTCCCGTGCGCATTCCCTAATGTGGTGCCCAGCAGGGCAATCAAAATGAAGAAAACGTTTTTCATGATTATCGCTCGAGGCCCGTTGCGCCGAAATGCAGGGTTAAAGCACGACGTAACTGCCATTAAAGAGACTAAAATATCAAAACGCAGGGATATTTTAGTCAAAGGGCTTCGCGCAGCCCTCGAGCGACGGTAGCCTTCAGACGCCCATGGGGGCGAAAGTATCCAGCGACTAATCCACCAGTCCGTGGCGCACCGCCACCTTAATTAGCTCCGCTGAGTTCTTGACGCCTAGGCGATTAATGAGGTTTTGTCGGTGGCCTTCTACCGTTCGTTTGCTAAGAAATAGTTTGTCTGCGATTTCGGCATTTGTATAGCCCTCGCTAATCAATTGTAATATTTCCGTTTCACGCTCAGAGAGCTCAAAACGCGTAACATCCGGGCCTAATGAACCACCCTTATCCATCAAATCGTTGATGGCTTCGAGCATCCCGCTGGTCAGTTCGCCGCACACATAGATGCCGCCCTTGGCTACGTGCTGAATAGCGAACAGCAGTTCGTCATAGTCTACGTTCTTCACCAAATATCCGAGTACGCCCTTTTTGAAAGCTTCCTGTACGTATTTAACCTCGTCGAGCATCGAGAGGAGGATGACTTTGATGTGTGGGTGTTTCTGCTGAATATAATCGGCCAATTCCATACCCCCCATCACCTCCATATCGATATCAGTCAGCACGAGGTCCACACGCATGTCGCTTTCCAAAAAGTCAACCACTTCCTTGCCGTTGTTGGCCTCGCCGACTACTTGGAGGTTGTGCTGCGATTCCAGCAGCATCTTTATACCATTCCGGACGATAAGATGGTCATCCGCAAGAACGATTTTGATCATAAGCGATGTAACTCTAGTAGGTGTACTTTTTTTGGCAACTATCCCGTGTGGCCGACAACCGTAATTGCCAGCAGCACATCAAAGATAGTGTCGATTCTCGAAACTAAAACACAAAAACCGGCATGTATGTTTGCGCTATCTGACATGTTCACCGACGCCGGCTATATCGTCACGCGCCCGCCAGTAGCTGCTATAGTGGCTCCTGAAACATATGAGGCCGCAGCGGAAGCGAGAAACACATATACAGGGGCGATTTCAGCGGGTTGCCCCGGCCGGCCGATTGGCGTGTTTTCACCGAATCGCTCATGCTCGGGGATCGTGCTGGGGATGAGTGGCGTCCAAACCGGGCCGGGCGCCACTGCGTTGACGCGGATGCCCGAGCCATCCTGCAGGAATAACTGTGCGAGGCTGGCCGTGAAATTTTGTATCGCACCCTTACTTGCGGCGTACGGCAGTAGCGTGGGATTAGGGTCGTAGGCATTGACAGATGTCGTATTTATAATCGAGCTGCCCGGAGCCATATGTGCTTTTGCGTGCTTGACAAAATAAAACATCGCGCTCAAATTTGTCTCAAATGTTTTGTTCCATTCTTCGGCCGTTATCTCTTCCACGGTTTCGTAAGTCATCTGGTATGCTGCGTTGTTGACGAGGATATCGATCTTGCCAAACTGGTCAACGGTTTTCTCCACGATTCGCTTGCAGTGCGATTCGTCGGTAATATCACCGCGAACTAACAGGGCTTTTTGCCCTGCTTTCTCCACCCATTTTTGGGTGTCCGCGGCTTCCTCGTCTTCGATGGCGTCCTTATATGAAATTACAACGTCCGCACCTTCTCGAGCCATCGCGATCGCGACAGCCTTGCCAATGCCCGAATCGCCACCCGTGATGATGGCCACTCTACCTTCCAGCAAGCCCGAGCCTTTATAGGTTTCCTCGCCATGATCCGGCACGGGATCCATCTTCGTTCCAACCCCAGGCACTTCCTGACTTTGCTTATCAAAAGGAGGAGTTGGGTACATATTTTCCGGATTGCCTGTTTTCTTCGTATCCATGATTATATGATTTAGTTCAGCACGTTTTGGCGGCGGGATTATCCGCTCGCTCTACGTGCAGAAACGGTAAGCAGGGGCAGTCCGTTCCCTTTTTGTGCAGAATGCGTATAAATCACGCTGCCGGCTGCGTACTAAATACCGAATATCCCAAGGAAAACCTCGATGTAATAAAACCCGTATTTGCCGACGTAATTTTCCGCATCTGCCACAACAACCTTTACTGGCTCTCAGCTGTTCTATCGCCTGAACTACACGTTGAATACAAACCTAAAAATAGTGAAACGATGGCTAAGAATCATGGAAAGCAAATAAAAAACGATGCGAAGTATGAGGCGCTCCGCCGCGGGGGTGCGAGCAAAGAGAAAGCGGCGCGAATCGCTAATAGTCCTGGCGCGAGTCGGCGTGGGGGAGAAAACGATAAACTCGAGGAACGTACGCGCAAGGAACTCCTGGCACAGGCAACAAGCATCGGCATTAAGGGCAGGCATCAATTGCGAAAAAACGAGTTGATTGATGCTATACGCCGTCATTGAGGCAAGTTGCCCACCTACGGAGCGTGAAGGTGATCTGGGGATGAATCAAAAAAAATCAAACGAAAAGCAAAGAAAGCTTGTCTGTAGGGTGTCGAACAGGCACGGCTAGCGACGACGCGAACGGAAAAATTAAATGTAGAACACCATGTCAAAAACCAACAAACCACCGGTAGTACCGCTCGAAGTGGCGGACTCCGACGAAACACGGGAACCGACAGGGGAGCGCCTTGCGTATAATGAAGAAGCGGATAGCTTCGAACTGGATGCGGAAACCAATGACTCGGAATACCAACATCCCGACCCATATGATACGGCCGCAACGCACGGCGAGGATGCCATGTCTACCTATGACGAAGCCAATCCGTTTACGTCCGACGAGTACAAAGAGAACGAGGGTCGTTTGGCCGAGCTAGATGAGTCGGGACTGGGCGAGCCGCATATCCAATTTTCTGACGAGGACGAGGCGCTCACGGAAGACATGGCGGATGCCAATGATGAAGATTTGGACGAAACGAGCTACCCCGCGCAGGACGATGCAGGGGGTGAGGACAACTCCATTCAGCCTGCTGCAGAGTAAACAAATATTATGAATTTATCAAACTGAAATATTATGAAAACGCTTAATTATCTTACTGGAATGGCAACTGCCGTATTTATCCTTAGCGCCTGCGGGTCCCCCGACAGGCGGAATGCTGACGACAGCGTAGACCAAGCCATGGATGTAAACGACACCACCGCAATGGTTTATGAAGATGACGCTGAATTCGCCGTTAAGGCCGCTGACGCTGGGCTTTCGGAAGTCCAATTAGGGCGTCTAGCCATGGAACGGGCGTCCGATGCGCGGGTTAAGGACTTTGCTACACGTCTTGTGCGCGATCACGAGCAAGCCAATGACGAGCTGCTGGCCATTGCGGCCCGCCACAACATTACATTGCCACCGGCTGCGAGCCATGACGAGGTGGACATGCAACGTGATCTTCGTGAGAAAAGCGGAGCCGACTTTGACCGCGCATACATCAGGCATATGGTAGACCACCACGATGACGCGGTGTCGCTGTTTGAGGAAGCAGCCTCGGATGCAAGGAATACCGACTTACAGGCCTTTGCGGCTAAAACGCTTCCTACATTGAAGAGACACCTGGAGGAAGCGGAAGCCATACGCGACTCCATAAGTCCTGGCGATACGTCGAGGACGACTCGGCCCATTTTACCCTAGTCGCGGCTTTGAGGCTTCGTAACATAAAAAATTAATCCATTGCGCACACGGGTCTTTTGGCCCGTGTTTTTTTTTGTGTTCAGTCCTGCATGTCCCCACACAGGCAGGACTTCTGTTTTGTGGGCATTGTAGGCCTTAAACTGGGTTAGCTCACTTCCAACTATCATTTTATTATGTATATTTGGTGCCCAACTATCAGTAAAATAGCCACCGTTGAAAGGTTTCTTCGCATATAGTTTATTGATTGCCTTGACGTTGCAATCCTTTTATTGTAATTTCATGGATTTGGAGTACCGGCTGCGTTTTTCCGAGTACCTGGCCAAGTGTATCAATAAAAGCCAGCCTACCCTCCTGTGCGATGGCCAATGCGTATTAATGAAAAAATTGGAGGAAAAAGCGCAGCACGAATCGGAAAAGAATCTGGTGGCTTATGATTATAGTTCGCTGTACGTCCATAAGGAGTATGCCGCGTTCGACTCCAACCTATTGGACATTCCGCTCTTGGAACACCATTTTACCCCGTACCTAGTCGACTACGTTTTTGAGTACAATGCACTATTGTACCGTCCGCCTATTGGCTGATTACCACTTTCCACTCGCTACTTCGCGGATAACACCGGACGCGCATCCATCTACTGGTTCGTGTCACCTATGGAGAACGCATAGCAGCATGCTGACCTGCACTCGCCCGTGGTACTTCCCGATGGAATCATTGTCCATATCCCCGCTGTAGCTCACCCTTACACCACCTTTGTTTACTAACTACGCTATTACATGCGAAAAACGATTATAGTTTTCTCGGTTTTGGGGGCGCTAATAGGCGCCTGTACCAAGGAAAAGACCAATTACAAAGAAGAATTGGAGACGGTAGTTCCCGATTCTAACCACTTTAGGGAGGTCGCGCGTGCGCAACATGGCGACTATGTGTTTAGTCTCGAGGCTCAACAGGGATCGCTTTATACGGGTTATAATGCGATTCGGCTGCGTGTTTCGGGCGCACCTTTTCCCGGATCTGCCGCTACGCTGCTGCCCGTGCATACGGATGGCCAAGGTCATGAACACAGTGGCCCACACCCCCATGCGTTGGAATATGTGGCGGAAGGCCCATATTTTTCAGGTTATGCGGTATTTACGTCTCCCAGTAGCGCGGCAGGAAGGTGGACATGCCATGTTTCGACTACCATCGGCGGACAGTCGCATAACTTGCCGCTACCGGTGACCGTCGAGCCCCAGCCCAATGAGAATCGCCACCACATTGCTTTTTCGGATAAGGATGGGCGACAGTATCTCATCGCCTTGGTCGAGCCACAAAATCCCCAGGTGGGAGAGAATGACTTGGTAGCAGGCATCTATCGCTACGATGAAGACGAGTCTGCCTACACTTCGGTCGATGGCTACACGCTTTTACTGGATCCGCGCATGCCGGAAGCATCAATGGGCAACCATTCGTCACCGAATAATCGGGATTTGACGCAGCGCGACGACGGCTTTTACCAGGGCGTGGTGAACTATACCATGACGGGAAACTGGACGTTGAACTTCATCCTGCTCGATCCAGATGGCCAGGTGCTCAAGGGAACATCAGTGCCTCCGGATTTCACACCCGGCGTCGTGGGCACCAAAAGTGAATTACACATTGATATTTCATTTTAGCATACCATGAAGACGACACTAGCAATCACGCTCTTTTTTGTGCTGTATACCCATCAAGTCCTGGGTCAGCATGACCATGGCACAGCCGACACGACCCGTCGCATTGGTGAGGTCGAAGTTTCGGCAAAAGTCAAACGTAAGATTGAAACCGATATGAAGATGGCTGTTTCTGTCGATGAGTTCTTGGCTTCTTCGGAGCAAATAAGCTTCATAAAGCGGGGTTCCTACGCTTGGGAACCGCTGCTCAATAACATGAGCACGGAGCGGTCGGTGATAACCATAGACGGCATGCATATATTCGGGGCGTGTACGGACAAGATGGATCCGGTGACGTCCTACGTGGAAAGCAACAACTTGGCAACGATAGACATCAGTTCGGGCCAGTCGGGCAGCATGCACGGCGCCACCGTGGCGGGCAGCATCAATATGCGCCGAAAGCAAACGCCGTTCGGACTTGAGAAGCGATGGGGCGGGGCTTACCAGGCCGGATTTGAATCCAATAGCAGGCAATTTGTGCACTTGGGAAACCTAGCGTTTTCAGGCGAAAAGCTGGTAGCGGAGGGCAGCATCGCATTCCGTAACGCGGGCAATTACTACGCAGGAAATGGCGTAGAGGTAGGTCATTCGCAGTATAATAAATTAAACGGGTCGTTGGGGTTTGCCTACAAGACCAGTCCACTCTCCTCAGTGCGCGTGGATGCGATTTTTGATAAGGCGTCCGACGTGGGTTATCCCGCATTGCCGATGGACCTGTGGCTCTCGCGAACGCTGATCGCCTCGGCTGCCTACAAACAGCTGTTCGAGGCAAGCGTGGCGAAAGTGTGGGACACTAAACTGTACTTCAATGCGACAGAACATTATATGGATGACACCAAGCGGCCCGAAAACCTGGTGCACATGGACATGCCTGGGTGGAGCACTACCTATGGACTGGTGTCTAACGTGAATCTCATGCAGGGCGATTACACCGCTGAAATCCAACTCAACCTATACGAGAACGTGTCGATCGCGGAGATGACTATGTATCCGCAGGAAGGGGGAAACAAAACGATGTTTGCGTACAGCTGGCCGTGGGTGACCATGCGGTTTTCCGGTGCGTCGATTAGCAATGCGTGGCACCTTTCTGACGATAGCCAAATAAATTTCGGTGGCACGTTGGGATGGCATTATAATCACGCAAAATATCCTGAATTTAATCGCATCTTCTATCCCGAGTCCTCGCAAGAAAAAAGCCGGCTCCTGCCGGGTCTGCACGCCAGCTATGGTGGGCGAATACAACACTTCGAATTCGACCTTGGAATCGGTTATGGACACCGCGCCCCCTCGGTATCCGAAGGATATGGATATTATATCTACAACAGTTTCGACCGCTATGATTATATTGGTAATCCCGACTTGCCGAATGAAATTGCGTACGAGGCCAATGCACGGGCAGCCTTTCAAATGCAACGGTTGGGCTTGTCGCTTAGCGCGAACTATTTCCACATCGAAAACTACATAGTAGGGCGCATACTGAACTTAGGCAGTCCCATGAACTACCAATCTGTAGGCGTCAAAGGATACACCGCACTTGAATACGCGCGGCTTTTTAACTTGTCCTTCAAAGCCGATTATGACATCCTGCCGCACCTACACTGGGAGGGTACGATGACGTATGCCCGGGCAAAGGATAGCCAAGGTGGTAACCTGCCGTTCATTCGCCCGCTAAGCTACCAGACGGCGTTGCATTACATGTATGGTCGATTTGGGATCGGCACGGTCCTACAGTGCGATTTCGCCCAGCATCACCACAGCCCGGAATACGGTGAAGACGGTACGCCCGCCTACGGTATTTGGAATCTTTCGGCCGATTATACGTTTTCGGTGAAGGCTATCAGCGCCAAGGTACAAATCGGAGCTGAAAACCTACTCAATAAATATTACAGCACCTATGCCGATTGGGGTAATATCCCAAGAATGGGGCGCAATGTCTTCACGGCCTTGCAATTGAAATTTTAGTGAGATGGCCCGAGCGCTGTGGATATTGATGATAAACCTGACTATCCTGATCGGCTTTCAGCCTGCGATCATCGTGGCACATTACACGTTGCACCGTGCCGAGCTGGCGGCTGCATTTTGCGTCAATACAAGCCAGCCGGAGTTGCAATGCGAAGCGCGCTGCTATCTGAAGAAGCAGTTGGAAAAGACAGGCGAGACGGACGGGAATGTGTACCCGCACGTTGATCTTTGGGTTCCCGGATTTCCTACGCTGAGCCCTATTTCGACCGCGATTGGCGATAAATCGAAGCATACGTATCGTACTGACGCCTACCAATCGCCTTACCTCACGATTGCCGTGCCGCCTCCGATTCGGGAGACGGATGCCACCCACATTCTCTCGACCTTAATCGACAACTCCCATGTACACGTTTAACATTAAAAAAAACACACATGAAAACACTACATAGACTTCTCTTTCTTATGATCACAGTGGCGGCAGGAATGGCCTGCAGCAAGAGCGACGCCCCTTCGATGACCCTACGATTCAACAACACCTTTAAAGACGCGCCCATCATCCTGGCACAATCGAGCGCCGGTAATCCCACCGTGCATACCTCCGCGGCGGGACAAACCCATTATTTTTCGGAATTGAAATACGTGATTAGTAACATTCGACTCGTGAAGGCCGACGGCACCGAGGTCGGCTATCAAACGGACAACTTGGACAAAGGCGCCACGGTGGTGAACCAGGCGAAGCCACAAACGTTGGAATACGTATTGCAGGCCATTCCAGCGGGTGAGTACCGTCAAATCAAGTTCGGTCTTGGGGTCCAGTCAACCATAAACACGGCCGACGAGGTGAAATTCCCTAAGTTTTATGCTGAGGCGGGGGCGAATGATACAGAAATGATGTGGGAGTGGGGGGCCGGATACCGTTTTGTGAAGATTGAGGGTTTTTATGATGTGGACCGTAAGACGCTTTCCGTGCATACCGGGAGCACGGTAGAGGGCGATAAAGACGATAATACGTCGTACACGCAAGGCGTGGACGCATACCGGGATATCACGTTACCTCTCCCGCAACCCGCCGTGGTGGGCGAGCTGGCGCCACGTATTACCATCCGGGCTGATTTTGACAAGCTGCTCAGCGGAAACGCCAACACGATTGTCCTGGGGGCAGACAACGCGACGCCTAGTGTGCATACAGCGCTCAATATGGTCCTCTTCGTCGACAACCTCGGTGGTGACGGCCAGAACGACAAGGTGGGCATGTTCTCAATAGAAAGCGTAGAACATTAACCTGTTGGAAGGTTACGTATGAAAAAGCTTGCTGCCCTTTTTCTGCTCGCTGTACTGACTTGGGCCTGCTCCCGAGAGGAGCAATCGTTCGTGTGGGACAACCCGGAGTTTCCGCTGAATGTCCCGCAGGGCTTTCCTTCGTTGAACGAAGCCGTATCGGACAACAAGCCCACCCGATATGGCGTGGCCTTGGGCGAAAAACTTTTCCATGAAAAGAAATTGAGCGGTAATAACACCATTTCATGCGCGAGCTGCCACAACCCATCGAATGCATTTGCCGACAACCAAGTCCAAGCCATTGGCGTCCATGGGCGGGTAGGCCTACGCAATACGCCACCTATCCAAAATTTGGCGTTTATGCGGGTGTACAATTGGGATGGAAGCATGCTCCAGCTCGAAAAACAGCCGTTAGTACCGATCATTACGCACGAAGAGATGGATTCCTCCGTCTTAGCGATCATTGCTAAGCTGCAGAAGGATGCGACTTACCCTGCATTATTCCGGCAGGCATTCGGTGACGATGAGATTACACCGGAGCGGATTTACCGTAGCCTAGCGCAATATCAATACACGCTCATCTCGGCAAACAGCAAGTATGACCACGTTACCCGCTTGGGGGTTGAAGAATTTACGGATAGTGAGGCGCGAGGCTATGGTGTGTTCCAGGCAAAATGCGAAACCTGCCATGAGTCGGAATTGTTCACGGATCAGAGTTTTCGCAACATCGGGTTTCCCGTGAATCCAAGCTCACAAGAGGCAGGGCGTGCGCGTGTAACGGGTCTCGCGGACGACTACATGCGTTTTCGGGTACCATCACTCCGCAACGTCGCCTATACTGCGCCCTACGGCAGTTTTGGCCAGTTCCCGACCCTGCGCTCCCTGCTCGACTACCTGGATTCCGGCGTCATCGATGCCGAAAACCTTGATCCGGTACTGCGAAAAAACGGGAACCGAATCCAGCTTAGCGAACGGGAAAAGGATGACCTCATCGCGTTCCTGCAAACGCTCAGCGATCCTGAATTCACCGGCCGGACGGAGTAATGCCGATGTGGTAAGCAGCAAAAAAGGCCCACTGAAGAGTGAGCCAAAAAAAAGCGGGCGCCAAAGCCCGCTTTTCTTTTTCTGGTTGCTGCTATAAGCCATTTAACCATGACTCAACCTCGTCTTTCGTTTTGCCAGTACGTTGTTGCAAGCGTCCGAGCAACTCATCTTCCTTACCTTCTACGTAAGTCAAGTCATCATCGGTGAGTTCGCCGTACTGTTGTTTCACTTTTCCTTTCAGTTCGTTCCAGCGCCCTTTCCATGTTAATTTGTTCATCTTATGTTCCTCCTTATTGTTTTTCCTATTCCCGTGCTTCATTGGCTCATCCGCCGGGGCAGAAACAGCGTCGTGTCCCTGAGTCTTGACAATCTTATTGTAGATGCCTAAAAGCAGAAATGGCGAGGCCCACTGGCCTACGAACAATGCCGTCTGCTTCTGTCCCAAGCACCTCAACGTCAGCGCCGCCGCCATCACGGTAACTGCTGCGCATAGATAAAGTTTGGATGGAGCTTGTGACGTCAGTTGCTTTATTTTTTTCGTGTACTCACCTTCTTTGGGAGCCCCTTGCTGATTCGCTTGTTGACTGCTTCGTGTCGGATTCGTGCCTTTCGGTTGTTCCATGCTTTCCTTTATTATATTACAATGAATTGAATGTACTATGCGCATTTTGCTATACATAAAATGCAATTAGGAGCCAAAATGTTGAGAATTCTTTCAAAACGCGTATTAAACTCGCGCGCCTCCGTATGTTTACTGGTAAGGTTGTAGTAAGTGTCATTGGCCCGCGACGGGAAGTGTACTGTCTCGACACGCGTGCTTGTGGACGATAGCGGAGATTTCCCGTTGCTGATGGTAAAGCCCAGGCAGCGCGCGCAAGGCGAAAGCGTATAGGTCTTCCTGCGAGCTCTTGCGCAGTACGCGCTCGTACGCAGCGATTTCCCGTGCCGTATGATCAGTATATAGCGATAGGAACGCCATTTCGACACATGCTGATTCCCCAAGGATTTGGTGTTCTACGGCCGCCCATATCGTAGCGAAGTCGTCGTGTGCTAGTACGATAACTTGCCCCTGGCAAAGCTTCAAAAAGGCTGGATGGGTTTCAATATAGTAAGCTTTTACCTGTCCGATAGCCCGGCCGACCTGCTCGTCCCGGGTGGCGGAAGCAGCGACCTCCGCCAGTGCGAGGCCCTCTGTGCGCAGGACGACCAGTTCGCTAATGACATGAATATGTTCATCATCCACCGACCGCGGCGCGTGTTCTCGACATGAAGCCGTTAAAAACGTAGCGATGATTAATGGATAGGTAAAGACGGGTCTCATAACGTAGACTTCAGATGCGTTTTCTATTCAGGGCGATTGCCCATTTTCGATGTTGGCAACGGGCGCACGGTATCTCGGCATGGGGCAGGCTGTCGATAACGCAGCCGCAGTACATGCATGCGACTGGACGGTCGAAGCTCGCTTTCAAAGGCCGGTAATCGTCAGGAAAAAGCGGTAGCCCCAATTTAACCTCTTCGCAAGGATAAAACAGAATGCTAATCGTACCGTCTACCTCCAATAAGGCAATGCGTACCTGTCCGAGATGCTCCACGTTTTGATTGCGTAGTTCAGCGAAAAACTCCTGTTGGGAAAAAAGTTCATTACGTTCAGTCTCCACGTCAAACATGCCATCGCGGATAATCACCTTTGCTTCGCCCTCCAGCGCCTTGTTGATTGGCTCAAAGCGTGCGGCCGCCCACGTCACCAGCTTATAAAATACAACTACGGTGACCAATACGACGAGTGCGTTGAGTACCGGTACCTCTGGTTGAAACATCGGGTCGCCCGCGGCAGATCCCAAGCCTAGAATAATGGCCACCTCAAAAAGCGTCAGCTGCTTGACGCCGCGACGTCCGGACAGGCGGAGTACACACAAAATAAAAAAGAACATGATCGCCGACCTTATGGCGATTTCGGACAGGAAGCTAGTGTCCACGCCGTCCATGAATATCTTTTCAAACAGTGACATTTTCGCCCTTTTTGTTTAGGAATACAGCGCCGGAAGATTTCTTATAGGAAGCTCGTACCTCCCTTCATCAACTGCCGCAACAACTGACGCGTGAGGCTGGCTGATTCGGGATCACCTTTCATCATCGCCTTAATAAATTTGGCGACCATTTCCCGATCGACATGGGCGGGAATGATGGGTGTGTTTGCGTCGCATACTACGTCCAGCACCGCGGGTCGATCGCTCGCCATCACTTCCTCCAATGCATTTTCGATTTGACTTGGGTCATCTATTCGTACGCCCTTCAAGCCCAACATTGTTGCAAATGCCGCATGATCGACATCCGGAATATCTTGTGAATCCTCGAATTTTGGTTCTCCTGATAGAAAGCGCTGTTCCCACGTCACCATGCTAAGGTCACGGTTGTTCAATACCACGACCAACAACCTGGGGTCTTCCCATTCGCGATAATATTTGGCAATGGTAATGAGTTCGCTCATACAGAGCATGTGCATGGCTCCATCGCCGGAGATGGCGACGGCGAACCGGCTCGGGTAGGCAAACTTAGCGGCTATGGCGTAAGGGACCGAACAGCACATAGTGGCCAGATTACCTGAAAGCGATCCCATCATTCCCTCGCGAAAACGGAGGTTGCGTGCGTACCAAAATGCCGCCGTACCGGAGTCGGCGACGATAATGCTGCGATCGGGCAAGCGGGGTGACAAACGCTGGATGACCAACTGAGGATTGATGGGATCCGCGGGTAGGAGGCCGCGTTCCTCTACAGACTCGTGCCAAGCAGATACCCATTCCACGATTTGCTGGCGCCACGAACGGTCTTCTTTGGGTTTGATGTAGGGCAGGAGCGCGCGTAGCGTATCGCGACTGTGTCCCAATAGGTTGGATTCCATGGGATAGCGAATACTGAGCATTTTGACGTCAAGATCAATCTGTACGCCTCTTGCCTGGCCCGGTTCGGGCAAATATTCACTATACGGGAAGCTGCTTCCGATCATTAGCAATGTATCGCACTGCTCCATCATTTGCCAACTGGCTTGCGTGCCGAGCAATCCGATTGATCCGGTCACGTAGGGTAAGTCATCGGGGAGGACAGCCTTTCCAAGGAGTGCTTTGGCCACGCCCGCACCCAGGAGTTCCGCGGTCTGCTTCACCTCTTCCCACGCATCAGCTGCGCCTGCACCGACCAGCATAGCTACCCGCTCGCCGGCATTGAGGATGTCCGCGGCATACTGAAGCTCCTCTGGCGTAGGCAAGACGACACTCGTGGGATGGCCCGTATCCGACACCACGTAGCCATGCTTGCGGGGCGGTTGTTCGACGGCGTCTTCTTCTTGGACATCGTTCGGAATGATGATGGCCGTTACCGTACGTTCGGCCTTTGCAATGCGCAACGCACGGTCGATTACGTGTCGGGCCTGCGAGGGATCAATAACGGTTTCTACGTACGTGGCCACGTCGCCAAATAGGTGCGCTAGATTGACTTCTTGTTGATAACTGCTCCCCAGCGAAGAACCCTTTTGCTGGCCCACGATAGCCACAACGGGCTGGTGATCCAGCTTAGCGTCATACAATCCATTGAGTAGATGGATCGCTCCGGGGCCGGAGGTGGCTAGGCAAACGCCGACACCGTGAGTAAACTTCGCGTGGCCGCAGGCCATAAAGGCGGCAGACTCCTCGTGGCGTGCCTGGATAAATCGGATGGTATCGCTACGGTTCATTGCACCTAGTATACCGTTGATGCCGTCGCCGGGATAACCGTAAATCTTATCAATTCCCCATTCAGTCAATCGTGTCAATAAGAAGTCGCTTACATTCATTGCTCGCTGCTTTTTGTTTGTTTTCAATTCGTTACACCTAGAACAGGTCGCCACTAATAGGGTGTTTCGGGTCTCGAAAACACGTAATTATACGGGACAATCACTTCGCTTAACAATGAAAAACATCAACCAACGTATATATACGGAATTGCATTTTGTTGTACACTCGCGCCCTACGACACGTAACGGACTCACCTTTACCTTGTGTGAAAGTTTTTTTCTCATTTCACAAGTACAGATAAAGAAGATGGAGGCATGCAGGGTCAGTGACACCCGGCCACCCATCTTACGATATTAATTGAATATCAGATAGTTATTACATATTAAACAAAGGTATCGATGCTTGAAAAGTTAAAAATACAAGCAGCCATGCGTAAAAAATACGGTGGGGGAAGGGTGGAAATTACATGGCCGTGTATTTATTACCCAAAATGCCTTTCGGGGCAGGCTAGCCTGCAACAAAATAGGCAGTGTTTCAGTTATTTATGTGAACGAAACGCAAACGATAACTAGCTATGAGAACACTGATTGATGCAACCATCCAAAAGAGTAAGCCTGTTATGGCTAAGATCGCGCACAAGTTTACTACGGATCCGTACGAACGCGAAGAACTAGTGCAAGAAACGTATATCCGTTCGCTATCGTCGATCGACAAATTCGTTGATCATCCGAAGTTGATTCCCTGGCTCTACGTTATTATGAAGAACATTTACATAAACAAATATCGGAGAGTAGGAATTCACCGCAAGGCAGAAAAGGAGCTCATGGCCACGAACACTATGGAACCCACCACACGCAATCAAGCCGAGTCGAGTTTCATCATCAAGGATATTAAGACGGCGATGTCGTGCTTGTCGCCCGAAAACCAGGACATCTTCACGATGTATATGGAGGGCTTTAAGTACCGCGAGATTGGCAGCCAGATGGGCATAAAGGAGGGTACAATCAAAACACGCATTCACACCATCCGTAAGGAACTCAAGAAAAAGCTCCGCACTTACCGGTAGCCATCGATGTTACGGTGTTGCTTCGGGCTTCCGTAGTTGCCCGAAGCAACCGTACCGTATATTTTACGTTCAATCACGTATTTATTGAATCAACGATACCTACGCCGGCTGTGTTCATCAGTAAAACAGACACAAGATAAGACAGCTTATGAAACCGAATAATCTAACCACTACCCGCAAGCAAGGTCTTGTAGTAGCCCTTAGCCTTTCCGTATCGAACGACCCGAATGACCCTGATCGTCGGCCTGATGGCATCGACCCCACCATCCCGAAACACGGGGAAGACGGACCCCAAGAGCAAGATGACCTAGAGCAACATTTGCCAGGAAGCCCCGACGAACGGAGGGAGGACCGGGATCGCGGCAAAAAGAGTCCCATAGACGATATGGACATCCCGAAGGACGTCAACGGGACCAACGTGGACTAGCGGGCATGAAGCCGAAGACGGATCCTAGCACGATAATCAGTCATCCTTTTTGAATCTAAATCTTATGAAAAATAAAATCGCATTGATTAGCGCGCACACGTCGCCGTTGGCCATTGCTGGCGAGAATCAGGTTAACTATGTGGCAGAGCTCGCAAAAGCATTATCGGACATCGGTTATGACGTAGACATTTACACCCGTCGTGATTCACTCGAACTAGACGAGATTGTTTATTTCTATCACCACGTCCGGGTGTTCAACGTACTTGCTGGCCCCGCAAAGCCCATTCCGGACAATGAACTGCTCATGTACATGGACGAGTTCGCGGACATGATGCTCGACATCATCACCGACTACCGGATTCAATATAACTTAGTACACGCCCACTTTTGGCTGTCGGGCCATGTGGGGATTAAGGTAAAGCAAGCATTGTCCATTCCATTGGTAGCCAGTTTCGACAAATTAGGCGTCGTGGGCAAAAACGGGCAAGCTAACGATAACCGATTGTTGACGGAGCGCATCGACGTGGAGGACGAAATTGTCTGGCATGCCGATCAGTTGATTGCAGCGGATCCGGACGAATTGAAGGGGCTGCTAGAGATCTATCATGCAGACCCCAATAAGGTAGAGCTAATATCCCGCAGACAATCTACGGCCGCCCTAAATAGCCGGGAAAACGAGCGAATGTCGGTCGTGAGCTCTGCCACATCGGAGGCAATGGCCGAACAAACCGCCCAATTATATGAGCGGATCCTCGCCTCAAAAACCGGAAGCACCGTAATAAAGTCGCGTCCCATGCTCGTTAAAAGTATGCTAGGGGAGGCGTCGGCGCTTTTTCAGCTGACCGCCGATACCTTATGTGCAGATATCGCGGAGGCCGCTCAGGCGCTTTCCGATTCGATAAAAAAAGGCGCCAAAATACTGGTTTGCGGTCATGGTGACTCCGGTGCCGGCATCCAGCACTTTGTCTCCCAATTGGTAGGACGGTTCAAGCGAGACACCCAGTGCCCCTGTGCGGCCATTTCACTCAATGGGGACCCGGCATGGCTTGCCGCCTGGACCAAAGGGGAGCGAACAGACGATATCTTCGCCCGACAGATCGACGTGCTGGGAAACACCGGCGATATCTTAGTGTGTTTTAGTGCGGATGGGCCATCGCTGCCCGTAGCGAACGCCCTTAAGCGGGCGCAAAGCCGTGATATGCTACGTGTTAACTTTCTAGGCCTCAATAGCGGTCCGCTATCGAGCTTAGCCCAACACAACCTTATTGTGCCATCAGCGGATCCTTCGCGGGTATCCGAGATGCACCTGCACCTGATCCATTCCATCTGCGAATTGGTAGCCCAAGATCTGGCGACGATTCGTCCTTCCGACCAACACATGCGAGGAGGGGTGGCGGTATGAAGCGGCACGTCAGGGAAACCCTGGACACGAACCAGGCCCAACCGGGAAGCTTTCCGGTTCATACCACACTATCGTTGGCCGACGTGCCTGGGAGTTCGGAAGGCACGCTGACTTCATTGCCGGCAAAACCATACATTGTCATTCACTTGGAGTCGTCGGATTCCGATTGCTCGGTGAACGGAGAAGCCATTGTCAAATGTGTCAACAAATTTATGGGTGATACACACGCGATCATTTTCACAGGTTACTATCGCTCGCCCTATTTGGAGGAAATCGTACAAGCGATCAGCCATTCTGAATTCCACGATATGGTCGGACAGCTTTCTAGTGAGGCCATGCAGTACTTAATTGAGGGGGCGGATGCCGTAGCAACTGTAAATGCTGGCATATATGGGCTCGCTGACCGTATGGGGATACCGGTATTGCTGTTTGACGCAACGACATCGGCGCCGTTGAAACCGCGGTCACAACATGGTTACCAACTCGGTCTCATGGACACGCCGTCGACACCGTATCGAATCTGCGACGCCTTGGCATACATGGTAAGCTTTTCGGCCAAACGCCCGGCGCTAGGCGATTATTTGGTATAATTTTTCTTGCTGAGCTAAAGCTTGGCAAGACGCGAAAGCACGCCGCTACGTTCCCACTGTAGTCGGCCTGCTTTATTGTGGGCAGCACTATTCGTCAAACAAAAACCATATTCTACTGTTATAATCCCTACTGACGGAGCCAGGGCGCCGTCGACGTGAAAAACAATAGATGGCACGCACGAAAGGTGCGCGGTTTCCCGGAAATCGCCTTTCGCATTCTTTTCTCATACTTATGAGACGTAATAGATTAATATCAAACGCCGTTGTAAAAAACGAGAAGAAATAATACTATTTTTGTTTAAACGTTTTTGCCCTTGAAAATATGCATTTGACACCAATCCATCATGCTTCACCCTGCTAGCGCTTCGTCTATAGCCCGGTCACCGTTGCAGAACTTTGGTTACCTCGTAGTAGCCACGCCAAACGGAACAATACACGGCGTCAGCGAGCGCGTCGGCCAAATCCTGGATACCGGGCCTGTAGACCGTTTTCTAGGCACGAACTTAGAAGAGTTTATCCGCCTATATTTACCTGAGCATGCGGAGAAAATCCTTGATGCGATTGATGACATTGTATGTGCGCGTACCCCACGAAAGCTGATCCTGCACCCCATCGGCAAAAAGACGCACTACCTCTGCGCGTATTTGTACAGCGGGCTGCTGTATCTGGAATGGGAGCCACAAATTAGTAAGTCTATCTCTGCAGCCGAAATGAATGAAATCGGCTTTCTTTTTGAAAAGGAGCCTGTCGATATTTGGCAGTCATTATGCCGCTCGCTGGAAACGCTGATTGACTATGACCGGGTGTTTGTCTTCCAGGTGACGGACGGCTACTACGGCAAAGTGCTTGCCGAACGCTCCAAGGAAGGCCATGAGCGGCTGTTGGGGCGCGAATATTCGGCGGCATTCATGCCGCCAGATGTGGTTGAATATTACCGTGGCCGATCCTTTCGTTATTGTCCCGACTTTGGTGACTCTACCCATGATTTCTATTCGCTAGGCGATATCAAGTTATTGCCTTCGCCATACCTACCCATTCCGCAGCTTCACGCTGCTTACCTGAAAACAATCGGCGTCCGCTCGTACATCGCCTTTTCATTGACAATTAACGGTGATTTTTGGGGGCTGGTAGTGTGCCAAAACACGACCGTTAAGCCGATTGATTTCCAGAAGCGAAAATTATGTACGTTTATCGTACAGAATGTCGCCAGCCGCTTCGAAACGCTAACGAAGCAGAAACTGCTTCAATACCATGAGAAAACACGGGATGTTGAGCTGGAGCTTAAGGATTGTTTTCTGTTTAGCAATACGATTAACTGTGCGCTTGTCGAACGCATGAAGACTCTCTGTGAAATTCCGCATGCGGATGGATTGGCCATATATCACCGAGGCGATATCTATGCGTACGGCGTGCATCCCACAAAAAAGCAATTGCGGAAACTGTTTAAGTTTATTCAGCAACAGCCTAAGAAGCCTATCTTTAAAGACAACAATTTCAAAGCAAGGTACGAGGGTTCCATCAAGGGCGAGCTTCCGTTTGCCGGATTGATGGCCTTACAGCTCGGGCAGCAGGAAGATCATTTGATTTTGTGGTTCCGCAAGGAGAGCCTACATCAAGTCACCCAAATCGAATTAGTGCCGAGCGAAAGCAAGAATGGCACGACTGAATCGAAAGATCTTGATTGCCGGGTATGGCAGCATAACGTCCGCGGGGCCGCAAAACCGTGGAATGAAAACGACCTGACGTTTGTGAACGATCTGCATGCGCTGGTAATCGAAGCGATGATCACGCGCGCCAAAGAGCAGGAGATGTTCAACCAGGAGCTCGTTTCTTTAAATAATGAGTTGGAAATGTTGACGTTTACCCTGTCACACGACTTGAGGAACCCGCTCGCCATCGCCAAAATGGGCATGCAGTTCATGACGTCAAACCAAGATATTCCCCGGGAGAAAGAGATTGAATGGAAGAGGAATATCCTTGATAACATGAATAGTATCGAGCAGATTATCAACGGCGCATTGCGCATCAGTTCTACCCGTTCATACCAGTACGCGATGGAACAGGTGCCCATGGAGCATATGATTCACCTGATATCCGATAATGCCAAACTATTGTACCATAGCCCCGATTGCCAAATCAGCTACGGCAAGTTGCTTCCGCTCTCGGGAGAAAAGAGCGTGCTCTATCAGGTTTTCCTAAACATTATCGG
Organism: uncultured Sphingobacteriaceae bacterium; assembly: GCA_964423925.1. GTDB lineage: Bacteria > Bacteroidota > Bacteroidia > Sphingobacteriales > Sphingobacteriaceae > CAYRGQ01. The sequence continues at coordinate 54,732 of CAYRGQ010000002.1, read as the reverse complement.
CAACGCCGTTAAATATAGTGTCAATAGCAAGCCGCCCATGATAAAAATCCAGAGCCGTAAAACGAAGCAGACAATAATCTATACCGTTACGGATAATGGAATCGGGATTCCGCGTGAGAATTTGGCGTCTGTGTTTGACGTGTTTTCGCGGGCGGGAAACGCCGGCGCGTTCCAAGGGACAGGTATCGGCCTAAGTCTGGCGCGCCGCATCCTCAATAGGCTGGGGGGAACCATCGAAATCAGTAGCGAACTGGGCAAAGGCACGAAAGTAATCCTATCATTTCCGCATGCCGTCGAAGCAACGTCCGGACTGAAACGATAGGGGAAAGCCTGTCCCGAGTAAGGCTCACGCGATTACCCAGAACAGGCTCAATCATCACACCATTGAAAGATGATTTAATCGTGTCCTTCGGTCTTCACGATTTTATTATAGATCCCCAACAATAGAAACGGCGCGGCCCATTGGCCGACGAAAAGCGCAGCTTTGCTTTTGCCGCAACATTTCAGGGTGAGCGATGTACCCATGGCGATTAATGACGCCCCCAAAAAAAAGAGGGACGGAATCTGTGATGTGGCTTTCTCCACCATCTTGGTGTTACGGCCTTCGTTGCCTGTCATTTGATTCATAGCGTTATTTTTAGTGTAAAAAGGAACGAGCCTATCCCAGACCGTTGTCGAAGGATAGGCGCGCTTCTATTTCTTGTTAGCGATCGACATGGCCAATTGCGTCAGCTTCACGTCTGTTTCTTTTTCCTGTTCCAGGATTTGGTTGAGCAGTTCCGCCGCCTCGTCGTGTTGCATGAGCTTGGCATAAGTAGTCATGCAGCCATAGCTTGCTATCTCGTAGTGCTCGACTTTTTGTGCAGCCGCTATCAGAGCGGCGTCCAACGCGTCCGAGCCTTCGAAATCCGAGGCGATTTCATTTGCCTCTTCCACCAGCCCTTCCATCGCTTTACACTTTTTGCCACGAGCGGGCTTATCTAATAGCTCAAATACTTTTTTCAGGGTGTCTATTTGCTGTTCGGTCTCTTCGCGGTGTTGTACGAACGCGTTTTTCACCTCCTCGTGCTGCGCCGCTTCAGCCAGTTGTTTTAGGCCTTTGAGCAGTTGGCGCTCTGCGTTGTACATGTCCTTCAGTTCATCCACCAGCAATTCGTGGAGGTGGGCATTTGGCATACCGTTGCCATTTTTTGATGCTTTTGCCATGGTTGTTTATGTTTAATTGTAATACCATTTTTCCATGCGAGCGTCGCTCGCAATTCCGCCTACTGACTGCCGCTATATGACTCGCGGCGTAAGTGCGAATGACTACCTGATAAACAGCTATACGGGTCGTGCGTTCGTTTTAATCGCCGATTGGGTAATTCTACGCCCGATTACGCCTGGCGGGGGTACAAGTACGGTTTCGCACCCCGTTAATAAACACAGTCAGTATGAGGAATTTAATCTCAAGCAAACAACCTTTCATCCGAATTGTCTGTTAAGAGTAGGCAAAGAAGAAGCCAACGCGGCAACACCTTGAACTACGACAAACACTATATGGAAAACAATCTGATCGAACAACGCGAAGACCAACACGCTGTATATTGCGCAGCTCTATCGCTTCTGCGTGACGAGGGTTATGAGTTTATGGTAGGCGGCGGAATTGCTGTAAGCCATTACACCGGCTTGCCTCGACATACGAAGGACCTGGATCTTTTCTGTCTAACGGAGGAATACCCGAAAATCTTGAAGTGCTTCGAGAGCCATGGCTATCGCATCGAACTGACGGATTCGAGGTGGTTAGCGAAGGCGTTCAAAGACGAATATTACATCGACATCATCTTCGACACGGTCAATGGGATATGCCGAGTGGACGGAACATGGTATACACACGCGACGGACGGCGAGTTTTGTGGAATCCCCGTTAAGTACGTGCCGCCAGAGGAGCTCATTTGGTGCAAGATTTACGTCCAAAATCGCGAGCGTTTTGACGGGGCGGATATTAACCACCTGTTGCTCCGTGTTGGCCATCTGTTGGACTGGAAGCGACTGCGCGACCGACTTAATGCCCATTGGCCTTTATTATTGGCTCAACTTCTCGTGTTCCAATTCGTATATCCTGCCGACTACCGCAATATTATACCCGACTGGCTTTTCCATGAGCTAATCGAACGAGCCACCGGCTTATACGAGTTGCCCGCTTCAGTGGAGAAAGTATGTCGCGGACCCATGATCGACCAAACCCAATATGAAGCAGATATTAAATTATGGAACTATAAATCCTATACAATCAAGACAGTATAAAATAAAATGCTATGGATGGAGACCAAGGGAAGAAAGTCAGGATTGCCGCAGTGGGTGATTTGCACGTACGCACCACGGATCGGGGCAAATGGAAGGAATATTTTCAGGCGATATGCGCCCAGGCCGATATCCTGGTGCTAGCGGGTGACCTAACAGATACCGGCGACGAGGATGAAGCCAGCTTATTGGCCGAGGAACTACAAGGCTGTAAGGTTTCGATGGTGGGCGTGTTGGGTAATCACGATCATGAAAAAGGCCGGCATAAATTGATTAAAGAAACCCTGCAGCAAGCCGGGGTAGCAATTCTGGATGGTGAGTCAGTGGTCATCGAAGGGGTGGGCTTTGCCGGCATTAAAGGATTTTGCGGCGGATTCGGGTCCTTTATGCTATCCAAGTTTGGCGAGGAAATCATGAAGTCGTTCGTGCAAGAAGCCGTGGACGAAGCACTGAAGCTCGAGCGCGCGCTATCGCGACTGGGCCAGCATGGGGGAGACTTGCATAAGATCGCAATTATGCATTATGCGCCTATTGTGGAGACCGTGAAGGGGGAGCCCTTGGAAATCTACCCCTTTTTGGGCTCATCCCGTTTGCTGGAGCCCCTTCAGCGCACGGAGGTACAGGCCGTCTTTCATGGGCATGCGCACAAAGGGCAACCACAAGGGCGCACGCCGAATGGTATCCCGGTCTACAACGTATCCCTGCCTATTTTGGCTCGGCAGGGCGTGTCCGCTCCGTTCCATTTGATGGAAGTCGCCATACCGGTCGGCGACGTCGCCGATACTCCCCAAAATCGTTAAGTTCACCTAAAGTTCTCCTTGATTATGCAGCATGCTGGAAAAAGCAAAAAACACACGTACGAAAACGGTATCATTGGAAATTGCGCCTTCATTGCCCACGTAGGGCAAGACACAAACATCTCTTGGCTCTGTTGGCCCACGTTTGACAGTTCTTTTGTCTTTGGCAGCTTGTTGGATACCGAAAAGGGCGGGGAGTTTTCGATCTTGCCGCCAGGCCAATACACCTCTAGCCAATACTACGTAGAAAACACCAATGTGTTACGCACGGAGATCGCAACGACCGAAGGCGCCTATCGAATAACCGATTTCGCCCCCCGCTTTCGACAGTATGACCGTTATTTCAAGCCATTAATGCTAATTCGCAAGGTTGAGCCACTGCGTGGCCGACCCCGCATTCGCGTGTGTTGTCGCCCTGTCGGCAATTATGGCGCGCGGACCTTCGATCGCCATCGCGGGAGCAACCACGTCGAGTTTCGTAACGGTACGGAACAGATCCGCCTGACCACGAATGTGCCTATTTCGCATTTTTTTGGCGACAAGGCGATGGTACTTAGCGAAACCAAATACCTCGTGCTTACCTATGGGCCTCCTCTGGAAGCACCCCTACAACCCACCGCCGAACGATTCCTCCGTGAGACCACCCAGTACTGGCGAACGTGGATTAAGCATGCCACCATATCCATGTTTTACCAAGAGGAGGTGATACGCTCGGCGTTAGTGCTAAAAATCCACCAGTTTGAGGACACCGGCGCCATTATCGCCGCCAGCACGACCAGTCTCCCCGAGCATCCGGGCAGTGGTCGCAATTGGGATTATCGGTACTGTTGGCTCCGCGACAGTTATTACGTAATAACGGCGCTTAACCATATTGGCCAGTTTGAAGAAATGGAACGATATGCCAACTATATTGCCGATATAACGCATGCCGATACGGGGCGCTTGCAACCGCTATATGGTATTGATGGACAAATTCAGCTTACCGAACGCACGTTGGACTATCTGGACGGCTACCTAGGCAATCAACCCGTACGGGTCGGTAACCAAGCCTACGAACACATTCAAAACGATGTGTATGGCCAAGCGATGATCGCGCTCTTACCTTTATATTCCGACCATCGTTTCGTTTATAAGGAACGTTCGGATGCAGGAGGTTGGGTGGACTATATTCTGAGGAAGATTGAAAGTACGATCGACGAGAAGGACGCAGGCATTTGGGAGTTTCGTAATTTCGCCAACCGGCATTGCTATTCTAACCTCTTTCAATGGGCAGGCAGCGCCGCAGCCTATAAACTGGGGAAAATCATCGGCGATAAGCGCATTATGGAGCGCGCGCAAATACTAATGGCTCGCGCCTCTGAACATATCGAAGGGTGCTACGACCCCAAACGACAGGTCTATACCAATGCCGTGGGCAGCCCGCATTTGGACGCGAGCACCCTGCAGTTGATCATGATGCATTACCTCGACCCGAACTCGGAACGAGCAAGTAATCACCTCAAGGCACTAGAGGCGGAACTGAAAACGCCGGAAGGCCTGTTTTATCGCTATGTACACGCGGACGATTTTGGCAAACCAAAATCCACCTTTTTGATCTGTGCGTTTTGGTACGTGGAGGCCTTGGCATGCGTGGGTCGCTTGGAGGAAGCGATGGAAATTTTCGAGCGCCTATTGGGATATGCCAATTCGTTAATGCTCTTCAGTGAGGACATCGATGAACGAAACGGAAGCCAATGGGGTAACTTTCCGCAAGCGTATAGCCACGTGGGATTAATGAATGCGGCCTACCGGATAGCCATGAAGCTAGATCGACCCATTTTCAAAGAGTAAGGTAGCGCGCTAACGATCGGTAGCGCTATTTTCCTTTGAAATGTTCGCCAGCTGCTGCAGTAATAGCCGCACTTTTGAGCGATTCTTGACATAAAAGCGCGCCACGGACCGGTCGGATCCTACCTTGATCGTAAATGCGCCCGCGGGTACGGAGGCAAAGGTATCCTCGTCGGTAGTGTCATCGCCGATAGCCAGGATGAAGTCATACTTGCGGCGTGCTAGAATGTCTAGGGTAGCTTGCCCCTTGTTGACCTGTGCGTGCCGCATTTCAATCACCTTATTGCCATCAAGCAACTGTAATCCATAGGTCGAAGAGAAATCGCGCAGGCTTTCCTTCAGTTCGGTAGCGCGTAGCACGCCCAAACCGTCAGGCACCTTTCGGAAATGCCATGCAAGCGAATAGCTTTTTTCTTCCACAAACGCACCCGGCGTGCGGTCGGCATAAGCATCCATCACGTCCTTCACTTCGGATTTCCAAGCGCGAGACAAGCCGCCCCGCAATTTCCAATCCTCCGCTACGTCCTTGGTCCAAACTCCGTGCTCGGCTACGAGCGTATGGTTTTTGTTGCCAAACCAAGCTTCCAAAGTTTCGTGCTTGCGGCCGCTGATTAACACGACATGGTTATGCGGTTCAGCAGCCAGGTTGTCCAGCAGGGCGTGTAAATCCTCGTCGGGATAAGCTTTGTCGACGTCGTTTTGGAAATCCACCAACGTGCCGTCGTAATCAAGCAAGAGTAGGCGATCCGTCGCGTGCCGATATTGTGAAAGAATGGCGCGTTCCACTTGGTCGCTTACCAAGCGCGTCTTACTTTGGGTCTGCAGCGTGGTAATTTCATGCAAGCGACTGAGGAACAATTTGGCCCAATGATACACATTGAACTTGAACACGATGCGCCGCATGGCTTCCATGCGCCGCCGCTGCTCGGTGAGGGGCATGTCAAGCGCGGTAAGCATGGCACCGGCAATGTCGTGGATGTTATTTGGGTTGACGACTAACGCATCGATAAGCTCATGCGCGGCACCGGCCATTTCGCTAAGGATAAGTACGCCAGAACCGTCGTTTTTGCATGAGACATACTCCTTGCACACGAGGTTCATACCGTCCCGCAGGGGGGTTACCACACAAATGTCCGCGGTGGCATAGAGAGCGGCAATTTCAGTGGCGGGATAGCTGTGGTAGAAATAGGCGATGGGATACCAGTCGAACGTCCCAAATTCCGCGTTGATGTGGCCGACCAGCCGATCGATTTCCTCTTTCAGGCGCTGGTATTCGGGGACGGTATCGCGCGAAGGCACGACTACCATGTAGAGGACCAGTTGCTTGTGGAATCGAGGGTTCTCCTGCAGCAGTAATTGGAGTGCTTGAAGCCGTTGCAGTATGCCTTTGCTGTAATCGAGCCGATCAATGGAGAGCATCAGCCGCTGCTCCTTATAGTTTTCCTTCAGTTCAGCGATGCGTGCTTGCACGTTGGGTTCCTCGACCAGTTCGGAGAAGCGCTGGCTGTCCGTGCCCATCGGATAGGGCTCGGCAAACACCCTGCGTCCCTCCACTTCGAGCTGGCTGGCGTGGCTGTGAACCCCTAAAATACGGGTAGCGGAACTAATGAAATGGCGTACGTCATCAAAAGTGTGGAAGCCCAGGAGATCCGCTCCGAGCATGCCGTTAAGCAATTCCCTGCGCCAAGGAATGAGCCTAAACAACTCTTGGGAGGGAAACGGTATATGCTGAAAGTACGCGATAGTGGCTTCCGGAAGCGCTTCGCGCAGCAAGCCAGGGAGCAGCAGCAATTGATAATCATGTACCCAAATCTGGTCGTGCGGCTCAGCATGTTGCAGGATTGCATCTCGGAATTTCTCGTTTACCCGGCGATAGGTTTCCCAATTATCCAGGTCGTAATTCGCATACGTAGAGATGTAGTGAAATATGGGCCACAATACTTCATTGGAAAAGCCTTCATAAAACCCTTCCACTTCTTCCACGGAAAGATAAAGGGGCACAAGGCGCATATCATTCAGCTTGCGCGTGAAATAGCCTACGTTGTCTAGCTGTTCGGTGGATAGTCCGGGCCAGCCGATCCACAGATTTTGGCCTTGTTGGTGAACGCCCACGAGACCGGTGGCTAGACCACCTTCACTAGGCAGGATTTGATATTCGTTTTCTTCTCGCTTGATTTTGACCGGAAGCCGGTTCGACACTATAATCGTTTTGCTCACAATAAGTTGCTTTTTTTACAGATAGATAGATGTGTTTGCATATTTATAGCACCATGTCCAGCACGCCTTGCCGAATGCCAATACGCAGGAGTCTATTTTCACGATGCTCAATCAGTTCGTCGTCCACGTGCAGCAAGGTGCTAGCGGATCGTATGTGGATTTCATCGTTCATCTGGTGCAGTTCCCACGGGAGGGATCCATTGCTGCGCCCAGCTTGGCCGTTCGTCGGATTGGCTTGCGCAAGGTAGGCCAGAAATGCCTCACGATGCTCTTCCCGGAGCAAGGCGACGTGCAACACGCCATCTCCCGGATCCGCTTCGGGCGCCAGTTGCAGATTGGGACCGATGGACTGTGTGTTGAGGACTTCCACCAACAGGAAATTACCCTGATAAACCTTCCCGTCGATTGTGATTTCGGCGTAGGTCGCGATATGCTCCGTCGTAACTTCCCGCAGTTTTTGGCGTGCCTTTTCCAGCTCTGCCTCGCGGGTCTCAAAATCTCTCTTTACGCTTTTCATGGCTTTCATCAGCGCCGGAAATAAGCCGAACCCGGCACCCTCCAGGAAAAATGACGCCTTCCCAAAACGGGCTATCGTCCCCACATCCACGGTGCGTCGGCGTATCTTGCCAAGACGCGCTGGCAAGTCCGACGTGTGGCTAGAGATACCCAAGGTCGTGGCCATATTGTTCGCCGTGCCGGCGGGAAGGAGCACCATGGGTAGCCGCTTGGCGAGCAACCGGCGATTTAAGATTTTTTGTGCCACGGCTCGCACGGTGCCATCGCCACCCACTACCATCAGCAACGACGCGTGGGGCTTGAAACGATGCCACCCTTCCTTTTTTACCGACGCATAATCGCACGAGAATCCCAGCGGTTCTATCAACCGAATCAGCTCCGTTCGGGTGTTATCCTGATCACCTGCTTTTGGGTTATGGAGTATGTGCACATGGGCGCCGTTTTTCATCTTGATCCCTTTTCGACTAAAACAATCATCTGTTCATACTTGTTTGAATTATTAATCGACCACAATGGGAAACATATAAAACACAAAGAAGATGAGGATATTAGTGACAAACGATGATGGAATCTATAGTCCAGGGATCAAAGCGCTGGCATCGATAGCGTCACAATTTGGCGAAGTCGTCGTGGTAGCCCCTGACGTGGAGCAATCCTCCATGGGTCACGCGGTTACGCATTCGCGCCCGCTCACCTGCAAAAAGGTTCACGTAGCGTTTAACGGCCTAGACGCTTATCGGGTCAACGGCACGCCGGCAGACTGTGTAGCCTTGGGCACGCACCTGCGCCGCGGCATCCAAGTGGTATTGTCTGGGGTGAATCTGGGCCCCAATCTAGGAAATTCAATGTGGCATTCGGGCACATTGGCTGCGGCGAAACAGGCCATGCTCTTCGGTAAGAAGGGAATCGCGTTCAGCACGCCTGTCGGCACGTCTGAGCCCGATTTTGAAGCGCTCACGCCATATATCCAAAAAACGCTTTCGCTCCTTTTGGAACGACCAGATGAAATTGGGTTGTACAACGTCAACCTGCCGCCCGAGCCCCACGGCATCCGCTGGACAAGGCAATCGGTTCGCTTCTACGACGGACATATTGTGCCCGGCACCGATCCGCTCGGGCGCAAGCATTACTGGTTTACCGTCAATGCGCTAGAACCAGCGGAAGCAGATACCGACCGCTGGGCGATGGAGCAGGGACTCGTGTCGATCACGCCGCTGCGACTTGATCTCACGGACGAAGCCCATCTCAGCAAGTTGAAAGCGTTAGACATCCAGGGCGAGGCCACCGAACGCCAACCCCAGAGTTGATTGGATTGCTACGGCGTATTGCGTCGGTAAGGTTCTACAGGCGCCGCCGCTCCGTGTGGCGAGGGGCAGGAATAGATAAAAAGGCAAACCAACTGCATGGCAAAATCGCCCAAATAGACAGGTGAGATGGTTCCTTCCATCACGTAGAGCAAGTCTATCAAGGCAAAACTTGCCGACGTGCAAATCGGCAACAGCAAGCTCATTTTTTCAAAGATCATGCACGTACCGATGGAAATGGCAAGCAGCCCAACCATATGGACGAGCCAAATATCTGTCTTGGGACCTGAGACCGCGATGAACTATCGATATGGACAATGGGCCAGACGCCCGTGATAATAAAATAACCAGCCTGTATTTTCCTTGTTAAGCGTTTATGCTTACCAATCTATCTCAGCATGGGCACTAGATATTGTCGGGTGTAGCTTCTGTTTTGACGATGGCAGCCACCAATGCTTTCCATTGGGGGAAGGAAGCGCCAATCTTGGCGGTAAGTCCTACCATAAAGTTACGCAAGTTATCCGCCAAACCTTGATTTTCGGTATTCACCACCTCATTGCGCCCGGCGTAATGTGCGGATACCGAATTACTGCGCTGTTCGACCAGTAGGGTAGAGGTCGCCAGCTGTGTAAAGAAGTGGGCTGTATCCGGATTGTTGTTTGTGGGATCTGGCGCGGGTCGCAATGTGAGCGCCGTCCGTTGGTAATCGTCCGTTGAATCCCGTGTCACATCCTCGACGCGGACCCAATCGTAACCTTGGCTACTCGGCAAGCCGGGGCCGGGTATATCGATGCGAATGAAATCGCCCACAGCGGCAGCGCTGCTCAACTCCTGTTGCCCGCCGTCCATGAGCGTAAAAGTAGCGGAAGGGATTTCGGTGATTTCGGCCCATCGTTGTACGTGCAACAGACGATCTTGGGCAATCTCATAAAAGCGACGCGCTTCTTCCGCACTTGCGAATTCGATTGATTCGAAGCAGTCAAGCTTTTTGCCTTCTGTATGAGGTGGGATAATATTTTTCATGGTATTGGATTTCTTTGGGCTTCGGGCATTACGTTTCGCGATAACGAAAGCGATTCGGCGACGTCAATGGCGGTATCACCCGGAAGGGGACGTCGCTGGCCTTTGTCAGGTTGCTTGATCGAGTCACGCGTGGCTTCTGGATTGATCAGGCTTATGGCCAGACGGGTTAACGTCCCATCAGCCTCCTTCTCTTCCGCCAGGCTCATTTCGAACAGGTCTGACACATCTTGGTAGCCCGAAGCCACGGCTAGCGCATGCAGGCTCGCATAGCTGACGATTTCGTAATGTTCGATTCGTTGCATGGCAATAATTAGTGCGGCGTCGCGTTCCGCCGATCCTTCGGGCGTTTCGTCTACCGCTTGCCAGCCCTCGTCCACCAAACCCTGCATACCCACGCAAAACAAGGCCTCTTTCTGTCGGCCCAACAGGGAGAAAACCTTTTCTAGCCGACCCACTTGGTTTCGCGTTTCCTCCAGGTGTGCAATCAGTGCTTCGCGAAGCGGATCGGCCGTGGCTTTGCTTCTAACGCTTTCGAGAATATCGCAAAGTTGGGTTTCACACCAATACGTTTCTTGTAGCAAGGTTTCCATAAAAGGCAGCAGGCCACGCGGATGGAAGTCAGGGTGTTTCGTTCTCATAAGGTTATCATTTTCATTCGTTCGTATACCAAACAACCTCCCGAAATCGATGGTTTGCACCATATGCGTGGGTAGTGCGCCTTACAGAAAGTCATTTAGAGAAATTAGGACTTCGTATAATATTCATAACCACCTAATTATTAAGGCGTTTTAATGAAAGGTCTACATAGGTAGCCACAACCTGTTATTGTGCCTTGCCTCACGTAACGGGTATTTATGCGCGGCAATCAGGTATTTGACCGCGATCAGCGCGAATCGCCCCGCTCTTCAACTTTTTGCCTTTCCGAGTCCAGCAATTCGCCAAGGGGCTTCCACTTGGGGACGTGGTCGCAGATAATCTTCAAAATTCCTAACGCCGGGATAGCCAATGCCAGACCGGCTATGCCCCATATCAGTTCGCCCACGATAAGCCCTAATATCGTGAACAGGGCATTAATATTCACCCGGTGTCCCACCATGATGGGTTCGAGGATATAAGTTTGCGTCAATTGGACGATCAGGTAGGTACCGACCACGCCTAGTATCATTGTGCCATCGCCCCCTTGTGCCAATACGGCGAGGATGACTACGGCATTACCCACCAGATTGCCTACGAAAGGAATAATTTCAAGAGAGCCGCAGAGCAACGCGAAAAATAACGCGCCCTCTACGCCTAATAAACTAAAACCCAAGCCATACATTACCCAAAGCGAGGCTACCATATAGAACAACCCGCGTACGTAATGCCGTGACACTTGTGCAGATTTGGTAATTATTTTTTCGGTCTTGGCGCGTTCCGATGCGGGTACAATCCGTAAAACGAAATGCGCTAGGTTATCGCGATAGAAGAGAAGCAGAAACGTGTAAACGATGACCAAAACGGTATTAAGAGCCACCGTAGCCATCCCGCCCACCACGCTCATAATCGCATCGCCGGCGCTCCCACCCGATTGTTGGGATTCAATCACTTCCTTTTGCTCGGCCGGGCTAATGCCCAACGTGTCACTAACCCATACTTTTAGGCGTTCAAACTGTTCTTGAAACTGGGTGCGGAAGTCTTGGGATTGCTCAACCAGCCCATGTACTTGCATCGCCAGCACCAGCACGAAACCCGCAATGGCGACAAGCAGCACCACCACGGGGATAAGCGATGCCCACAAGCGAGTAAAGCCCTTGCGTTCCAGCCAGTCGGCTAGGTTCTGAAGCAACGTGGCTAGTAAGCCGGCCAAGGCCAATGGAATCAGTACTGGCGCCCCCAGGTATAGAAACGCAATGGCGAGGGCCCCTAAGAAGGCGGCGTACGTGTTTTTCTTTGTCATGTCCTACAACGGTTCTGTAAGGTGAAAGCGGTCGGCAATACGGTTTTTTTTGTTTGCTACTAGGACAAGCGTACGACGGAATGGTTTGGATGCGCAACGCTATTTTTCGTGCGTCTCGCATGCCTTTTATTACCCAACATGCGTTTCAGTCCGTGGGTATCAACCGATTTGCCGATTTAGCGGTTATCGAATCGTACGCATGTTTTGGCGTGATGTTTGTATTTTTCCAAACAAGGTTTAGGTTTTTTCGCATCGAAATTTCCTACCTTTATATGTGCTAAATCGCTGTCGCCTGGGTTCGCTTGCGGCCCCCGAGTGGAGCACAAATTATTGTCCGCTTACATCATACCGACTATGCCGCTATCCGTCGTCCGCAAAGACATGATTTTCGAACCGGATGTGCGCCGCGTGATCGCACGGTTCCGTTTCGCGGGGGAAGAACGCGCGAGACAGCTAATCGCGTCACTTATCGCCCTTCCCAGGTTCGAGACACAACAACTGCTCAGCCAAGTGATGCGTAAGTATTCCGTGCGGCATCGCAGCATCCAGAAGATTTTCATGCATCACTTCAACCGCGTATCGCCGGTAGTGCTTAACATGGATGTCAGCCTGAACGATCTGTCTGAAACCCTGAAGATGCTGATCGGCGCCTATTTCACCATGGAGTATTCCATTGAAGCGGCTGCGTTTTTCAATCCGTCTATCGTCGAGCATCCCGACCAGTCCCAACTGCCGAGGAACCATAAGCGGGTGATCATCAGCTTCCGCGCCACGGGCGAGGGGCATATTTCCTCCATCGTGTTTAGGCAGGGCGTCTTGGACGCCCAGAACAACATCGATATCGATCCGCCCGGGCGTATGCTGGAAGTGCCCGAACACGTACGCAACCACTTATACGAGAAGAAAGCATTTCTTCGGAAACTACGCGAAATGAGCCAGCACACCGGCCAAAGTAGTGAGGAGGCCTATCAGGCGGTGAAAGCGGTATTGCCGGATACCTTCACGCACGAAGAATTACGCCAACACTTGGAAAAGGCGGGCGCAAAACTTCCATCCACGCAAGACAGTTCTTCCTTTTTACAAGAAGTCTACTGGTTAGCGGCTTCCCACTACGAAATGACCTTTTCGGCCGATACCGCGGTTTGCGAACGGGTGGTGTTTCCCTTTGCCAGCACGGAGCGCAACGGCATCGAAGATGCGCGGTTCGTCCGGTTCATCGAGGATTCGGGCGATGCCACTTATTACGCTACCTACACGGCCTATGATGGGATCACAATACTCCCAAAGCTGCTGAAGACCGAAGACTTCCGGCACTTCACAGTCATGCCTATTTACGGACATATTGCCCAAAATAAAGGTATGGCCCTGTTTCCGCGTAAGATCAATGGCGAGTACGCCATGCTCTGCCGGATTGACGGCATCAACAACTACATCGCTTTCTCCGACAACATCAACGTTTGGCGGGAGGCGGAACTGATCCAGAAGCCGCAATTCCCTTGGGAACTCGTCCAAATCGGGAACTGTGGTTCACCCTTGGAGACGGAAGCCGGGTGGCTCGTGATTACGCATGGAGTAGGGCCGGTACGCGAATATGTGTTGGGGGCGTCGTTGCTTGACCTGAACGACCCGCGTAAGGAAATCGGGCGGCTACGCGACCCTTTATTGATGCCTAATCGCCAGGAGCGCGAAGGCTACGTGCCAAACGTAGTGTATTCCTGTGGCGCGTACATCCACGCCGGCGAAGTTATTATCCCGTATGCCATGTCGGATCATGCTTCAACCTACGCAACCATTAATCTGAAAGAACTGCTAGCGAAATTGTTGTCCAGCGGCAGTGTGGAATCATCCCTCGATGCCTAGCACACGCGCGTATACACGCAAATAACCCGACACCATCGTATCAATCGTGAACATGCGCCGCGCCCAGTCGGCACACGCACGTCGCGACAACTTACTGACCTGTCCAACGGCGGCAGTAGCTTCCTCCAGGTTCGTCACCAAGAATCCCGTCTCCCCGTGTTGGATGAGTTCGGGCATGGCGCCCCGATTGACGGCGATGACGGGCGTACCGCACAGCATTGCCTCCGCCACACTTAGACCGAAGGGTTCGTTGAATTCGATGAGGTGCAACAACGCTTTAGCGCCGCCGAGCAATCGGTTTCGTTCCGCAGGTCCCACATTGCCCACGTACTCGACCTGCCCCGAACGGAGATGGGGCTCCACCTCTCTCTGAAAGTAGGGCTCGTCCTGTACCAAGCCCGCCATGATAAGCGGCAATCCGACACGGCGGGCGACCGCTATCGCCGAATGCGCGCCTTTATGGGGGTGTATGCGCCCAAAATACAGCAGGTAATCACCACGTTGCTCGACAAACGAAAACTGCTTGGCGTCCAGCCCGTTGTAAACGGTTGCGGTATAATCCAATTCGGGCGACCGGTCGGCATCGCTGATGGACACGTAATGCGTATGCGCATTGTACTTTTTATACACCGGAAGGATTTTGGTCGAAGAAAAGCCGTGAATCGTCGTAACCATGGGCGTGGCGATGAGCCGGGAGTAGGTGAGGGGAAGAAAATCGAAATGATTATGGATAATGTCAAAAGTGGCTGCTCGCTCCATCACTTCGCTGATATGCAGACACTCTTCGACTTTTGGGTCTGCTTCGGGTGATTCGGCGTAGCCTCGGGACGTGCACCAATGGAGCTTGGCCTCGGTGATCGAGTCGCCCGTGGCGAAAAGCGTAACATCCATCCCCCGCTTTACCAAACCCTCCGTCAAATTGGACGCCACCTGTTCCCAAGGACCGTATTGGCGGGGTGGCGTGCGCCACGCAATTGGTGCTAAAATGGCGATTTTCATCGGCTTCTTGATGGACGTTATCACATATCTTCAATGGCAAGGCGGGAAATCCAAAAAGCCAGGGTGCTCTCGGCCCCCTGATTTAGATTCGCGCCTTCCGCATGCAGGCCGTCACGGCAGCCCTGTGTAACAGGATCAAACAACGGGACATCTAGGTCGTTGGCGCCGAGAAACCACGCGAATGCCAGGTGCATAAGGTGTGCATAGCGTTGTTCGCCCGTGTCTTGGTAGGCTTGGCGATAGAGGAGCACCAGGGTCATCGCGTCGATAGGCTGTTGGTCATACTGCGCCGGCGTGTTGCCTCGCTGATACCACCCGTCGTTCCCGATGAGGCTTATCCGGCCATCGCGCAGCGTGTGTTTCTCCAAAAAGGACATACTCTCCATGCCTATAACGCGCAATTCGGAATCGTGCAAGTAGCGGGCCGCACGCAACACGGCCAACGGGATCAACCCATTATCGTAGGCGAGCAGGGGTTCATACCAATGCCAATCGTGGGTTCGATTGCACTGGTACTCCCATTGCAGGCGCTTCGCAAGCGTTTTAATTCGTTCTCGCAATAACGGGATCGCCGGCACGGCATCGGTAAGGTGGCAAAGACCGAGCAGAATCGCTGCGATAGCCCGAATGGATCGAATAACCTCAAACTGCGGGAGGGCTTTTTCTAACAGTTGGCGCGCGAGCATCCGATAGGGATCGGGTAGCGGTGAGGAAACCGCATATCCAAGTGCCCAGACAGCGCGACCGAAGGCATCGTCGGTCCCCGTTTCGTCCAGAAACACCCGATTAAAACCCATGAAATTTCGAAAGGTGCCATCCGGATTCTGCGCGTGATGAATATAAGACAGGTAAATCGGTATATGCCGCTGAACGAAGTCGTCGGCCCCGTGCTTCCAGCCCATCAGCATGAGGAGTAAGGCGCGCGCGTTATCATCCAAGCAGTATCCTTCGAATCGATTGGGTATTGCGAATGTGGCGTGTTGATAGATGCCCGTGCTGTCGGTTAACCGTCCAACATGCTCAAAGTTTATAGCCGGCCAGGAGGTGTTCGTGTTCGTGAACTGCATCATGCGTCCCCCTCCGTCAAATCCAATACACGTGTCAGGATGTAGCGTACCGTAGCCTCCCGCACGGCGTTTCCCCATTCATCGGATACGGGTGGGCGAATAATCGTATCGTAGCGGTGATGATTTCCATCGACCGCAATCGACAAGTAAATCTGGCCGGGTTCTTTGCCCTGCACGTGTCCGCCGGGACCTGCTGCAGCCAGGCCGGTGACCGCGACGTGTACCGGGGCATTGGGAAACAACTTCTTCAGGCCTTCGAGCATAGCATCCGTCGTTTGTTGGGATTCTGCCGAGTAGGTTTCCAAAATTTGACGGGGTACCCCCAGTACTTGCTCCTTGAACACTGGCGTGTAGACCACCACGCTCCCCTTTAAAACGTCCAGGGTGCCGGGTGCCGACGCCAGGGTACTCGCCAACAGACCGGCCGTTATGCTTTCGGCGCAAGCCAACGCTTTTTTGCGTCGGATCATTTCTTGATTAAATCGGAATGCGAAAGTACGATTGTCAAGTTCGTGTAGCTCCATTGTTTTGAGTTGAGGGTGGGTAGGTGTGTAGCACACAATACGCATTGTGAACAATCCATTCGTACGATGGTTTTCGGCCGGTGCTAAAAATGCTGGAGGTATCCTAAAAAGCCTCCGAAGAACGTACAAATACGCTTTCTCGTGGAATTAACTCCCTTTTTTTGTCTGCAGCAAGCGTCGCCCGCAACCTTCTCACGGGCTGGCTGTATTACTAGCGGAGTGTGTGGAAGACATTCAACATTGACTGGAATAACAGAAAAATTAACATGAGAGTAGCTATTATCGGAACGTACCCACCCAGACAGTGTGGAATCGCTACGTTTACCCACGACCTTTTCCGCGCGATGGTCGGGGCCTCGCATAGCGAGCATGCCATTATTGCCGTCTCAGATGGCTCGGAAATGCCCTTTCCCGAGGAGGTGGCGTTTGTCATCCAATGGCAGGATCGGCCGGCCTATGCCAAGGCTGCTCAGTACATCAACGCACACTTTGACGCGTGCATTATCCAACACGAATATGGCATCTTCGGCGGCGACGACGGGGTGTATATCGTGGACTTGCTTACCGCTTTAAACGTACCGGTTGCCACCAACTTGCACACGATCCTTAATCGACCGTCTACCCAACAGCATCATGTAACGCAGCAGCTACTGCGCTACAGTGACCGCGTGACGGTCATGACAGACCGAGCCATACGTATGCTACACGAGGTATATCGGATAGACAAAGCCAAGGTGAGAAAGATACCGCACGGTACGCCCACGTTTACTTATGAGCAGAATCGGGCGAAGAAAGCGCTGGGCTTCCACGGAAAGCGCCTGATGCTTAGCTTCGGTTTCTTGGGGAGAAACAAGGGATTCGAAACCGCTATTGACGCGATGGCACAGATAAACCATCCGGATTTTGTCTACGTCATCCTGGGTCAAACCCACCCGAATGTAAAGAAGGTAGAAGGAGAAAGTTATAGAGACGAACTGAAACAACGCGTGCGGACCCTCGGATTGACGGATCGGGTACTGTTTGTCGACTCGTTCGCCACCGAAGACTTACTTGTCCAATATTTGACGGCGTGCGACATCTACGTAAGTCCCTATCCCAACAAAGACCAGATTAGCAGTGGCACGCTAACGTTCGCCTTAGGCGCGGGGGCCGTGGTTATCTCGACGCCCTACTGGTACGCCCAGGATTTGCTGTCGGAAGGGCGCGGACTGCTATTCGGCTTCCGGGACGCAGATCGTTTGGCGTCAACGGTAAATGTCTTGTTGGAGAATCCGTTGCTGCTGGCACATTTTCGCGCGCGGGCAAAAGCGTATGGGCAGCAACTTGCTTGGTCAAATATCGGTGCACGGCATCTTGCACTGTTGACCGACTTATGCTCCCCCATGCAGCGCGAAGAAGCGGAGCCCATCCCGCTGGAAACGCCCAGAAAACGCCTAATAGCCACTATTTTTTCAACAAATGATACGCGATTGTCTTCGTAAAGAAATCTAAGAACTTTATGGACATCGCGCCGTCCCTAAACGGGTAATAAGTCCCAAGATCTATGGAAAGCATAAACCCAACAGTCCCCACCGACCCTTTGCTCCCAAAACGCGATGGCCACTTGCGCAGCCTTTGGCAAGGTAGCGCCGAAGTGTTCACTCCCAAGCCAGTGCCCGCGGACAGCGAACATATCGTATGGGACGTTATCGTGGTGGGCGGAGGTATCACAGGCGTCACCACGGCATTACGCTTGCAGGAACAGGGAATGCGGTGCCTAATTCTGGAAGCCCAAGAAATCGGGTTCGGCACGACTGGCGGCACGACGGCACATATCAACACCATGCTTGATGTGCCCTATAACACGCTTCAACGACACTTCGGCACGGCCGGCGCGCAATTGGTCGCAGAAGCGACGCGCGAGGGTCGAGACCTCATTGCTTCCAATGTGGCAACGTACGGGATAGACTGCGATTTTGCCTATAAAGATGGTATCCTGTTTGCCGAAGACGACGCAGAGTCCGACACGTTGAAAGAGATTTTGGATGCTTCGATCCAAGCTGGAGTGGACGTGGCAGAGGTAAGTGGCGTGCCATTGCCTTTGCACGCGCGCAAAGCGATCAGCTACCGGAAACAGGCGCAGATGCATCCGCTTCGCTATTTACACGCGTTGGCGCAAGCACTTGAATCTGCGGGAGGGTCCATCATGCATACCGCTACGGTAATCGATGCAACCCCTAGGGATGGCGTACATCATGTCGAACTGGAGGGAGGCACCATACTCAAAGCTCGGCACATGGTTTATGCCACCCATATACCGCTCGGTATTAATATACTCCACTTCCGGTGTGCACCGTACCGGAGTTATGTCCTGGCAGCACAAGTGGACCCGGCGCAATACCCAGCCGCGCTTGCCTACGATATGAAGGAACCCTATCATTACTTCCGTACCGAGGAAACTGAAGGCAAGCGTTACCTGATATTGGGAGGAGCCGACCACAAAACCGGACAAGGTGACCCGCTCGCATCGTTTCGTGAGTTGGAAAGTTACCTCCACAAGCATTTCACGGTATCTTCGGTGGATTACCAATGGTCATCCCAATTTTTCGACTCGACTGACGGGTTGCCCTATATCGGGCATCTACCTGGAGGAAGCGATGATACATACGTGGCTACCGGATTCGGCGGCAACGGCATTCTCTTCGGCAGCTTCTCCGCCATACTGCTGAGTGATTTGATCCTGAAGCGAGAAAGCCCGTATGAGCAGCTTTTTTCGCCTAAACGGGTTAAACCGCTCGCCGGTTTTGCAAGCTTTGTCAAGGAAAACGCTAATGTTGCCTACCGCTTTCTGGCAGACAGATTTCGGGTTGAAGAACTCGAAAACCTGATCGAGCTGCCTTCGGGTACAGGTACAGTGGTGCGGGTAGACAAGCGCAAAATAGCCCTCTATAAATCACCGACCCATGCCATCTCGGCGCTAAGTCCCGTCTGTACCCATGCGGGTTGTATCGTGGCGTGGAACGATGCCGAGAAAACTTGGGATTGTCCGTGCCATGGCGGTCGGTATAGCGTTTATGGAGAAGTGCTAACGGGTCCGCCCCGCAAACCGTTGGAAAAGATCTCGCTACTGGACTGACAAGCAAGCGAACGAACCGAGTTATGCAAGCAAACACGGATTCCCCAAAACGAAGATATCGATGGAGAACATGGCATACGGTGGTGGGCAGCGTCATCCTTGTACTTATCGTCATACGACTACTATTGCCGGGAATCGTGCTGCGCTACGCTAACAATACCCTCGCCAACATGGACGGATACTACGGGCAAGTGTCCGACATAGATATTGCGCTATTTCGCGGGGCGTACCAGCTAGATGGATTCTACCTGAATAAGGTGGATTCGGCCTCCGGCGAGCAGACGGAATTTTTTAAGGTAAACCACGTCGATCTATCGGTTGAATGGCGTGCGTTATGGCGCGGATCCTTGGTGGGCGAGTTGGTTTTTGATTCGCCGACGCTTATATTCACGAAAGAAAAAGCGGACGCAGAAGTCGTTGCGAAAGACACCAGCGATTTCAGGCAATTGCTCGAGGATTTCATGCCATTGCGTATCAACCGATTCGAAGTTTCGCGCGGTAGCATTCGATACACGGACAGCACGGTGACCCCCTTGGTCGATATTTCGCTGGAGGAAGCCCATATCATTGCCGAAAACCTCAAAAACACGACAAATGAGGGCGAGAAACTGCCCTCAACCATCCGGGCCAACGCGCAGGCCTACGGTGGAAGCATTATCGTGCGCATGGATTTAGACGCCATGGCGGAGCGACCGACTTTTGATCTCACGACCGAAATCGAGAACGCCAACCTGCCCGACTTGAACGATTTCTTCGTTGCTTACGGCAAGTTTGATGTAAGCCAAGGGACCTTTGGCCTATACAGTGAGTTTGCAGCTGACGCAGGACGATACAAAGGCTACGTCAAACCTATCATCAAGGACCTAGAAGTTATCGGAATGGAAGATCGTGATGAAAGCTTTTTCCAACGTGCCAAGGAGGCTGTCATCGATTTGGTGGCCAAGGTACTCGAAAATCCCACGGAAGAACAGGTAGCTTCTCGGATTCCGATCGAAGGCGACTTTGGCGAGACCGAGGTCAAGGTTTGGGAAGCCATTTGGCAAGTCCTGCGCAACGCCTTTATCGAAGCGTTAATGCCGAGCGTAGACCACGCGATTGACATTCGCTCCCCCCAAGACGTTGAAGGGCGCACCGGTATATTCCAGGAATAGAACGGCGCCCAGGCGATGCCAGTACTAGGAGTTTTCGGTGTCCTTATGCGGTGGCACATGGTCGGTTTCCACTTCAGTCTCCCGTTCTTCTACATGCACGGCAAACTCGGCGTGGGCGATACGGATGCCATAATGCTCGGCATAGGCGCGCGTGAATGACGCCCCGACATAGAGGATGGCAGCCGTGTAATAAATCCAAACGAGCAAGACGATGAGCGACCCGGCGGCTCCGTAGGTGGAGCCCTGTCCGGTGGTCTGTATGTAAAAACCGATCAGAAACCGACCTAACATAAAGAGTGCCGCGGTAAACAAAGCACCCGCGCGAACATCCTTCCATCGAATACGAACGTCCGGCAGGAATTTGAAAATAACGCCAAACAGCAAGCTGATGACTGCGAAATTGATAAGTGCCTCCAAGGCCATGGAAACGTAGACCGCTAGATCCGAAACGAGCCGATTTATGTAATCGGTGAATACCATCAACAACCCGTTAATAATTAAGGATACGATCAGCAAGAAGCCCAACGATAGGATAAGCGAGGAGGACAACAGACGGTCTTTAATAAGCTTGAGCCAGCCACGCTTGGGTTTTGGTTTAATTTCCCAGATTTTATTGATGGAGTGCTGCATGTCCGCAAACACCGTCGTGGCACCGACCAATAAGGTGACGATCCCGATGGTCAATGCGAGGGTATTATCGCCCTCGAGCTGTACGTTTTTCAGCATTTCCTGGATTTGCGCGGCGACATTGTTTCCCACCAAGCCGTTGATTTCATCAAAAACCTTTCCTTCGGCCGCATCCTGCCCGAAAAACAAGGCCGCCGTGGAGATGGTGAGCACTAGCAATGGTGCTAATGAGAAGATCGTGTAATACGCGAGGGACGCGCTGAATTTGAGTCCCCGCACATCCATGAAAATGGTAAAGGTGTTTTTGAGTAGAGCGAACCAACGCAAAAACCATACTTTCAATTTCATAGTTCAAGCAATCGTTGTATAGATTAATATTCGGAGAAATAGATGGCGAATACGACGAGTCCAGCAACTACGAACGCCGCACCACCTATGATCAACACGACACCTGCTGGCTCCTGAAGGTAGTACCACGCTACGCGGGTAAGCGCCCCTCCAACGACCAGGCATGCCAGCGACACCCATAGCTTATTTGACGTCCAACGCGTTTTTCGATTTGCCATTATTACCTGAACATCCCAAACAGGCTTTGGTTGTCGATTTCTACAATAAACTGTGCCCTTCCGTCGTTTTTCGCTGCCTTGGACATCGATCCCAACGAATGTCGGACCAAATTGTTCGATATTATACAGGCCATGCCGTCTGACATTAAATGAATATTATCACGTAAAAAAGAAACCTTATGGCGACAATAACAGCAAAAGATCTAGACGGACTATTGGGGCAACATTCAGCACCGGTTTTTTCCGTGTATCTCCCCACACACCGTACGCATCCCGATAACGAAGTAGATCCGCGAATGTTCAAACAGCTGGTGAATCAGTTCACATCCGTTCGCGAGGAGTATGCCCATGACAACGAGATACAACAAATTTTTGAACGGTTTAGTGCCTTAGCCTCGGATTACGAGTTTTGGCAACATACCCGCGATGGATTGGCGGTGTTTGCCACGCGCGACACCTTCGATGTCTTTCGCCTACCGCGGACCGTAAAACCCCTAGCCGTGGCAGCCGACAGTGCGCACACCAAGCCTTTACTCAAATATCTACAAACCAAACCGGACCAATACCATCTGCTCGTGCTCTCGACGAACTCCGCCCAACTTTTCGAGGGCGATCAATATCGCCTGGATGAACTCGATATCTCGGACGGTGAGGTACCGGAGTCGATGATTGACGCACTCGATCACGAACAACGTGATCTGCACGCCACCCTTGCGTCGTACCGTACCGCAACAGGCGAAGCTTGGGACACCACACAAAATCATGGACTGCGAAAAACCAATATTGATAACGATGTGGAGCAATTCTTTCGAGAGGTGGACCGCGCGGTACTCGCTAAGTATTCGGTTCCCTCCGGATGGCCGCTTATCCTAGCCGCCCTGCCCGAGCACCATCATTTGTTTCGCCGCGTCAGTCGCAACCCTTATTTGCATGAAAATGGCGTGCACGGCAATGCAGCAGCGATGGACGACGACCGTCGTCGTCAAGAGGCCTGGAACGTATACGAACCCATCTATAAGGCCTCGATTGAAAATCTCGTGGGGCAATTTCACCATGCCGCAAGCAAAGGCTTGGGTGTAGACCAACTCAACCAAATTGCGAAGGACGCGCACGACGGCAAAGTAGGAAGCCTATTAATCGAGGAAGACCGCATCATTCCCGGCCGAATCATCGACCGCGACAACCTCTTCGTAGATCGCGAAGAAACGGAAAACATAATCGACGATGTCCTGGACGACCTGGCCGCCTTGGTCTTGCAGCAGGGTGGGGAAGTATGGGTGGTGCCGGTAGACAGCATGCCATCAAACACGGGTGCAGCGGCCATAAATCGTTTTTGATGGCCCGTGCATTCCAAATTAATCAAACGATGGGACGTCACTGTGTGTACTAAGCATACATTCCGAAAGGGAATGGCGAGTTCATTATTCACGTAATAAAACAAAAGTGTTATGGAAAATATCAAAAAAACAACCGAGGTAATAAACGACCTGATTAAGATTAATAACGACCGCATCGAAGGATATCAAAAGGCGATCGACGAGCTGTCTGCCGCCGATGTCGACCTCAAGGCACTGTTCAGCAGCTTTATTGAGCAAAGCGAATTGCTGAAGGCTGAGCTGCAACAACATATCGCTGACTGGGACAATCGGGTAGACGACGAGACCACGGCATCCGGCAAGGTATACCGCGTTTGGATGGACGTCAAACAGGCATTTGCGACCAATGACCGACAGGCTGTGCTGGACAGTTGCGAATACGGCGAAGATGCCGCGCAGAAGGCTTATCGCCAAGCCACTGAAGAAGATGGCGTGACGGCCGCCGCAAAAGCCTTGATCGTTAACCAAAAGTCGCAGTTATTGGCATCACACGATCATGTCAAGCAGTTGCGCGATCAAGAAAAAATCAATAATTAAGTTTGCTATTATTGCGTTTATCACAGCCCTAGCCATGCGGATTACCCCTTGGCTCGGGCTGTATTTTTTTAAAAACCGATGGACATCAACGACCTCTTAGAACGCATAGGGGATTGGTTTCTGCATCAGGCGCCACGGGTGCTTTTGGGCATCGCCATCCTAATATTTGGTTTATGGCTGGTCCGCCTCGTAGGCGTCTGGATTAAGCGAAAGATCGACCAAAAAGACTGGGATCCAACCTTGGAAATGTTCCTATCCAACCTCATCATCACGGGGCTCCGGATATTGCTGATACTGTTGGTTATCCAAGTGATGGGGCTTCAAATGACGCTCTTCGCAGCGCTGGTGGGCTCCTTTGGCGTGGCGGCGGGCCTGGCGCTATCCGGAACTCTGCAAAACTTTGCAAGCGGCGTGCTGATCTTGATGCTGAAACCGTTCCGCGTCGGTGATCAAGTGGCGGCCCAGGGGCAAGAAGGAGAGGTGACCTCAATCAGACTGTTTCATACCGTTATCCGAACGGCTGACTACCGTACGGTCATCGTGCCGAACAGCAAACTGTCTAACGAAGTAATCATCAACCTAAGCCAGGCTGGTCGACGGCGGCTCGATTTAGAGCTGAAAGTAAGCTATGATATCGATTTTCAACAAGCTAAGCAACGTTTGCTTAATGCGTTGAGTGAGGCGGCCGACGTCCTGGTCAGCACCGACTACCTCGTAGGCATCAGTTTATTCGAGGCGGATGGTTACCGTATCGCGGTGTCAGTTTGGGTCGACGAACAAGCCTATCCGGAAATCCGATTTGCACTGCAGGCCAAGCTCATCAATGTGGTGCAGTCCCTCCGATAATTAGCGGTAAAGCGGCGAACCATCAGCCATACCCGACTGTTCTCCTACCGACAAACAAAAACACACAACACTATGAAACGCAATCATTTCTACTTATATCTACTATGGGCTGGCCTGCTGCTTGCCAGCCCCCCATTGACGGCTCAGGCACAAGAGAACCTGACGATCATCGTCACAGGAATCCGTGGTCCAGAGGGCCAGATAGCCATCATGGCATTCGACAGCCAGCAAGGTTTTGACAAGGAACAGCCGGCCGCCCGCTTTAAGTTCCCAAAAGGCGAATTAGCCGGTGACTCACTAACTGTTCGCCTGGAACTCGCGCCCGGAACCTACGGGCTCGTGCTGCTGGACGATGAGAATAGCAATGAAAAGATGGACAAAAATATGCTTCGCATCCCCCGCGAAGGCTTTGCTTTCTCGGGGTTCGAATTCTCCAAACCTAAAAAGCCAGCATTCGACGACTTCAAAATGGAGGTGGGCGACGGACCTCAAATTATTACCCTGAAGCTGCAATACCTATAGCCCGCTTCTTACGCGGCGCTAACAGATAAACGCCCGACCATTAGCTGGTCGGGCGTTCTTTATTGACTCGTAGTTACGCAGTGTTACAGCGTGATGTCGCCATGTCGGCCTTCGTCATGCTTCGCGCCCGTCAACGCACTGAATATGGCTTTCGCGTACGCGACCATTTTATTGCTCTTGGTATCCCAGTAATGGGCATCCGTGGGGCGGACCCGAATCAGGATGACCTGAGGATCGTCTTTGCCTTCCTGAAACCAGCCTTCGACAAAGGTGTTCCAATATTCCTCGATACGCTGCCGATCGTAGATAGGCTCAGCCGTACCGTAGATGGATACATACTTGGCATCTGACGGCGAGGCATACAACAGCTGGACGGATGGATCGGAAAGTATAGTTTGGTAGGTGGACGTGTCCTTGCTGGCAATAAACCAGATCGTGCCGTCGGGATCCACGGCTTGCGTCGTCATGGGCGTCGCGTCAAACGGACGAAAGGACAAGTTGCTGCAAAAGAAGCAGAACTTGATGTCCTCCACTAAGTCTTTCAATTTCTCACGGGCTTCCGCTCCGTCATGAATGTGTTCTGTACTCATGATAAGTTGGTTTTAAAATCAATGAATGTTTACCGACGCTTTTTTAAGGCTCGATAGACGAGCCAAGTCCCCACGGCGAGTCCAATTATCGCAATCCGCCTCCGCACGTAAGGCGGATCTAGGCGCCAAGCGACCAAACTGCCCCGTTCTTTCAGGATGTTGGGAAACCCGCCACCCTTGATATCCTCGATAATTCCTTCCCAAACATTGATGCGGTCGGCCAACAGCAACGGAATCCAGTGACTGAACTCGTTTTCGCTATGGCGATAGGCAAACCGACGTACATGGCCGCTCAGCCCTGCGGGTGGCACCGCCTCGCCCATGACGGCGGAATGTATCGGACGTTCGATCGATCGCAATACTTCCACTCGCGGATTTTGGGAAGGTGGACGTGCGCCTGATTCCGGTTCGGCGGGCGAATCGGCTTGCGCTTGTTTGATGGGATAGGTGGGGTCGTTCTCCGGATCCGCATCGATTCCCCATCCCTTTATAGTGCCGTATTTAGCGTGTTTTGTTTCCATAGTTTCCAGTATTTAAAGTGCTCTAGCTTGGGATAAGTACCGGTTTGATGCATCCGTCCAATTTTGACGAGAAAATTCGGTAGGCGTCCGCGACCTCCTCCAACGGAAACCGGTGGGTAATAATATCCTTCGGGCTGAGGATGCCGTCCTGGACGTGTTTAATCAGACGTGGGAGCAAACGCGGCACCGACGCTTGGTTGGCCCGAATCGTAATCCCTTTATTGACGACGTTGCCAATGGGCACCAAATTGCCGGTGGGGCCGTAGACGCCGACAATCGACACAATACCGCCTTTCTTGACGCCGTTAATCGCCCATTGCAATGCAGTAGCCGCCCCCGACTGCAACAGCAACCGCTTTCCGGTCACCGTATGGAAGGCATCCCCGCTAGCGTCCGCACCCACAGCGTCAATACACACATCGGCGCCGAGCCAATCGGTTATCTGTTTGATGAAGAACACAGGATCCGGGATAGACTTGAAGTTATACGCCTCGCACGGCGCATACTGACGAACGAAATCTAAACGATACTCAATGTGGTCGAATACGATGACCCGACCGGCTCCAAAAAGCCAAGCGCACTTGGCCGCCATGATACCGACGGGACCCGCCCCAAACACGACGACCGTATCCCCACGCTGTATACCGCCCATCTCTGCGGCTTGGTAGCCCGTAGGCAACACGTCGGTCAACAACAGGGCGTCGTCTAGATCCATGCCGTCTGGGATGATTGTGGGGCCTACGTTGGCGTATGGCACGCGGACATATTCGGCTTGTCCACCGTGATAACCGCCCGCGATGTGGGCATAACCATAAAAACCACTCACGGCCGTGGCCATGGGATTGGATTCATGACAATTTCCAAAAAGCCCTTTTTTGCAAAACGTGCAGCGCCCACAGGCAATATTAAAAGGTACTAACACGCGATCGCCAGTCTTAACTTTCGTCACGGCGGCGCCCACGTCTTCGACCACACCAATAAACTCATGTCCAAAGGTGGTTCCGACACGGGTGTCTGGCACCATGCCGTGATACAGGTGCAGGTCGGATCCGCAGATGCAAGAGCGGAGTACGCGCACAATGGCATCTTCAGGGTGTCTAATTTCGGGTAACGGCTTGTCCGCGATACGAACGCGACGCGGTCCGCGGTAATCCATAGCTTTCATAGGCATTTCCTTTTTTCGTGCTTCTATATAATTATTGCTTGTGCCAGAAGGCTGGTGCCTTGCTAGCAAGCGGTGTTTGTGAATCAACCCTCACTCGTCTTCAGACTCGACATAGCCTGGCGGGTCGCTGGCAGGAAAACTTTCTTCCAACTGCTCATCCAGTTTTCGATCTCGTTCTTCTTTGGCGTCTTTGTCGTTTTCGTCCGCCCCTGGGTCCAAGGGCTTGTTGGGATCAAAATTTTTCATGGTTACCTCTGTTTAAGTGATGCGAATACAATATTGCCGTGCCGGTGCATATGCGCCGATCTGCGGAGGACGTTCTGTTTGGGGACAGTTTCCGCCCCGCCTTTGTTCTGTATTCCCTTAAAATAATTGCAGGGCTATGCTTCGATGGTATGAATTGGCCGGGGCCACTGGAAACCTTCAGTAGCAAACGATTCGCCATAATGGGTGTTAATAATGTAAAACGAAAACTATGAGGGCAATCTGGACTGGAGCCATCGGTTTTGGGCTTGTAAACATTCCCGTCAAAATATACAGTGCTACGCAAGAAAGCCGACCTGATTTTGACCTGTTGGAACGGAAATCGCTAGACCGGGTCCGTTATAAGCGTGTCAACGAGCGAACCGGCAAGGAAGTGGACTGGGATGACATCGTCAAAGCCCACTATCTCAAAGATCGATATATCGTCTTGGAAGATTCGGATTTTGAGGAAGCCAGTCCTGAAAAAACCAAGATGATCAACTTGCAGTCCTTTGTCAAGGAAGCGGACATCGACAGCATCTATTTTGAATCGCCGTACTACCTCAGCCCGCAAAAGGGCGGGGAGAAAGCTTACTCGCTCCTGTACCGCGCGCTGATGAAAACCAAGAAAGCCGCGCTGACCACTTTCGTGATGCGAAATACCGAAAACCTAGCCATTATCCGTCCCCATGAAGGTTTGCTGTTGCTTAACCGCTTGCGTTTCCACGAACAGGTTCGACCCGCGGATAATGTAGGCGTGTCGCTGGTAACGGTATCCAAGGCAGAGATGGACATGGCCGTGAAACTAATTAAACAGCACGGCGGCGACTTCAACGTCGGGGACTACAAAGACGAATATAGCAAAGAGCTGTTGAAGCTGATACGTGCCAAAGCCCGCGGCAAGCAGCCGACGGTACGAAAACTCAAAAAATCTCGTACGCAGTCGGCGGACCTCCTCGAACAACTCAAAGCCAGTCTCGCTTAATTTTTCCGACCCATGCCACTCGCTGCCTACAAAAAAAAACGTACGCTATCCACCACGCCCGAACCCAAAGGTGGGAAATCAACCGATAGCAGCTTGCACTTTGTCGTGCAAAAACACCATGCTTCGCGTCTGCATTATGATTTTCGGCTAGAGCTTCGTGGCGTGCTTAAAAGTTGGGCCGTTCCCAAGGGTCCATCCCTCAACCCGCAAGACAAACGGTTAGCGGTGGAGGTAGAGGACCATCCCTTCGACTATAAGGACTTCGAGGGCATCATCCCCAAGGGGAATTATGGCGCAGGCACCGTCATCGTGTGGGATCAGGGCACCTATGAGCCCATTGGGGTTAAGGGTGACAAGAAAACACTGGAATCAGCTGTC
This sequence comes from uncultured Sphingobacteriaceae bacterium, assembly GCA_964423925.1. GTDB lineage: Bacteria > Bacteroidota > Bacteroidia > Sphingobacteriales > Sphingobacteriaceae > CAYRGQ01. Next base: position 25,757 of record CAYRGQ010000002.1, on the reverse strand, counting down.
GCCAAACAACTTAAGTCAGGATCAATCAAGCTTTTGCTCAAAGGTAAAAAGCTTAAAGGGGAATTCGCGCTGGTACGGATGAAAACCGATGAGCAGCATGCGTGGCTGCTCATCAAGCACGATGACCGGCATGCCAGCGACACTGACGTAACGCAGCTGGATAAATCGGTACTGTCAAAGAAGACGCTAGACGAAATAGCGGGTTCGGAAAAAAAAGCTTCCAAAAGGAAAGCCCAAGCAAAACAAAAGCGAAAAACGGAGCAAACCGTGACGGGAAGCGTGCAGCAACAGCTTGACCAGACCTCCGCGCAACCGAACAAGGCAGGCTCCCGTGACGCCAAAGCCATCGTCGCAAGAGCCAAGCCAGCCAAGCGGCCGCAAACCGTATCGCCCATGCTCGCGACGCTGGTGGACGAGCCGTTTGACGACGCTAGCTGGGAATTTGAAGTCAAGAGGGATGGTTACCGCGCGATAGCCAGCAGGGATGGCGACTATGTGGCGTTGGAATCCCGTAATGGCAAGTCCTTTGCGGAAAAATTCCCGCCTGTCTTCGATGCGATTCAGGAATGGGGGATTCGCGCGGTAGTCGATGGCGAAGTAGTTGCGATTGACGAGAACGGCGTGGCGAATTTCAACGCACTTCAGAACTGGCGAGATGCCAGCGACGGACAACTAGCTTATTACGTGTTCGACCTACTCTGGTACGAAGGCAAGGATTTAACCAAACTGCCCTTGTCGGATCGCAAGTCGGTATTGCAATCCATAGTGCCGGCCAAGGGGATCATCCGCATCGGATACAGTGTACAAGCCGAAGGCGTTGCGTTTCTCGACGCAGCAGAAAAATTAGGTCTCGAGGGCATGATTGCTAAACGTTCCGATAGCGTCTACCGCCCGGGCGATCGTTCGAAAGACTGGTTGAAAGTCAAGTTGCAGAGCCGCCAGGAGGTCGTTATTGGGGGTTACACCCGCAACAAGGGTACGTCAAAAGCATTCAGTTCCTTGCTTCTCGGCGTTTACAAGGCGGATAAACTCCAATACGTGGGGAAAGTAGGCACAGGTTTTTCGGATAAGGAGCAGCAGGAATTGTTGGCACGCTTTAAGCCGTTGGTACGCAAAACCAGCCCCTTTGCCGGGGAAGCCTTTTACGACAAGCGTTCCCATTTTAATTATGGAGCCGGCAAAGCCGAGGCAGTCTGGCTGCGGCCATCATTGGTTTGCGAAGTCCGCTATACAGAAGTGACACCTGAGGGGGTATTTCGCCACCCGGCTTTTTTGGGCATTCGGGAAGATAAGGACCCCAAAAATGTCGTGGCAGAGCGCGCGCAGCCGTCTGCAGACGCACGCGGTGACACGAACAAAACAAAGCGCAATGCCAAGCTGGCGTTCGCCGGTCGCGATGATAAAAAGCTCGTGCGCAAGGTAGGCGGAAAATCACTCACGTTCACGAATTTAGATAAAGTTTATTGGCCGGATGTAGGCTACACGAAGGGCGATATGGTCGAATACTACGCCAACATATCAAAATACATCCTCCCGTACCTGAAGAACCGGCCGCAGTCACTCAACCGTTTTCCCGACGGTATAAAAGGCAAAAGTTTCTACCAAAAGGACGTTACCGACACCGCCCCCGATTGGGTGGAAAAATATCCGTATCGTTCCAAAGGGGAACGCCAGCTTAAAAACTATATGCTCTGCAATGACCAGGCGACCTTACTGTACATGGCCAACTTGGGAACGATCGAACTAAACCCGTGGAGCAGTACGATCGCGAAGCCAGACCACCCCACGTGGTGCCTGCTCGACTTGGATCCGGATACCGGGAATACGTTTGACCAAGTCATTGAAGTAGCGAAAGCCATCCACGCCCTGTTGGAGGACGCAAACGTGCCGAGTTATTGCAAAACGTCGGGCTCGACTGGTTTGCACATTTATGTCCCTTTCGGCAATAAATACTCGTATGAGCAATCTCAGCTGTTTGCCAAATGGGTGGCCACCCAAGTGGATGCGGAATTTAGCTTTACCAGCATCGAACGGATGACAAAACGGCGCAAGGGAAAAATTTACATCGACTATCTGCAAAACCGCCCCGCGGCAACCTTGGCTGCACCCTATTCGGTTCGCCCCAAACCCGGTGCCACCGTATCCATGCCGCTATACTGGGAAGAGGTGAAAAAAGGGCTGGAAATCACTGATTTTACTATGGAAAACGCGTTGGAACGCGTGATGTCCGAAGGAGACATTTTCAAGGCGGTGCTCGGCCGCGGAATTGATTTGAAAAAACTGCTTAAACGCATGCAGGCGGAATAGTGAGCATTGCTTGCTACGATACCAAGGTACCGCCTCTTGCATGTGGAGGTTAGGCTGGATAGGTGTTGTTTTATGATATTGAAACCTCAACAGGAACCGCTAACGGAACAGGACGTGCAGCGTGGTCTGCGCATGGTGATATGGGATGGTCTCGCATCCGAGACTATGGTGTCACTCACTGGAGGTGCCTTCCTGGTCGCTTTGGCCTTGTTGCTGGGTGCCAATAACATCCAGATCGGATTGCTGGCCGCATTGCCTATGTTGGCAAACTTGTTTCAGATCCTTTCGGTCATGCTGGTCCAGCGCTACCAAAACCGACGTGCCATTGCGGTGTACGGTATTGTATTGGGCCGAATTCCTTTGGTGGTGTTAGGTGGCTTGATCTTACTAAACGACGCGACCTCGGTCGGCACCTTCATCTTCTTTCTGTTAATCCACCACCTTTTTAGCTCAATTTCGGGATTAAGCTGGAACTCCTGGATGAAGGACATGATTCCCGAACGCATTCTGGGTACATATTTTTCGCGACGAAGCAGTTACACCCAAACCCTCAATGTGGGGCTAAGCGTGTTGCTTGCTTTGCTGTTGGATTTTATCCGGTCGCGACATCCAGCATACGAGCTGACCGCGTTCGCCTCATTCTACATAGCAGGCGGAGTTGTTGGTCTTATTGGTTCCTACTTGTTGTCAAGGGCGCCCGAACCTCAGTCTTATTTGTCGACCGAACGGCTAACCACACTCTTTCGGTTGCCACTAAAGAACGAAAACTTCCGACGCCTGCTAGTTTTTAATTCGGCTTGGGTATTTGCGTTGAATATTGCCACACCGTTCTTCATGGTATTCATGCTGCAGGGTCTTGGTTTGCCACTTTCCTACGTCATTGTCCTCACCGTCATCGGGCAGCTATCCAGTATTGCCACATTGCGCATGTGGGGCGTACTATCGGATCGGTACAGCAACAAGAGCATTATTTCCGTCAGCGCGCCTATATATATTGCCTGTATCGTGGGCTGGGTATTTGTAGGTTTATATCGTGCTGACTATCTGAACCTAGCGCTACTTGTGCTCATCCACGTATTTAGCGGTGCTGCCACGGCGGGCATCAACCTCGCCCTTACCAACATCGGGCTGAAACTGGCGCCTAATGCCGACGCTATTGTCTACTTGTCCGTCCGCAACATCATTACCTCGGCGTTTTCGGCCTTAGGCCCGATAGTAGGCGGTATCTTGGCGGATTATTTTGCTGACCGAACCCTCGCCATCACGTTTGAATGGCACGGGCCCACGGTTGACCGCGTGGTGAGGCTCGTATCCCTGCATCAATGGAATTTCCTGTTTCTGATCGGGGCAATATTGGCGCTAATATCGCTGCGTTGGCTTAGCCTAGTGAAGGAAACCGGCGAAGTGGAACCAGGCGTCATACGACGAATCATGCGCACCCGATTCAGAAGCGGAATGAAAGACGCCATGATCGTCGGAAACCTCATCACTTTGAACAACCAGTTGCGCGCCATTATCAAACGCCGCAAACGCGCGGACGAGGCAAAACAAGAGAGTAAATAAAAAAAGGCGAACGAAAAAGCGTGTGGATTGTCATCAGTACGATTGCATAAACAAACCACAATCTTCACGTATGACCAAGACCCTTGATAGCCCCACGGAAAACGCAATACCAAACCCCATTACCGCTAGCGCCTACAAACTGGCCGCTGCCGTAAACGCCAAAACCGATGCCATGCACCTCGAAACGCCCTTTGCTTCGGGCGGTGTGCAACTCCTAGTTACGGACGATTCCGCTGTCATCTGCCTCGAAGTGGCGGGTGGGGGGACGTTAGCCTGTCGCGTGGCGTACACGCCGGCGAACGATTTCGTCGTATTAGATTACGAAGCACATGGTCATACGGCTAGCTACATGCTGGATTCCATCATTGGGCACTTCCGGGTGACCGTAACCCACGAAGCAGCGGGCGAATCGCCCACGCTTCGATACACCACACAATTCACCCCAAAAAGGGAGCTGGCAATTCCTAATTGGCCAAAGGACCTCCTTCTTATCGACCCCGACGGCGGAATTGGGCGTACGTTGGCCGACATTCACGTGTCGCAAGTAGGCACACGCAGCGGGCTAATGCATTTTAGTTTATCCGCGACCCTTTGCGGGCATCGGTGTTTTACTTTCAGAACTTGACGGCGCTAAATGCCTATTGCGAAGATACGGAAACCAACCTGGGTGACAGCGTAGGCGGCCGAGGACCAGAACTCGGATTCTCGCTACCGCCCACCGGCGAAAAAGTACTGCACGCGGGCCGAGAATACACAATCGGCGACGCGTATGTCGTCTTAGCCGACCCGGTGCCGACGCAGCCGGCGCCGTTGGCCAAGCAATTTTTGCAGCTGTTGGCACAGGTATACATGCAACTTCCCCAACCCCCAACAAAGTATCACGACTACCCCGGTTTGGCCAAGGCTTCGGCCGAACAGTTGGCTAACCACAAAGGGTGCTGGTCCTTTCGCGATGGCCATGCTTACTTAAACGCGTATGCCTCGGACTACAAAACGCCACCAGAAAGCATGGTGCAACTGGCTGTGATGGTACCTATGATCGAATATGCGGGTTGGGCATCAACAGACATGCCTATCATTGCGGAGCTCGACGAGGGGCTTGAGGGCTTTTACAATATGGATATCGGAACCATACAGCGGTGGCTGTTGGCCGTCGAGCATGATTTGGATGAAAGCGAGGAACAAAAGCGCCCCATGGTCATGGACTCGTGGTACCTCTATCACGCACTGCTCAACCTGTCCCGATTGGCCGGGGCCGGGGATGAGCGGGCAGGCAAGTTGTTTCGCAGGTCGCTCGATTATGCCGTTAAGGTTGGTCGTCATTTCAACTACGAATGGCCCATTTTCTACCATATGAAAACCCTGGAAGCTATCAAAGCAGAGGCAAAGCCGGGGGCCGGAGGCGAAAAAGACGTGGGCGGGTTATACGCGCTCGTCATGATCCAAGCGTGGGAATTGACGGGCGACCGGACATACCTGGAAGAGGCAAAAGCAGCAGCGGCGCAACTCCAGCACCTCGGCTTTGACCTTTTCTATCAAGCAAACAATACGGCGCTAGCTGCCGTAGCCATGATGCGTCTATGGCAGATAACCCATGATAGCCATTTCCTGGATTTAAGTTACCTGTTTTTAGCTGGCTTATTTAGAAACATGGCCCTGTGGGAGTGCCGTTACGGCAACGGTAAGCACTTTCCACACTTCTTCAGCCTTTTCCCCTTGAGCGATGCACCATACACAGCCGTGTATGAGGAAGGGGAGGTGCTCGCTGCTTTCCACGAATACCTAACGATGGCTGGGGACGCTCCTGTGCCCTCCGCCGTATCCGTGCTATTACCGGAGTTTATCCGTCACGCCGTACACCGGATGGCCTATTATTACCCGAATAAGTTGCCTGAAAGCATGCTGTCGGACGAGGTGAAGACCGGCGAGATAGATCGCGACCTGCTCGCCCCGCTGGAGGACGTCACCATGGGCTGGGAGCCCGCGGGTGCCGTCGGGCAGGAGGTTTACGGTGCGGGTTTCCCGTTCGCCGTGGTACCCCGGCATTACTTCGCTATCGCAAACGGGGCGTGCATGCTATTCGTGGATTACCCAGTCACCGCACGGGAAACGGGACACGGACAAGTTTCGTTTCAGGTGATGGGCAGTAATCGTATGCGTTACAGGCTTTACGTGCTACGCATCGATATAGCGCAGGCAGACCGCACGGCCGACATTCGCATTTCTGCCGAACGTCAAGGCGCGGTGATGGTGGCACACGACGAGGACGATATCCCGTACTTTGAGCTCGCCGGCGGACAGCAGGTGTTTGTCGCATGGAGCAAGGTCGACCAAAATGAAGAACATACACTAAAAACGAACGACTATGGAAGCGTTAAAAACCATACAAAATGATAAGCTGCTACAGCCCGTACAGGGCAAACGCATTGTCATTACGGGGGGGGACCACAGGTATAGGACGCGCAGCGGCGCTCCTGCTCGCACGCGATAACGACGTGCTGATTGCCGGACGACATGAGGAAACCATTCGGGACACGATGACTGATTTTGAACGGACGGGGCGGGGGAGTGGGCAACTTCGCGGCGCGGTTGCAGATATCGCGACAGAGGCCGGGATCACGAATTTATTCCGAGAGGCAGACAAACAATTTGGCCAACTTGATATCCTGATCAACAACGCAGGATTGCCGTTTGATAGTATCCTCGAAGGCGAATACAGCGATTGGGAATGTCTTTTGCGAACGAATCTACTGGGCGTAATGGCGTGCAGCCGAAAAGCCATAGACCGCATGCGGACGGTTGGTGCAGGCCACATCGTCAACATTGGTTCGATGAGTGCCGACGTGCGCGAAAAAAACAGCTCGGTATACGTGGCGAGCAAATCGGGCATGCAGGGCTTTTCGGAGTCGCTTCGCAAGGAGGTCAACGGGTTAGGCATTAAGATAACGCTTATCGAACCGGGAGCCGTAGGCACCGACATGCAACCCCGGGACGGACAGGAACAAAAGATCGAGGCGTTGGAAATGCTCAAAGCGGAGGATATTGCCGTCGCCATTTATTATTGCTTGGCAACGCCCTTACGCTGCGATGTCGTGAGCATGCAGATTCGTCCCCACGCGCAAATCATCTAGCCCCACCAGGTTAAGTCCCGACACAAAAAAGGGCAACGCGGATTGCGTTGCCCCATACCAGCAAAATCAAACTAACTCAACAACTATTTCTTCTTATTTCGCGGATTCGGACCGGCTTTCTTCTCCATGTCTTTCAACGTTTTCTCCTTGAACTCGTCGAGTGCATCGGCCATGGCTTGCAACTCTGGATCCAGCCCGGGTGCAAACTCCTCGGGCCGTTCGGGAGCAATGGGGTTGGGGTAGGAGTTGCGAGGCTCCGTCAGGGTCACGAGCTCCGTTCCGTCATTGGTTGGAGCCGAGCCACGGAAGATTTTGTCCATCTCCGAGCCGTCGAGCCGAAACGTGTACTGCTCGCGATGGACGCCCGCGTCGATCAGCTTTTTCACTTCCGGATACTGCGTGGAATCGAACTTGGGTACGGGCAATACTTTGGCCCAGTCGACACCCAGGGTCTCCAAAGCCTTTGCAAAAGCCAGCTGGTGCGCCTCGTCCCGCACAATCAAAAATGAGATCGTCGCACGTAGGGTTTTGTTGGTCGACATTTGGTAAATCCGGGATTTCTGGATGCGCCCGGTCGACTCCAACACGAGATTGTCCATGAGGTCCAGGACAAGGTTGCCATGATTATGCACCCATGAACCGTTCCACGGATTACCCGACGCATCCACGGGCAACGCTCCCTGAGCCCCCATGATGAAATGATGCGGATTCTTCTGTTCCTTTGCCATGTCCATCGTGGCCGTACCGCCTTTGCCAGGGACGTCGTATTTTCCTCCCGTATAACCGGGCGCACCGTCTAGTAGGCGTGAAATCGTCTTCGTAATTAACTCCACGTGACTGATCTCTTCTAGCCCAATGCCTTGGATTAAATCAAGATAGGGAATGCCGTCTCCGCGGAAATTGAAGCTTTGGAACAGGAACTGCATCATCGTGCGCATCTCGCCGAACTGGCCGCCGAGGCCTTCCTGCAGCGCGTTGGCTGCCGATGGATCCGGTTCGTCATCGACGATCGGATTTATGAGGTTTTGAACGTGGTAAAACATGCGTGTCTTTTTTTAAGTGAGTAATATGGTGCAAGCACCTATTTTTATTACCTCTAACACAGCTTGACTAGGTAGTTCGTTGCGGGTATTTTCAATACCCGTATTTATATCAGTATCCGCAGCCAACAAGCGTCTAAACGCGACCTCCGAAAAACAAGATGCCAAAAAAATATCTACCACATTAGTAGACTTATTTGGAAAAAGGCTATATTTGCCCGTGCTTACGGCAGTCATACGAAGCACAACGTAGCACTTAGCATTAGCACTTAGCATTAGCAATCAATCATGGCAACTCCATCCATTCTTGCCCAAATCAGGCGACTGCGCAAAGACCGAGGGTTATCGCAGGTGGATATGGCGTCGTCATTGCACGTAGCCCTGAAAACGTACCAAAATATTGAGAGTGGCGCGACGCGCATCGACATTGATCGCCTGCAACATATCGCCGACGTGCTGGAAACCGATCTGGCGAGCCTGATGGGAATCGCACGAAGCGATGGCGGTACCACGCAGCAGACCACCCAAGTGAAGGATCTGTATCTGCGGATTATCCGCGAAAAGGAAGCCTATATTACCCAGCTGGAAGAGAGCGTTCGCTTCTATCGGGAAATCTTGCGCGAACGAATGAGCTCCTAAACGCCCTATCCCTTGACGCAGCGCACTTCTTCCGCTAAGCCCATGCGGCGACTGCCATCGAAGCTCCCCGACGTGGGCGAATCGATTTTTTCGACCATGTCCCAATTAGCGGCGGCCCACAACGCCATCAACTTGTCTCAAGGTTTTCCAGACTTTGAATGCGACCCGCAATTGGTCGAACTAGTGAGTAAATACATGCGCGAAGGCCACAACCAATACGCGCCCATGCCGGGCGTCAGTCGCCTGCGTGAACGCATCAGTGAGAAAGTCGCCACCCAATACGAAAGCCACTACCATCCGCAAAACGAGGTTACCATTACAGCCGGGGCGACCCAAGCCATTTTCACCGCCATCGGCGCGGTGATGTGTCATGGGGACGAGGCCATCATTTTCGATCCTGCATATGACGCGTACGAACCCGCTGTCCGCGCTTTCGGGGGCGTGAGCCGACGGATTACCTTACGGGCCCCCAGTTTTGCCATCGATTGGCAAGAGGTAGCGCGAATGATCACGCCAAAGACCAAGTTGATCATTATCAACAACCCAAGCAACCCCTCAGCACGCCTACTGATGGCAGATGACTTGCACGCATTGGCACGACTGGTGCACAACACACCAATCTGCATCATCAGCGACGAGGTTTACGAACATATCGTATTCGACGGCCGGCGGTATGTGAGTGCCGCACAGGTGCCGGAACTCCGCGACCGTACGTTTGTTGTCGCGTCCTTTGGCAAACTATTCCACACCACTGGCTGGAAAGTCGGCTATTGCCTCGCGCCGGAAACGCTCACTGCCGAATTCAGAAAGCTTCATCAATTCAACGTCTTCAGCGTCAATACCCCCGTGCAGCATGCGCTAGCCGATTACCTCGAGCGCAGGGAAACGTATCTGGGCTTGCCCGAATTCTTTCAGCATAAGCGAGACCTCATCGTTGACGCCCTGGCCACTTCCCCGTTTCGCACACTGCCATGCGAAGGCAGCTATTTTCTCTTGGTCGACTATTCTGCCATTAGCCCGCTGCCGGAACTGGAATTTTGCACTAAACTGACGCAGCTCCATGGAATCGCCACCATCCCCGTATCGGCCTTTTACCAGCAAAAGTTAAATCAGAACCTCGCTCGGATCTGTTTTGCGAAGAAGGATGAAACCCTGAAGATGGCACTTGAACGCCTGCTACGCGTCCGTGAAGTCGTTTGATCGATACGGGAACTGAAAAGTATGCATAAAACATACGCATTTACGCACGTTTTATGGGTTGGCAAGCTCAATTATTGCGTTTACATTTGTCGAAAAATAATGTCTAGCAATTTAGTAGGCTTTAAAATCAACAACGACTACTTTATGTACAATTCGATGGATGCTTCTATTACATCGGTAACGAAATTTACCGAGCTTTCCTGTCAACGACCTATCTCAACTGCGGTGCGTCGAATGTGTATGTGCCGCTGTATGTAACACCTGTTTTTACTTCGTAATACGCGACGTAACGGAGGGCCACCCCTTCGAACAGCATTTTCATGCTCGGCTCTGAGCAACCTCGAGCGGGCGCATTACTTTAACTTATTTAACTAAAACATTATGCCAAACGCAATACGAGCCGCACTTTTGACGGCTCAGAAGATCACAGTGCTATTTATCCTTGCGGCGATAATTCCATCGGCCGCGTCATTCGCACAAGGCACCATTCAAGGTACGGTGCTGTCCGACGCTGATGGACAACCGGTTGTCGGGGTCTCCATTCATCAACTGGGCGCAAACAACGGAACGCTCACGGACGGGGAAGGACGCTTCTCGCTCGCCGTTTCACAATTCCCCGTTACCATCCGTTTCACGTCACTCGGTTACGAGCAGCAGCAACGAGTGGTGACCGACGCCAAGGAGGACATTCAGGTCACGCTGAAAACGGACGCCGGCTTTCTGGAGGAAGTGATCATCACGGGATACACGACCCAACAGCGCAAGAACATCGCGGGAGCCATCACAACGGTAACCTTCAGCGAGGCACAGGCGGCGCAGGCCGACCAGGATCCTATCAAACTACTACAGGGTACGGCCGCAGGCGTGCAAGTGACTTCGACGTCGGGTTCGCCAGGCGGTGGGGTCAGCTTCATCATCCGGGGCAACAATTCCATCGGTGGGAGTGTGGAGCCATTATACGTCGTCGACGGGATTTTCCTAAACACCAACCTGCCTGTAGGTAGCCTCGGCGGCAATTTGCAATCCAGCCCGCTAGCCGATATTAACCCCGCAGACATTGAAAGCATCACGTTGCTCAAAGATGCCAACGCCACGGCCATCTACGGGTCGCAAGGATCCAATGGCGTAGTCGTAATCACTACCAAGCGCGGCAAGCGGAACTCAGGCTCGCGTTTTAACGTCGGTGCAAAGCAAGGCGTCTCCAATGCAATCAACAAGTTTGAGGTGACGACCGGCCCTGAAACCGGGCAACTCCTCTACGAAGCCTGGGCCAACACGGCAGAAGAAAATGGCGAGTCGCTCGCCGAATACCTGCAGCGGGAGCGCCCAGCGAACTGGAACGTCGTATTTCCTTTCGTCCAGGCCGACGGCACGCCCGATTTCAGCCGCAACAACATCGCCAACTTGCCCACGTACGACCGCATAAGCGACCTATTCCAAACGGCAGGCACGGCCGACTACCAGCTTTCGCTTGCCGGCGGCTCGGCCAATAGTAACCATTACCTGGCCTTGGGCTATGCCAATCAGGAATCGGTAGTGAAACCCAACGAATTTAGCCGTTTTTCGGGCCGTGCCAACTATGACAACAACGTCACGGAGCGGCTGAAGGTCGGCACCAGTTATAGCGTTGCCCGCACCGAGCGCAGCAAGGTGTACAGCAACGATAACAATCCGGGCGGTGTCATTAACTCGGCCATCTTCCCGCGCTCGTTCCTGCCTGTCTATGACGAGCAAGGCAATTTGCTGAACCACGCGACGTTTAACAACCACCTGCGGCTTATCGAGCACGTGGACAATAGCTACGTCACCTGGCGCAATACTGTCAACCTGTATGGGGAATACACCATATTGCCCGAGCTGAAGTTTCGTACGAGCGGTAGCTTCGACTACACCAACAACAGCTCACGCAGCTTCTCGGACTTTGCATTGACCAACAATGGGGCCGCAAGTGCCAGCAATACGAACATTCAGGTGTACACGGCCGAACAAACCTTGACATACTCAAAAAACCTACGCGACAAGCACTTGGTCAATGCGCTGCTCGGCAACACGGTTTACGCACAGCAACTACAGGGTGTAAACGCCTCGGGTAGTGATTATATCTTTGACGTGCTGCGCGAAGTCTCGTCAGGCGGGACAACCTCGGGAGGCTCCTCCCGCAGCGAAAACCGTCTGGTTTCCTTCTTTGGTACGGCTGGCTATACGTTTGACGACAAGTACAACATCGAATTCAACTTCCGTGCGGATGGTTCTTCCCGTTTTGGCCGCAATGTTCGGTGGGGCTATTTTCCAGCTGGCGGGATTAGTTGGAACGCTGGCCGCGAAGACTTTGTCCAGAATCTGGGCATATTCGACGCGTTGCGCGTGCGGGCTTCCTTCGGTTTTTCCGGCAACCAAAACGGCATCGGCAACTACGATGCACTTGCAGTTTGGTCTACCAACGCCCAGGCCTATCTGGACCAGCCGGCGTTATCGCCCGGACGTTTGGGCAACCCCAACTTGACTTGGGAAACCACACAGCAAACCAACGTAGGACTGGACTTCTCCCTCCTGGATAACCGCTTGCACACTACCATCGAGGCCTACCATAAATACACCACGAATGGCTTGCAACAGGTAACTGTTCCCTCCCGTAGTGGCTATTCGGCTGCGCTACGCAACTACGCCGAGATCAGCAACAAAGGGTTGGAATTCACCCTACAGTCCATCAACATTCACAACGACCAATTCAGGTGGACGACGGATTTCAACATCTCGACAAACCAAAACCGAATTGAGCGGATACCCCAAGAACAAACCATGGGTGCCACAAACCGGGGTACGTCGATCCTGCGCGAAGGATACCCCGTCAATTCGTTTTTTCTATACAAGCAGTTATACGTTGATCCGCAGACCGGAAACGCGGTGTACGAAGACGTGGATGGAGACGGCATCATCACCTACGCCGACCGCCAAATCGTCGGAAGTGTACAGCCGGACTTTGTGGGGGGCATTACCAACGCCGTATCCTACAAAGACTTTGACTTAAACGTATTCTTCTATTTTACCCAAGGGAATGACGTGCTCAACATGCACAACTTCTTTCTGGTGCACGGCGGCGTGCAAAACGGCATCGGATTCGACCCTCGGCAGCTGGAGCGTTGGCAGAAACCCGGCGACGTGACGGACATCCCCAAGCCCACGCGCTTTACCGGCAATCCGGAACAAAACAATGCGCCGGCCAACAATTACAGCGGCCAGGTCGCGGGTCTCAGCTCACGCTATTTGGACGACGCATCTTTCCTACGGCTACGTAATGTGGCGCTCAGCTATACCGTGCCCACCTCATTTGCCAACAAACTGGGCATCAACCGCCTCAAGGCAACGATATCCGGCACCAACCTATGGACCCTAACGTCTTACGGTGGCCTAGATCCCGAAGTGAGCGCCCAGAGCTCAAATCAAAATACGGCGGGATATGACTGGGCGACAGTGCCGCAGCCTCGTACGTTTGAGTTTATCCTTAACCTTACCCTGTAATCGATAGAGACATGAAGACATTACGCAAATACATCATCGCGCCACTGTTGACCGCCGCCATCCTGACCGGCTTTTCGGGATGCGAATCCTTCCTCGATCTTAAACCGACGAACGCGTTGCTCGCTGACAATGCGGTCTACGACGCAAAAACGTCGCGGGCATTGATCAATGCCGCGTATACCGATCTGAAAAACTATGCCAATGGATCAGCGATTATCTTGGGCGTCATCCCCGCCGATAATATTTTGTTCGGCGGCAGCCAAAGCCAAAATATCGAGTTGGACGCGAACGCCTTTACGGTGACCAATTCGGCGATCGTAGCTGCCTACCGGGCTAACTATACGCTGATTAACGTGGCCAACTGGGCGATTGCCGAAATACCGAAGGTGACGGACGACGCATTCGCACCAGGCGAGCAGAACAAGCTGGTGGGCGAGGCGCACTTCGTGCGTGCCTATGCCTACTTTAACCTAGCCCGCAGCTGGGGTGGGGTACAGCTACAACTGCAGCCCACGACAGACCTGGCTACCCTCGGCAACATCAAGCGAAGCAGCCAGGAGCAGACCTACGAGCAAGTGTTGGCCGACTTGCAAAAGGCCGAACAGTTGCTGCCGGCAGACGACGCACACACGCGCAACCGCGTGCAGCGCGCGGTCGTACGGGCGCTTCGGGCTAAGGTGTTGCTGTATACGCAGCAATTTGATGGGGCGGAGGAAGAGGCTACGGCCGTAATTGAAAACAGCAAGTACGCACTGGTTGAGCCGTATTCGACGTTTTTCCAGCCGCCCTTCCTAAGCCGCGAATCGGTGTTCGAAGTATCCGCCACCACCAACAATACAGGCGTGTCGGCGAGCCCTTGGCTCCCCGCCTCGGGTACGCCCCGCGGCTCGTACGAATACCGTCCCACCAACGAAATCATCACGCTACTTACAGATCCCGAAATAGGAGGGGATCGACATGCGTTATTGGCCTCGCGGGGAACGGACACCTACGTTAACCTGTATCATACTACGTCGCCCAATATCAACTCTTCATACGTACTCCGCCTCGCTGACTTGTACCTCATCCGGGCGGAGGCGCGTGCGCGGAAAGTCAATCCCGACATCACCGGCGCCATTGCGGATTTGAATGCCATCCGCAGCCGGGCGAACGTCGCCCGTTACCCCGACGGCCCAGTCAGTCCAATCGTCCTTACCCGAGCCATTTGGGAGGAACGCCGCGTCGAATTCGCCTTTGAAGCCGACCGCTGGTATGACTTGGTGCGCACCGAGCAGGCGGAGAACGTACTCGGCGTCAATGCCAATTTTTGGCTATTTCCCATTCCGCAGGCGGACGTACTTGCCGATCCGGACCTGCAAGACGACAACAACCCTGGCTATTAACATTAAGCAATAACCCAATCATGAAAACAACACGCTTCCTTATGTTATTATTCGTCTTTCTGGCCTTTTCGGCCCAGGCGAAGGACGATTACTACTTCGGTGCCCATGGCCCGCTAAACCCGAACATCCCGACGCCAGAAGCATTCTTCGGCTTCCCTATCGGGCACTCACTGGTTCGCTATGACAAGGTGGTCGAATATTTCAAACTGCTGGCCGACGTATCGGATCGTGCATCCCTACAGGTATTCGGCAAATCCTGGCAAAATCGCGAGCAGGTTAAATTGTTCGTTACCTCGCCGTCTAACCAGGGCAATTTGGAACAAATCAGGCAAGAGCACCTCCGATGGGTTGACCCCAACGCCTCCGCGGACATCGCCAACCAGAAAGTAATCGTGGAGTTGGCCTACAATGTGCATGGTGGGGAAATCTCCGGAACTGACGCCGCTGTGTTGGCGGCCTACTTTCTGGTGGCGTCTGAAAATCCGGATATCGTACAGCGTCTGGACGAATCCGTGGTCTTGATTGAACCGGCCCAAAATCCGGACGGCCGGGAACGCGCAGTCAACCACATCAACAGTTTCCATGCCGGCCCAGCCATTGCCGACCCGGCAGATCTTGGGCACAGCGCCGGCCATACCCCACATCGCGGCAACCATTTCTGGAATGACCTGAACCGCGATTGGCTTCCGCTCAGCCAAATCGAGAGCCAAAACCGTGTAGCATTCTACCACCAGTGGTACCCCAACGTCTACCTCGATTTTCACGAGATGGGCAGCGGCAGCACCTACTATTTCGAACCCTCGCCACCATCAACCTGGAACAGCATCCTGCCCCAAAGCAATTACGAGGTGCTGAATGAAATCCTTGCGAAGCACTTCGCCGCAGCGCTCAACGAAGTGGGGTCCCTATATTACACGAAGGAAAGCTTCACCAATCTATCGCCAATCTATGGATCGACCTACCCCGATTACCAGGGCGGCGTAGGTACCACGCTTGAAGTCGGCTCCACCTCGGGCGTCGCCATCGAAACGGCCGCAGGCGTGCGGACGTTCTCCCAAAACGTACGCGACAATTTCCTCATTAGCATTGCGGGATTCCGTGCCGCAACGGACGATAAAGAAACCTTCCTCAATTACCAACGGGAGTTTTTCCGAAGCGCTATCGAGCAGGCCAAACAACTGCCCTATACGCACATCGTATTTGGAAGCAAAACCGACAAAAGCCTAAATAGCCTATTTATCCAGCATTTGCTGCGCCATCAGGTTGAGGTGTACGAACTGGATGACGCCTTTACCCAAGACGGCAAGGAGTTTGAGCCTGGCACCGCTTACGTGGTGTCCCTGCAGCAGGCACAATTCCGCATCTTGCAGTCCATCTTTGAGGAGAATGAAACCAACAATTTCGACGAAAACACCACGTTTTACGACGTATCAGGGTGGAGTACGGTACACGGCTTCGGCGTGTCCTTTGCAAAGACAAAAGCGCCAGTGCGAACCGGCGCACGCGTGACCCAAGTACCAGAGATCAAGGGAGCAGTACAGGGACGTTCGAACCTAGCATACGCCTTTGACTATCACGACTACCTCGCGCCCAAAGCGCTCTATTTCCTGCAGCGCAATGGCGTGCAAACGCGCGTCGCCCAACGCTCCTTCACCAGCAAGACCACGCAAGGGGAGCATGCCTTCTCGCCGGGCGCGATTGTGATTCCCGTAGCGTACCAAAGCATTTCGCATGAGGAGCTGTATGCCTTGTTGCAGGAGGCCAGCCAGCTAGCCAACATTACGTTCCACGCCATTTCCGACGGCTTTAGCGTGGCCGGTATCGACCTAGGCAGCAACAACGTCCGGGTGTTAAAAAAGCCCGAGGTTGCCATCATCACCGGCGGCAATTGGACCTCTCTGGGCGAAGTATGGGCATTGCTGGGCAATACGCACGACATCCCTTTGGTGAAAATTGCCCCCGAAACCGCGTTGCGCACCGACCTGTCGCGCTACACGACCATCATCCTGAACGGTGGGCAACTAACCGAAGCACTGGGTGAGCGACTAAGTGACTGGGTGGATAACGGGGGCACCTTGGTAGCCTTGCCGGGATCGGCCTCGTGGACAGCCACGTTGACGATGCCGCAGCCCGCCGGACCGCGCAATGACGCTGAACACGCTGCAAGTGCAGCACCGCGCCGTGGTAGCCAGGGAGGCAGAACGCGCGTGTACGGCGTGGTCGTACGTGGTGAACTAAACCTTAATCATCCGCTAGCTTATGGATTTACCAACAAGGAGTTTTATACGATGAGAAACAGTACGGAAGGCTTAACGGACTCCATCCCTGGCAATGTGGTGCTGAAAGTCGTATCTAACGAACTCATCAATGGATACGCGACCACCGAAACCCTGGATGCCATAAACGGAAACGTTGTGGTAACGTCGACCAACCGCGGCCGCGGCAACGTCGTGATCTTTGGGGAATCCCCGACGTTCAGGGGCTACTGGCTCGCGCCGGGCCGCCTGCTCACCAACGCCATTTTCTTCGGAAACCTCAACACCAATACGCGCTTTGGAAGCGCGGCGGAAGTACAATAACTATCATTTCCAATCAAAAAGAAAAGGCTGTCTCATTAATAGGAGGCGGCCTTTTTTTATGGAATTTCTTTTACAGTTTCAGCACCCTTGGCGCAAGCGTTAAGTAGAGTGTCACGCGTCCCACGTTTTTCCTATCCTATAACTTCCAAACAAAGCAAATCAACGAATAGGCAAATCAACGAATAATCGTATCAACGAATAAGCGAATCTGCGAATGCGCGAATCTGCAAATAAGCGAATCAACGATTCAACAGCAATCCACGGATCATAAACAAGCCAAACACCTTGTCATCTTGAACGGCGCAAAGCAAAGTGAAAGATCCCTCCTCACGGGAGATACCTCCTGTCGTCGGGATGACACCAACTTGGATAACGCACGTTTTTAGATATCTCAGCCGCTGCTACCGCGCGGTCCCGCAAGGCGGGAACGGGAAAATTAATGGTCGACTAAACGACTTACGACTCCTTGACTCACCGACTCAACAAATCTCCGACTCAATAAAGCTCCTGCGCAGGCCTCATATTTAAGAATGAGTTAACACAGTCGTAAACTAGGACTGCTAAAATTGCCAAACAAATAAGAACGGGGTTTTGAAGTGATAATTTAAAAGAGAGGGGAGGTGAGGTTTATTAAAAAAACACATAGCTACTGAGCAATATCCACGAACTCGTGAAGCGTGTCCAAATCGACTGGGCATCTTCCCGCGTTCGTTTTACGACAAACAAAAAACTACGATTCAAGTCTAAAAACAATGAAGCTAAAAACCTTGCAATTGCGAAAGCAACTCTGCATATATTATATTTTAATTATACTCGGTGCAGGTAGCAGCACCGATTTATTGGCCGGCGTTGCTAAGGGTGGCATTCAACAACAAGCCAGCGGAAGCATAACAGGCAGGATTACGGATACTAACGGCCACCCCCTTTCGGGTGCGTCGGTTAAGATCGTGGAATTAAGCCGGACGGTGGCGTCTGATGATCAAGGCAATTATACAATACCGGTGGCGCCAGGTACATATACCGTCGAAGTCAGTTATATTTCCTACGCCCTGCAACAGCAGCCGGGCGTTGTTGTACGGGCTGGCGTCGCCACGGCCGTGAATTTCCAGCTGGTCGACCAATCAGGTCTGCTGACCGAAGTGGTGGTCGTGGGATATGGCGTCCAGAAGAAGGAAAACCTAACCGGTGCGGTCGGGCAAATCACGTCGAAGGAAATTGAGAATCGCCCTGCGCCAAACCTGACCCGGCTCCTGCAAGGAACCATACCCAACCTCAACCTGAGGATAACGGACGGTAGCCCCATACGAGGAGCTAACTATAACGTCCGCGGGATGACTTCCATTGGCGCGGGAGGCAGTGCGTTAATATTGATTGATGGCGTCGAAGGTGATCCAAACCTGATAAACCCCAACGACGTCGAAAGCGTGTCCGTTCTGAAAGACGCTTCCTCCGCGGCAGTCTACGGGTCGCGGGCAGCATTTGGGGTGGTGCTGATTACCACCAAATCAGCCGAAAAAGGGCGAACCCGAATAGATTTTAACTCCAATTATTCGATAAACAGAAGAACGGTAGCGCCGGATTTGGTAACAAATGGATATCAATGGGCTAAGAACTTTGACGAGGCGTTTTCGGCTTGGTATGATTACAACTCGCGGGCCATCTCTGTCAATAGCATTTTCCCGTTTTCGTTAGAATACTTGGAGGAACTGGGCCGACGGGATGCCGATCCGTCCTTGCCTAAAGTAGAATATAACGAAGCCTTGAGCCGTTACGAGTATTTTGGCAATGAAGATTGGTTCGGTCTGCTCTATGCGGATCAAATTCCCTCTACGGAGCAGTCATTAAGCATATCCGGCGGTACCGATATCGTCAACTACTACCTCTCGGGACGGTATTACTACCAGGACGGCATATTCAATTATAATCCCGACCAGTTTAACCGCTATAACCTGAGAGCGAAAGGCGACGTGCGGGTAGCGCCATGGCTGACAGTCGAAAACAACTTCGAGTATTCCAACCATACCTATTCCATTCCCATGTTGGCAGACCGCGACAACAATACCATTTGGCGAATGTTCGACGTACTGGCCTTCCCCATGGCCACGTTATACAATCCCGACGGTACATTTTCGCAGACAGGCGTTAATGCCGGCTTAGGGGCGTTTATCGACGGCAACAACCGGTCGGTACAAGGCACATCTTACGTGCGGAATACCGTGGGAGCTATCGTACGGCCGTGGGACGATCGCCTCACCCTCAAAGCGGATTTCACCTATTCCAAAGACAACGGCCACGAGCGCAGGGTCAACAACTTCGTCAACTACAGCAATGCCCCTGGGCATTCCGCCCGGCTCGGACGAAGTCTGCTGCAGCAGTTTACAAATGAGCGCGATTACATAGCGAGCAACGTCACGATAGATTACAGCCAACTCTTCAACGATAAACACGATGTCAAGGGGCTATTGGGTTACAACGTGGAATCGTCGTCTTACACCATGTTCAATGCTAGCCGCGATGGAATCCTCATTGAGAGCAAGCCCGATTTCAACCTGATGGACGGGTTGAACTACACGATTAGCGGAGGCGGCAACGAATGGGCTTACATGGGTTTGTTTTATCGCGTCAACTACGCCTACGACGATCGTTACCTGTTGGAGTTTAACGGCCGTTACGACGGGTCGTCCAAGTTCCCGCCGAGCCAGCGGTTTGGGTTCTTTCCTTCCGTGTCCGCGGGTTGGCGCCTCGGAGCGGAATCTTTCATGGACTGGAGTAAAGGCTGGCTCGGAGAGCTGAAAATCAGAGGCTCATACGGTTCCCTGGGCAATGGAAATGTTGCGCCATACCGCTATTTAGAGCAGATGAGCGTTCAGCGCGGCGGTGTTATCCTCAATGGCATCCACCCTAACTATACGCAAATGCCGGGCGTGATACCCGACGGCCTCACTTGGGAAAAATCCACGACGTTGAACTTCGGACTCGACTTCAGCGCATTCCGGAATCGCTTGGGCCTGACCTTCGATTGGTACGATCGCCAAACCCAGGACATGTTTACGGTAGGCCAGCCACTGCCCAACGTGTTTGGAGCTACTGTGCCTTTTGGCAATTATGCCGACCTGACGACCAAAGGATGGGAAGCGACGTTATCTTGGCGGGAATCTAAGACCCTTTTCGGAAAGCCCTTTGAATACGGATTCAACGGTTCATTATGGGACAGTAAGTCTGAGATTACCAAATTCAACAACCCCAATGGAAACCTGTCCGCAACCTATTATGTAGGGCATCAAGTAGGCGAAATATGGGGCTACGAAACGATGGGTTTATTCCAGTCATTTGAGGAAATTGAAGCCCATGCAGACCAGAACTTTCTGCAAAACTCCAATAATAGGCAGTGGTTTCCTGGTGATATCAAATTTGCCGACCTAAACGGCGACGGCGTCATCAATGCAGGCGACAATACCTTATACAATCCGGGCGATAGGAGGGTCATCGGTAATAATTCGCCTCGTTACCAGTTCGGGTTCACGCTTAATGGCCGGTGGAACGGAATCGGCGTCTCCGCGTTTTTCCAAGGAATCGGTAAACGCGACTGGTATTTCGCCGGTGATGCAGGCATGTTCTGGGGACTGTATAATAGACCGTATGGTTTCCAGCCTAAAATGATGATGGAAGACATCTGGACGGAAGAAAACGTCGACGGATATTGGCCGCGGCTAAATGGCTACATCGCATTGAATGCTTCCCGCACCTTAGGTGCCCCGCAAACCAGGTACCTCCAGGATGCCAGCTACTTCAGGCTGAAAAACCTGACGGTAGACTACAGTTTACCCAACAGCTGGTTGAGCAAATACAGTATATCGCGCGTTAACGTATTCGTCACGGCGCAAAATGTGTTCACCCTTTCCGGATTGTTCAAGCATACCAAAAGCGTCGACCCCGAAGTGATCGAAAACTCGGTGGGCGACTTAATTAACAGCGGTGGTCAGGGTTATGCTTACCCGATGCTCAAAACGACAACCATAGGATTGAACGTAACATTCTAAAATCGAAATAGAAAATGAAAATATTGAATATGAGACGCTTCGGATGGATGGCTCTATTGCTGTTGTTCCTGGCTTCATGCAGCGAGAGTTTTTTAGATAAAGAGCCCATTGACTCCTTGGTGCCCAATACGTTTTTTAACAACGAGCGGGACCTGGGCCTCTACACCGCTTCTTTTTACCAGCGGATGTTGCCATCGGGCTTAACCGTAGTGAGCGAAGACGGGATGGGTGACTACACCTCCAAAACCAGCTCTCCCCAGTTTATTGCCGGTTCCTATTCGTCTATCAACGAAGGAAGTTGGAATTGGACGAACTTGCGGAACATCAATTACTTTTTGGCTAACTTCAATAATCCGGTGATTGACCAGGAAGTGCGGAACCATTACGAGGGCATTGCCCGGTTCTTCCGAGCCTATTTTTATTTCGACAAGGTCAAAACGTATGGCGACGTGCCGTGGTACGCTGGCGTGCTGGGCGTAGATGACGAGAATCTGTACAAAGCACGCGACTCCCGCGCATTGGTGATGGATTCGGTTTTGGCCGACCTAAACTTCGCCGTCCAAAACATCCGTGATACGAAAGACCAAACCTCATCGACCGTCACCCGGCAAGTGGCTCAGGCATTCAAATCACGCGTGGCGCTCTTCGAGGGGACATTCAGGAAGTACCACCCCGACTTGGGCTTGGCCGCCACCTCGGAGCAGTGGCTGCGCGAAGCGGCCAATGCCGCTAAGGAAGTGATAGATGCCGGGCAGTACCGCATATACAGCACAGGCAATCCTGATACGGATTATCGCAGGCTGTTTACCAGTGAAAATCCGGTGTCCGAAGAGATTCTATGGGCCATTGTATATAACAACGCCCTCCGCAAATGGCATGATGTAACCTGGCGGTTCAACAGCGCAACCTTTGGGTCGCGGTGGGGACTCAATAAGCAGTTCGTTAATACTTATCTGCGTACCGATGGGTCCCGCTTTACCGATGTGGCCGGATACGATACCATCCAGTTCGTCAGGGAAGTGGCCGGCCGCGACCATCGCCTATCCCAGACCATCCGCACCTTGGGGTACAAGCGGAGTGATGGATCGCCAGCACCCGCTAATTTCGGCTATACGTTTACGGGTTACCACATCCATAAGTTCAGCTTGGACGACCGGCGACTAGACGGAACCGCAGAGTCCTACAATTCCATTACCCTTATTCGTTACGCGGAAGTACTGCTTAACTACGCGGAAGCCATAACCGAGCTCGGCGAGATGGATGCTAACATCTGGGGCCAAACCATTGCCGTGTTACGGAATAGGGCAGGAGTAAACCCGGCTGCGCCTACACAGGCAGACAATTACCTGCAGGAAGTGTATTTCCCCGAGATTTCAGACCCGTACTTGCTGGAGGTAAGGCGCGAACGAGGTATCGAACTCGTTTACGAAGGATTGCGTTACGCTGACCTGCTGCGCTGGCGCAAAGGACATCTGCTGGAAATGCAGTGGAAGGGTATTTACGTGCCTGGCAAGAACATCCTGATGGACTTGGACGGCAACGGTACGCCTGATGTCGCTTTTGTCGACAAAGCGCCCACCACTAACGTAGTACCGGGCGTGGTCTATTACCTAGTCGATGGCAATGCTTCCAGGTTGTCCGAGGGCGACAAGGGCCATATCACGTGGCGGGATGACGAGAACCGTGTTTTTGACGAGAAGAAGTATTTTAGGCCCATATCGAACGCTGATATCGTCTTAAATAATAACTTGCAACAAAACCCCGGCTGGGACTAAAAACTTATTATGCTGCGTTTTTTTAAGATACTATACCCTATGGCAAGCACAGCGCTTGCCTTAGGGCTTTTTTTGTTCCATGCCATATCCGCCCGCGGGCAAGAACCACCGGCATTCCAAGTGATGTCCTACAACATACACCACGGTACGGATGCCAGCAACCAGGATCGGTTAAGGGAGATTGCCGATTTTATCCGGCAGTCTGGTGCCGCAGTCGTCGGTCTGCAGGAAGTGGATAGCGTTTGCACCCGGTCGGGAGGTATTGACCAAGCGGCATACCTGGGCCAAATCACCGGGATGCACCACGCTTTCGAACGGCATTTCGCCTTTCAGGGTGGCGCTTACGGACTGGCCATCCTGTCGGCATTTCCTATCGTCGATGTGGCAGCCTCGCGGCTTCCCGTACAATCCGATAATCCCGATGCATCGGTTGTACTGATGGTGGCTACCTTGGCCGTATCCGATCGGGATACCATTAACGTGGTCAACGTCCACATGGATTACCGGGCGCAGCCCTCGCGGCTTCGGCAGAGCCAACTGATGATCCAGCGGTTGAAAAATAGCGCCTACCCCCTTATTTTGATGGGAGATCTCAATGCGCAGCCCCATGCGCTTGAAATTGCCGAGCTCCTCGAAGGACTCCAACTGACCGATACAGACACGCCCGATGCATTTACGTTCCCGACAGACTCGCCCAACCGAAAGATCGACTACATCCTTGTCGACGGTGCATTCGAGGTGCTAGGTGCTTCCGTGCCTGCCTATACCTATTCCGATCACCTGCCTGCAGTGGCCGAGGTACGGCTAAATCCGCCGAAGCAAGCATTCCGTGTCACGCCATACCTGTTGCCGGCTGATCAAAATGGAGGCTTGCGGCTCAACTGGTTCACCGAAGCCTCCGAGCCCGGCGAGATATGGCTCTGGGAAACCGGCGGGCAGGATACCTTAAAGTTCCAAAGCTCGCCTGGCTATGCCCACGAGTTGAATTATTCTGACTTGGAAGAATCCGAGCGAGCCGATTTTCCGGATATGTTCCGTGGCCCCAACTGGAAACACACGGTCAGTTTACAGCGTTTGCCCGCACGCACCCACTACCAATACCAAGTGGTACAGTCCGATGGGGTTTACCGCGACTCCTTGGTTACACCCCCAGCTCCCGGCACGCGGCAGTCCCTGCGCTTTGTGGCTATTGCCGATAGCGAAACTGATCCGGAAGGACGTATTACCCATCGAAACTGGGCGCCCGGCCCCCAACACCCCAGCAGCACGGGGCGGCCCGAGGGGAGGGATACCTACTTGCTGACCGAAACCCGGGGCTTCATCGATAATCTGAAAGCGATTCGCGCACAAGACCCTGCATTTATCTTGCTCGCCGGGGATATTGTACAGGGTGGGGCATACCAACGTGCGTGGGACGAGTTTTTCCGGCACATGTCCGGGGCTTACGACAACGTGTTGGGCAGCGTACCGCTCTTGCCCGCGATCGGGAACTGGGAGAATTTTGGCGCCCGAAACGGCGGCTACCAACCAGATGCCATAAGGCGGTCGCGCGCAAAGTACAAAGCCTATTTTCCCATGCCCGACAATCAGAGTGCACGGTATCAAGATACCTACTACCGAGTGGACTACGGCCCGGTTACCATTTTGACACTGGATTCGTCCAACGGCCTGCCCGATGACTCGGATAACGATACCAACATCAATATCAATGCGGCGGACTATCCCGGAGACGATCTTCCAGACATCAATCCCGGTTCGGAGCAATGGCGCTGGGCAGAGCGGCAGCTTCGTGAAGCACGGGCGGCCGGACAGGTGATTTTTGTGCAGTTCCACCACGTTCCCTATTCCAGCGGCGGGCATATCCTGCCGGTGAGTATGGAGGGCAGCTCCGGACAGGCCGGTGTGCCTATGCGCCAGTATACGCCGCTATTCAGCCAGTATGGCGTGGTAGCTGTTATTTGCGGGCATAACGAGTCGTTGGAACACTCCGTGGTTGATGGGGTGCATTTCTGGGATGTGGGTATTGCCGGAGACGGCTTCGGTATTCCGGGCGACGACAAAGACCCGCGGCGCCATAACGAATACAGCCAATGGATTGCCCACCGGCATGCCTTAGAGCATTGGGACGGGAAGCAGCTGATAGATGGGGGTAAACATTACGGACACCTGCTAATCGATGTACTGCCCCAAGATGAGGGATTTCGCGTCAGAATGGAGCCTTACCATGTGTTTCCGGTAACCAATACCTCAGGTGAGGTGGTTCATACTGAGCTGCGCCCCTTTAACCATGTTGTCGAGGTGTTTGTGCCTTAAGCAGCCACGGGTTTCAAGGGTTGGCCAGCACGGCTGTCAGCATGCGGTTAGGCTTCTCACATCGTTGCACTCCGTTCGAAGTGACGTGCTGTGTGGATAATTTACGTCTTCGTTATTTCGAGGCAAGACAACGCCATCCATATCCCGGGCACAAGTTACGCCTGCCAAAGGCCCTTACCCCGAAACTTGCGCAAGCGGCAAATCAACGAATCAACGAATAGGCGAATAGGCGAATAGGCGAATAGGCGAATAGGCGAATAGGCGAATAG
>CAYRGQ010000001.1:0-266863 GCA_964423925.1 uncultured Sphingobacteriaceae bacterium | reverse complement strand
CGATGGTTTCGGGAAAATTGTGCCCCGTATCGATGTGTACCAAGGGAAAGGGAAAGCGGCCCGGCCTAAACGCCTTTTCGGCCAAATGGACAAGCGTGATCGAATCCTTCCCACCCGAGAACAACAGCGCGGGCCTCTCAAACTGCCCCGCTACCTCCCTGAGTATGTATATGGCTTCTGCTTCTAATTGATCCAGGTAGTCCATTCTTCTTTTCTGTATTTATTGATTTTACTAATGTGACAATCTCTTCGTCAAGAGGCGTGTAAGCCACACTCTTTCTTGCTTTTGTCTTCCCACCACCAGCGCCCGGCACGAAAGTCGTCGCCAGGACGCACCGCACGCGTGCAGGGCTCGCATCCTATACTGGAAAAGCCCTTGTCGTGCAAGGGGTTGTAGGGAATGTTGTGGTTGCGGACGAACTCCCAAACGGCATCGAGGGACCAATCGTAGATTGGGTGCACCTTGATCAGTCCGTTGCCACCGTCCCACTCCACTTGCGCCATGTTGGAGCGGTTGTCCGACTGTTCGGACCGGATGCCCGTAATCCAGCAATCGACATCGGCTAATGCGCGCTTCAGCGGTTCAATCTTGCGGATAAAGCAGCATTCCTTGCGATTGTCGACGGAATCGTAGAAACTCGACGGACCTTTTGTCCGGAGCAACTGCTGTACGGCTTCCGTATTCGGAAAATACGCGTCAATTTCTTGCTTGTAGATATCGACCGTACGACTCCACGTATAATACGTCTCCTTGAACAAGCGTCCGGTATCAAGGGTAAACACCCGTATAGGCAGCCGGCTTTTGAAGATGTAATGCGAAACAATTTGGTCTTCGACGCCAAAACTCGTCGAGAAAGCAATCCGTCCTGGAAAGCGGCGCGCCAATATCCCTAGCGCTTCACCGGGCTCTTTCCCTGCAATGCCTGCAGATACCTCGTTAACGAAGTCAGTCATTCCTGTTCATTTTTACTAGCCAACAGCGATGCCGTGTGGGCGTTGAGCACACGCACCTTTTCGGCGAAATCACCCTTCAGCCGCTCCCGCAACTGGTTCATGTACGCTAGCGTTTCGTCGAGTTCGTCGGGTAGCGCCTCCTGCAGGAGTTCCTTGAGCCGCTTGGCGATGGTCGGCGACATGCCGTTGGTGGAGATGCCGATCTTTAAATTCCCCTTCTTCACGACCGAACCCAAATAAAAATCACAAATTGCGGGTTTGTCCGCCACGTTGATCAGAACATGCCTTTTGCGCGCTTCGGCGCGTATCCATTCGTTGAGCCGATCGTTGTTTGAGGCCACCAGCACCACGTCCTTGTCATCCAAGTCGCTGGCCTCAAAGCCACGCTCTTCGACGGAAACCGTCGGAAATTTCCGCACGAAATCCCAAACCGCATCCGACACCTTACTGGCCACCAGCGTAATAGGCGCTTGCGCACTGTTTCCTAGTATGGCCACCAGCTTTTCCAGCGCCACGTTTCCGCCGCCAACGACCAGCGTGTGCAGGCTGTTGAGCTGCAAATATACTGGAAATAACGGGTTGCCCACCTGTTGATTCATCATACGGCCAGCGCATTTACGCCCATTGCTTCAAACTGGCGATGTTGAGCCACGACCTCACCCATGACGATTACTGCCGGCGCCCCAATGCCTTCGCGCTGCACCTGGTCGACGATCGTGGCGATAGTGCCCAAAGCGATCTTTTCGTCCGGAAGCGAGCCATTCTGGATTACAGCGACAGGGAGATGCGCTTTTCCTTCATCGCGAAAAATCGAAACGATTTCCGCGAGCTTAGCCAGGCCCATCAATACGACCACCGTGGCGTTCGTCCGGGCGGCTTGCCGGATGTCTTGCGAGAGTGCTCCCGATGATGTCGACCCAGCAATCACCCAAAAACTCTCGCTCACGCCCCGATGCGTCACCGGAATGCCTTGCAGCCCTGCCACACCTATAGCGCTAGATATGCCTGGAACCACCGTTACCGCAATGCCGTGCGCCGCGGCATGCGCGACCTCCTCCCCGCCCCGGCCGAAAACAAAGGGATCTCCCCCTTTGAGGCGTACCACGTGCCCGTGCGACTGGGCGTACGTAACCAACAGCTCATTTATATCCTGCTGACGATAAGAATGCTGTCCAGCACGCTTACCGACCAATATGCGCAGCGCGCCAGGGGAAGCATAGTCCAACAGCTCCTCATTCACCAACGCGTCATACAGTATCACGTTGGCTTGGCGCAAAGCCTTCAGTCCCTTCAGACTGATTAAATCCGTATCGCCCGGACCGGCACCTACCAGCGTGATTTTCGGTGTGTTATTCATGGTTTTTTTGATATGCTATTCTATTCGTTGCCCCGCTCCTAGTTGGCTACGGTTGCGGGATCTTCCCGCTGGGCCGTTGCCCATTGGTGGAAGGATATGGCGTATGCCAAATAGTGCTGCGCAAATTCGGCAGAAGGTTCATACTTGTTAATTTGCAACACCAAGCTGCTGAAATCGTCTGTGGGCAACGGCACGTCGCCTTGGGCAACGTAATGCGTGTCAAACTCCCGGATGATAGCGATTTGCGAGCTACCATTGATGCCTTTGTCAAGCAACAATGCTTTTGCCGTGCCTACAAATACGGCATACGCGTGGTAGATGGCATCGGCATATGCCCCCACGTTATAACTCTCATTGGCCCACCCCAATTTTTCCTCTGATTCATATAACAAGGTGGCCACCAAATCGATTACTACCCCAGCGCATTCGCCTACGCCGATAGCAGTCTGGAACGTCTCCCGCTGACCCCAGTCGATGAACTCGTCGGGCGTCAACGTGTCCAGATCGCCCAGCGGCTTGAGCATCCGGTAGAAGTAATCCTTCCCCTGCCGATCATAGTATTCGTGAAATAACTCGTCCGCCGCGGATAGCGTTTGATAATCGTCCAAAAGCAACCCCAACGCTATGGTGACCCGCTTGGAAGGCACCTTAATGACGCGCTCGGCAACGCGACCTAAGCCATCGCCCAAGGTCGCTCCCCCCAGCATAATTTGGGCGGCGGGCACGACTTTACCGGCGGTTCTCATCGAACTACCGTGTATGCCAATATGAGCAAGACCGTGCTGCCCGCAGGAATTCATGCACCCGCTGATTTTGATTTTCAGCTCTTTATTATAAATTAGATCGGAATAGTGCTCATAAACGAACTGCTCAATCACCCGTGCCATCTCCGTACTGTTGGAGATACCCAGATTACAGGTATCCGTTCCTGGGCAGGTGGTCACATCAGCCACGCTATCAAACCCCGGCTGCGCGAGCCCTAGCCGACTCAAGACGAGGAAGATGTGCGGCAAAGAAGCTTCGCGGACGAACTTGAACAGCAACCCTTGGTTTTGCGTGATGCGCATTTCGTCAGCAATGTGTCCACGAACGCCCTCGACCAACTCACGGGCTTTCTGGGTGGAAATGTCGCCTGTGGTTACCTTCAAGTAAACTGACCAATAACCGGTCTGCTTTTGTGGCACCACGTTCGTTGCCCGCCACACGTCGTACGCGAGGGCTAAGTCCTCGGGCACCTCAACAGCGTTGACGGTACCCGTGGGTGGCAAAGGCTGCGGCACGGCATCTCGATCTATGGGGAACGTCTTGACCTTGTTGGCCACGCGCTCCTCGTCAATCAGCCGGATGACTTCCTCCAGGCCCAACCGTTGGATGACATACTTGAGACGGGCTTTATTTCGGTTGTTTCGCTCGCCATAGCGATCAAACACACGAATAACGCTTTCAGAATACGGGATCAACTGGTCTTCTGGCAGAAAATCATGGACTGGATGGGCAACCATCGGTTGCGCCCCGAGCCCTCCGCCCAACAGGACCTTGAAGCCGCGTTGCACTACGCCATCCACCACGCGGACTTTGGGGATAAAACCCAAGTCGTGGCCAAAGGCAAACGCCGTATCTTTTTCGCTGGAGGAAAAGCAGAACTTAAACTTGCGGCCCATTTCTTGGCATATGGGATTGCGCAGAAAGTACGTAAACGTAGCATGAGCGTAAGGCGACACGTCGAATGGCTCCTCGGGATCAATGCCTGCATTGGGCGACGCCGTAACGTTACGAACCGTATTGCCGCACGCCTCGCGCAACGTGATGTCGTCGGCGGCGAGCTTAGCCCATAATTCGGGGGTGCGGTCGAGGCTCACGTAGTGGATCTGGATATCTTGCCGCGTGGTGAGGTGCAGATTGCTGCTGGCATACTCATCTGAAATATCCGCTATCTTCAACAACTGCTTGAACGTAACCTTACCAAATGGCAGCTTGATGCGGACCATCTGAACGCCGGGCTGTCGTTGGCCATAAATACCCCTCGCCAATCGTAAGCTCCTAAACTTTTCTTCGGGAACGTGTCCTTCCTGATACAGCCGAATCCGCCGTTCTAAATCGATGATCTCACGCTCGACAATTGGGTTTTCAAGTTCGGTCCTGAAACTTTGCATTTTCGTATAGTGTATTTATTAGTGCTGCATCCTGCCGTAAAAAAACCTCCGTAGTTAACGAGGAGGCCTATTTTTACAAGAATAACGATACTCCTTTCCCCACGCGCCACGACATCATAAGCCGCGTGATACGACCCGTCCCACCATCGCGAAAACAAATATATGCAATGTATATAGGTTTAGTAGTATTTATTTTAAATTTTTGTTGTTTCAGTATGGATAATGGCGTACAATATCAACCCGTACTGAAGCAACATCGCAGCGTTTCTGACGGCATCTCCATGCGTGCTTGGTAGAAAACTTTGGTTTCCCTAGCTTTGCGATGGCGAGCACCGGACGCTCGTCCAGCTAACAGATGCAACATGGAGAACCCCTTATTACGTGATTTCCCTACCCCTTTTCAGTGTGTTCCTTTTAATGAGATACAGCAAGCGCACTTCAAACCTGCCATTCTGGAGGCCATAGCCCAGGCCAAGCAAGAAGTCGAAGCAATAGCCAATAGTCCGGCCGTGCCGTCGTTTGAGAACACCTGCGAGGCGCTCGAGCGCGCAGGTCATCGTCTTGGCATCGTGTCTAGCACGTTTTTCAACTTGGATAGCGCCGAAACGAACGATGAAATGCAAGCATTAGCCCAGGAGCTCGCACCGTTAATCGCCGAATACCAAAATGACGTTATGCTCAACCAGGCACTATTCGAGCGGGTCCAATCTGTGTATAAAAACACGCCGCCCGACGCGCTTACGCCTGAACAGGCACGCCTGTTGGAAAAGCAGTACAATGGATTCGCCCGCCAAGGTGCGCGCCTTTCGGACGCCGACAAACAGACTCTTCGCGAAATCGATCGGGAATTGGCCACCCTCACGATGAAGTTTTCCCAAAACGTACTACAGGAAACCAATGATTATATCCTCCACCTCACCACGGAGCGAGAATTGGCCGGACTACCCCCATCGATCATACAGGCAGCTCGGGAAGAAGCGGAGAAGCGCAAGTTGTCCGGCTGGGCGTTCACCCTTCACTATCCTAGCTACGTGCCCTTTCTGAAATACGCCGAAAACCGGAAGTTGCGCCAGGAAATCCACTTTGCAGCGGCGAGTCGCGCCTTCAAGGACAACGAACGCAACAACGAATCCATCATTCGCCAAATTGTCGCACTGCGCGCAAAACGGGCAAAACTACTCGGGTTTGACACGCACGCCGCCTTCGTGTTGGAAGAACGCATGGCCAGCACACCAGCAACGGTGATGGACTTTCTACAGGACTTACTCACCAAAGCGAAACCCCATGCCCTTGCCGACGTTCAAAAACTACAAACAATGGCAAAGGCTGATGGCATCGACCCGATTATGCCCTACGACCACGCATTCTATGCCGAAAAACTCCGCATCAAGGAATTCGACCTCGATGAAGAAACGCTACGACCCTATTTTTCGTTGAATCGAGTAATCGATGCTGCGTTTGCCCTCGCCCAGCGCCTGTTCGGACTGACTTTCGTCGTCCGGGACGACGTCCCGGTTTATCATCCCGAAGTAACCGCGTACGAGGTAATGGAGAATGGCGAGCACAAAGCGCTCCTGTACACCGACTGGCATCCGCGCGAAGGCAAGCGCCCCGGTGCCTGGATGACTAGCTACCGCGACCAGTACCGCAAGGATGGCGAAAATATACGCCCGCACATCTCCATCGTGTGCAATTTTTCAAGGCCCACCGAGGACGCTCCGTCATTACTCACCTTCCAGGAGGTGACTACGCTGTTTCATGAATTTGGACATGCCCTACACGGCATACTCGCAGACACGACCTACGAAAGTCTGTCTGGCACAAACGTGTATTGGGACTTTGTCGAGCTTCCCTCCCAGTTTTTAGAAAACTATTGCTACGATAAGGAGTTCATCCAATCGTTCGCGATTCATCACCAAAGCGGCGAACCCCTTCCCGCCGCGCAAATCGATAAGATTGTAGCCGCGGCCAATTTCATGGAAGGCTATCAAACGATGCGGCAGCTCAGTTTCGGCCTGTTGGACATGGCCTACCACACCGGTCGGCTTGCCCCGGACGCCTCCGTGGAACGATTTGAACTCGACACGCTCGGGGAAACGATTCTGTATCCGCACATAGCGGGCACCGCACAGAGCCCGTCCTTTTCGCACATTTTTGCAGGAGGCTACGCGGCGGGTTATTATTCGTACAAATGGGCAGAGGTGCTGGATGCCGACGCTTTTGACTATTTCAGACAGACCGGTATTTTCAACCCCGAGACAGCGGCCAAGTTCAAGAAGTTATTGCGCAGCGGTGGTACGGTAGACCCGATGCAACTCTACGTCGAATTTCGCGGACGCGAACCCAAACCGGACGCCCTGCTCAAACGCGCAGGCTTGGTCAAAGCCGGTTGATGGAGAAAAATGACAGCTATTAAAACAACGCGTTCGTTTCATTTTATAGCGAGGTTGATTACCTTGCACGAAAATTAGTATCCTCCCACGTGGATGGATGGAGTAAAAGCCCCTAACGGCATTTCGGCACCTCCATCTTGGCACGCACGGAGCACACCTAGCGACACAACATGAAAACAGCAATTATGACGTTATCCGCGGTTGCCATGGCTACGACGGCTATCGCCCAGCTACCATTAACCCCTGAAAAACTTTGGGAATTGGGCCGCTTATCACCCGAAACGCTTACGCCAGACGGCAAACATGTCATCTACGGCGTATCCCAATTCGATCTTGCGGCAAACAAAAGCGAACGCAACCTATTTATGGTTCCGGTAGCGGGCGGGCCCGCCACGCAGCTCACGACGAAAGCCGGTAGCGAACAGATTGTCCATATCGATGGAAAGACCAATGCTTTTATCTACCTCCAAGGCGGCAAGCTCTTTCGGCAAACGCTAGGCCGAGGTGACGCCCAGCAACTAACGCCTGACGAGGTTACCTTACAAAACGTACGGATATCCCCGGACGGTAAGCACATCCTCTTTACCAAGGCCGTTTCCGTCAAGAAAAACCATAGCACGGACCGCCACGCTGACCTGCCCGAATCCAACGCATACGTTTATGACCAATTGCACTACCGCCATTGGGACAGCTGGACGGACGGCAAGTTCCACCATGTGCACTATGCGCCCTTCGACGGCAACCAACTGGGTGAGGCCATCGACATCATGGAAGATGAGCCCCACCACAGCCCCCAGCAGCCGTTTGGCGGCAGCGAAGACGTAATTTGGAGTCCGGACGGAAAGCGCATATTGTATGTCAGCAAGAAAAAATACGGAACGGAATACGCCTTAAGCACCAATACGGACATTTACCAATACGATCTGGAGACTGGCAAAACCACGAACTTAACGGCGGGCATGGAAGGCTACGATACCCATCCCGCATACAGCCCCGACGGGCAGCGCCTGGCCTGGTTGAGCATGCAGGAAGACGGGTACGAAGCGGACAAGAACGACATCATCGTCTTTGACAAGCGGACTCGCCAACGACACAACCTTACTAAGGACTGGGACGGTACTGTCAATGGATATGTGTGGGCCCAAAACAGCAAAACCATCTGGTTTACCGCCGCCGTTCGTGGAACGATTCAGCTTTTCGAACTTGGTCTAGGCGGCAACTTGCAGCAGCAAGGGGCCACGGCAATCCGCCAAATCAGCAACGGCGAACACGACATTACCGGCATCGTCGGACAGTCGGGACAAAACCTTGTGGTCACACTGACGACCATCAACCGGGCAGCCGAGCTGTACCGCTTTGATACGGCAACGGGAGCGCTGGCAAAAATAAGCCAAGTAAACGACGCGCATTACCAGCATATCGCGTCCAGTGCGGTGGTGCCACGCGTGACAAAAGCCAGCGACGGTAAGGATCTGTTTTCTTGGGTCGTTTATCCACCAGATTTCGACCCAACAAAGAAATACCCCACCCTACTCTACTGTCAAGGCGGGCCACAGTCGGCGCTAACGCAGTTTTACTCCTTCCGTTGGAACCTGCAACTCATTGCCGCACGGGGCTACATCGTCGTAGCACCTAACCGTCGCGGCATGCCGGGGCACGGCGTCGCTTGGAACGAGCAAATTAGCGGTGACTGGGGAGGGCAACCCATCCGGGACTACCTCTCCGCTATCGACGACATGGCCAAGGAACCTTACGTGGATAACGACCGGCTGGGCGCTATCGGTGCGAGCTTCGGTGGCTACTCGGTATTCATGCTCGCCGGCGTACACGAAGGGCGTTTCAAGACGTTTATCTCACACAACGGCCTGTTCGATATGCGCAGCTGGTATGGTACCACGGAGGAACTATTCTTTGCGAATAAGGACCTGGGAGGGCCCTATTGGGACGATAAAAACAAGAATACCTACCAAGACTTTAATCCCATCAATTACGTCAACCGGTGGGACACGCCGATCCTCGTCATCCAAGGCGGACGCGATTACCGCGTGAGTATCGAGCAAGGACTGGAAGCTTACCAAGCGGCACAGCTCAAAGGTATTAAAAGCCGGTTGTTATACTTGCCCGATGAGAACCACTGGGTGCTGAGCGCGCAAAACGCATTAGTCTGGCAACGTGAATTCTTTAAGTGGCTGGAGGAGACCCTTTAGTAAATCGCTGAAAAGCCGCGTGTGTGCGACTTTCCCTACAGTTGCCGGACCGTGTCCGGCAGCTGTAATCCCATTAATTGCCCCGCAGCCCAGCGACGTCGTCAAGCCTGGCGTGACGTGCGCACAAGCTATCGTGCCGACCTTCCGTTCGTAAAAATCAGTTGAGACCGGTATCCCCTCCCCACAAATCAAGACGGCGGCAGCGTCTGTCGATTAGCGTCCACATCGCACGTAAACCATTGGCATAGTTTTCGTACCTTTGCAACTCATTTTATCTGGGGAATACATCATGACAAAAGTGAAAATCGGAACGGTACAGATGAGCTGTACCGAGGACAAAGCTAGCAACCTGGCCAAAGCAATTCGTGAAATACGTGTAGCGGCTTCCAAAGGCGCTCAAATTATCTGTTTGCAAGAACTCTTTACCTCGCTTTATTTCTGCGATGTGGAAGACTACGATAACTTCAATTTGGCCGAAGCGATTCCCGGCCCGTCCACCGAAAGCTTACAAGCCGTGGCTGCCGAATTGGGCGTTGTGATTATCGCCTCGCTTTTTGAGAAGCGTACCGAAGGATTGTACCACAACACGACGGCGGTTATCGATGCCGATGGCAGCTACCTGGGCAAGTACCGCAAGATGCACATCCCAGACGACCCTGCGTTCTACGAAAAATTCTACTTCACGCCCGGTGACTTGGGCTATAAGGTGTTCAAAACCAAATTCGCGACGATTGGCGTACTGATTTGCTGGGATCAATGGTATCCGGAGGCCGCACGCATTACGTCACTCATGGGCGCCGAAATCCTATTCTTCCCTACCGCAATCGGTTGGTCATCCGAGCAGGACGCGGAGACAAACCAAGACCAGTACAATGCTTGGCAAACCATACAGCGTTCTCACGCCGTGGCCAATGGTGTGCCCGTGGTCAGCGTCAACCGCGTAGGCTTTGAGCAAGATGGCGCGATGAAGTTTTGGGGAGGTAGCTTCGTTACCAATGCACAAGGAAAGTTGCTCTACATGGCCTCGCACGACGCCGAAGAAACCGAGTCTACCGAAGTGGACTTGACAGAATCTAACTTTTTCCGGATTCATTGGCCATTTTTGCGCGACCGCCGTATCGACAGCTACGGTCCCATCACAAAAAGGTTCATTGACGAATAAAGGAGAGCAAAAAAATTACGACGAAATCCGAAATGCAAGCATTCAACTTATCTGGAACGCCCAAGGAAGCGGGCTATTTCTTTCCCGCGGAATGGCATCCTCATCGTGCCACGTGGCTAAGCTGGCCTCACAAAGAAGCTTCTTGGCCCGGCAAGATCGACACGGTATACGGACCCTACTCCCAATTCATTCGTGAAGTAGCCCAGGGCGAACGAGTGTGCATCAATGTTACCGACGAAGCTATGGAAAGCCGCGCCACCGCTGAATTGCTTAAAGCCGGCGTGGACATGTCTAAAATCGACTTCTACCACCACCCTACCAATGACGCATGGTGCCGCGACCACGGCCCCGCATTCCTAATCAAGCCGGGCGCCGATATCCCAAAAGTAATCGTCGACTGGGGATACAATGCGTGGGGCGATAAGTACCCGCCGTATGACCAAGACGATGTCATCCCCACATTGGTGGGCGAGGCTCTGAATTTGCCGGTTTATCATCCGGGCATCGTGATGGAAGGTGGTGCAGTAGACTTCAACGGCCAGGGTACCGTGTTGACTACGACAGCCTGCCTATTGAATGAAAACCGTAATCCGACGCTTTCGCAAGCCCAAATCGAACAATATCTCCACGACTTCTATGGCGTGGAGCAAGTGCTTTGGCTGCGCGACGGAATCGTGGGCGACGATACCGATGGGCATATAGACGATATCACGCGCTTTGTGAACCCAAGCACGGTGGTTACGGTCGTCGAGGAAAACAAATCGGATCCTAACTATAGCCCCCTACAAGAAAATTTAGCCTTACTCAAGCGCATGCGCCTTCTCGATGGTAAACCGCTGGATATCATCGAACTGCCCATGCCCTCTCCCGTGACATATGACAACGAGCGCTTGCCCGCTTCCTATGCTAACTTTTATATCGCCAATCATGCCGTGGTAGTTCCGACGTATCGCGACAAGAACGACCAGCGTGCGCTAGATATTCTTTCGGCATGCTTCCCCGACCGGAAGGTCGTCGGCGTGGACAGCACGGACGTCATTTGGGGCTTGGGTAGTTGGCACTGTTTAAGCCAGCAGGAACCCGCGACGATCGAAACAACATCCATCTCATAGAAAAACACCAACTAAATGAACAAATTAAGCTTCGTTTGCCTGACTGCCCTATTGATCCTGACGTCTTTTGCTGCCAATGCGCAGCGACAGCACGACGAGCGCCCCACCATCGAAGACTTCAAAGGTATCCAATACACAGGCGATGATTCGACGTTCTATATCAATTTCAGATTTAGGTTGCAAAGCCGCCTGAAGTATTTTTCAGTAGCGGGAAATGACCTGGCAGCCCAGTCGCTCGAGGCCCGCATACGGCGCTTGCGGCTGCGCATGGATGGTTATATTTATAATCCTAAACTCTCTTACAGCATCCAACTGGGTTTCACCCGTGGCGACCAAGACTCCGATGATACGGACGTGGCTAACTTGGTACGCGATGCCGTGATCTTCTACAATTTCACGGACAATTTCTCCGTCGCTTTCGGCCAGAACAAGCTACCCGGCAACCGGCAACGCGTTAACTCCTCCGGAGAGTTGCAGTTCGCGGAACGCTCGCTGGTAAACGCGACATTCAATGTCGACCGGGACTTCGGTATCAAGGCATACTACTCGCCTACCATTGGCGACGTGCCTGTCCATTTCAAAGGGGCAATCAGCACCGGCGAAGGGCGCGTAGCGAACAACACCGATGGCGGATTGGCCTACACCGGCCGCGTGGAATTCTTGCCTTTGGGCGAATTCACGAATGGTGGAGACTACACCGAGGGCGACCTGGAATACGAGTTGACGCCGAAGCTTTCGATCGGCGGTGGCTACAGCCACAATGACCGTACAACGCGGGTACACGGACAAACCGGCGAGTTCATCTCATCACCCCTAACCTTGAAGACCAGTTTCGTCGATGCTATCCTAAAGTACCGCGGCTGGGCCTACCAGGTGGAATACATGAAGCGCGACGTCGATAACCCCTTCACTACTAATCGGGAAGGTGAATCGACCTACGCGTTCAAAGGGCATGGCATAAACCAACAACTCTCGTACGTACTGAACAAGGAAACCGGTTACGAGCTGGCCTCGCGTTATACCTGGATAAGACCACACGAGGATATCCAGGAGTTTGAGTCGCAAACCGAGGTAATCGAATTGGGCTTGACAAAATATTTTCGGGCACATCGCCTGAAATTGCAACTCAACGCTCAGTATCAGACACACGACGGAATATATCGAACAAACCACACCGACAACCATTGGGGTGGGACGTTTCAGATCGAATTGGGCATCTAGTTATGGAAAACCGCACTTTCGACCATCCATTATCAAAGGACGATTGCGCGGGGACTGCTCGCCAACATAACATATGGGAGTCTCTTCAAAATGAAGTATTACATCATCGCAGGTGAGTCCTCTGGGGACCTACACGGGGCTACACTCATTCAGTCCTTAAAAGCACTTGACGCCGATGCCAGCTTCGTAATCGTAGGCGGCGATCGCATGCGCGAGGCGTCTGGTGAAGAACCGCTACTCCATACATCCGCCATGTCGTTCATGGGCTTCGTAGAAGTGTTGGTCAATATACGCACCGTGGCCCGGAACCTCAAGACCGTTAAGCGGTCGGTTACGGCGGAGCGACCAGATGCGCTGATCCTGATCGACTTCCCGGGCTTTAACCTCAAGATTGCCGAGCATGCCAAAAAGCATGGCATTCGAGTGCACTATTACATATCTCCAAAGGTATGGGCATGGAATGAAAAGCGGGTACACACGATCAAACGTGTTGTGGATCGGTTGTACTGCATCTTGCCCTTTGAAGTGGACTTCTACAAAAAATGGGGCATGCACGTTGACTACGTCGGCAATCCCCTGCTGGACGCCATATCCGCATTTGTACCGACTCCCGACTTTCGCAAGGCCAAGAACCTGCGCCAAGACCGTCCCATAATCGCGCTGCTCCCGGGCAGCCGCAAAATGGAAATCAGTCGGTTGCTGCCCCTTATGGCCCGGGTGTCGCGCATGTTTCCGATCCATCAGTTCGTGATCGCTGGCGCACCCAACTTCACGGCCCAGGATTATCAGCCGTACCTAGCGGGCGCGGACATCCCCGTGGTGTTCGATGCTACCTATGACCTGCTGAAAAATGCAGAGGCGGCCATTGTCACCAGCGGCACAGCCACCTTGGAGACCGCCCTCTTTCGCGTGCCACAGGTCGTGGTTTACAAGGCCAATCCACTTTCCGTCGCCATTGCACGAAGCGTCATCAAAGTACGATTCATCTCCTTGGTAAACCTCATCACGGACATGCTATCCGTCAGGGAACTTATCCAAAAGGACGCCACCCCGGATGCCGTAGCCGATGAACTTCATTTACTGATTAATGATGCAGCCTACCGGGACAATATTCTAGAAAACTACGATTTGCTTGCGGAGAAGGTGGGCGAGCCAGGTGCCTCGGCTCGTACTGCCGAATTAATCGTCGACGACCTACGTGGGCAACTGGAATAGCGCTTTCAGGCCCTTTAGCTGGGTAACGCCAACCGTTGCACCAACTTTTGGTAGCGAAAGTATAGTAAAATGGAGGACGTGAGCAATCCGGCGGTGAGCCCATACCAAATACCCAATATACCCATTCCGAGCTGCGTACTCATGAAGTAGCCCGCGGGCAAGCCAATCACCCAATAAGCCACGAAGGTAATGACGGTGGGTTTCTTCACGTCGCCCAAGCCTCGAAGAATGCCTAGCCCCACCACTTGCGTGCCGTCAAAAAGTTGGAACACCCCCGCGATCAACAGCAACTGGGCAGCAATTCCGATGACGACCGTGTCGGTCGTGAAAATCCAAGGTAAATATTGATTGAACAAAACGAAGATAAGCGCCGCAGCTACCATAAATACCAGTACAATATGATAATTGGTCGTAGCGAAACGCTTCAATCGTAGGAATTTCTGCTTGCCATAGCTGTTGGCTGTTTTTACCGTGGCGGCCGACGCTATACCGCTCGCCATCATATACGTCATGGCCGCAAGCGTGATGGCAATCTGGTGTGCCGCCTGCTCATTGGCCCCCAAGGTTCCGGCTAAAATGGCTGCGCCAGCGAATGCGCCCACCTCAAAGACATACTGCATAGCTACCGGGGCCCCGATCCGGACAATTGCCATACAACGCGCCAACTGAAACTTGAGCAGACTAAAATACTTCAAATAGGGTTTAAATCGGGCGGCACGAAAGGTGTATATGGCCATCACCAACGCCATCAAGCAGCGATCGATGAGCGTCGCATAGCCCACGCCCTCCACGCCCATGGGGGAAATACCGAACATCCCCTTAACAAAAACAATGGCTAATAGCACGTTTAACAAGTTTCCCCAGATCGTGATATTCATAGCCTGTCGGGTAAACCCTAAGCCTTCCAAAAACTGCTTGAAGGTATTGAATACCATTAAAGGAATAATGGACAAACTCATAATTAACAAGTACGGCTTCGCCACCTCTACCACTTCGGGGTCTTGATCGAGGTGATCAATAGCCACCATGGAACCAAAGTAAACGAGGCAAAACAAGAGGATGCCCGACACGACGTTAATCAACAAGCTATTAGACAGCAGCAAACCACATTCCTCAGGTTTGCGGCTGCCGTTGGCCATGGCCACCAAGGGGGTGAGCCCCGTGGCAATACCAATGCCGAAAACCATGACAATCATGAACACGCTGTGTACAAGCGAGACCGCGGCCAAGGGAATCGTGCCGACAAAATGCCCGACGATCATACTATCGGCCGTGTGGACGAGCGTATGTCCTAATTGGGACACGACTACTGGCATGGCCAAGGCCAAATTGCTCCAATAGTAGGGCTTATATGCGCGAATGCGGTTACGAATCACTGTCTCCTAATTTCCTCCAAAAAGCCCACAAAGGTACGAATACGCATCGGAATTTGCCACTGCGCAGCCATCTAATCCGGAGTCGGGCTTACTCGCCTACTTGTAGCGTTCCGGCGATTTGGTTGAGGGTAATCTCGGCAATCTTCGCATTATACTGGGCAGTACTGTACCGCGCACTGGCGTCGACGAAGTTGCGTTGCGCCTCGCGGAATTCCACAGGCGCAATACTTCCCAACTTGAACTTCTCAAGCGTAATGTCCAGGTTTTCCTTGGCAATTCGCGTATTGCTCGACTCGAGACGGACGAGCTCTAGGCTGGTGAGGTACGTTTGGTAAGCCGCGCGCAGTTGCGCCTCAATATTGCCACGCACTTTGCTGACTTGCAATTCGGCTTGTTCGATGGCCAATTCGGCATTACGCTCAGCGCGTCTTTGGAGAAACCCGTTGAAGATATTGACGGAGGCCGTGACGCCGTAGTTAAAGCCATTAACATTAGATTGCGTGGAAAAGCCAAAGGCACTCTGCGAGCGCGAGCGGGTGTAAGCAGACGTCACGTTGACGACCGGATAGCGTGCCCCACGCACATACTTAAGTTCGAGTTGTTGCAACCGATGACTGACGATAGCAGCCTGCAAGTCGGGATTCAAGGCCTGCGCTTTGCTCGCTAGTGCCTCGTAATCCATACCATGTTCGATGATAAAGGTGTCGATGACCGAAAACTCAGCATCCACGTCGCGGGCCAGCAGTTCGTTGAGGCGTATCTGTATATTCCGGTAGGTTTCTTGCTGCCGCAACAGATTGGTGGTATCCGTATTCATGTCCACGTTGGCGGCCAGTACTTCCAGTTTGGCGGCTTTGCCGATTTGGTAGCGACTTTCGGCTATTTGATGGCGAAATGCGGATAAGTCCAATGCTGTCTTCGTGGCGTCGATCAAGTGCTGTTGCTGCACGAGGTCATAATAATTGGCAATGACGTCAAACACTGTCGCCAGAATGACCGACTTCATCGTCTCGTCGCCCAAAGCCTTTAATTCTTTCAGCTGCTCATAGCGCGTAAACATGCGAAACCCATCGAATATCGTCCAATCTAGCGCTGCGCCATAGAGAAAGGAATTGCTCTGCGCGCCGGTCAGTTCGCGTGTCTCGCCACTGAGCAAGGTTTGGGTCATGTTCTGTATCGCTGCTGTCCGAGACATGTTGCCCGTAACGGATGGCAGCATACCCGCATTCGCCGCGTTCACATCATTTTCAGCAATGGCGACGTCCTTGGCCACCATCTGAATATCAAAATTGTTTTTGAGCGCAATGGCCACCGCATCTTCTAGCCTGAGCAATTCTTGCGAAATCGATGCCGCGGGCCACGCTAATACTCCTAAAACTAAGAAAACAAGCTTCCTCACACCCATAATATTAATTCGCGATACGCTTTTCATGATTGTTCCTTGCCGCTGTGCTAGGATACGTGGTGCAACAATTTATCTTCCCTTTCCACGCGTTCGGCCTCCACCAAATCGGGGTTTACCTTGTATTCGCGCGACCAAAGCGCGTAAACGGCCGGAATAACGTAGAGTGTCAGGATAAGCGAAAACAAGGTGCCGCCCACGATAACCACGCCCATCCCTACCCGGCTCGTAGCAGCAGCCCCGAAGGCGACTGCAATCGGCAGGGCGCCCAACGCAATCGCAAAACTCGTCATTAGAATCGGTCTCAATCGCGCTTCCGCGGCCTCGAGTATAGCTTGTGCCACGGGAAGACCCTTCTTCTCCTTCAGCTGGTTCGCAAATTCAACAATCAGAATCCCATTTTTGGTGACGAGGCCTATGAGCATAATAGTCCCTATCTGGCTGAAAATATTCCACGATTGTCCCGTAATCCAAAGCGAAAGCATGGCTCCGGCTACGGCCATGGGCACGGTTAGAATAATGATAAACGGATCTAGGAAGCTCTCAAACTGCGCCGCCAAAATCAGGTATACCAAGAGCAGGGCAAGGCCAAACGCGAACAGCGTATTGCTGCTGCTCTCCTGGAAGTCCCGTGACTCGCCCGACAGATCGACGGAAAAGCGTTCGTCCAGCACTTCGTCAGCAATCCGATCCATCGCATTGATACCATCTTCCATCGAGTAGCCACGAGCGAGAGACGCGGACACCGTTGCAGACATCATCCGGTTGTTGTGGTAAAGCTGTGGGGGACTTGAGTTTTCCGTCATATTTACTACGTTGTCCAACCGGATCAAATCGCCGTTGGCATTACGCACGTTAATGGTCGCCAAATCGAGTGGCGTGGACCGATCTTGGTCCGAAAACTGGCCAATCACCTGGTATTGTTTGCCGTTCATAATGAAGTAGGCAAATCGTTGTCCAGTGAGCGACAGTTGCAGGGTTTGGGCGACATCGAGAACCGAAACACCAAGGCTCTGTGCCTTCTCGCGGTCAATCGTGATGCTCAGTTCCGGGCGGTTAAATTTCAAGTTGACGTCAACGTTGGCAAACGCGGGGTCGGTCGAGGCCCTTTGCATAAACTCGGGAATCTTCTCCTCAAGCATCGTAAAGTTAGGCGCTTGGATAATGTATTGTATCGGCATGCCTCCACGACGGCCTACCGATATCGTCGGTTGCTGCGAGATGAACGTACGCGCTTCAGTGTATTTTCGCGTATGCCGGGTGAGTGCGTCGGCAATTTCGTCCTGTGAGCGTTCGCGCTCATCGGGTGGCACCAACCCAATACGCATCCGGCCGGTGTTTGGCGATCCGGTGCCGCCCCAGCCTGGTGAGGTATTGACGATATTCACGCTCTTCTCGGGCACGGAGTCATTCACCATCTGCGCCAGTTCAACCATAAAGCGATCCATGTATTCGAAAGTACTGCCCTCGGGCCCGGTTACGCTCGCACTGATCAAACTCCGGTCTTCATACGGGGCCGTCTCCTTCTTCAACGTTATCCAAAACCAAACGATCATCCCAAAACAAATAGCCAGGACAGGGAAACTTACCCATTTAGCAGCCATGAATCGGCGTAAGGTATCGGCATATCCCTTCGTCATTTTCTCGAAAAAAGGCTCAGACCAGGTGTAAAAGCGCGAATGCTTCGGTCCACCCTTCGGCATGAGGTACGCGTTGAGCATGGGCGTCAGCGTCAAGGCGACGAAAGCGGATATCAGTACCGCCGACGCAATGACCACCCCAAACTCTCGAAATAGCCTCCCCACAAACCCTTCCATGAACATCACCGGTAGGAAAACGGCCGCCAGGGTAACGGAAATCGATATCACCGCAAACAAAATCTCATTTGACCCTTTGATTGCCGCCTGTATCGGATTCATTCCCTCCTCCACTTTCTTGTAGATGACCTCGGTAACGACAATTCCGTCGTCGACCACCAGCCCCGTCGCTAACACGATGGCCAACAGCGTCAGCACGTTAATCGAAAATCCGAAGAGATACATGATGAAAAACGTTGCAATCAGCGACACGGGGATATCGATGAGCGGACGGAATGCAATGCCCCAGTTTCGGAAAAACAAATAGAT
Organism: uncultured Sphingobacteriaceae bacterium; assembly: GCA_964423925.1. GTDB lineage: Bacteria > Bacteroidota > Bacteroidia > Sphingobacteriales > Sphingobacteriaceae > CAYRGQ01. The sequence continues at coordinate 248,185 of CAYRGQ010000001.1, read as the reverse complement.
AATGATAATGACGAGCACCAGCGCTATCAAAATCGTCTCGGCTACTTCTGTTACCGATCGCTTGATAAACAACGTGTTGTCTATCGCAATCTCCATGATAATATCGGCGGGCACTTCATTTCGCAACTGTTCGAGGCGTTGGTAGAAACCATCGGCGATATCGATATAATTGGTTCCTGGCTGAGGTATGACGGCCAGGGCCACCATAGGCGTCAGCGACTCGCGGATATCGGTCTCCAGGTTTTCTGCAGCCAACACGGCCGTGCCCACATCGCCAAAGCGGATAATCCGGTCGCCTTCCGAATGGATAATCAAGTCGTTGAATTCCTTTTCAGTCGTCAGGTTGCCGACGGTCTTGACGGTAAGCTCCGTATTGCTGCCCACGATTTTCCCGGTCGGGAGTTCAACGTTTTGTCGGTTAAGGGCATTGCGAATATCCAAGGGCGTTAATCCGTAGGCGGCCAACCGCATCGGATCAATCCAGAGGCGCATGGCGTATCGCTTCTGTCCCCAAATTTGGATGGAACTGACGCCTTCTAGCGTCTGCAAGCGCTGCGCGATAATGTTGTCGGCCACATCGTTGAGGCTGAGCGGATCGCGCGATTCGCTTCTGACAGACAACACGATAATCGGTTCGGAATCCGCATCCGCTTTGGACACGACCGGCGGCGCATCAATATCCTGGGGCAAGCTGCGCATCGCCTGTGACACCTTGTCACGCACATCGTTTGCAGCCTCTTCTAGGTCCTTACTCAGTACAAATTCAATATTGATCCGGCTGGACCCTTGACTGCTTGACGAAGATAGATTGCGGATGCCGTCGATCTGGTTGATGGCTCGTTCGAGTGGCTCGGTTATTTGCGATTCAATAATCTCCGGACTCGCACCGGCATAATTGGTGCGTACCGAAACAATCGGGGGATCGATAGACGGATACTCCCGCACGCCAAGGAACGTATAGCCGATGATGCCGAACAAAATCAGGACTAAGTTCATGACGATCGCCAAAACTGGCTTCTTGACGCTAATGGTAGGTAAACTCATGACCTAGTCGTTTTGCTGTTCAATAATATTTACCCGTACCGAATCACCGTCGCGCAGCGATAGAATTCCCGACACCAACACCGTATCGCCTACCGCTAAGCCTGTGTTAATCAGCACATCGGTCGCTGTTCGGTTTTCCGCGTCAACCGGTACGGCTGTAGCTACGTTATTCCGGTAAACGAATACCTGCTTACCATTTTGCACGGGGATAACCGCTTGGCTGGGTATCAAGATGGCGTCCTCTACCTGATGCAGGGGGAACTCGATATGCGCGAAAGACCCCGGAAATATAACTCCGTTGGGATTTTCCGCAATTGCTCGGATACTGATAGTCCGCGTCGTCGGGTCGACGCCCGGCTCGATGGCATACACCTCGGCGTGATAGCGCGTCGCAGAACCTGAAACCTGGAATTCGAAGCCTTGCTTTAGCCTGATTTGGCCGCTATAGCGTTCCGGTACGGCAAATTGTATCTTTACAGGATTGACACTCATCAAGTTAGCCACAACAGTAGCCGGTGTCAGGTATTCACCCTCGGAAATAGACCGCAGCCCTATCTTTCCGCTGAAGGGCGCCCGGATGTACGTTTTCTCGATTTGTGCCCGTATCAAGGCAGATTGTGCCTTGGAGGATTCGTAATCCGCCAACGCTACGTCATATTCCTGTACGCTGATAGCCTCCTTTTCGAGCAGCAAACGGGCTCGGTTTTCATTGTCGGCGGCAAGCTTTTCCTGCGTATTGGCCTGCGAAAGCTGCGCTTGCAACTCCGTGTCGTCGATACGGAACAGCAGCTGCCCTTTCTGTACGTTTGACCCTTCTTGAAACGAAAGGCTGCGCACAATACCCGACACCTCGCTCCGAATCTGCACCTGCTCATTGGGCTCGATGGAGCCAGATAGGCTGATAACGTTGGAAAACGACCCCGGCTGTACGACGATAGCGTCCACTTCCATAGCCGCACTGCTGGCACTCGCTGTGGGCGCGCTGATTTTTGGCTTCTCCTCGCGGGTAAGGAAATAGCTCATCGCTGCCACAAGCAGGACGGCCAGAAGGATATAGAGGTATTTTTTTTGCATCGAAAAAGCGTTGTGGATGGCTCGCTTGCAGGCACATGGCCTAACTTGCCTGTCATGACTGAAAACGTAAAAATAATGTAAACTCCAGGCAATCCCCCGCTGTATCACTAATTTTACACCTTCACATTATCTACAAAACAATAAATTTGCTTGCCGAGGTTTATACGGTTACATTTGCGAAGCTCACCTAACAAATGTAGTTATGAAGCGAGTATTATCCAATGTTTATACCCTATTTCTTATGACCGTAACTGCTGCAAGCGCATTTGCTCAAACGTCAATTCGATTTGAAGTTTCATTCAGCGAACCTCAAGCCCACTACGCCGACATACAAATGGAAGTCAGTGGTTTCGAGGGTGGATACCTCGACGTCAAAATGCCTGTCTGGACACCTGGTTCCTATTTGGTTAGGGAATATACGCGCAATCTGGAGGGATTCCAGGCCCACGACGCCCAAGGTGACAAACTAGACGTGCAGAAAATAGACAAGCATACCTGGCGAGTACACAATACCGGGGGTCATGCCGTCATCCAGTACCGTTTGTACGGGTTCGAGATATCCGTGCGAACCAATATCATTGATGATTCGCATGCGTTTTTGTCGCCTGCGGCTACCTTTCTCTACGTCGACGGCCACCTCGACCATCCTGTGGAAGTTGTCATCATACCGCACGCTTCCTGGTCGACAGTCTCCACTGGACTGGAGCCCGCAGAAGGAAAACCTTTCACGTATACAGCGCCAGATTTCGACATTTTGTTTGACTCCCCCATTGAGGTAGGCAATCAGGACGTCTTCACCTTCGAAGCCGCCGGGATTCTGCACGAAGTAGCCATGGTGGGCGGAGGCAACTACGACACCGATCGATTGATTGCCGATTTCACGGCAATTATTGAGGAAGCCACACGTATTTTTGGGGTCAACCCCAATAAACGCTATGTCTTTATCGTTCACCACTACCAGTCGGGTGGCGGCGGACTGGAACACCTCAATTCAACGGTATTGGGCGCTACGCGAAACGGCTACACCAACCCACGCGTGTACACTAGCTTCCTCGGGCTGGTCGCCCACGAATACTTTCACCTATGGCATGTGAAGCGTCTGCGACCGATCGAGCTCGGCCCGTTTGACTATACAGCGGAAAATTACACCACCGCCCTTTGGATTATGGAGGGCTTCACGTCCTACTACGACAACCACCTCCTCTTGCGGACCGGTCTGGTCGGCGAGGCCGCTTACTTGCAACTATTGGGGCTGGACTTCAACGCTGTTGAGAACCGGCCGGGCAATTTGATCCAGCCTGTAGCCGAAGCGAGTTTCGACGCTTGGATAAAGTACTACCGCCCAGATGAGAATTCCCCGAATTCGACGGTGTCCTACTATAACAAAGGGGCACTCTTGTCACTGGCCATGGATGCGAAAATCATTGCGAACACCGATGGGAAGAAGAGCTTGGACGATGTGCTGAAAGCGGCCTACGAGCACTTTTACATTAATTTAGATAGAGGATTCGAAGAAGCTGAGCTAGAAGAACTTATTGAAGAAGTAACAGGCGTATCCGTAGCGGAGATTTTTCGTGCGGCTCATTCCGTCGACGCGCTCGATTATAATGCTTACCTGCGGCCGATTGGATACGAACTGATTGACCAAAACGAAGGCCAGCAAATCGCTGACTTAGGCGTGCGGACAGCCGTAACGGATGGACGAATCATGGTAACGGGCATCACCCGAAACGGCGCTGCTTGGGATGCCGGTATCAGTGTGCGTGATGAAATCATCGCCATCAACGGTACACGCCTTGATGCCGGAGGCCGGGAACTAGCAAACATCATTGCGCAGGCCACCATAGGCGAAGACGTCCGGGTCCTCATAGCGCGGGATGGCCTGATTCGTGAGCTGACCGTGACACTGAAGCCCGCTAGCGAAGGTGCCTACGTGGTACGCCGGCTTCCGCTTGCCACTGAAGAACAACAGCGTTTAGGCCAAATCTGGCTATCTGCCCGAAAATAATGAACCGCTTCACGGGCAACATCGTATAAGAAAAAGAGGTTAAGCATCGATTGGCGCTTAACCTCTTTTTTTTTCACGTTGCTTGGAGCTGGAGCTCACCCAATCGGGTTAGCCGCCAAGGAATCTGCTTAGCGGATTACGTAGCGTATGGAAAGTCCAATCCCGTCGAAACGAAGACCGCTTTCCGGCGTCAATTCCAGCGTCGGCTTCCAGTCGATCGAAAAATTCAGCGGCGCCGTAGGCAGTTTGTAATCCAATCCGACTACGCCATCAAAACTCCATGCCAAGCCCCGCTCGTCGTAGCGCGAATCGCCAATGTTCTTGTACCGGTAGCTACCGATACCGCCACCAAACCCATAGTACCATTGCAATCCCTCCACGTCGACCACATAAATGGGCAAGTGAATTTCATAAAGCGCCAGCAATTTGAACAGCGCAAAACTACGATTCCCTTGGAAATTGACGATACCATCTATGGCATGGCTTTCATTCAGAAAATGCTTGTAGGTAATGCCGTTCGCCACACCAAAACGGCCGCCTATTGCTTGAGAATAACTCGGCGACTCCTGGGCCTGTCCGGGCACCGCTGCTAACGTCAAAAAACTTAATACTGTACCCCAAATCGCAAGTCTTACTCGTTTCATTCGATTGTATAATTTTAGTTAATGGATCCTTTATGATTGCCCCTACGCGCTCAAAACCGATGCCACAAATACCATAACAGCCAAAATTGGGAAATATTGTCAAGACGCATCCGGCACGTCCCTAAAGTGCCTACGCAAAGCGTCAATCCAAGGCCGTTTGGCCGGTCTCGGAAGGCAAAATAAAGCTCGGCAAATTTGTGAAAACGAAAAAAATTAACAAGATTAGCGGTACTGACAAATAGTAAAGACCAAGGAATTAAACCAAAATTCGATGAGTGCATCACTGACAAGGGTTTTTGACCTCCTCGCTCAGGCCAAGGAGAAATATAACAAGCCTATAATGGTCGCAGGCAAAGCCAAAGGGGAATGGACGAATTATTCAACGGACCATTTCGCCGAAATTGTTGACCAGCTGAGCAGGGGCTTAATCCGTCAGGGAATCGCCAAAGGCGACAAAGTGGCATTAATGTCTGCAAACCGCCCGGAATGGAATTTCTGTGACTTTGCCACTGCTCAATTAGGGGTCGCGTTGGTACCGCTCTATCCTACCCTTTCCGAAAAAGACCTTTCTTTCATCATCAGCGACTCAGAGGCCAAGCTCATCTTTGTGGGTACGGAAGAACTTTATGCCAAAGTAAGGGCGGTATTGGACGATCAGGGTTTGGATATTCCGCTATACACTCTAGACCAGGTCGAAGGAGCCAACCACTGGCGCACGTTGGTCGACGACAGTGGCACAAGCGAGGAGGATCTACAACCGTATCGCGATGCCGTGACTCCGGACGATATGCTCACCCTGATTTACACCTCAGGGACCACGGGGACGCCCAAGGGTGTCCACTTATCGCACAAAAATGTCATGAGTAACGTGATGGATTGCCAGCGCCTGCTTCCGACCGAGTTTAAACGCGCGCTGAGTTTCCTGCCCCTATGTCACATTTTTGAACGGATGGCCGTGTACATGTATTTCTCGCGCGGATTGGAAATTCACTATGCAGAGAGCCTCGATACGATCGTGGCAGATATAAACGATGTCAAGCCGGATGGTTTTACCACCGTGCCACGCGTACTCGAGAAGGTGTATGATCGCATCGTCGCCAAAGGCAAGGAGTTGACAGGGCTAAAAAAATCCATGTTCTTCTGGGCCGTCGGCTTGGGGCTTCGTTTTCAGGAACCCGGCAAGAATGGCTGGTGGTACGATGTCCAATTAGGTATTGCCCGTAAGTTGATCTTCAGCAAGTGGCAGGCTGCACTAGGTGGAAACATTAAGGTTATCATCTCCGGCGGCGCAGCCTTGCAACCTCGGCTAGCCCGGGTTTTTTGGGCAGCGGGCATCCCTGTCCTCGAAGGCTACGGTCTTACCGAGACTTCACCGGTCATCGCGGTGAATAACCTAGAACCAAATGGCCTTAAATTTGGATCCGTGGGCAAGGTGCTGGATAGCGTCGAAGTGAAGATTGCGGAGGATGGTGAAATACTGACAAAGGGCCCGAACGTCACATCCGGCTATTATAAAAACGAACAAGCCACCAAGGACATATTCGACGAGAACGGCTACCTGAAAACCGGCGATATCGGTGAGTTAACGCCTGATGGATTCCTCCGCATCACCGACCGCAAAAAGGAAATCTTTAAAACTGCGGGCGGCAAATACGTGGCGCCGCAGGCACTCGAAAACAAATACATGGAATCGCTCCTGATTGCGCAAATCATGGTTATCGGCGAAAATCAACGCTTTCCTGCTGCGCTCATCGTCCCGGCTTTCGAAGAGCTCGCCAAATGGTGTACCCACAAGGGCATCCCCTTTGATTCGCGGGAAAGCGTGATCAAGAACGATGAGGTCATCGCAAAATACCAACGCGAGATTGACCGCCTAGGCACGAAGTTTGGCCAATGGGAACGAGTCAAAAAGTTCGTATTGCTCCCCAAAGAGTGGACCATTGACGCGGGTGAACTGACGCCGAAGCTGAGCCTGAAGCGCAAGGCCATTATGCAACGTCACGAAGGAGAGATCCGGTCGATCTACGAAACGGACGCTGAATAGCCGACAATATCGGGATTGGGTCACATCTACCTTACGCAATCGGTAAGGCGTACGCCAGCGGGAGGACTAGAGGTAAGGCTTCGGGGTTAGTTTGCAGCCCAGTCGCGAATCTCTAGCACAGTTTTTGGTCACGATACGGTTGCATTTTGTCTCCTTTCTAGACACCAACGTATGGAAACCACACCACAAAGACCTACCTCGGGGGTACGCCGCAAAGTCGTGCTGGTGTTCATCGCCTGCATTATGGCCATGGCATTGGCTTGGGCCATCAGTCGCTGGGCGTTTAAGGAGATGATCCATACGATCGACACGGTAACTGCGCCCAAGCACGAGCTTGAATTAGTCGGTCGACTAGCGAAGGGAATCATGCGTCTCGACCAGCTCCAACGCGCACAAGCCTTCCTTGACAAACGGGTTGAACCCTACGAGAGTTTTGCCGAAGAGTCCAAAAGCGTAGCGTTAACTATCGACACCCTGACTGGAATTTACAACCAGAACACCGTGCAATTGCAACGTTTGGATTCTATACGGATACTGCTGGCGCAACGCGACCGCCTATTTGATGCGTATATCAATGTGCGCAACAAGGTGGTCGATGTAGGCGAATTTACCGCTCAGCTACAAGCGCTGAGCGACGTCATCCTCCAGCCGACTGTAGACAGCACGATCATCACTACTTCCCAAACGCGACGTACTACCACGTACGACGACCCCCCAACGCATATCGATACCGTTGAAGAACAAACCGCTTCGGGTGGTCTCTTCGGCCGGCTGTTCGGAACCCGCAAGCAGGAGGAGGAGTCGAGACAGGTACTTGAACGAAAAATCATCGAGGACGAACTTAAAATCTTTATAGACACGATCCGATCGGTCCCATACGACAGCGTAATAGCCCGGATCGACAGCGCGGTGCTCAGCTTCCAGCGCGCGCAGCAGCAACAGCGGGAATCGTTTATCAACCGTGAAATCGAACTCACGCTGGCGGGCAACATGCTCATCGGCAACATGCTCGACATCCTCAACCATGTGGAACGCGACGCCTTGCAGGAAATCCGGGTTGAAAACGCCCAAGCCCAAGTGACCATCGACAAAAGCGTGGTATGGATTGGCGTGGTTATGCTGGGATGCTTTATTGCCATTGGCATCATGGTATATTTCATCCTATCAGACATCCGCAAAAGCAACGCCTACCGCATCGCGTTGGAACACGCCAAGCAAGAAGCCGAATATCACTCTGCGGCTAAACAGCGGTTCTTGGCCAACATGAGCCATGAACTGCGTACCCCCCTTCAGTCCATCATCGGGTATTCCGAGCAAATACGCCAAGACCAGCAGCCTGATCCTTCAAAACTCAACGCAATCTACCACTCCGCGGAGCATCTCCTCCAAATCGTCAACGAGGTGCTCGACTACAGCCGAATCAGCTCAGGCAAAATCCAATTGAACGAACATGAATTCGATTTGGACGGTTTAGTGAAGGAAGTAATTTCGGTGATGGCCGCCCTAGCCGAGAAAAAAGGCCTTAAGCTGGAATATACCAGCCGATTTCCTCGTTCGACTCGGGTATTTGCAGACTCGTTTCGAATTAAGCAAATCTTGTTCAATCTGCTCAGCAACGCCGTAAAATTCACCCAAGAAGGGAAAATATCGGTGGATGTGGCCTCCGCGGTGTATCCGCAAAAAACGGAACTTAATATTGTGGTTCGGGACACGGGAAAAGGAATAGCCACGAAGGACCAGGAACGTATCTTCAACGATTTCGAGCAGTCTGACCAAGCCAACTCAGGACAAAATTTCGGTAGTGGATTGGGACTAAGCATCGTGAAGGCAATTTGCGAAAGCATGGGCGGCTCCATCAGGCTCGAAAGCCAATTAGGAGAGGGATCCGTGTTCAGCGTTTTGATCCCGACGCAGACCGTGACGGCTGTATCGGCGCCACCTAACCTCCCGCCTGAAAACGATGCTGGGCACCGAAACCATCAGAAGGTCTGGATGATCGACGACGACCCTTTCATTCTCGAACTCTGCCGTAGCATTTTGGTCAAGCATGGAATTCCACACGCCTGCTTTGACTCCCCTCTTGCCGTATTGGCCACACCGTGGGATACTGATGTCAGCACCGTCCTCATGGACATACGCATGCCGGAAATGGACGGGTTCGCCCTCAATCGGGCGTTACAAACAAAAATTCCCGCCGGGGCAAATGTTCGCCTGTGCGCATTCACCGCCCAGGCGCTTCCCGAAGAACGGGACCAAATCCTTAACCGCGGGTTTGACGACATTCTGCTCAAGCCATTCCGCGAAGCCGAATTACTTGCCTTTTTAGGCATTCAGCCTAAACTACCCCGCGCCGAATCACCGGATCCGTTCATGGAAACCGACCCGGACCAAGCAATACATAAGCAATATGTTGAGGATACAGAACGCGATATCCAAGCAATACGAGCCGCCTTTGCGCGTGGCGATGCCGATACCGTGGTCTTGCTCTTTCATCGCTTGGCCGGGCGAACAGGCCAGGCGGGGAACAGTCAACTCGCATTTCGCCTACGCAAAATGGAAATCGACATCCGCGCCGACGGCATCCCCGCCCCTTCGGACTTCGACCGAGCCGTGGCCGAACTCGAAAAATTCGTGGCCGAAATCGCCTATGGCGTGGAAATTCCACCAATCAATGGCTAAGCAAAGGAAAACTAATTGTCATTCTGTTCGTTAAACTTGCGTCTGGTTTATCGTTGCCAGCGGACTCAAGTCAGGATATTTCTTATTTTCGCACGACGACATCATCCGACGACGCAAGGCCCGCAGGGGAACCAGCAAGGGAAAACATATGAAACTGCTCAAAAAGGACTTTTATAAAGACGTGCTCGGTTTGCTCAGGGACTCGGCGACATCATTCATGGAGCACAAAGCCCTTAGATTAAGCGCCGCATTGGCCTATTACACCATCTTTGCTATGGCTCCCTTGCTGCTAATCGTGATGTGGGTGGTCGGCTTTCTCTATGGTCAACACGTGGAGGGACAGGAAACCGTCCAAAACGAAATATTTGAGGAGGCTGCGAATATCTTGGGCAAGGAAACAACGGTCCAGATCCAGGACGTAGTGCGGAGCATCAGCGTATCCAACAAATCGGGCATCGGTATCTTGGTTGGTATTGGCACGCTCGTATTTGCCTCTACGACCATCTTTGTGCAAATTCAAGAGGGGATAAATTTCATTTGGGACGTGAAGCCCAAACCCAAAAAAGGCTGGAAGCAAATGCTGCTCAACCGCGCCATCTCATTCTCGATGGTTATCGGACTCGGTTTCCTGCTGATCACCTCGCTCCTCCTGAACGGTATCATCGCAGCGCTGAGCGGTATTATCGGGCAATATTTCCCGGAATTGTCCCTGCATCTGCTAAATTGGGTCAACGTAGGCATCACATTCTTGATCACCGCGGTGCTGTTTGGATTTATTTTTCATTTTCTTCCCGATGCCAAGGTACGCTTTCGGGACATCCTGGGCGGCGCGCTCTTTACCGCGTCCCTCTTCATGTTAGGCCGTTCCCTGATTGGCTTGTATATGCAATACACGGCACCCGGGTCTGCATATGGCACGGCGGGATCACTGATTGTTCTCCTGCTTTGGGTGAACTACTCGGCGGCAATCATGTATTTCGGCGCCGAGTTTACCAAGCAATATGCCAAAAAGTATGGCAGCGGCATTATACCTGCCTCGTATGCGGTGCGAGTAATCCACATCGAGGAAGAAACCAGCCGCCCCAAGCTGCCCGAGTCTGATACGAAGCCCAACGCGGACGAACAAAGTTCGGACAGCGCGTAAACCGTGATGTACGACGATATCAAAGTCCGCAACTTTCGGGTTTTTTCGTCAAACGGGTCTGCCGATCTTGGCGAAAAAAAGTAATTCACATGGAAAAGCAAGACACCATCAATTACCATCGGATCGAACGGGCAATCGCTTACATCATTACGCATTTTCGAGATCAGCCGACACTCAACGAGATAGCTGCGCACGTACACCTGAGCCCCGCCCATTTCCAACGACTATTTGTGGAATGGGCGGGCACGTCGCCCAAGAAATTTCTTAAGTACATCAGCCTCGCCCATGCCAAGGAGTTGCTCTCATCCTCCCCTAGTCCGACCTTGTTCGATACGAGCCACGAGGTCGGCCTATCGAGCACGAGCCGCTTGCACGACCTCTTCGTCACCATCGAGGGGATGACACCCGCCACTTACAAACAGGGCGGCAAGGGCTTGCGGATTGCCTACGCGTTTTATGACAGTCCTTTTGGCGGCCTGCTTGTCGCCTCAACCCAAACGGGAATTTGCCATGCCGCATTTTGGACCGACCGGCTACGCGCCGAAGCGGAACTTCGACAGCAGTTCCCCCACGCCGAGTACGTCTATCAGGAGGCCGCATTTCATCGGGCATTCATGGATTTATTTGCTCCCGGACCGCAGCCCTTATCCCACATCAAGCTGCATCTCAAGGGCACCGAATTTCAACTGAAAGTATGGGAGGCACTGTTAACAATACCGATGGGCGCGTTAGGCACCTACGCCAGCATCGCCGAGCAAATCGGGAAGTCTGCCGCGCACCGCGCCGTCGGCACCGCCATCGGGCGTAATCCGGTCGCCTTTCTCATTCCGTGCCACCGGGTCATCCAGCGGAGCGGCTTATTCGGCGGTTACCGTTGGGGAGCCCCTCGCAAGGCTGCCTTGATCGGGTGGGAACAATCGCAGGTACAAGACCCACTCGAACGGTCGCAGCAATAAAAACGACGTATGGAACTACTGACATCGATCAGCGACCCCACGAGAAACCTTCTACCCTATGATGGGCAAGTTTATTACTTTGGTCCTGTTTTGCCGGCAGACCAAGCCAACGAGTTTATGGCCCGACTAGCGGATACCATCGCCTGGAAGCACGACGAACTGATACTATTCGGAAAAAAGATCAGGACAAAACGGAAAGTGGCGTGGTATGGCGACCGACCGTTCGCCTACCGCTACTCGGGGGCCACGAAAACGGCCCTCGCATGGACGGACGAACTCGAAATCTTGAAACATATCGCCGAGCGCCACACGGGCGCAACGTTTAACTCGTGCCTGCTCAACCTGTACCACGATGGATCGGAAGGGATGTCATGGCACAGCGACGACGAGCCGGACCTTAGCCCGCAAGGTGCCATCGCTTCGATAAGCTTGGGCGCGGCCCGCCCGTTTGCGTTCAGGCATAAGACGAGCCAAGCGACTGTCCGTGTCTTGCTCGAACACGGTAGCCTCCTGTTGATGAAAGGAACTACCCAGCAGTATTGGAAACATAGCCTTCCGGCGGCACGTCGGATTCAAACGCCGCGTATCAACCTCACATTTCGATCCATCGTCGAGTAGCGCTCGCGTGCGATTAGCTGATTAGTTATCCCGCCGCCCGAATACAGAGAAGTGCACATAGCGGCCGGGATGCTGCTTCATGTCAATGATTAGCTCGTCAAGATTTTTCGACGCGTTATTCAAGTTATCATACAGCTGCTCATCATTCAGCAACATGCCAAGCGAACCCTGGCCGGCATTAATCCGATCCGCTATCGACTGGAAGTCCGCCATGGCTTGATTGGCGTTGACAATTGTCTGCGAAAAATCCGCTCGCGCCACTTGGTCGGTGATGGAATTCAGATTAGCCAGCATAAGGGTAATCTGATCATTATTCTGCCTAAAATTCTCAGTAATGGATTCGATATTAGCCATGATATCGCTGATTCGAGAACGTTCGCGTCCCACCAGGCCGTCGACTTGGCTGGTGATCCCCTCAATGCTCTGTAGCGAGTTGGCGATGCTATTGATACTTCGCTGGAAGTCGCGCTGAAACTGCCCGTCGATGGTATTGTTAATCGAACTCAGCACGGAATCCAGTACTGCGGCAATATCCTCGGCGCGTTTTTGGATAGGCTCAACCTGCTCCATGATGTTTGGCGTTACTCCTGGCTCGAGCTCGTCACCATCCTTTGCATAAACCGGACTGTCTCCCAACTCGAAGACAATCGCCTTGCCTCCCAACAGGTCGGTGCTCGAAATGCGCGCCAGCGTATTGGAAGGGATCGCGTAGTTGCGGGTCACCTTAAACTCTGTGCGTATCCGACCATCAGGCTGTAAAACCATGCTAGAAACCCGGCCAATCTGGAATCCGTTGACCAAAATGGGCTTGGAGGTGGTCAATCCATCGACCCGCGGGTAGGTGGCATAATAGGTATTTTCGCTCGAGAACACATCGTTCCCTTTCAAAAAGCTGTAACCGATGACTAGCAGGGCAATCGCAACTACCGCTAATATCCCTACTTTCGTTTCGTTCTTGATTTTCATTCGAAGCTATGCTTGATACAGTTCTATGATTGATTCAGTGATTTAAACCGGTTAGCGGGGGTACTTCCTCTACGCAGGAAATTGCGCCCACGCTCGTGCGGCCACTGACCGCCATCGGCGATCCGTTAGCAGCACAATATAAGAACACGCAGGCTGGCGATTTGTTTATCGCTCAACTTGCCGCTTATACGCTTTAATGGCATTCAGCAGGTTTTCCACAATCTCGGCCTGTCCGGCGTCGGACTTCATGTAGCGCTCTTCATCGGGGTGGCTGATAAAACCGATTTCGGTGAGCACGGCAGGCATGGCTGCCCGCGCCAGCACGGCTAAGCCCTGTTCCTTCACGCCTCGGTCCACCCGACCAACCCGCGCAAATTCATCCTGCATCAACGAAGCGAGTTTGATGCTTTGCTCACGGTATTGGTTTTTCATTAGTGAGAAGATCACGTAGCTTTCGGGATCCGAGGGATCAAATCCCTGGTAGTTTTCCTCGTAGTTGTCTTCGAGCAAAATGTCCGCGTTCTCGCGAATGGCAGCATCCTGCTCTCCTAGCCGGTTGTAACCCGACACCAGTGTCTCCGTGCCGCGTGCCGTACGATTGGGCACGTTGACGTAGTAGTATTTGCCCTTGCTGTTGCGTCGCCGTTCCCGTTTGTGGGGAGCGGCGTTGCAATGGATGGAAATAAATATATCCGCTTTATTTTGATTGGCAAACTCAATGCGCTTGTACAGGTCGACGTTGACGTCCGTATCGCGCGTGTACATGACCTTCACACCCGGCAGGGCTTCCTCGATGGCTTTACCTAACTTGAGGGCTACTTGCAGAGCGATGTCCTTCTCCAATGCCGTGGGTCCTTTGGCACCCGGAATTGGCCCGCCGTGTCCGGCATCCAAGACGACCGTTCGCAATTTATACGTCGGTTCCTCATAATTATTAGCCAAAGGAACCGTTGGTATCAATAGAAGAAGGAGTAGCGATGTTAAGGCGTAATGAAAGTAATATCCAATTTTTCCCATGTTTACTATTGCATTCAATGTTTTACCGTACGGTCGCTTGTTGGTTTCAGGAAGTGCAAACAACTATTGCGCCACAATCGCAGCAATTTTGCACCCTTTATGTTAAAACATAAGTCCGAACAACATTCCTAAATGATTTTAACTAATTTTGCGGGCAACGAAACACTACATTGCAAAATTAATATTCGCTTTCAAATTTGAGGTCTTTAAATCGTTTTTTTAGTATTTGCTTTGTGATTTTCGCGCTCCTCCCCACCGTGTCGGCTTATGCGCAACGAACGGTGGAGCGCGATACCACGACAATTATACCGAACGCGATCGACACGGCCTCGATTGACAGCGTGGCAATCGGCTTGGCAGACTCGTTACAAGCCGACACTATCCGACGCGACACGCTTAGTCAGGCCGAAGACGCGCTGAAGGCCGAGGTGAACATCGTCGCACGCGATTCACAGATTACCGACCTCCGGAACCAGATTCTTCACCTGTACGGCGAGGCCAAGATCAAATACGAAGGGTTTGAGCTTTCGGCCGATTACATACGCATCGACCAAAACACTAACCAAGTTTTCGCACGCGGTTCCGTCAACCACAATGACCGCTATGTAGGTCGCCCCGTCGTCATTTTCCCCGGCGAGACACCTAAGGTTGTGGACTCCCTTACCTATAACTTTAGCACCGAAGTGGGTATTACCCATGGAATTTTCACTGAGGTGGAAGGCGGTTTCATCCAGGCGAGTCGTGTCAAGATGAACCAGTACCAGGAAATGTCGATCTTCCAAGGCATGTACAGTACCTGTAACCTGCCTCATCCGCATACCCACTTTGGCATACACATCAGCAGGGGGATTGTCACGAAGAACCAAATTGTTAGTGGCCCGGCCTACTTCGTGGCCGAAAACGTGCCGTTGAAGTTCGTCGCCGTTCCTTTCGCGTTCTTTCCTAAGCCCGACAAGCGGGCTTCCGGCTTCCTGTTCCCTTCCTTCGGCGAAGACTTCGTAAGGGGTTTTCACATGCGGGACATCGGCTGGTATCTCGCGTTCAACGACTATTGGGACAGCGAAATCCGGGGCTCCCTTTATTCGAAAGGATCCTGGGAACTCGGCGTACAAACACAGTACCGAAAAAACTACCGATACAACGGCGGCTTTAACCTGCGATACGCGCACATGGTCAGTGGTGTCGAAGGAACCGCGGAATACCAGCCCAGTCGCGACTTCAACGTGACGTGGAACCACAGCATGGCGCCCCAGGCTAATCCGGGCACGACGTTCAGTGCGTCGGTCAACTTCGGTACGGGCTCCTATCACCAAAACACACGGGCTAACGGCTCCTTCAACTACGAGCAGATGACCCGCAACAACATGTCATCGAGCATTGCCTACGGTCGGACCTTCGCCGACGGCAAAGTCAACTTCACGTCGAGCTTCAGCCATCGGCAAGACATCAATACAGGTAGCGTATTCCTGGAATTGCCCACCTTCAGCCTGAACGTGACGTCGTTCAACCCATTTGACTCAAAAGACCGCATCGGTGAGCAGAAATGGTACCAGCGCATTAACGTAGGCTATTCCATGCAAGGACGCAACTCACTGACTTCCAACGAAAGCAGTCTGTTTAGCCGCGAAACGTTGGGCCAATTCAGAAATGGAATCCAACACAGCATACCTATAAGCCTTAGCCTTCAAGCACTTAAATACTTCCAATTCAACACGAGCGTCAACTATACCGAACGCTGGTACATGCAGAGTATCCGCCGGCGGTTGGAAAACGTACCGCAGGGATTCGAGATGGTACAAGATACCGTCCAAGGGTTCAATCGTGCTTACGACTATTCGGTGTCGTCGGGACTATCCACCAAGGTTTATGGGATGTTTAGCAAAAAAATCGGTCGCATTCAGCAGATGCGCCACGTGATTACTCCGTCGATCAACCTCAACTACCGTCCCGACTTTTCGGACGCCATGTATGGTTTTTATCGCACTTACACCGACCAAAATGGCGAGGATAACCTCTACTCGATCTTTGCCGATGGGATATTCGGGACACCGGGCTGGGGTCGGTCCATGGGCATTGGCTTCTCGATAGACAACAACCTGGAGGCGAAGGTACTGAGCAAAAAGGACACCACCGATGGCGGCATTAAAAAAGTGCCTATTCTCCAAGGCCTCACCTTCAGTGGAAACTACAACTTCGTAGCCGACTCATTCAAACTTTCCAATATTGGTTTTTCGGGACGGACGTCCCTATTCGCCCAGAAAATAAACATCAACTTCAACGGTACGTTTGACCCGTATAGCCAGGACCCCGCTACGGGCCGGCGGATCAACCGGTACGCGCTACAAGATGGCAAACTAGCACGCCTTGTAAATTTCGGGCTTTCGTTTGATTATAGCTTCAATCCGGAAGCTGCCCGCAGCCGAAATAACAACCTCGACTCGCTCAACAACAACCGTCAAAACATCAGCCCCGAGCAACAGCAGGCCCTCGCGCGGATCAGTTCGGATCCTAACGCGTTTGTCGACTTCAACATCCCTTGGAACTTGGCCGGTTCGTTCAGCTTGCAGTACTCACGGCAGGGCCTGCGATCGGTGGTCACCAGCACGCTTAATATACACGGTGATTTCAGCATTACACCTAAATGGAAGGTTCAATTTAACTCAGGCTACGACTTCAGGCGCAATGAGGTATCCCTGACGCGATTCAGCATCTATCGAGATCTCCATTGCTGGGACATGTCGTTCGGTTGGGTGCCCTTCGGGCAGTTCCAGAGTTACAATGTCACCATACGTGCCAAGGCATCGTTGCTACAAGACTTGAAGTTGACAAAGCGCAACGATTACGCGCGGTTCTAGCAGTTCCTTTTATATCCGACATGCAAGCAGAAATCATAACCATCGGCGATGAAATTCTCATTGGCCAGATACTGGACACCAACTCCGCTTGGATTGCCTCCGAGCTTAATGATATTGGGATCCATGTGAAGCAGCTGACCTCCGTTGCCGATCAGGGTGCCGACATTCAGGACGCCCTGGGGCGAGCCGTGGGTCGTGCAGACGTAATCTTGGTGACGGGTGGACTCGGCCCTACGCAGGACGACGTCACCAAGCAGGCATTTTGTGAGTTTTTCGGATGTGGCCTGGTACGCGCCGAAAGTGTGCTAACGCACGTCATGGGCATATTCGAACACCTAAATCGCCCTATGCTTGATGTGAACCGGAAGCAAGCTGACGTATTGGATATTGCCGACGTCCTTTTTAATGACTTAGGCACGGCACCCGGAATGTGGATCGAATGGCAAGGCACGTGTTTCGCCATTATGCCTGGCGTGCCATTTGAAATGAAACACATCATGGCCAAACACGTCATACCGCGCCTACGGCAAATGGAGGGCCGCGACACCATTTGGCATCATACCATGCTGACCGGGGGGATTGGCGAATCGTTCCTGGCCGAGAAGATTGCCGACATCGAAGCGGCGCTCCCTGAACACATTCACCTGGCCTATCTACCCAAGCCAGGAACAGTTCGCCTCAGGCTGACAGCTACGGGCAAGGACCTGCCTATTCTCCAAGCCGAAACCAAAGCGATTCAAGCAGCAATACAGGCCCGTATTGGCAAGCATTTCCTTGCGGACGAAGACACCTCGCTCCCCGCCTTGGTCTTCGAGCGGCTAGATGCACAGGGCTTACAGTTAGCGACGGCTGAAAGTTGTACGGGGGGCGATATCGCCAGGCTGCTCACTTCATTGCCGGGCAGCAGCCGCGTGTTCGTGGGAGGCGTGGTTGCATACTCCAACGCGTTGAAGACAAAATTGCTCGGCGTATCTCCAGAGACGCTTGCTGAACACGGGGCGGCAAGCGAACAGACGGTGCGGGAAATGGCGAAGGGGGGACAGACCAATCTCGGGGCGGATTATGCCGTAGCGGTAAGCGGCATTGCGGGGCCTAGTGGTGGCACGCCCCAGAAGCCCGTTGGCCTCGTATGGGTGGCCGTGGCCGGCCGCAGCAAAACCATCGCCAAGGAATTCCATTTCGGTGGCAATAGACTAGTTAATATCGAACGAGCTTCGATGGCCGCACTGCTCATGCTCTTATTTCTTCTACAAGAGGAAACGGGGATTTACTAGCAGTTAAGCCACAAACGATCGACCACACGCAATAAAAAACACCAAAAACCATATATAGTCTATCGTTTTTATATATATTTGCCCAGGTCAAGGAAACGAAGAAACTTTGCGCATGGCAAAAGCAAACAAAGCACTATCCATAAGCTTATTAGCTATTCTTTATTCAGTATTTTTTGGAGGATGCGCACCAAAAGTCCCGAATGGCTGGGACCCTGAGAAAGGCTTACAGGGAATGATCAGCGTTTCTGGCGCATTCGCTTTATACCCCTTGGTGGTAATGTGGAGTGAGGAATTTAAAAAAGCCCATCCCCATGTACGTTTCAATATCTCGGCGGGTGGTGCAGGCAAGGGGGTTGCTGACGCGCTTAGTGGAATGGTCGACATCGGCCTCGTGTCGCGCGAGATCCATCCTCAGGAATATGACCGTGGGGCATACGTCATCAACGTGGCCAAGGATGCCGTGGTCGCCACCATCAACGCCGACAACCCTAACGCCGAAGCAGTGGTCCGCCGAGGCTTGACGCATGCTGAACTCCAGGATATCTTCGTGACGGACGCCATCAGCGATTGGCGGCAAATCGACCCCACTTTCGTCGACGCGCCCATGAATCGGTACACGCGCTCCGATGCAGCAGGCGCAGCGGAAACTTGGGCTGCTTTTTTCGGCCGTTCGCAGGAAGACCTTAAGGGCGTGGGCATTTTTGGCGATCCAGGCATGACGCAGACCATCATTAACGACCCTAATGCTATCGGGTACAGCAATATCAACTTCGTGTACGACCTGCAAACACGCGCCATCGTACCCCGACTCCGCGTCGTGCCTTTGGACCTCAACGGCAACGGCCAGATTGACCCGGACGAAGATTTCTATAGCCACATCGATAGTTTGACGCAGGCTGTGGCTGCGGGCAGATATCCCGCTCCGCCGGCCCGAAACCTTTCGTTTCTATTCAACGGCAAACCCGACAACGTCGTGCTCGTGGAGTTTGTCAAATTCGTCTTGCGAAAAGAATCGCAGGCGATACTTCCGCAAAATGGATACATCCCACTAACTGAAAATTGGATAACCGAAGAACTTGCTAAACTGGATTAATCTTGGATATTAGGCTCATTAAGGACAAGCTGGTCGCCAATGCGATGCTTATCCTCTCCATTATTTCCGTTTCCATCGTCATCGCGCTCGGGCTGGGACTATACCTGCGGGCGGAGCCCTTGTTAGCCACGCACGATATCTGGAGCCTTTTTACCGACAGCCATTGGGCGCCCAGTAAAGGACAATTTGGGTTCTACCCTTTCATCATGGGCACGCTATGGGTGACGGTTATTGCCATCGCGCTCGCGCTTCCCCTGTGCGTACTCACGTCGATTTACCTCACGGAGTACGCCCACGTGGCCGTCAGGCGGATGCTGATTCCGTTGGTAAACGTCCTAGCAGGGATTCCGCCGGTGATTTACGGCGTATGGGGGATTTTTTTCGTGGTCCCGTTCATCCAAAACTATCTGGCTCCCCGGTTTTCGGACTCTTCGAGCGGGTACACGGTATTGACGGGCGGTGTGGTCTTGGCCGTCATGATCTTCCCCATCCTCGTCAGCATTATTTCCGAAGTATTACGTACGATTCCCAAGGAGTTGAAAGACGCTTCGCTGTCATTGGGCGCCACAAAATGGGAGACGATCAAGAAAGTAACGCTGAAGCGGGCTTTTCCAGGCATCTTCGCCGCGGCGGTGCTGGCTATTTCCCGAGCATTTGGCGAAACGGTGGCCGTTTTGATGGTCTGTGGCAATATCCCCGTGGCTCCGAATTCCGTCTTTGACGGCGGATACCCTCTACCTGCGTTGATTGCCAACAATTTCGGGGAGATGATGTCTATTCCGCTTTACGATGCTGCGTTGATGTTTGCAGCCCTATTGTTATTTATCATCATCTTCCTCTTCAATTTAGTATCGCGGCTAATCCTCAACCGCATTGAACATCGATATGCTTAGTTATGCGTAGAAGGAAAGCCGAAGAGCGTTTTTTCAAAGTCCTTATGGTGCTTGCCTGCATCATTGTGAGTTCGAGCCTGTTCCTGATAGTCGGAACCATCGTCGTCAAGGGTCTGCCGTATCTGACCTGGGACATGGTGTCCAAAGTACCGCAGGGCGGCTTCTACATTGGTAAGGAAGGCGGTGTGCTCAACGCCATTATTGGGTCGCTTTACTTGGCTGGCGGGGCCACCCTCCTCAGCCTTCTCGTCAGTATCCCGATATCCATCTACCTCAACCTCTACCTCAAGCAGGGCAGCATGGTCAGCAAGACGGCAAAGCTGGCGTATGACGTACTTTTCGGCATCCCTTCCATCGTGTACGGTGCCTTTGCATTCAGCATCATGATTTGGCTGGGCGTGCGGGCCTCGCTATTGGGCGGAATCACCGCCGTCACCTTGCTCATCATCCCTATTATGGTACGCACGCTAGACGAAGTGATCGCGGGCGTGCCCAAGGAGCTCAAGCATGCCGCGCTGTCGCTCGGTGCCACACGCTGGGAAGCGGCCAAGATTATCCTTAAACAAATCAAACCAGGCATTTATACCGCTGTTTTGCTGGCATTCGGCCGGGGTATTGGGGATGTAGCCTCCGTCCTCTTCACAGCAGGATTCAGCGACAACATACCGCTGTATATCGACGAACCCGCCGCCACGTTGCCGTTGGCCATATTCTTCCAATTGAGCAGCCCCATCCCCGAAGTGCAAGGGCGCGCCTATGCTTCGGCGCTGATCCTGACGGCCATCATCCTTGTGGTGGTGATCGTCTCGCACATCGTAGCATCCAGACAATCCAAGAACAACGTTTGACACACACGCATGAACCAACACCCGCTCATACACGCCAAAGGCCTTAATGTGCATATTGATGGTACGCACATTTTGAAGGATATCAACATCGCCATCCCCGATAAGAGCGTAACGTCCATCATCGGCCCATCGGGCTGCGGGAAAACCACCTTGCTCAAAACGTTTAACCGGCTGCTGGACGATACCGCGCGAGTGAGCGTGACGGGAAGCGTACTCGTCGATGGCGAAGATATCTACGCGCCCGAAGCTGAGGTGACGCACATTCGCAAGAAAATGGGCCTACTGTCGCAGCGCCCCTTCCCCCTACCCATGTCCATCTATGACAACGTGGCCTATGGCCCCCGCATCCACGGCATTCGGAAGAAGCGCGAACTGGACCTCATCGTGGAAACCCAACTGAAAAATACCAGCTTGTGGGAAGAGGTCAAGGATCGCCTGCATGCCCCCGCCGCCAAACTCTCCATCGGACAGCAACAACGCCTGTGTCTGGCGCGAGGACTCGCCGTGGAACCGGAAATCATCCTCGGCGATGAATCCACGTCGGCGCTCGACCCCCTGTCAACCCAAAAGATCGAGGATCTGTTCGTCCGGCTGAAGGAAAAATATACGATTGTGCTCGTCACCCATATCCTCCGCCAAGCACGTCGTATCTCTGACTACATCATATTCGTATATATGGGAGAAATCATCGAGTTTGGGCCCGCCGACGAAGTGCTTTTGTCCCCAAAGGAAGAGCTGACCAAACAATACGTCAAAGGTTTTATCAGCTAAGTTGCTCATCATACAGGCTCCTCGCGGCGCGTGCTCTTGGACTAAAGGTTTGAGAACTCGGGTGGTTACTCCTATTTAATTTTCGGCGTCAATAATCTCAAAAAAAAATTTGCTTGGTCGCATTTTATAATTTACTTTGCAACGCAAAGTGCTTTGAAAAATTAAAATTCGATTAACATGGTACACACGACACACCCCACATCGGGAAACAAGCGATTGGCTCTTCTGATCGGTATCGCTACGGCTTTATTATGCTTACCGCTTATTGCCATGCAATTCACATCGGAAGTGGATTGGTCCGTATTTGATTTCGCAGTGATGGGAATCCTACTATTTGGCACCGCCTTATTGTGCGAATTGGTTCTTCGGAAGGTCAAAAGCACGCGGCAGCGCTTGCTCCTCTGCGGCGCAATTTTGCTTATCCTCGTCCTGATTTGGGCTGAGCTGGCGGTTGGCATCTTCGGCTCGCGCTTTGCAGGCTCCTAGGCGCCACAAACCGCATACAATTGGGGCGCAGCCCCTTATATAATCCGCCGTATCCAGGCGTATTTGCTTTCGGTATACGGAGGGTATCGCAAATTGGGTTCACCCCACGTAGCGCGGTCCATAATCGGTTTCCGGTGTGAAAAGGCATCGAAGCCAAACTTGCCGTGATAGCTGCCCATACCGGAGTTTCCGACACCTCCAAATGGCAATCTGGGATTAGCCGCATGCATGATGACGTCGTTGATGCACCCGCCACCAAACGGCACTAGCGAAGCGAACAGATCTTTCTCCTCCACGTCCGTAGTGAAAAGATACGCTGCCAATGGCTTTTCGTAGTCCCACACATCGCCGATGGCCTCATAAAAGGTGCGGTAGGTGAGCACGGGCAGAATAGGACCAAAAATCTCTTCTTGCATAACGGGATCGTTCCACTCCACTTCCCTCAGCACCGTAGGCGCGATGTATCGCGAATTGGCGTCATGCGCCCCTCCGTGATAGACCTTGGAGGGATCTATAAGGCTCACCAAACGATCGAAATGCCGTTCGTTGATGATTTTCGTATAATGGGATGAGTCGGGCCCATACGAAAACTGATCGATATGGTATTTTAGGTGCGCCACAAAATCGGCCTCGACCGTCTCATCCACAAGCACGTAGTCTGGCGCGATACAAGTTTGTCCGGCATTGATAAACTTACCCCATACGATGCGCCTAGCTGCCACGTCCAACTCGGCACTGTCGGTAACGATGACGGGCGACTTGCCACCCAACTCGAGGGTCACGGGCGTCAGATGCTTGGCCGCCGCCTCATAAACTAAGCGCCCTACTCGCGGACTTCCCGTAAAGAATATCTTATCAAAACGGAGTTTCAGCAATTCGGCCGCCACATCGGCACCGCCCTGAGCTACGAAGAGAAATTCGTCGTCAAAATTTGCATTAATGATTGACGCAACGGCTTCCATGGCATTCGCCGCCACTTCGCTCGGCTTGACGATACAGGTATTTCCGGCGGCGATAGCCGCCACCATCGGCAACAAGGTGAGCTGATAGGGATAATTCCATGCCCCAATCACCAATGTGCAGCCGAGTGGCTCGCGATAAATTTTGCTGCTTGCAATCTGACACGCCAGATTCGTCCGCACGGATTTCGGTCTCGCCAAACGCGCCATGTGCCGTAGGTAATAGTCGATATCCTGGATAATGATGGCAAGCTCGGTGGTAAACGTATCGAACTTAGACTTGCCGAAATCCTGGTAAATCGCCTCATAAAGCAGCGTCTCATTGTTTTGGATCAACGATTTCAGCTTTCGCAGCTGTCGCTTTCGATAATCCAACCCCAACGTACTGTGCCCTCGATAAAAAGCCCGTTGCCTTGCTAAGACGCCCTGAATGTCCATAAGCGTTTGTGTGTAAGCTCGTCCCGACGACCTCGTGCCGGGCCCCGCGCATCCCGCTGCCACAAACCACCCCTCGCGGCATTCATAGCCTTTACGAGAAACTAGTTCCCGAGTTCAGACATGAATTTGATGCGCATCAGTTGTATTTCTTCGTAGGTATAATCGTCCCCTCCCAATTCTTTCAACGCCTCATCGATAGAGTCGATCTCGGCTTGCCTAAAGTATTCGTATACTTCCTCTTGGCGATCCAAGTCGATCATCTCATCCACGAAATAAGTAAGGTTGAGTTTGGTGCCCGAATTGACGATTGATTCCACTTCTCGCAATAACTCTTCATAGGTAATCCCTTTGGCAGCCGCAATGTCTTCAAGACCGATCTTGCGGTCGATATTCTGGATGATCGACACTTTCAGCGCGGAGCGGCTCGCCGAACTCTTAATCACCAGGTCTTGCGGACGGTCGATGTCATTCTCCTCTACGTATTGGCTGATCAATTCCACGAACTGGCTGCCAAACTTGGCACTCTTTCCTGCCCCCACGCCATGAATCTGCTTGAGCTCTTCCAGCGTGACGGGGTAGTGCGTACACATTTCGTCAAGCGTGGGGTCCTGAAAAATAACAAACGGAGGCAAGCCCTTTTGCTTCGCAATCTTCTTGCGCAGGTCCTTAAGCAGGCGGAGCAGCTGCGTATCGACAGCCCCGCCACCCATCTGTGTGGCCTGCTCGTCGCCGCGGTCTTCTTCCACATCTTCCATGGAGCGGTTCATGCTGAATTTTATCACGTATGGATTTTCGAGAAAATCCAATCCTTTTTTCGTAAGTTTTAATAAGCCATAATTATCGATATCCTTGGTGAGGAAATCTTCGAGCGTTGCCTGCCGCATCACGGACTTCCAATAGAGAAGCCCATCTGCCGTGCCGCTTCCAAACAACGGGTGCGCGTCGTGCTTATAGGACGTCACGGGTTGGGTAGCTTCCCCCATCAGCACGTTGAGGATATGATGATCGTCAAACTTGTCGCCCTGGTCCTTAATAAAGCCCAGCACCTTAAGCAGGGCTTCTTCGGCATCAAAACAAGTCCGATTCGAGCTACAATTGTCACACATGCCGTTGCAGGTGTTCTCGTCGAAGCGTTCGCCGAAATAATGAAGGATTTGCTTACGCCGGCATACCGACGATTCGGAGTAATCAATTACCTCCTTCAATATCTGGGTGCCGATCTCCCGCTCCGACACCGGCTTGTCCTTCATGAATTTGGTCAGCTTTTCGATATCCTTTTCGGAGTAAAACGCCAAACAGTGTCCCTCGCCTCCGTCGCGACCGGCGCGGCCGGTCTCTTGGTAGTAGCCCTCCATGCTCTTGGGTATATCATGGTGGATGACATACCGCACGTCAGGCTTGTCGATACCCATCCCGAATGCGATTGTGGCTACAATCACCTCGACGTCTTCCATCAAAAACTTGTCTTGGGTCTCCGAGCGTGTTTTTGCGTCTAGGCCCGCGTGGTACGGCAACGCCTTAATTCCGTTGAGGTTTAGGAGCTCGGCGATTTCTTCCACTTTCTTTCGGCTCAGGCAATAGATGATGCCCGATTTGCCGCTGTGGTTGCGTATAAAACGGATGATTTCCTTGGCCACGCCTTTCTTAGGCCGCACCTCGTAGTACAGGTTGGGCCGATTAAAGGATGAATTAAACAGCGTAGCTTCCGTCATCTGCAAGTTCTTGCGAATATCAGACTGTACCTTGGGCGTAGCCGTTGCCGTCAACGCAATTACGGGAATATCCTTACCTATCGTATTGATCACTTGACGTATGCGACGGTATTCGGGCCGAAAGTCGTGTCCCCATTCGGAGATACAATGCGCTTCGTCGACAGCGACAAACGAGACCGTCAGCAACTTGAGAAACTCGACGTTGTCGGCCTTGGCCAAGGACTCAGGCGCTACATACAACAGCTTCGTCAATCCCGACAACACATCTTGCTTGACCTTGGTCACTTCGCTTTTGTTTAGCGATGAGTTGAGAAAATGCGCGATGCTATCCGTCCCTCCAAAGGACCGCAGCTGGTCTACTTGGTTTTTCATAAGCGCAATAAGCGGCGAAATTACGATCGCAGTTCCGTCTTGCATCAATGCAGGCAGCTGGTAGCAGATAGATTTGCCGCCCCCTGTAGGCATAATCACGAACGTATCCCGTTTGTCTAGGATGTTCGTTATAATCGCTTCTTGATCCCCTTTGAACGTGTCGAAACCAAAGAAGCTCTGCAAATTGTCAAATAATTTTTTTTCGATTTCCATGTAATAACCAATAACAACGCACACCTCCGCTCCAAATCAACCCGCCCACAACATGTACTAATCATTAAAAATAGAAAAGTTTTTCGGAAAAATCCAATCTGTGCGCGAAATTCGGCATCCTTCGAAGGATTCGCCAAAAGAAAGGAGTTGCACAGCCCCTAAACCTATTACCTTTGTCTTCAGAACGCTTACATCGGAAGCCGTGGAATGTCAACATGTTACCAGAAAGTTACGCAATGTGCCCATTAAGATGTAATTTCGGGCATCCAAATAGCTGTTAATTTACTTAACTTTGTTGCAAAACTATTGTTGATGGCTCTAGAAGTATCCGAAAACACACAAACAAACCAAAAAGAAGACCTTTCGAATTATATCGTACGTTTTGAAAAGGCACTGCGCGAGGCGTTTCACGAAGTGGGAGATATCGACCAGTTGAGTTTGCAACGCGGACTACCCCCTGCCGTGTGGAAGCGCATTATGGACGAGGTACCGCTGTCCGTCGCCATTCCAGAAGAGTATGGAGGACGAGGCGTGGTCGTCAAGGAATGCCTTGCCCTGCTATCGGCGGCGTCCTACGAATCCCTCTCGCTTTCGCTTACCTTCGGTATTAACTTCGCCCTATTTTTAGAACCCGTGGCCAAATACGCGGACAAGGACGTCAAGCCATCCATTTTCAAGAGCTTCCTTACCGAGCAGCGGATGGGGGGCTTGATGATTACCGAGCCGGACTACGGCAGTGATGCCCTCAACATGCGTACGGCTTATACGACCACTGATACAGGCTATTCTGTCAAGGGCACTAAGCACTGGCAAGGCCTCACGGGCCAAGCCAATTATTGGCTGGTAACTGCCCGCAAGCGGCTAGAAAATGGCGAACTCGCCCGTGACATCGACTTTTTCATAACCGACGACGCCAAACTCGAGCAACACATTAAGGTAGAACATCTTTTTGATAACCTCGGGCTATACATGATCCCGTACGGGCTCAATAAGATCGACATTGAGGTGCCGGCTAACCAGAAGCTGCACGCCACAAGCACTGGCATCAAGATGATGCTGGATATCCTGCACCGAAGCCGGATGCAGTTTCCAGGCATGGGGATGGGCTTTATCAAACGCATGCTCGACGAAGCCATTGCCCGTTGCCAGCAACGCATGGTAGGCAGTGGCAACCTGCTTTCCTTGGATTCGGTACAATATCAGCTATCCCGCATACAAGCCGCTTATACCGTATGTTCGGCAATGTGCGCACGCAGCAGCGACATCAGCGGCATTGCACACAACTTGGCATCAGAAGGACTGGAAGCCAATACGATGAAGGCTTTCGTCACTGACCTGATGCAGGAGTCTTCGCAACTGTGCCTACAGGTATCTGGCGCCAATGGGTACAAAATTAGTCACATCGCGGGTCGAGGCATCGTCGACAGCCGGCCGTTCCAGATCTTTGAGGGATCCAATGAAATGCTTTACACGCAGATCGCGGACATTATCCTCAAGAAAATGAAGAAAGCCAAATTGTCCAACCTACTAAGCTATTTCAAAGAAGACCCACTCACGGCGGTCGCCGCGCCCCGTTTCGCCAAATCATTGGATTTCAATCCTGGCGAGGTCCTCGCTCAACGAAAGCTCGTAGGCTTAGGCAAGATCGTGAGTCGGACCATTTCCGCAGGATATGTGCTGGCTTTGGCCGAGCGCGGCTTTCGGAGCGACTTGGTCGAAAACTGCCTAGAACACCTACAGCGCGACATCGCGCAACTGGCCTCTAGCCTCTCCTTGGTAAGTCGCGCCTCGGTAGTCGAGGATTACGCCGGGGCGAGCGACTGGTTGGCATTCGTTTAAAAACGCCTTACGCGCGGGTTGGTGAGGCAAACGGCTTCCGCCCTCCCGTTACGACAGTTTTCCCGACATGAACTGGAAGACGGCATTGACCGAATTCACGCAATATCTACGGCTCGAACGCTCGCTGTCCGACAACTCCATTTCGGCCTACAGGAACGATGTAGTTAAACTTAGCCAATTCGCTGAGTCGTTGCGTCTTTCGCCCGGGGACCTATCCTCCACGCATATTCAGGATTTTTTGCACTGGATCCACGGTTTCGGCCTCTCGTCTTATAGCCAAGCACGCATACTTTCGGGGATCAAGGCCTTCTACGCATTTCTGGCGCTGGAATACGACTTGTTGCCCAATCCCACTGAACTCATCCAAAGCCCTAAGCTGGGACGAAAGATTCCTGACGTCCTCAATATACACGAGATCGATACTTTAATCGGTGCGATCGACTTATCAACCCCCGAAGGAATGCGCAATCGCGCCATGCTGGAGGTTCTGTATGGTTGTGGGCTTCGCGTCAGCGAATTAGTCTCCCTGCGCATATCACACCTGCACCTGGATGTGGGATTCATCAAGGTGTCCGGCAAGGGAAACAAGGAGCGTTTGGTTCCCATCGGCGCTGAAGCATCCAAATACCTGCGCCTGTACATCTCCGACGTCCGGTGCCACGTACCCATACAAGCGGGCCAAGCGGACTTTGCATTCCTGAATCGACGCGGTCGCCCGTTATCGCGCGTGATGGTCTTTCTTGTCATCAAGGGCTTGGCAACACGCATCGGCCTAACCAAATCGATCAGTCCGCATACCTTCAGACACTCCTTCGCCACACACCTCATCGAGGGCGGTGCCGATTTACGGGCCGTACAGGACATGCTCGGACACGAGAGCATCACGACTACGGAAATCTACACGCACGTGGACCGCGACTACCTCAAATCAGTCATAACGCAGTACCATCCGCGCTCCTAACTAGTTCGCGTAATACCGATCTACCACGGCCGATTTTTCGGGAATGGGAAGTCCGCCTAATTCGGCCAGCGAGCTCTCAATCGTATCGCAAATCTGGTCGAGTGCGAGGTCATTGGGTTCGGTACCAAAAGGATCGCTGATTTCCTCCACGATGGCGTCCAGCGCGATGAATGTGTAGCCGATAAAGGTGACAATCACAGGCGTCATCCATCCGATAGTATCCACCAACCCAAAGGGCAAAAGGAAACAATAGATGTAGACGGTACGGTGCAGCAACACATGGTAGGGATATGGAATGGGCGTGTTGGCAATGCGTTCACACCCGCCCAACGAATCAGACAGCTTGTTGAGGTTATTGTCGATACCCATTTTCGTGATGGAATCGATTCTTCCAGCCTCGGCTTTGCTAGCCAGCCATGCTCCAAGCTCGTTCAGTATCAGCGGCGGGATAAATGTCTTCCCGGCCAATCGATTTGCCATGTCGGTCGGCAACAGACGTTTCAAATCCTCGCTCGGGTCGGTCTCGCGCAGCTGGTGCTTGATCGCGAATGCGAAGGCAGTAACCATTCGAACGAAATTAGGCAAGTCATCATCGCGGTGGCGCGGGGACACGAAAGAAGACCCCTGCCGTACGAGCGACCTACTATCGTTAAGCAGATTGCCCCATAGGATCCGCGCCTCCCAGAAACGGTCATAAGCCGCTGTATTACAAAACCCAAGGAATATTGCCAACGCAACACCAATGAGCATAAACGCCGTTGGATTGAGCGAAATCTTGTAATCAAAAATGCGTCCGTGATTCTGGTAGATCAAAATGGAAAATACCAACAGGATGATCAGGCGCGGCAATATCGTCGCCAATACCGAGCCATGCCAAACAAACAACATGCGAAACCACTTTTCGCGAGATCTAACAATCATATACAAATACCGATTTACGAGAGACTAAGTCCATGGAAGACCACATCCCGAAAAGAAACAAAACTGCCTGCCAACCTAAAGCGGCGGCTAGGAAAAAGAGGCAGGAAGTTACTCAATTTTGCCGTGAAAAACAAAACAAAAAAGCATCGGACCGACAGGCCCGATGCGTGTTAATTCGGTGTACGTAAGTACGCTTATATAGCTGTTAGGGCGTTTCGGGCAATAGCACGAAGTTGTACATGCGTTCCTGCACGAGGTACTTGTTGGCAATGGCTTTTACACTCTCTACGGTCACTTTTTCCAAGTCTTCTAGATAGCTTAGGATGTAGGCTGGGTCCTCGCCTTTGTCTACCGCATTGGCGATATGGCCTAGCCAGAAACCATTTTCCTTCAGTTGTACCTCCAGCACACGACGCTGTTCGATCTTAAACTTATCGAGGTCCACCGGATCCGGACCTACTTGACGAATCTTATTGATTTCATCAAGCGCCGAAGCCGTTAAGTCGGCTACCTTGGCGGGACTCGTACCAAAGTACACACCGAAGGAATAGCGCCCGCGTGGCTCCTTGGAATAGGAAGAGCTGGCAGCGACGCCGTATACGCCGCTCTCCGCTTCGCGGAGACGCTCGATCAACTTGATGTTCAACACGCTTTCAAGTGCATCCAATTGCATGTTCTCCTCCAGCGAGTAATCATAGTCGCCATAATACATCAGCCTGACGCTAGCCTTCTCTGGCTCTTGCCCACGATAAACAGTCTTCGCCACCCCTGTGGCAGGGGGATAAATATGGAGGTCGCGCGCTTGATCGTTTCGCCCAGGTGCCGTCAAGGCGCCGAGGTACTGCTCGATCAATGGGGTGATCTCCTCCTCCGTAAAACTACCGACAATCGTCACGGTCAATGCCGACGCGTCGGAGAAACGCTCACGATAAATATCGAACGCTCGTTGGGCGTCGATTTGTTCCAGCTGAGGCACGGTAATCGTGTTGCGGCGGATGTTATCCCCATAGAGCGTAAAGTTAATCGTATCGGCAAAGACGGCGCTTGGGTCGTCGGCCCGGTTGGCCAGGGAAGCCCGCGTACGGCTCAGCAAGCCTTCAACCGCCTCCACGTCGATTCGAGGTGCCGTATAATACAAGTAGATCAGCTCAAACGCCGTAGGCAGATCCTGCTTGCCACTCGATGCGGAGAAGCCTTGCGAGCGCTCTTGGATATAGGGCGACACGGATACGCGCTTGCCCGCACGATAGTTATTAAACTGCGTAGCGTCGTAGTCGGCCAACCCGCTGTTGACGACCAACGATGTGGCATATGCGGCTGAGAAATAATCCTTATCGTCGTAGAGCGAGGTGCCGCCCGGACTGGTCGCCGTCATCCGTATTTCATCGTTCTTGAAGTCCGTGGGTTTTAGCAATACACGCACGCCATTATCCAGTTTCAGGTCAATCAATCCGATGGATGTATGCTCCGCGCGCGAAACTACCTTCCCGCCCTCGGGCATCTCCTTTAAGAGAGGCTGGTCGGCCACATTATCCGTATAAGCCTCAATATCGGAAGCTTCGACCTGGGCTACCCATTGCACAACTTCCGCTTCGGCGGGCAGGCTAGACTTATCGCGTTCCGGAGCCATGATCAGGATATCGCGGTTGACGTCGGTATAATAGTCGTCGATCAGCTGGTTTATCTCTTCAATACCAATGGTAGCAACGAGCGACTTGGAAATACGATAGCTATCCTCATTGCTAAGGCTTGGATCGCCATCCAGAAAATGGTTTAGGTATGATTGCACATAACTGTCGGATTGGCGCTTGTCGCGCTCGTTATATTGTGCTTCCAGTTGCGTGAGGTAATTACTTTTTGCCCGCTCCAGTTCGCTTGCCGTCAAACCATGTCGCTTGATACGTTCAAACTCCGTTAGCACCGCCTTGGCGCCCCGCTCAAGCTCACCGGGTTTCGCCACCAACAGCATGTTCAGGGCGTCTAGCCCGTACATCAAATTACCGATACTGCCGCCGCCCTGAATGAAGGGCGGATCCGCCTGACGGGTAAGCTCGCTGAAGCGATTAGACACGATCTGGTTGAACAGATTGCGCTTAACGCTATGCCTGAAGTCACCTACCGCCGTCACCTTTTTTTCGGGATGCTTGATGAACACTTGCATGACGGTAGCCGTCATTTCAGGATCGGTTACCGCCAAAAACTGGTTTTTGCCTAGAAGCTCCACGCCAAACTCGGGACGCTCTGGCGGGTTCTCCGGCGTTTTCAGGTCACCGAAAAGCGCCTTGATTTGGGCTTCCATCTCCTCCACGTCAATATCGCCCACAACAATAAGGGCTTGCAAATCAGGGCGATACCATTTTTTATGAAAATCGCGCAAGGTTTGGTAGTCAAAATTCGAAATCACGTCCTTGGTACCGATGGGCAGTCGATCAGCGTAGCGCGATCCGTTGAAGATCATCGGCAAGTACTGGTCCTGCATGCGCTGCATGGCTCCCCTACTTCCGCCCATCTCCTCAAGCACCACACCCCGCTCCTTATCAATCTCTTCCTCATCGAGCAGCGCATCTTGTGCCCAATCCCGAAGCACCTGAAGTCCGTTTTGCAGGAGCTCGAGATCATCGGACGGTATGGGTAACTGGTAAACGGTTTGCTCGAAGCCCGTATAGGCGTTTAGATCCGAACCAAACCGTACGCCGGCACTCTGCAAATAGTGAATAAGCTCGTTCTTCGGAAAATTCTTGGTACCATTGAAATTCATGTGTTCCATGAAGTGCGCGAGGCCGAGTTCGTCGTCCGTTTCCAGGATGGAGCCCACTTTAGTGGCCAGGTACATCACCACGCGATCCTTTGGCTCAACATTTTTGCGGATGTAATACTCGAAGCCGTTATCGAGCTTGCCGACCAACACGCCATCGTCGAAAGGGAGTTGGGTATCCCACGCCAGGGTATCCTGGGTGCGGGTAGGTAGATGATTCTCGGCATGGGCCCACGTACTGTACATAGCCGAAACCGCCATCAAAAGGACGAAAAGCCGGTTGGGTAATTGTTGTTTCCTCATTGTCTGATTTTTTGTCTGAAGCACGGTTTTCGTACAAACAAATTTAACTATTTAAATAACACTTCGAAATATTTTTAACAGCCCGACAGGATTGGGAAGGCGCTTTTAAAATGCATACTTTTAACCATGTTTATCTCCAAAACCCTGCTGGATACCCTGCAGCACCAAGTCTGGGCCGTAGCGGGGAAGAGCGAGCACATTAAAAGCTTGCATCCCGTATCGGGTGGCGACATCAACCAAGCGTATCGCATCGATACCGAACGACTTGCATTTTTTGTCAAGGTCAATACGCACGCGGATTCAATCCGTATGTTTACCGCAGAGTCTTTGGGATTGGCGCGTCTCCGCCGCGCATTGCCTACATCCGTGCCCACCGTTATTTCGGCCGGCCAGGCGCAGGGAGCAGCGTTCCTACTGATGGAATGGATTGAACCTGCGGCTCGTACCGAGCGAGCTTCCACACGACTGGGAAGATTGCTGGCCACACTGCACCGGGAACACCAAACATCCTTCGGGCTCGACCATGATAACTTTATAGGCACGTTGCCCCAGCACAATACTCAGCACGAGGATTGGACGACGTTCTTTATTCGCGAACGCCTGGATAAGCAAGTGCGGGCAGCCCAAAAGGCCAACTTGATCGACGCGGCCCTGGTGAGTCGATTCGAGAAACTCTACGAAAAGCTGCCGGATATTTTCCCGAGCGAACCGCCTGCGTTGGTCCACGGAGACCTGTGGGCCGGCAACTGGATAGCGCGGACTGACGGGACACCCGTACTGATCGACCCAGCCATTTATCACGGACATCGCGAGGCCGATATCGCTATGACACGGCTGTTTGGTGGTTTTGGCGAAGGTTTTTATCGCGCGTACGAAGAAACCTTACCGCTGGCCACCGGCTGGCAAGCACGCGTGGACCTGTATAACCTATACCCCTTATTGGTGCACCTCAACCTGTTCGGTCAGGCTTACATGCCCCAAATCGACGCAATCGTGCGTACTTTCGGCTAACCTACTATGCTTGTAGGGTAAACCCGATTGTAAGAAATGAACCTGAGATTTATCGTAGCTCAGGAAGCAATTACGCCTACTCCGCTCAAACATCTAATAATACACGATGGGAGCCGTCGTGCCAGACAACGATTATTCGAGTGACAAAAACCACCTCCCCGAGTGGTTTTTGTCGTTTATGATGAAATAAGGCGCGGTAATTGCGGCAGCGAAACTGGCGAAAACCTGTCGCCGCACTGTTGGGATATCTCAACCGTAATCGTTATTTTCGCAGGCAAAACATTTCCAAACATGGAAAATTATGAATTGAGTACCTCATCCAAAAAAACCAAATCGGTTTACGTCTCGACTGTCGTCAGCATCGCTTTGGTCTTGCTGATGACGGGATTGCTCGGATTGATTTTGGTACACGCCAAAAACCTGTCAAACTACGTCAAGGAGAATATTGTACTCAACCTGATCGTCAACGAAGGGGTCAGCGAGGGCGATGTGCTGGCGTTGCAAAAAAACGTGAACGCTGATCCGTACGTCCTTCGGTCGCACTACATCAGCAAGGAAGAGGCCGCAAAGAACCTAGCCATGGACTTAGGTGAGGATTTTGTCGAATTCCTAGGGCACAATCCCCTGCTTTCTTCCATCGACATCTACCTCAAGGCGGAATACGCCAATACCGATAGTATCGAACATTTTATCAGCAAATTATCTGCGAACCAGCATGTCAACGAAGTGGTGTACCAAGAATCGCTGATCGATATGGTAAACCAAAACATCCGGATTATCGGCCTTGTCGTGTTGGCATTTACCTTGGTATTGCTACTCATCGCTATCGCACTGATTAACAACACCATTCGACTATCCATATACTCGCAACGTTTCCTCATTAAAAGTATGCAAATGGTGGGCGCTACCAAGGGGTTTATCCGGCGTCCGTTTTTGGGATATGGCATTTTGCACGGCCTACTAGGCGCGCTGATTGCCATCCTGCTGTTGCTCGCCATCCTGCAACTGTCGCAGCGCGAATTGCCCGAACTTGTGTTCCTGCGCGACTGGTATGAGTTTGCCGCTATTTTCGTGGGAATCGTCCTGCTTGGCATTCTGATTTCCGGATTGAGCACCTATTTCGCGGTGAGTAAATACCTGCGCTTAAAATCAAATGAATTGTACCGATAAAAATATAGCGACTAATGTCAAAACTAAATCCAACGCCTCCCAATAAGAAATCCACGCTCGTATTCGGCAAACGCAACTATCAGCTCTTCATTGCCAGCATTGCCGTCGTGATTCTCGGATTCCTGCTTATGATGGGTTCGGACGACATCTATAGTTTCACCAAAATCACCTTAGCGCCTATGGTAGTAGTCGCGGGCTTTGCCTTGGGCGTCGTTGCTATCCTGGTCAAACCTAAACATCACGACAACGGTTAATGGCGGAAATTATCAAAGCGTTGATCGTTGGCATCGTCCAAGGGTTGACTGAATTCCTTCCGGTCTCATCGAGCGGTCATATCGTGATTGCCCAGGAATTGCTGGGTCTAAAGTACAGCGACGAAGACAACTTACTTTTTGCCATCGTGCTGCATTTTGCTACGGCGTTGAGCACAATCGTCGTATTTCGTAAAGATATCTGGCAGATAATCCGGGGGCTATTCCAATTCAAGTGGAACGAGGAGACCCGCTTTGCGCTCATGGTGGTGCTATCGATGATCCCCGCCGCGCTCGTCGGCCTCTTCCTGATGGACACTCTTGAGGACTTGTTTTCCAGCTTGCGGCTTGTGGGGTTTATGCTATTAGTGACGGCCACCCTGTTGTTTTTTGCCGACAAGGCCAAAAAAACCGGAAAAGACGTCACCTTTCGCGATTCGTTCGTGATCGGCCTGGCCCAAGCCGTCGCGGCACTTTTTCCGGGCATTTCCCGCTCCGGATCCACAATCGCCACGTCGATTCTGTTAGGCGACGACAAATCCAAGGCCGCACGGTTCTCTTTTTTGATGGTATTACCCCTAATCTTGGGCGCAACTGCCAAAATGTACATCGATGCCGAAACGGAAGGCTTGACCGGTTCCGAGCAGTTTGACCTGTTGCCCCTACTGGTCGGGTTCATAGCTGCTTTCGTGTCCGGCCTGTTCGCCTGCCGGTGGATGATTGCCTTTGTCAAAAAAGCCAAACTGACTTATTTCTCCATCTACTGCGTTATCCTAGGCGTATTCGTAGTGGTATATACTTTTCTTTAACGATGGGATTTCAGGACGAATACCTGGAAGGCAAGGTACTCCTCGTGGACAAACCCTTGGGCTGGACTTCCTTCCAAGCGGTCAATAAGATCAAACGAACACTGATTAGCCATTTAGACCTGCCGAAGCGGTTTAAGATCGGCCACGCTGGCACCTTGGATCCGCTGGCTACTGGCTTGCTGGTCATATGCACCGGGAAATTTACCAAGCGCATCGACCAGTTTCAGGCCGAGGAAAAAGAATACACAGGCTCCATCATATTGGGGGCTACTACCCCCTCTTATGATCTGGAAACTGAAATCGATGAGCGATTCGACCTATCCGGCATCACCGACGAAGCGATACAGCAGACCACGGAGCGGTTCATCGGGCCTATCGCACAATTTCCGCCGGCCCATTCGGCTATTCGGATGGGTGGCGAACGCGTCTACGAGAAAGCGCGGCGCGGCGAAAACGTAGAAATGAAGGCCCGAAGCGTCACCATCTCCGCTTTTGAGATTACCCGCATGGAGCTTCCGGCGGTTCATTTCAGGGTTGTCTGCAGCAAAGGCACCTACATCCGTTCCCTCGCACATGACTTCGGCCGCGCACTGGGCATTGGTGCCCACTTGGGATCGTTATGCCGGACACGAAGTGGATCCTTTACCGTGACCGAGGCGTGGACGCTAGACGATTTGGTGGCAAGTATTAAAACTTTGCCCCGCGACGAGCAGACCTGACCCGATCGGGTAGAAACATTTCCTACAAGCACCTAAAACCATTACCTTTGCACAAAATTAGCGCAGGATGAGGATTTACCGAGATATCGCCGATTTCACACCGTTAGACAATGCCGTGGTCACCATCGGCACCTTTGACGGTGTCCATGTCGGCCACCAAAAGATACTCAGCACCCTAAAAACGTGTGCGCAGGAAATCAACGGGGAGTCGGTCTTGCTTACGTTCTTTCCCCACCCACGCCTCATTCTCCACCCAGAAGACGATAGCCTACGCCTCATCAATGATTTGTCCGAAAAGATCGATCTGATCGCCAAAGCCGGCATAGACCATCTGATCCTCACCCCGTTCACGCGCGATTTCTCCAACCAGTCGCCCGAGGAATATATCCGCGATATTTTGATCGCTAAAATCGGCACACGAAAAATCGTAATCGGTTACGACCATCACTTTGGGAAGGACAGAATCGGCTCCTTGCCTGATCTGTTGAAATTTGCGGACATCTACGGCTACGAAGTCGAGCAGATTCCGGAACAGGATATTGAGGACGTGGCCGTGTCCTCGACGAAAATACGCGAATCCCTCATCAAGGGTGACATACAAACAGCGAACAGTTACTTGGGTTATCCCTTCCTGTTGTCTGGAACGGTGGTTCGGGGGAGCCAACTAGGGCGAAAAATCGGTTTTCCCACCGCAAATCTGCAGATCCCCGAAACCCACAAACTCATCCCTGCATACGGCATTTATGCCGTGGAGGTAGCGGTGATCCAGCCCCAAGAAGTCATCACCGGCGATTACCGCCCCGAACAGCCGTCCTTAGTTGCGTCTGGCATGGGATATATTGGCAACCGCCCCACGGTGGACGGCTTAGAAAGAAGCATTGAGGTGCACCTCTTTGATTTTGATAGGGATCTATACGGAAAAACCCTGCGGGTTAAGTTCCTCCACTTCATTCGCCACGACCAATGGTTTGGCTCCATCGAGGAGCTGACTGAACAAATGCGGGAAGACGAAAAGACAGCGCGGGAACTGCTGTTAGCTGATTAAAACACTGCATGGGCATTGGCCTAAAGCCCCCGCCGACGTTTGGCTACCCTACCGACTCGTTTTTGGCGTCGTCGCTACAAACTCTTTCAGATAATACGGTTCGAAATACACGACGTCTTCAAAACTCCTCTTGCGGTATGCTTCGTAGGCTAGCTTGACTAAAAAAGCCGCTGAATTCTTGAAGCCTGGCGAGACCAACACCCTAGCGTCATCTTCAAATAAGGTCGAAAACTTGCTCGCTCCACTACCAAAAAGCCATATCGGGCTATCATTCGTGTGATGAGCAAAGGAATCGCCATCGATAACACGTGCCACGACATCAATGACACGTTCGATCTTCGCATTATACCCCGCCATATAAACCTCCATACGGCGCGCATCGATCATGGGTACCAACAGCGTATCGCGGCCAATGTGTTCGCCGTGATGGAGCGAAAATCCCTCCGCCATAGCGTCGAGCGTACGCACGGCCACTAACGGGATATCCAGGGCATAGCAAAGGCCTTTTGCCGTAGAGACGCCAATCCGCAGGCCGGTATACGACCCCGGCCCCATGCTGACGGATACCGCTGCCAGGTCGGCAAACGAAACACCCACGTCGGTCAGTGCTTGATCGATTAACACCGTGAGTTGGGAGGCATGGATGTTAGGTTCGTCAAGTTCGCGAACCACTAGGCATTCCGGTCCCCGGGAGAGGGCGACCGAACATACCGGAGTAGCGGTTTCAATATGCAGTATAAAAGGAATATTCATGGCAAGGTATTACGTGGCGACGAAAAATGGGCTTATGGTACGGGATCGTGTCCATGCCCACCCCAAGGATGGCACCTTGCGATACGTTTGAGTGTGAGCCACCCACCTTTAAATGGACCGTATTTTCGGATTGCTTCGACCCCATATTGCGAACAGGTGGGCGAATAACGACACGATGCGCCAAGCATAGGCGACAACAATATTTGATAGGCGCGTATCAACAGCAGAAAAAGTCCGCCTAGAAGCCTCTTTATTCCGTTTTCCCATATCTGCTTCCACATGGCTTATTTCACGTTAGCAAGCGCTTCGACTAGGCGACTACGTATTCGGTCGTAGCTCAACACTTCCTTACCGATATATTGGATAGCCAGCAGCAACTGCCCTTGTTGGTTCTGGGGAGTCAGATACGCAGCCTTGTTGAGACGGTAGCACTCACGGATACGGCGTTTCAGCAGGTTACGGTCTACCGCACGTGGAAACCGGCGTTTGGCTACCGACACCAGCATTTGCACCGGCACGCCGTCGAGCGGCCTTCGGAGGTATACGATGCGAAAAGGATATAAAACAAAGGAAGAACCGTTAGTGAAAAGGTCGTCAATAGACCTTTTAGCACATAACCGTTCTTCCTTCTTGAATGTATATCTTTCCATGATCGATGACTATTCCAGAAACCGGCGCGGGCTCCGGATGCAGCAGTCACCGGCCATACGCGACCCTAGCGCTTGTGGCGAGCCTCGTCAGATACGCTCAGGCGTCTCCGTCCT
This sequence comes from uncultured Sphingobacteriaceae bacterium, assembly GCA_964423925.1. GTDB lineage: Bacteria > Bacteroidota > Bacteroidia > Sphingobacteriales > Sphingobacteriaceae > CAYRGQ01. The sequence goes on along the minus strand of CAYRGQ010000001.1, from coordinate 208,776 downwards.
TTAGCCCTACGGGCGGCAAGTACGCGACGACCATTGGCAGAGCTCATACGCTCTCTAAATCCATGTTTGTTTTTTCTCTTGCGTCGCGATGGCTGAAATGTTCTTTTCATGACCTATTGTAATGTATTTTCTTGATGCGTTATATAACCTACTCCGATTTCGGAGTGCAAATGTACGTTTATTCGGCCAATATTCAAACAATATTAGCAATTAATTTGCTTACCGTAACGCGAGATCGGGAGCCCATATAACGCGCCGGCTTCACCCTAATCCACCGGAGGAACTCGTAGGCTGGCCGTTCCCAGCAAACTCCTGAACGATTGCCGTATTGAACGCGGGCAAGTCCTCCGGCGTACGGCTCGTTACCAACCCGCGGTCGACCACGACTTCGCTATCCTCCCAGAGCGCGCCAGCATTGCGCAGATCGATTTCGATGGCATCGACGGAGGTCATGGCCCTGCCTTCCACCTCTTGCGCATTAATCAACACCTGCGGTCCGTGGCAAATCGCCGCCACGGGCTTGCTCGTGTCAAAAAAGTGACGCACAAAGCGCAGGGCAGCCTCGTTGGTCCGCAGCGCATCTGGATTCACGACCCCTCCCGGGATTAGTAGGGCGTCATACCCTTCGGGAGAAGCCTCATCGAGGGGCACGTCGACTGGAAATTCCGACTTCCACTCCCCTTTTGACATACTACGTACCGTCTCGCGCTGCGGCGACACAATATGCACAATGGCGCCGGCCAGCTCCAGCGCATCTTTTGGACTGGTCAATTCGATTTCCTCGAACCCATCTTCCGTTAAAATTGCTACTTTACGTCCTCTTAATTCCGCCATGATTTTTTCCTTTCTTTTCTGTTTTTTTTCCTTCGTGTGACTAAAAGACACTTTACGCCGGCAATCGTTGGGAAAAACACGAATCGCACTTCATGATTGACAAAATTGCACGAAAAAGCCCCGAAACGGGGAGGATCGGGGCTTTTTAACTAACCAATTATTAAACCTGAATAATGAATAGAAATAACCTTTAACTGGCTATAGAACAAGCAGCGTAGAACAAAGTTCAAAAAAAATTACTTTTTTATGGGTCCATGTTTTTTTGGCTATCTTCGCCCGAAAATCGACAACGCCCGCAATGGGGCGTCACAACCTTGAATATGGAAAACACAACGAGCAGGCCGTTGCGAATCGGCATTATAGGATACGGAAATTTAGGAAAAGGCGTCGTTCGGGCCCTGCGTCAAAACCCAGACATGGAACTGGTAGCGATCTTTACACGGCGTGCACCGGCCGAGCTGGGTTTGGAAAACGCCGTATCGCTGGACGACATCGAAGCGTTCAAGCAAAACATCGACGTCATGGTGCTGTGCGGCGGCTCTTCAAAAGACCTTCCCGAACAGGTTCCCGCCGTGGCCCAATGGTTCAACACGGTCGATAGTTTTGATACCCACGCCAAAATTCCCGCGTATTTTGCCGAAGTGGATGCCGTTGCGAAAGCGGCTAAGACCGTCTCGCTGATTTCCACCGGCTGGGATCCAGGGTTATTTTCAATGGCCCGCCTGTTGGGCGAAACTGTCCTACCCGAAGGCGACACGCATACGTTCTGGGGCAAAGGGCTAAGCCAGGGCCACTCCGACGCGGTACGCCGTGTAGCGGGCGTCAAAAACGGCGTGCAGTACACGATACCTTCCGAACAAGCTATGGAACAGGTCCGTTCGGGCGAAGCACCAGCACTAACCACTGCTCAACGTCACCAGCGCGTATGCTATGTGGTACCGGAAGAAGGCGCCGATCGCGCGCAAATCGAGCGCACCATTAAGGAAATGCCCCACTATTTCGAACCCTATGAAACCACCGTGCACTTCATCACCGAGGAGGAGTTGCGCGAGAACCATGCAGGAATGCCGCATGGTGGCACGGTCTTCCGTTCGGGGAAGACTGGCAGCGGTGCTAAACAACGCGTAGAATTTACATTGGCATTGGAAAGTAATCCGGAGTTTACGGCTAGCGTCCTAGTAGCCTACGCGCGCGCAGTGGGGAGATTGGCACGGGAAGGACAAACGGGAGCGCGGACGGTGTTTGACATCCCGCTGGGTTACCTCTCGCCGAAATCGGCCGAAGCGCTGCGGGAAGCCTTGCTATAAGTGGGAGCGGCAAAGTTAGCCCAACAGCAGGGCGAGCCACCCGGCCACCAGCAGCAGTCCACCCAATGGTGTTATTGGTCCCAAAAAACGCCATTTACGGCCGAACGCAGCCGTGAGGCATAGCCCGTAAATGCTGAATGAGAAGAGAATGATGCCGCCCACGAACAACCAGGTGACCGCAGACGAAAAGCCGCCCTGCAGCCCCACGACCAATAGGACGATCGCATGGTACAATTGGTAACGCACACCAACCTCAAAACTTTGTTGCTGGTCGGGCGTAAACTTCTTTTTGAGCGCGTGGGCGCCGAATGCACCCAAAATAATCCCTAGGACTCCAAATGCCGCGCCGAGTGTAAACGCTAAGTTATTCATCATACCTGCATTTAATAGCTCGAATCTTGAATACAGCGCGCGGTTTCCTGCGCGGCCGCCATCACCCGAAAGAAATTGCCGCTCCATATTTTGGCGATGTCCTCCTCGCTGTAGCCTCGCCGAACCAGCTCATAAGTGATGTTGCCTGCTTCGCTTGCGTCATACATCCCGGTAACGCCTCCGCCCCCGTCCAAGTCTGGCCCGATGCCGACGTGGTCAATGCCAACCAGGCGGACGATGTGGTCGATATGATCGATGGCCATTTCCAAGGTAGCCCGCTCGTATGGCAATCGCGCATTCAGCTTTTCCAAGGCTTCAGCCCTCGCCTTCCGTGTTGCATCTGACATATCCGCTGTGCGTGGATATTTAGCATTAAGCGCTTCCAATGCAGCAATTCGCTCCGGACTATCGTCTTTCATATACGCGCTGAACATGTTCATCTGCACCACGCCGCCTTTTTTGGCTAGCGCGATGATCATATCATCCGAAAGATTGCGTGGATGATCATACAGCGCGCGTGCCGAGCTGTGGGTAGCCACCACGGGGGCTTGCGAAAATTCCAAGCAGTCAAAAAAAGCTTCGTCGGAAATGTGGGAAACGTCAATCAGCATGCCGAGCCGGTTCATCTCGCGCACCACCTCCTTGCCGAATGCGCTCAGGCCACCATGCTCGGGCGTGTCGGTCGATGAGTCGCAGATATCGTTGTTGCGCGTATGGGACAAGGTCATGTAGCGTGCGCCCAGGTCATAATGCTTCTTAAGCATCCCAAGATCATTACCGATGGCATACCCATTCTCAACCCCGATGAAGAGGGCCCTGCGACCCGCAGCCTTTAGCGCCCGGGCTTCCGCTTCGCTGGTGGCGATGCCCGCCAGATCCGGATGCTTGGCTGCGATGCCATGAATGATATCGAACAGCTTTAAGCCCTGGGCGATAGCCGCCTCATGCCCCGCTGGCGTTCGGTCCCCTTGCCCGACATAGACCGCCAAGAACATCCCATCCAATCCGCCCTGGCGCATCCGAGGCAAGTCGATCTGCGAGCCGGTGACGGACACATCATTCCACTTCGAAACGTCAAAATCCGGACGCGTAGACATAAAATAAGGCAAGTCGCCATGTGAATCTAGGGTAAACACGTCTTGGTGGATGCGCGCGGCCGCAGCACGTACCGCCGAATCCTGGTGGGAAGTCTCCTGCGCGACACCTTGCAGGGTAGACAAGGTGGTTATGGAGCAAGCGATAATAGTTCCTATCTTGATCATGATAGCATACGATTTGTAAGTATTGAGTGGGTAACGCACAACGAATAAACGAAAAATAGCACAATTATCCCGCTTTTGCGTGTAATATTCCGCACACCGCGTCGAGTGCGGTGGCCAGGCTGACACGCTCCCGCATCGCGTTTTGCTACCACACAAAAAAAAATTATCTTGTCCGGCAACAGTTGACATTGCATGAAAGTAAGGAAACATTCCGGAGAACTGGAGGATTTTGACATTACCCGACTGGAGAACTCACTCACCAAGTCAGGAGCATCGGAAGACGATGTGCAAGATGTCCTCCAAGCCATACTCCCCTGCCTTTACGAAGGCATGCACACCAAGGATATTTACAAGCTCGCGTTTCGGTTCCTAAAAAAGAAGTCAAACTCTTTCGCGGCGCGCTACAATCTCAAACGCGCGCTGATGGAACTAGGCCCGGCCGGTTATCACTTTGAAAAATGGGTAGCCAAATTGTTCGCACACCTCGGCTATAAGACGATGACGGGCCACACGATTGTGGGAAATGCCGTCAGCCACGAGGTAGACGTGGTCGCTCAGCGCGCCGACGAACAGCTACTGATCGAATGCAAGTTTCGCAACACGATGGAAGCGAAAGTCAGCGTGACCACACCGATGTACTTTCTATCGCGCTTTAACGATACGGCGGGCAAGCAATTCGAATATTTCGGGCGTTCGTTGCCGTTCTCGCAAGGCTGGCTTGTGACAAACACGTATTGGACCAAGGACGCCATCGCCTTTGGTGAGCATTACGGCATCCGCTTGCTGGCGTGGGATTATCCCCAGGCGTCAAGCATTAAAGTGCGCGTAGATAGTGCCGGACTTTATCCCATCACCTGCCTCACCACGCTTGTGAAACGCGAACGGGAGACGCTGCTGAATGCCGGCTGCATCCTGGTCGACGATCTGCTCCACCAGTCGCAGCTGTTGGATACCCTGGCGATAACGGGGCGAAAAAAGAAACAGGTTATTGCCGAAGCAAACGCGCTGGTCAATAACCCCAACTATACCACTAAAAAGACCACAGCATGAGTAATTCATATGTAAACGAAGAACAGAAATTTTTCCGTGGCCCGCGCTCGCGCTGGAACGAGCTGAAGTACGTCGCAGGCGTTTTTGCCCAGTTTATCAAAGGCTTCCGAACCATGCACTTCATCGGACCCTGCGTGACCGTGTTCGGCTCGGCTCGCTTTGATGAAAACCACCGCTATTACCGTATGGCCCGCGAGGTATCGGCTGAGATTTCGAAGTTGGGATTCGCCATTATGACGGGCGGTGGGCCGGGCATTATGGAAGCCGCTAACCGAGGGGCGAAGGATGTGGGAGGCCTATCCGTGGGCTTCAACATTGTTCTGCCACACGAACAAAAAGAAAACCCTTATCTCGACAAATTCGTGAACTTGGAGTATTTCTTTGTGCGCAAAGAGCTACTGCGCAAATACTCGTTTGCATTTATCGTACTGCCGGGCGGGTTTGGTACGCTCGACGAGTTTTTCGAGACCCTCACGCTCATCCAGACCAAGAAAATCGAACAGTTCCCCATCGTCGTCATGGGCGTGGATTTCCACCAAGACATTATCAACCACATTAATCGGATGATCGAAGAACGCACGATCAGCGAGGAGGACATGGACCTGCTTCTGTTTAGTGACGACGTACAGGAAGTGACCCAACACATCCGGAAATACGCCGAGCGATCCCCGAGTGTAAAACTGAATCCACCACGCAAAACGCGCTGGATTTTAGGAGAAAAATCCATGAAAACTCCGGCCCGTTAGGCTATCAGTGTGCGGTCGACTTAGAGAACATATTGATAATGATCACGCCGACAACAATAAAGGCAATTCCCACGATCGCCGGTAAATCCAGGTGTTGCTGGTATATAAAATATCCCACTAAGGAAATCAGCACGATACCAACTGCAGACCAGATGGCGTACGCGATACCGATGGGAATTTCTTTGAGCGCAAACGACAAGAGATAGAACGAAGCGGCCATGGCCACGGCAAAGATGATGGTCGGCAGGGGCTTGGTGAATTGGTCGGTTCTCTTCAAGAAAGAGGTGGCCAGTGTTTCGCATACGATGGCTGCCGCAAGGAATAGATAACTTTTCATGCTTTTTAAGTGCTTTCCGTCAATCTGTTTTCTGCTGCGCAAACCACTGTCCGAAGTACAAAAGCTGGTACGGAATGGACGTACGCCAGTAGTCCCAATTGTGCGCGCCTGGCCCCGTGATGTAGGTATGCGGGATATTCCGTTCGGCCAGCTTACGGTGCAGCGCTTCGTTGACGCCATAAAAGAAATCACCGGTTCCACAGTCAATGACCAGCGAAAGTGAGTTGGGAGTCAACAAGTGCACCAGATTGATGACCGTGTGGCTTTCCCAACGTTCTGGTTCATCGGCGTAGCTTCCTAGGCGCTCGTGCATATCCCAGTTGAGCGGAAACGGGCGAATATCCACACCGCCCGCCGTACTGCCGGCAGCACCGAACACATCTTGGTGGCGAAATGCCAAGTACAGCGCCCCGTGTCCGCCCATGCTCAAACCGGTGATAGCCCGGCCGCGGCGATCGGCAATGGTCTTATAACGCGCATCGATCCAGTCTACCAATTCCTTAGCGACATAGGTCTCATAACGGAACGCCGAATCCACGGGGCTATCCCAATACCAGCTGCCGAATCCCCCGTCTGGACAAACGACGATCAGTCCATGTTGGTCGGCTAGGTCCTTTATTGCGGGCACCTCACTCACCCAACTGCTGTAGTTACCTCCATAGCCGTGCAGCAAGTAAACGACCGGCCAGGGGCCGCCCTCATCGTACCTGTCCGGCGTGATGACAACTGCATTGATAGCTTTACCCATAGCAGCGCTGAAGGTTTGTACGTTATCTACCTTTGCCGCCTTGGACGTCCAGGGCAGCGCAACTACAAAAAATAAAATGACTAGTAACCTATTTTTTTTCATATTCCTATATATATCATATTAACAAATGATGAATGTTTCTTATCGATTTCTCGGATAGAAATGCAGCACCGCGTCCATGCCCAACGCTTGCTCACTGATGGTGACGTAGCCCTTTCCATCAGGGCAAAATGTGATGGCCTCGCCTTGCGGCTCGGGCACATACGGCAAGCGTGTTGACGGTCGTAGCAACATCGCTTGTATCGACTCGCCGGGCAGCCGGCGCCAATAATGGACTTCCAACAGATTTTTTACCAGCAACTCTTCGCCATCAGCGGACATGTCCGCGCCCGTCACATACGTAAGCGGGAGGCCGACCTCCCTAGTGAGCGTACCCTCCCGACTGTCGCTCGTCGGAAATCCTACGCGATAAACACCTACGGTTAACTCACGTTTAGTAATTAAATAAAGCGTGTGGCTGTGGGGGTCGAAAAAAAGCGATTCGGCATCGCGTGGTCCTTCCGGATAGGTAAACGAATAGCTCCGGACCGCCATGTCCACCACCGTATCAACGGGCAGGTCATTCATAATCAATGTCGGTTCCTCCAGCAAGTGGATATAAATTTCCGGATACTGAGCCTTATTGTCACCGATGTCGCCGATGGCCAGGTAATCACGCCCGTCCAGACTTAACAGCGCGAGGTCTTCCCAATCGCGTGCGCGTAGGCCTAGGAACTCCACGGTGGCACGATGGCGAGCGTTACTATCGATCAGGAATAGGCGACCCCGGTCACCACTGTCATTGTGCACCCAATAATGACCTGGGTATCGGCGACTGGCCACGATACCGGAAAGTTCGTTTAGTTCGGAATGGGTGATTTTTCCTTGTGGAATGGGGGGACCATAGGGCTGTGCCCGCGCCTCGGCACATACCGAAAGCATAGCCAAAACCAGAACAAACTGTGTGGACCAACCCATTGCGCCGCCTAAAGTAAGAAAAACCGGCCGAGTGGGCAATGGTACGGTTGCTAAATCGCTCCAACTTGGCGCAACTTAGGCGTCGTTCAAGATGTGCATTCTATTTTTGGAACCCGAGGGGCAACCGGCAATTATGGCTGACTCGAAATGGCCCTCCAAAGCAGGTCCTTCAGTGGCGCAATGTTTTTCTGCGCAACGGACGATATAAAGATGCTCGGCACGTCCTTAGGGAGGCCGGCCGCCATTTCAGCTTCGAGCTCAGCGTCCAGCATGTCAGACTTCGTTACTGCGAGTATGCGCGGTTTGTCGGCGAGTTCGGGATTGTACGCCGTCAGTTCATTGAGAAGAATCTCATACTCCTCGGCAATGCTCCGCGGCGTGTCGGCCGGCACCATGAACAGCAACACCGAATTGCGTTCGATGTGCCGCAAGAAGCGATAGCCCAAGCCACGCCCTTCCGAAGCTCCTTCGATAATGCCGGGGATGTCGGCCATGATAAAGGATTTGTTGTCGCGGTAGGACACAATGCCCAAGTTAGGCACCAACGTGGTAAACGGGTAGTCGGCAATTTCAGGTTTGGCCGCGGACACAACGGAAAGCAGCGTTGATTTCCCTGCGTTTGGGAAGCCTACAAGCCCTACGTCAGCCAATATTTTGAGTTCAAGGATTACCCATTCCTCCCGTCCTGGCTCGCCAGGCTGCGCAAACCGGGGAGTCTGGCGCGTGGCGCTTTTAAAATGCCAGTTGCCCAAGCCGCCGCGGCCGCCTGGAGTCAGGATTTGGGTTTCGCCATCTTCGGAGAGGTCAAAAAGTACCTCACCCGTTTCAGCATCCTTAGCGACGGTGCCCAAGGGCACTTCCAGGATTTCATCCTTGCCGTCTGCACCAGTCTTGAGGGCGCTTCCCCCTGGCTGACCATTTTCCGCAATTATATGCTTGCGGTATTTTAGATGCAACAGCGTCCACAGCTGAGCATTTGCACGGAGGATGATGTGGCCACCGCGTCCGCCGTCGCCACCATCGGGTCCGCCTTTTGCCGTCCGTTTGTCACGATGCAGGTGGGCAGAGCCCGCCCCTCCACGCCCCGAGCGGCAACAAATCTTCACATAATCAACAAAATTAGACCCTTGTGCCACGATATACGAAATTTTAATAGCCCTACCCAACGGATGTCCGTCGGAGTGCTTTAGAAGTTGTCAACCACTTCGCAAAGCGTCGCGAAAATCGTTTCGATTTCGCCGATGCCATTCACTTTCGACAGTTTGCCTTGTTGCTCGTAGTAGGGCAACACGTGTATCGTCTTTTGGAAATATTCCTCGATACGCTTCTTGAGTTTATCGGCGTCGTCATCCACCCGGCCGCTGATCTCGCGACGTTTGGCAATGCGTTGCGTTAGCTCCTGCTCGTCGACGTCCAACGCGATGACGCCGGCAATGTTTTGACCCTTGCGCTCTAGAAATGCGTCTAAAGCCTCGGCTTGGGCTACCGTCCGCGGAAAGCCGTCGAAAATAAAACCACTGGTATCGGGATTATTGTCTACTTCCTCTTCAAGCATCGCGATTGTGATGCTGTCTGGTACGAGTTCGCCGTCAGCAATCAACTGGCTGACTTGTTTGCCCAGCGCTGTTTGCCCTTTGATGTGTGCGCGGAACATATCGCCTGTCGATATGTGCGTTAAGCCATACTTGTCAATCAATTTTTGGGATTGTGTTCCTTTTCCGGCACCGGGAGGACCAAACAATACGAGATTCAACATAAGCTAATGTTTTCGGTGGTTAAATTACAAAAAAACAATAGCCTAATCGCTTTCACTGACTAGGCTATTATGTAAAATTGTGCGCTTGAAGGGAGTCGAACCCCTAACCTCCTGATCCGTAGTCAGGTGCTCTATCCAATTAAGCTACAAGCGCAACTCCGAATTGGTTCGCAAAGATAGCCATCTACAGCATATGAAAAAAACATTTTTTGAAAAAAGTTCTTAAATCCGTTATAATCATCGATATAGTTTACTTTTGTGAAGGAACAAAAGGCGTACGGTGCCGTATTATGACGACCCGAGGCTTTGCATTTGTTACTTTATGAGGCTCATCAAGACATCAATCACCAAACGAAGACGTATCCGCATCGGCGACATTAGCATTGCCTACACGATTAAGGACAGCGTCGCACCAGTCCATACGCTTATTTTCATCCATGGTTTTCCGTTCAACAAGAACAGCTGGACGCCGCAACTGGAGGCCATGCCGCCAGACGTGCGGGCCATCGCGGTAGATGTGCGTGGGCACGGACGAAGCACTATGGGCCACGGGTATTTCAGCATTGACGTGTTTGCAAAGGACCTGCTTGTTTTTATCCAAAAGCTTGAACTCAATCGTGTCATCCTCTGCGGTGTTTCGATGGGCGGGTATATCGCATTGCGGGCTGCTGAGCTCGCGCCGGATCAGTTTGCTGGGTTGATACTAAGTGATACCCATTCGCAGGCCGATGACAATGTCGCCAAACAGAAGCGCTTCGATACCATCCAGTCGCTACTGCGTCATGGCAAGCGCGTCTTTTCGGTCAATTTTATGGAGAATGTACTGGGCGAGCGCACCCGGAGGGAACGGCCCGAAATCGCCGAACTCATCAAGCAAAGCATCCGGCGAAACGAATTGCGCAGTATTTGCTCCACGCTACTGGCGTTAGCCTCGCGCACGGATACGACGGCGTCGCTGTCCCATATCCATGTGCCGGTGCTGGTCGTGCGTGGCGCTGAAGACCGCATAACGACACGGGCCCAAGCCGATCTGCTCGTCGAACGCATTCCCTATGCCATCTACGCGGAAATCCCGGAATGCGGACATCTGCCCAATTTGGAAGACCCCGCGCGCTTCAATGCTGAGCTCGCTAGCTTCCTTCGCCGGATCGATTAGAGTAGACTGAGGCGCCATGCACTTCGAACCGAGCAATACACTGTTGGGTAGCCTCGAATCCTTCTCCTATCAAATACTTGGCTTTGTGATAGTCCCAGATGCCACAAATGCTTCGTGGAAACTCGACAACCATATGGGGCCGATGATGAGCGATTGCCATTTTGCACAACTGATGGCGCATGGCGTAATAAGCATGCTGCATCATGGAAAAATAGCCGGTATAGTGAGGTTTGCTGTTGGTATGGGAAGCTGCGCAATGGCCGTTTAGGTTAACCACGGCCAGGATATCATCCGGCAGCCGTTGTACGTGGCTAATGGGCAGCGGGCTTAGCACACCGCCATCTACAAGCAAGCTGCTTTCTCGCCGTACCGGTGTAAAAACGGCGGGAATGGCGACCGACGCCCGCACGGCTTCATAAAAACTGCCCGAAACGAAAACCACCTCCTCCTCGCGCTCAATATCGGTGGTGACCGCCCTAAAGGGAATGGGCATATCCTCAATACGCATGTCGGGAATAACGGATTTCAGATCCTTGAAAATCCGATTGCCTTTGATAACGCCGGCCCGGCTCCAACTGAAATCGATCAAGTTAATCAGCTGCCGTGGGGACAATGAAGTGAGCCATTTTTTAAATTCGGGCAGTTTGCCCATGGCATGGAACCCTCCTACCAATGTTCCGATAGACGAACCGGCAATCGACCCAATCGGATACCCATGCTGCTCCAACGCTTCGATAACGCCGATATGCACCAAACCACGCGCGCCACCACTCGATAGCACGAGGGATACCGGCCTTTTGCTCTCTGCATGCGTATCAGATGGGTTTACTGCCATGGTTTAGCATGGTTTATTTTCGGACCTTCGGCCCCAGCTAAGGTAACGAGATTTTCACAAAGCCGGCACGGACAATGTCTTTTTTCAAAGGCTTACTGAAATTGACCATGCCGCAAATTTATACGTACCTTTGTCGCTTAGGAATTAATCAAATACATTTCAGATCAAGCACCCATATGAAAACCCCATCGCCTTTCAATATCTGGCTAGCCACTGCGCTATTGGCAGTTACATCTTGCGGCCAAAGCAACCAGCAACAAACAGCCACCAACAACGCACAGACCGCAACGAACCAACAGGCGCCAGCAACCACGACACCTGCTCCTACCCCGCCAGCGACCAATGAGCCTGCGGCTACGATTCCTGATTTTAACTTTTATCGCCTGAATAACGGAATGCGTTTCGACCGTTCTGACCTTTCGTACAAGGGCAATATAGTCGTGGTATTCTTTGACCCTACCTGCGTGCAATGCCAGGATGAGGCACGAGACATCGCTAACCACTACGACCGCATCGAAAGTGCAAGCCTATATTTCGTATCCATGAACGACCCGGCATTGGTCGACGCCTTTTTGCCTACCTACGCCTCCGCGTTAGCCGGACAGGAAAACGTGGTAGCGCTGTACGATCGAGACAGGCACTTCATCAGCCGATTCCACATGCCCACGCAATACCCGTCCACCTATATATACGGTCCGGACGGCCGACTAAAAACGTATTGGAATGGCTACAAAGATATCGAGGAGATTGTTGCGGCCATCAACAATTAAGGGCCGAAAATCGGCCCCCAACGTCTTTATTCGTCCTTGAGCAAGGGAATAGAAAGCAAGGGAATCTCGCTTTGGGAGGCCATAATGCGGGTCTTGCTTTTATGTAAGATCGAAGACCAGAATCCGTAGCGTAGCGGGACCATCACCAGGATATCCGCGGCAATTGCCTGGATTTCGCGATTAATTTCGTCAAGCACTGCGTTAGACTGGACTTCCTTGTAATAGTACGACAGACCGTCGAAAACTTCGTCAAACGCCTGGCCGTGCGAAGCTAACACGGTCTCGCCGCTTTTAATTTTGCTAATCGTCTTATTGACATGAAAAATCGTCACGTCGGCACCGAATCCTGCCGCCACCGTCCTCACTTGGGCGAGCACCGCCCGCTGGGCGCCTTGCAACATGTCGCAGGCAAACAATACCTGTTTCACGCCTTTGAATTTCGCGCCTTGGGGCACAGCAAGGATCGGCGTGCGCAGCCTGTGAATCGCCGACGTGGTTGTATTTCCCAACAGGTCCTGCTCCAAGGATTTGGCAGCCATTCCCATCACCAGCAGCGTAGCGTCAAAGCGCGCAATCGAGGCCTGTATGGACTCATAAAAATCGCCGATGTACCAGTCGACAACCACATCGATGTGATACGCCCGCCGCAGCGCCTCGCCACGCGCCTCGAAGCGCTCCCTATTACGGTCTAGCATCTCCTGCAGAGCGCGGGGAGATACCCGCGCATTCACCGCGTGGATGGATACGGTATGAAGGTGGAATAATACAAGTCGGGCGCCTGTTTGCTGTGCAGCAGCCGCTGCGTATTCTACGGCGTTCTCTGCCACCGGGCTAAAGTCTGTAGCAACAATAATCGTTTTCATCTCGGTAATTTAAGTCATTTCTCTCCAAAAGCAAATAGCCAGCGGACTTCGCAGCGCCGACGTCGGGCTAATTGCATGTAAGGGCGCCTTCAGGATAAATCAAGGGGCTAAGGTATGCGATATCCAGATTAGCTCCACGCAGTAAGAACCAGCATCCCATTACAACAAACATAGCCGGCAGCCATTTGGCCATATTGAAGCGCACGTAGCGCCTTATAAAATTACCAAAAATCGAAATGGAAAGCATCATCGGAAGCGTACCTAGGCCAAAAAACAGCATAAAAAGCCCACCGTTCATGACCGAATTGGCACTGAGTGAGCCAGCGAGCGCCAGATACACCATGCCACAGGGTAGTAGGCCATTAACCATCCCAGCGATTAGGTTGCCCCCCGGCCGGTATAGCCAATATCCCATGCGCTTCACGAGGGGAGCTAACAACCGTTGCTGCACTCCGACCAGCAACGTGGAATATCGACCTGCCAGCATAAATGTGCCTGCGATTAGCAATAATACGCCCGTACCGATGCTAACACCCTGCTGCCATCCTCTGAAAGACAAGGCGTTGCCAATGGAAGCAATCAATAAGCCCAATAGGATGTAGGTAAGCACGCGTCCCACCTGGTAGACTAGTTTATTTAGAAACGCTCTCCACTGTGAACGTCTCCCAACAGGCAGGGCCAGGACAAGCGGACCACACATGGCTGCGCAATGCAAGCTCCCCAACAACCCCATAAAAAAAGCCAGCAATTGATAACTCATTCTTTCAAAAAGATATCCTGTTCCACATAATAGCGTTTTCCGCCTGTCTCCCATTCCAATACGACCTGCCACGCTCCGCGGCTAAATGCCTGCATGGGAAGCCGAAAGATCGTGCCCGCGCCCGTGTTCAGGGGTACGCGAACATCTTGGTCGCGGTCGGCGCGGCGTCGCAAAAGTAGGTCACCTTGGTTGCGGCTTGACACAAAGCCGATTGCCAGTGTATCGTGTTGCACCTTCATACTAGGCTGAGCCCTGTCTTGCGACACATTTACCTTCATGGCGTAGACATCATCATAAGAAAGACCTCGCTCGTAGTAGTCGCCTTCTTCCAACGTATCGGTGTTTGTACTGGTCATGTACAGTACGGTTAGCACCACGGCCACCATGCAGATCCCAAGCGCTAAAGCTATTTTTACTCCCCAATTCATTTCTTTCAGTTATTTGGTAGCGATCATAGACCGCCAAATCGTTACCGCCCGCTGTAATCCACGGGCGATATAAACGTCGTTTTCATGGATTCTACCTTGCGGCCATCCGACAAGATGTTGACGGTAACGTCGGTTTTGTAATCTTCCATTGCTCCGGACGGCGCCAATAAGAAGAAACTCATCTCGGCGCGCCCTCCCTTCTCCAGACGGGTGATGTTATTGACGACCTGTATGTCCAGGTCGGGATGCTCTGGCTCCAGCTCGAACTCCATTTCTCCGTTGGACTTGTTAATCAGCACCAATGTATATAGGTTGGTAACGGTTCCGTCATCGCGAATCACATAGGTACTTCCTTTTGCCCGCAAGAGTCTCCCGTCGAGCTCGCTGCGACTGAGTACCAGCCATCCGAACACGCCAATCAGCGCCACGAGCACCACAGTATAAGCGATACTTCGCACGTTGGCACCCACCACCGCTCTACCTTCGACTTCATCGGTCGAATAAAAGCCGATGAGGCGTTTGGGACGGTCTATTTTCTCCATCACTGCATCACAGGCATCGATACACGCGGTACAGGCCACGCACTCCATTTGTAAGCCTTTGCGAATGTCGATGCCCGTAGGACACACCTGTACGCAGAGGTTGCAGTCCACGCAGTCGCCAAGCGGGGTCTGCTCCGCGTCCTTTCGCCGTTTACCGCGTGGCTCACCACGGCGATGGTCGTACGCGATGGTAATACTTTTATCGTCCATTAGCACCCCCTGCAGTCGGCCATAGGGGCATATCGTGGTGCAGACAATCTCTCGAACGTATGCAAAAACGCTATAGAAAACCAACGTAAACAAGACGATGGCGACGAATCCGCCGAGGTGATCGCTCACGGGGTCAGTAGCAATCTGCCAAAGCGCGTCCACCCCAATGATATACGCGAGAAAAACATTAGAAATCAAGAACGAAATCACCAGAAATATTGCGTGCTTCAACACTTTCTTCAGCGTCTTATTCGGCACGGTACTGTTCGAAGCATTTAGCTTTTTTTGCTGTAACCAATCCCCCTCGATGAAATACTCGACACGCCGGAATACGAGCTCCATGAATATCGTCTGCGGGCAAGCCCACCCGCACCATACGCGCCCGTACACGACGGTGAATAACACAACGCAAACCATCACGATCAACATCCCGAAGACCAAGATGTGCAAGTCTTGCGGCCAAAATACGCTACCGAAAATAACGAACTTCCGATCCAAGATATTAAACAGTAAAAAAGGCTCGCCATTCACTTTGATGAAAGGTGCCGCGAACAAGAACGCCAATAGCGTATAGCCGAAAAGCTGCCGGTAGTTATACAGCTTACCGGCAGGCTTTTTGGCATAAACCCACGTTCTCTTCGGCTTGTTAGCCGTCGCTACTGTCCTCTGTTTGGGTGTGTTAGCAGCCATTGCGAATGCGTTTATACCGATTCTAGATCGGCCGTTTGCGAGTCTTCCTCTACGGGTTCTTCCGTGCCAACCTCCTCATACTCTACCTTGGTCCCCTCAGGATCCTTCGGGTTCGGCGGATTGGTACCCCGCAGATTGAGAATATAGTTGCTCACTTCGGCGATCTGCGCGGGTGTCAACATCTGTTCCCACGGCACCATTCCCTTATCCAACACACCGTATTTGACAATCCTGAAGATGTCGTTTATCTCTCCGCCGTGAATCCAATACTCATCAGTCATGTTTGGTCCGATGCCACCCTCCCCAGCCTGCCCGTGGCATACGGCACAGTTTGCCATGTAGATGGCTTGGCCGGCGCTGACCGTTTCGGGACTGAAGTCCACCTCCACGTTATTTTCGTCCACCAGGTTTGCCACTTGGGAGAGGTACTCCTGGCGGGCAACTTCGGCGCGGGCCATCTCACGCTCATACTCTTGCTCTTGGGTAAGCCCCCACCCGAAGACGTGGTACACCGCTAAATACACGACGCCAAAGACCACCGTGGCGTAAAACAGACCATTGAACCAGATAGGAACGGGGTTGTCCAACTCCCGGATGCCGTCATACTCATGATCGATGACGATATCCTTCTCTTCCGAGATGGGGCGTAGGCCCATGATCTTGTTCCACCAGCGCACCCATGCTCCTTTACGGTTAGCGCGTTGGGCGCGCGCCACTTGCTTGGCTTCGCGCTCGGCGGCCTCCACCTGGGGCATGGTCAGCCGGACAATCGTCCGGAGGGCCCGCAGGATTACGATTGAAGCCACCAGGACGATCAATAAGAAGATGACGAGCATCACCATGAACAGCAAATTGTAGGTGTTCGTTATTCCTGTCAGTTCAGACAACCATGTCGTAGACAGGACACTCAAAATTGAATTTGTCAGCATCATAGTCGTTCGGTTATTTCGTCCTCGGTTTCGTTAGACTTGTCATCCAGCGGGATTCCTTTCATATGGTCGATATGTTCCTTTTTCATGCGCCAAAGCATGATGCCTACGACGATGAAGAACACCAGGAAGATCCAGAGAGAGACGATGAGATACCATTCGTTTCCGTCCAGACTTGTTATTTGCTTAAACATTGTTCGTTCGCTTTAATTGAAATACTCGTGTTGCATTACTCGGTGCCTGTTTGTGATTCGGCGGCGTCCACTCGGATGTCCGTTCCCAGGCGTTGCAGGTAAGCGATCAACGCGATGACCTCACTATCCGGTCGCACATTGATTTGGTTGGCTGCCAAATCATCCGCGATGAGTTGGGCCTGGGCCATCAGGTCGTCGTTCGCGCGTTCGATTTCCTCGTTCGAGTATGGCACGCCCACGATGCGCAAGGCGTTCATCTTGGCCTGCGTCGTGCTGAGATCCAGTGGCTGTTCGATCAGCCAGGGATATGCAGGCATGATACTACCCGGTGAAGTAATCGTCGGATCGAGGAAGTGGTCAAAGTGCCACCTGTTGGGGTACTTGCCCCCTACGCGGTGCAGGTCTGGGCCCGTGCGTTTTGAGCCCCACAAAAAGGGATGGTCGTAGACGAATTCGCCAGCTTTGCTATACTCGCCATATCGGGCTGTTTCCGAGCGAAACGGGCGCACTGTCTGCGTATGGCAGCCCACGCATCCTTCGCGGATATACAAGTCGCGTCCTTGGATCTCCAACGCGGTATAAGGCTTGACGCTGCTAATGGACGGCACGTTTGACGAGATCATAAACGTTGGCATCATCTCCACCATGCCTCCGATGAGGATAGCAATCAGGGCCATGACCATAAACAAGGCCGGCTTGCGCTCGAGACGACGGTGGGGTTCGCGCTCAGAAACCACTACAGGTGTGAGCGCAGGCGCTTCGGCAGGCTCATTAGCGACCAACTTACCTTGTTTGACCGTCTTGATGAGGTTGTACGTCATCATGATAACCCCGGCCAAGTACAAGGCGCCGCCGATGGCCCGCATGGCGTACATCGGGATAATTTCCAATGTCGTCGACAGGAAGTTGGGGTGACGAAGGATACCTTCTGGCGTAAACTCTTTCCACATCAAGCCTTGTACAACCGCTGCCCAATACATAGGGATGGCATAGAACAAAATCCCCAAGGTACCGATCCAGAAGTGCATGGAAGCCAACTTTTTCGAATACAGTTCCGTCTTATAAATTTTAGGAACTACCCAGTACAGGATGGCAAAGGTCATGAATCCGTTCCAGCCCAATGCACCGACGTGTACGTGTGCCACGATCCAGTCAGTAAAGTGAGCGATGGCATTGACCTGTTTGAGCGAAAGCAGTGGACCTTCAAACGTAGCCATACCATAGGCAGTAAGCGCCACCACCATGAATTTCAGCGTAGGCTCGCTCCGTACTTTGTCCCAAGCGCCGCGCAGGGTCAACAGGCCGTTGATCATCCCGCCCCAGCTCGGTGCGATAAGCATGACGGAAAATACCACGCCCAACGACTGTACCCAGCCGGGCAACGATGTGTAAAGCAAGTGGTGCGGCCCGGCCCAGATGTAGATGAAAATCAACGACCAAAAGTGCAGGATACTCAACTTGTACGAGTATACAGGACGGTTAGCCATCTTTGGCAGGAAGTAATACATCATGCCCAAATAAGGCGTCGTCAAGAAGAACGCAACCGCGTTGTGCCCATACCACCACTGTACCAAGGCGTCTTGAACCCCCGCATACACATAGTAGCTCTTCCACATGGACACGGGAATCTGAATGGAATTGACAATATGCAGAACAGCGACCGTTACAAACGTCGCGATATAAAACCACACCGCGACATACATGTGACGCTCTCGCCGCTTGATGATGGTACCAAACATGTTGATACCAAAAATCACCCAAATCACCGTAATGGCGATATCGATGGGCCATTCCATCTCGGCGTACTCATGCGAACTGGTGAAGCCGAGTGCGAGCGTTGCGGCTGACGCGACAATAATGAGCTGCCAGCCCCAGAAGTGAATCTTGCTAAGCATATCGCTGTACATACGTGTTTTCAGCACGCGTTGCATCGAATAATAGGCACCCATAAAGATACCGTTGCCCACAAAAGCGAAAATGACGGCATTCGTATGGATGGGCCTTATCCGCCCGAACGTCGTGTAAGGCAGCTCGAAGTTCAGCGCCGGCCATACCAATTGCAATGCGACTAGCAACCCGATCGACATTCCCACCAAGCCCCAGATTACCGTCGCAATTCCGAAATTACGCACGATTCTGTTGTCGTAATTAAACTGTTCTACCTGCATAGTTTATTTATGATAAGAGTGAGTTATTTATCGCCGGTAAAAGTACAGTCATCGAATTGTCACGCGAATGACGGATATCGGTACAAAAAGTAATGATCGTCACAAAAAACGCCATAAAAAAAGCCGCCCTTTGGGGGCGGCTCTAAAACCTTAGTATATGTAACGGTTATCGATTAGGACAATGTTGCTCCTACGCGCTCCAGTAAGCGTTTAGTGGCGAGAATGCCTTCGTCTTCGCCCAGCTCGCTGCCTTCGTACTCGATACCGATGTATCCGGTGTAGCCCGCGTCCTTGACGATCCGCAACATCCGCTCATAGTCAATGTTGGGCTCATTCCCCTGCTCATCAAACACGTTCGCCTTGGCACTGACTCCTTTTGCAAAGGGCATCAGATCGGTCACCCCTTGGTAGCGGTCGTACTCATAGAAGTTGCCGAAGTCGGGCAGGCTTCCGCAATTGTCCTTGCCTACGCCAGACAGCACAGCACTCAGCCAGTCGCCATGCGAGGAGATACCTCCGTGGTTTTCCACGATAACACTAATGTCATGCTGCGCGCCAAATTCGCTCAAACGCGAAAGGCCATCGATGGCTGCGGCCTTGACCTCGTCAGGTGTACCATCGCCCGCCGCATTGACACGGATGGCGTGGCAACCCAAGAATTTGGCCGCCTCCACCCACTTGTAATGGTTTTCCACCGCAGTGATCCGTTCGGCCTCATCAGCCGCGCCCAGATTGCCCTCACCATCGACCATAATAAGCACGTTTTGCACGCCTAGGTCCTTGGTGCGTTGCAGTAGCTCAGACAGGTATGCCTTATCGTTGGCTTTATCCTTGAAAAATTGATTGACGTACTCTACCGCATGGATATCAAATTGCTTCACCGTATACTCGGGAAACTCCATATTGGTCAACTTGCCCGCAAACAACGTCCGGTTTAGCGACCATTGAGCTAGGGAGATGTCGAAAAACAAATTGGCTTCCGCATTGTCCTCCCCTGCCGCTCCGCTTGGCGATCCGCATCCGTAGTAGGGAAACAACGCCACGCCTACGGCACCCGCGCCTAAGTATTTCAAAAATGATCTTCTTGATGTAGCCATGCTTGATGTGTTGTTATTAGTAAGTAGTTAATTTTATATCGCAATTCAAACATACAAGTTTTGGGCGTATATTGAACTAACATTTTTTAAATGTTGGCCCATCCGTGTGCTAGCACGTCGGCCAAGTGCATAGTTTTCACGGGCAGTTGGTGTTTGTCAATGTAAGCTTGCAGGTGGAGCAGGCATGACGCGTCCGTGGAGATGATGTAGTCCGCCTGTTGGTCGAGGGCGTTCATTACCTTTTCTTCGGCCATGGCGCTGGAAATTCCCTCAAACTTTACAGCAAACGTACCGCCAAAACCGCAACAGGTATCGCCGTCTCGCAATTCCAGCAGTTGCAATCCGCCCACATTGGCCAACAACTGCCGAGGCTCCTCGCGGATCCTGCACTCGCGCAGGGCCGAGCACGAATCATGGTAAACCGCCCTACCCTCGAGCTCTGCCCCGAAATAGTCTTTCCCGAGCACGTTGATCAAGAAATCAGACAGCTCATAGATATTGCCTTGGATCGCTCGACATCGGTTGTGCACTTGGGTATTAGTAAATAAATGGTTGAACCCGTTCTTCACCATGCCCGTGCAGGATGCTGACGGCGATACGATGTATTCGGTATCACTAAAATCCTGGAGGAATTTGCTGCCGACTTTCTTGGCTTCGTCCCAATACCCCGCGTTGTAGGCCGGCTGACCGCAGCATGTTTGCTCGCTATTGTATTCCACTTGGCAGCCGGATTTTTCCAAAATACGGACGGTATTAAACGCCGTCTCCGGATACAGCTGATCTATAAAACAGGGGATGAATAATTCGACTCTCATATTCGAATCGCGCGAGCGGGGTCGCGCGCATTAGTTTAATTTGGATGAAAGTTACGCTTTTTCCAGTTGCCGCTGCTCGCCCCGCAGCATCCGGTAGAGCAACAATAAGCCCATAACAAAAAATATACCCAAGCAGAGCGCCGAATAACGGATGTTATCAGTAAGCTGCTCGATCAACGCGAAGCTAAACAAGCCCAATACGATGGCAATCTTCTCGGTCACGTCATAGAAGCTGAAAAAACCAGCCGTATCGCCCTCTCCTTCCGGCAACATCTTGGAATACGTAGAGCGTGATAGTGACTGAATTCCTCCCATTACCAACCCCACCAACGCAGCCATAACATAGAATTGGACTTCATGGTTGATGTAGAATGCCGCCACGCAGATGCCTACCCAAATGGTGACCACGATCATCAGTACGCGCACATTGCCAATGTAGCGCGCCAGCAACGACATCAGGTATGCGCCGCCGATGGCCACCAGCTGGATCAGCAGAATTGTTGCGATAAGCTTTGGGGCACCCAATTGCAGTTCCTTCTCACCAAACGCAGCCGCTACGATCATCACGGTTTGTACACCCATGGCATAGAAAAAGAAGGCAGGCAGAAAACGCTTGATTTGTGGGATTCCCTGAAGCTTTCGCCACACGCTTTGCAGCTCGACAAACCCTTTCGACCATATGCTGCCTCGCTCCCCCCTGGGGTGTCGCGCAGTACCTTGGGGAAGCCTGCGAAACGGAATTTGTGCCCATGCTACCCACCACAGTCCAACTAAAAAGAACGAAAGCCGGGCGGGAAAACTGGCATCCGTAATCCCGAACCACTCCGGTTTGAGTACAAAGACAAAGCAAATTATCTGCAGTGTGACGCAGCCCACGTAGCCGTAGGCGAAACCCTGAGCGCTGACCCGATCCTGCTGGTCAGGAGTGGCAATCAACGGCAAGTAAGCGTTGTTGAACATGAGCCCGCCGATATATCCCATCGCGGCCAGCACATAGCAAATGATGCCCCATTCGAGCGTTTCCAACCGAAAGAAGAATAGCCCCATGCAAGCCAATCCACCTAAGTAGGTAAAGGCCATCATGAACGTCTTCTTGTTGCCCTTGTAGTCCGCGATGGAGGATAGTATTGGCAAGGCAAGCGCCATGACCAAGTAAGCAAAGGACAGGGAAAAATTTGCGAGCGCCGTATTGATGATCTCAAACCCAAAGAACGAAACACGATCGCCGCGTTCCTCCGTGATGGTAATCGCCGTATAGTAAACCGGAAAAATGGTGGAAGTAATGACCAGGTTGTAGGCCGAATTCGCCCAATCGAACATTGCCCACGCACGAATGGTAGATTTGTCGTTTTTTTTCGGCTCGGCCATTATGCAAGGAATAAGTTAATTGAGGTGTGGTGCATCCAGAGTTGGCAGCTATTCGGCGTCCATCCGCACCGGTTAATAGTTGTCATGTATGGCAGTGATAATGCGCGCCATCTCCCGCCGGACCTCGGCTACCGGGCGCACATAATTATTATTCATAAACGAGTAAATCAGCTTTCGGCCTGTCTTTGTTACTAAGTAACCGCTCTGGTTATGGTTGTTAGAGAGAGTCCCCGTCTTCGCCCATACAAAGGGACGCCCATTGCGCGTTGGGTAAACCCGTTCCAGTGTTCCGGAAACACCGCCGGCAGGAAATAACGCCAGCAGGCGTTCCTCGTCAGGGACGACCTCTTGCAACTTTTCGAGCAGGCGAACCATTGACGCGGGGCTGAAGAGGTTGTATCGCGACAATCCGGAGCCGTCATGCCACTCCGGGCGCTGCCGCAAATCATGGAGATGCATATCCACAATATAGCGTCGGATTGAATCACCGTCAAGTTCTTGGCCGATGTGCGTGGCGGCGCAGACCAGCAAAAGCTGCTCAGCGATGTGGTTATCACTTGGCAACATCATCGCCTGCAAAACAGTGTCCAGCGGGTGGGAGTAAACAATGCGGGCATCGGGGGGTAGGGTCATTCGCGTCAGCTGCACCTGCCGGCGGAGCGTGTCCGACAGCAAGGCCGCGAGCAGTTGGTCGCTCGTCTTGAAGGGTGCCGATCGGTTCAGCGTAGCCGGAACGGCCTGCCCATTATACCGAAACGTATTGTCATGTTTATCTCGTCGGATTGTAAATCGTTGTTCCCGCATGGTGTCGTCAAGCTGCAGATACGGAGCAAAAAAAGCCGGCGTGACCTGAATACCCCCACCATTCGCGGCCTTGAAGTTCACTACGTTGCCATAGACGGGCATGGAGTGGATCTCGGGCTGGTAATAATAGGCGTAATCGTCCCATTCCCACCCCCGGCCAAAGGGATTTCCCGTATAGTTGCCAGTCGCATAATACAATTGTTTGCCCGCAGATCGTAGGAAATCGAGAACGCGACTCTCGCCAAACTCCGGATTAAGCAATGAGGGGTCGCCCGTACCCCAAAAGACGAGCGAATCGCCTCGCTCGACATAGCGCAAGGCCGGGATCGAATCTCCCAACAACGTGAGCGCTGCATACATCGTATAGAGTTTGGTGTTGGAGGCCGGCGTAAAATATTTATCCGCATGCTGCTCATACAAGACCTCCTTGGTGTTTGGGTCATACAGCTTGAAGCCTACGAAGTGGGACGACAATACTTCCGAATCGTTGAAAAGCGATGCCAATTCCGGGGCGGTCTGCGCACCTGCTGCAAATGAAGACAACAGCGTAGCACACGCTGCCACGAAGCCCAGCGTACGGATTCGGACTCCCTCTCTCCTTATATCTCTTTCTATATTTGATTTAAGCGACATATTCACACTTTTTTTAATTGTTAAGGACCTCAATATGCGGGCTAGCCTCGTGAACCTCACCGCCTCAATCGATTATCCAGTGCATAACTATCGTAGCGATGATGCAGGAGGATGGCCACAAAGAAAGCGAGGTGGATCAGCTGGGTAGGAAACGAACTCCACGCCTCCACCATGCCTGAGCCGGCAAGCAATACCAGCATCAAGAAGGCGCCGGCCAGGGCGCTGAGCCGAGTAAGGAAACCCAACAGCAACGTGACGCCCAACGCAAACTCGATAACCGGTATTGTGTATGACAACGGCCAGACCAGCCAGTCAGGCAACATCGACTCGCTGAACTGGTCCACCATGCCCTCGCTAAATGCACCAAGCTTAGGCAAACGGACAATACCGTGCGTCAACATGGAAATGGCCATCGCCAAGCGCACAAATAAAAAGGCGATCCTTTTGTCGTTATTGCTTTCGGGTAGTCTATTCATAAGGGGTTTTCTATCTTGTTGCCGCTCCACGCGCTCGAGCAAATATATCGCATCGCTAGCAATTTTTTGACCCTCGACCGAAATCTCTCCGAACAACGCCAATATTCCGTCGATCATAAATCAATCCACGCTGGATTAAATATGTGATGTTCGATGCGCGGAGATAAATGATTTCCTATCTTTACGAAGTGAAACGACTGGGCCGCGAAAACTTAAACCCTTCGGTTCACTGCCATCGCCCAGCCGTACGGCCAGGGTGCTGGCAAAAGCGCTTAAACATCATCATCAAGAAGAAATTTTTTATGAAAATTCTAACCCCTCTCGCAACCGCACTCGTTATCGCTTTAGCCTTCGGCGCATGCCAAAACAATGGCAGCTCAGCCAATGAACACCCGCCCCGCGCCGGCGCCCCAGTAGCGTCCGAAAAAGCATCTTTTCACATTGACACCCTATACGAAGGATTGGAGAATCCTTGGGGAATCACGTGGTTGCCAGATGGCCGTGCCTTGATCACCGAACGAAGCGGCGAAATCCTTATCGTGGAAAACGACGTATATAACGGGCGCAAACTACAAGGCTTCCCCGAAACGTACGTAAATGGACAAAGCGGCGTCCTTGACATTCAGGCGCACCCCGACTATGAAAACAACGGCTGGATTTACGTAACCTACGCCAAGCCTGGCGAAGGTGGCGGCAGCACCACCCTCATCCGGTTTAAGGTGGATGGCGATCAAATCGTCAGCCTGGAGGAATTGTACCAAACCCAGCCGCTCTCGACCCGGGGCGTACACTTCGGTAGCCGCATCATCTTTGACAACGACGGCTACCTGTATTTCAGTACGGGCGACCGGGGCGTGATGGAAAACGCCCAGAAACTCGACAACGACATGGGCAAAGTGCACCGCTTACACGACGACGGAAGCATCCCTCAGGACAACCCGTTTGTCAATACAGCTGGAGCTAAGGGTAGCATTTGGTCGTTTGGCCACCGAAACGTGCAAGGCATGGTTTACGACCAGGCGAACAACATCATCTACGCCACCGAGCACGGACCTCGTGGCGGCGACGAGATTAACGTAGTCGAAAAAGGCAAAAACTACGGTTGGCCCGTCATTACCTATGGCATTGACTATAGCGGCGCCATCATCTCCGACCTGACCGAAAAAGAAGGCATGGAGCAACCTATTCATTATTGGACACCATCAATTGCCACCTGTGGCCTAATGTTCTACACGGGCGACAAGTTTCCCGAATGGGAAGGCAACCTCTTTGCAGGCGCGCTCGCGCTCACGCACGTGGCACGAGTCGAAGTGGAAAATGGCAAATACACACACGAGGAGAAATTGCTTGAAGGCATCGGCCGCGTGCGCCAGGTTGCCCAAAGCCCTGACGGTTACATATATGTGCTGACAGAGGGTCCCGGCATGCTCCTTAAATTGGTGCCCGCCAACTAATTAGCGTTTTGCAAGCGGCATATCCGGTTTTTCAGCCAGATGTTGGCTATCTTTGTATCAGCTATGAATACAAATACCCTACTTGAAAAAGCGCTGGATTTCGGCTTTCTCACCCAGGAAGAAGGCATCCACCTGTTTCATCATGCCGCCACGGCAGACCTGTCGTACGTGGCGAATGAAATGCGCAAAATACAAGTGCCTCATGGTAAGGTGACCTGGCAAATCGACCGCAACGTCAACACTACGAACGTATGCATCGCCAACTGCAAATTTTGCAACTTTTTTAGGAGGCCGGGCCACGAGGAAGCCTACATTACCGATATTGAAACCTATAAACAAAAAATAGAAGAGACATTTCGGTACGGTGGTGACCAATTGCTGTTGCAAGGGGGGCACCACCCCGATTTAGGGCTGCGGTTTTACGCCGACCTATTTCGCGACCTCAAGAAGCTCTACCCGCAGCTTAAACTGCATTCGCTAGGGCCACCGGAAATCGCACACATAGCCAAGCTCGAAGGCATGTCGCACATCGACGTGCTCCGCGAATTGAAAGTTGCGGGTCTCGATTCCCTGCCGGGAGCAGGCGCCGAGATACTCAATGATCGCGTCAGGCGATTAATCTCTAAAGGAAAATGCGGAGGCAGGGAGTGGCTGGACGTCATGCGCGCAGCGCATCAGCTCAACCTCCCAACATCGGCCACCATGATGTTTGGCCATATCGAAACCATCGAGGAACGCTTTGAGCATCTCGTATGGATCCGCGAAGTACAGAGCGAAAAACCTGAAGGGCATCACGGTTTTATCGCTTTTATCCCCTGGCCTTTCCAGGATGATGGGACCTTGCTCAAACGACTTCGCGGCATCACTAACAATGTAAACGGCGAGGAGTACATCCGCATGATTGCCCTCAGTCGCATCATGCTGCCCAACATCAAAAACATTCAGGCCTCATGGCTGACGGTGGGCAAGCGGGTCGCACAGCTATGCCTGCACGCAGGCGCCAACGACTTTGGATCGATCATGATCGAGGAGAATGTCGTGTCGGCAGCAGGCGCGCCGCACCGCTTTACGGCCAACTCGATCCAAAACGCCATTCGCGAAGCGGGCTTCGAACCGCAGCTCCGCACCCAGAAATATGAATTCAGGGAATTGCCCGAAGGCATCGTCGAACAAGTCATCGATTATTAAAAGTGTACCCTACGGATCAGCTTGCGCAACAAATCGAAGCACTCGTATTCGCTTCCGAACAAGGCATTACAGCCGAAGAAATCCAAGCAGTACTGGAATCCGCCACGGAACAGGAGCTTCCGCTGGAATCCATAGCGGAGGCGTTGAAAGCACTGGAGGCCAAATATGCCGCCGACACCCAGGTGTTGGAGCTTAAGCGCATAAACAACGCCTACCAGTTCCTTACCAAATCCGAATACTACCCCGTAGTGGGCCAATTGCAACAGTACCGAGCCCGCAAGAAACTGAGCCAAGCGGCCATGGAAACACTGGCTATCATCGCCTATCGTCAGCCGCTTACCAAGCTGGAAATAGAGCAAATCCGAGGTGTCAATTGCGATTACTCCGTACAGCGCCTGCTCGATCGAGGTCTCATTAAGATCGCCGGCAAGTCCAGCGCTATTGGCCACCCCATCCTATACGCCACGAGCGACCTCTTTATGGACTACTTCGGGATGGACACACCAGCCGACCTACCCCGTTTGAAAGACATCGTCAACGAGGATAATACGATCGGCCAGCCGACAGACTGAGGGGCCGACAAGCTCCTTTCCACCAAAAGAAAACACAATCTTATTTTTTTAAAAAAAAGCGCTTCGAACTCAAATTCTTTATATTTTCGTAACAGAAAACAGCTTTATTGAACAACGACAATCATGACCACATTAATGATGCAAGGAGATCTAGAAATGGACCTTTATGACGAGAAGGTTGAGAAGTTACGCATGGTAAGTGATCCGGACGATGACGATGACGACGTGTTCGACGACGACTTCGATATCGATGATGATATCGATGCATTGGGCGATTTCGACGACGACGACGACTTCGACGACGACGATTTCTAACGTACAAGCGTGCCTACTGGACAAGCCATACCCGTGGCTACGCCAATAGGGCAGCACATGGCTGTCTCCGCTTCCCATTGCAAGCGGAGACAGCCTCCTAAAACATGCTTGGCACTAAATAGCCAAACCCACCCTAAATCAGGGCGAATACAATATCAAACTGTAAGCGTAAAAAAGAAGGAAGTAGACATGGGAAAACTACCGCATTAGGTGGTTTTCTCATGAAGTTGTTCATAAAGGTCGATGACTTTTTTCTGCAAGGTGATAATTTCACCCTCCCGCTCTTGAAGCTTCTTACCTAAATCTGCAAGTTCGGCTCGTACACCGTCTTTCGTGTCGCGATCTTCACTTGACAACAGCTGCACTACCGACATTTCAAATAATTTTGAGATTTGGTTTAACCGCGACAAGTTTATATCGGTGATTCCGGTCTCGATCTTTGAAAACGCGGGTATGGAGATGTCGAGACGTTTAGCCACGTCTTCTTGGCTCCACCCTCTTTGCTGTCTTAGTAATCTGATTCTTTTCCCTAGCGAATTCATTGAGTTAGATGATTTATATATAATTTGAGTTGTATCCAAAATAATTTCTCTTAACTGATTAATCGTTTACTAAAAAAGCTAACGAATATAAACAAATTTCATCTCGAAAAAAATTTGTCGATAAATTTAGAGACATTTATCGAATCATGCCCTCCGGAATTCATAAACAACAGGTTTTTTCCTGCTGGATCAATGCCTTCGAAGAACTTTTCAAGCGCTGACAAGTCTGTAAAGTAGAGAAGCCTGTCAGAATTAAACGCAGCTAGGAGCGCGTCGCGCCCGATCATGGTTGTATTGATCTGCTTGAGCGACTTGCTATCGATAAACACGACGGGATAATCGGCCTCTTCCATCGAATCGCGATACTCGTTGAGGTATTCAGGGTTTAGGCTGTGTTGTACGTGCAATTCAATCAACGCGACCAACTCCTTATCGGCGAACTGTTCTTTCACCGCGTGAATCGACGCCCGCAGCTTGGCCGGGGTGTGAACGAAATCCTGGTACACGACGCTGTCGCCGTGCCTTGTCACATATTCCAGCCGCCGTGAGGCATTCTTATAACTCCGGACTGCCTCGTAGAACGCTGCACGACTAATGCCCAGCCACTCACAGACAGTCAGCGCAGCGGCTAGGTTGGACAAGTTATGCTTGCCGAAAACCTGAAGCGGCACATCCTCCTTCCCCGTTTGCAGGTAGGTGATGCCCTTGTTGATTTTATAGGCAGGCAGGTTATAACCGTGCTTATTGATCTTGGAATGGTCGGCCATCACCAGCTCGCGCAATACCTCATCCTCGCGATTGAAGATCAATGTTCCTTTGGACGCGATCGATTCGATGAAGAGCTTGAACTGGGCAATGTATTTATCAAACGTAGGATAAGCATCAAAATGGTCCCACGCCACGCCGCTGATGACAGCAATATGGGGATGGTAATGTAGGAACTTGGGTTTTTTGTCGATGGCCGAAGACGGGTATTCATCGCCCTCGATAATCATTAGCGGCGCGTCTTTCGTGAGCTTCACCATTGCGTCAAAGCCCTCGAGTTTGGCGCCTACCAAGTAATCGAAATCGCGTCCACCCTGTTGCAGCACGTGCATCACCATACTCGTTATGGTCGTCTTCCCGTGGCTTCCGCTCACGACCACGCGTACTTTCTCCTGGGCCTGTTCGCAGATGAACTCGGGATAGGAATAAATTCGGATGCCCAATTCCTGCGCGCGCTTTAACTCGACATTATCTGCATCGGCTTGCTTGCCCAAGATGACCGCGTCGAGGTCTTCCGTCACGCGTTCGGAGTCCCATCCCAAAGTGGGCGGCATCAGCCCATGGGCTTTCAGATTGGAACGCGAGGGCTCGTAGATTTGATCATCAGAACCCGAGACAATGTACCCCTTCTTGCCCAAGGCGATGGCCAAGTTGTGCATAATTGCGCCGCCGATAGCAATAAAATGTACGCGCATGTTTGCTTGTATCTTATCGTTTCAGATAACGAGCTGCTACCCACTTATCTCGCTGCTTGACCCTGTCAAATACCAAACCGACCTCCCTGGCCTTCTCATTGAGCATTTCCAAATCTTCGCCTGCATAAAACCCGCTCAAATATAGCGGTCCTCCCTCGACCAAGGCATCAGCGTAAGCGGCTAGATGGTCCAATAAAATATTGCGGTTGATGTTAGCTAAAATCGCATCGTACGATTGGCCCACGATCAATTCTACCGAACCGCAAGCCGAGCGGATTCCTTCCACGCCATTGAGTGCCGCGTTCTCCTCCACGCTATCCACACAAATGGGATCGTTGTCAAACGCGTCCGCATGGCTTGCACCGCGCTTGATGGCAAGAATCGCTAAGATACCCGTGCCGCTTCCCATATCCAATACCCGCTTTTCCGAAAAATCGTCCTCCAGTACGTATTCAACCATCATCGAGGTGGTTTGGTGGTGTCCGGTACCGAAGGCCATCTTGGGGTGGATAACGATCTCGTAAGGGAATGAGGGCTGCGCAGGATGGAAGAGTGCACGCACATGGCATTGTCCGCCGATGGTGATGGGGTCAAAATTGCTTTCCCATACTTCATTCCAATTTTGGGGTTCGATCTCTCGATAGGTATACGAAACCTCAAAGCCCGGAGACAAAGTGACCATCAGCGTTTCCAGGGCCTGCATGTCATAGCGGGCGGCGGGGATATAGGCTAAAAACCCTTCCTCGCGGTCTTCGAACGATTCGAATCCCAGGTTGGCAAGGTCGGCGACCAGCAGGTCCTTCTCCCACCCTTCACCGCCACGACAAGTGAACGCAACTTGGCTATACCTCATGATTGAGTCAGTTTGCTGTAACTAGACGTACCTTAGTTTCCGTTAAACACCTTAGCGATGTTGGTGAAATCCCGCGACTTCAGTGAGGCACCGCCAATCAATCCGCCATCGATATCTCCTTGTGCGAACAATTCAGGCGCGTTGGTAGGATTGCAGCTGCCGCCATAAAGAATAGACGTGGAGTCAGCGATGTTTTGATTGTACTTATCAGCTATTTCCTGCCGAATAAAATGGTGTACTTCCTGCGCTTGCTCAGGGCTGGCGGTCAATCCGGTACCGATTGCCCATACGGGTTCATAAGCCAGTATGACGTTTTCGAAATCTTCGTTTGATAGGTGGAAAATGCCTTGGTGCAGCTGGGTTTTGATGACCTCAAAATAGCGCTCAGACTCACGCTCATCCTGGGTTTCTCCGATACAGAAGATAGGCACCAAACCGTGCTTAATGGCCAGATCTACCTTCACAGACAACATCTCGTCGTCCTCACCGTAGTAAGCCCGACGCTCCGAATGACCGAGTATCACATATTCGGCCCCCGCTGATTTGGCCTGCTTAGCCGAAACCTCGCCTGTGTAGGCGCCAGATTCTTTGTCTGCAATATTCTGGGCACCCACAGCTACCACGCCTCCTTTTGCCAACTGGGCTATGCTGTGCAAATGAATAAACGGACTACATACGATAATCTGTTGGTTACCCGTCAACTCGTCCTTGGCCATATTGGCGATTTCCGAAAACAGGCTAACACCCTCTTCGAGGTCCAGGTTCATTTTCCAATTTCCTGCTACTATTTTCTTACGCATGATTTATTATTATTTTTATGTATGATATACTATTGAATTCAAAAATTTCGGTAAGGTGCCGACAGTTCGTATACATCCCCGAGCATTGTTACGGTAGCTTCTCCCGGATCGACCTGCTTTTGGCTCCACACGATCTTTGCCGTTTCGATCATCCTGTCTAAACGGTGCACAGCCTGAGATTCGCCAGACCCCCAGAAGAAATCCGGCACGAACTTCGGGGGCTGCCCGGCACTGAAAATATTTGCGCCCACGCCCACCACGGTACCGGTATTGAACGCCGTATTGATGCCACACTTACTGTGGTCTGCCATGACGATTCCGCAGAAGATCAGTCCGGTATCCCGGTACGTTCCCGTTTCATAATCATACACACGTACCGATCCGTAATTGTTTTTCAGGTTGGAGTTATTCGTGTCGGCACCCCAGTTGCACCATTCGCCGATCACCGAGCTTCCCAAATAGCCGTCGTGGCCCTTGTAGGAATTGCCCCAGAGCACGCACGTATTTAATTCGCCAGCCACGCGACAGTAGGGACCTACGGACACGTTGCTGTATACGCGTGTGCCCATCTTCACCTGTGCGCCCTCCCCCAAGGCAAAGGCCCCACGAATATGGCTACCTTCCCACACCTCGCTACGATGGCCCAGGTAAATCGGTCCCCGCAAGCTATTAAACGTCGCGCACTCAGCTTGGGCGCCTTCTTCGGCAAAAAACTGATTGCCCAGAAACCTATTTGTACTCGATACGCTTGCCGACGTTCTACCACGCGTCAATAAATCAAAATCCAAGGCAATCTGGGCTCCGTTTTGTAGGAAAATATCCTCGTATCGATCTATCCATGTAATCGCTCCGTCAAAATAGCGCGGACAAAAATCAGCCAACTTGTCCCAGTTGACGTGCGGAGCGTCCGCACCCGACACTTTCAGCGCAATGGGTCGGTCGTCGGCCCACAACGCATCGCCCATCTGCAAACGGTCAACCGCGTCGCATAGCGCATCATCAGGGCAGACACCACCACTTACCAAGCACACCTCAGCCGTGTCCGCTTGCGCGACATACGGAAACAGGGATTGCAGGTGGGGTACGGTTAAGAACGAATGATCAGCACCAAAGCGCTTAGCCCATTTCTCAGCAATGGTGAGGATGCCAACCCGCAGGTTGCCAACCGGACGCGTCCAAACCAGCGGCAATAGCCGCGAGCGTGAAACGCTATGGTCGACTGAGACGATATGCATAGTTTAAACCTACCGAAGCAAAAATAAAAAGTCCCGACATAATCGGGACTAATATAGCTTTTAATTGTAGTATCGCCACAAAAAGGCAATGCCTTACTTGCGGTTGTAACGGTTGCGGAACTTGTCAATACGTCCTGCCGTATCCACCAATTTCATCTTACCGGTATAGAATGGATGGGAGGTATGTGAAATTTCCAATTTCACAAGCGGGTATTCATTTCCGTCTTCCCATTCGATTGTTTCGCGAGTTTCAATGCATGACTTGGTTAGAAACGCATAGTCATTGGACATATCCTTAAAGACAACTAGCCTGTAATTTGAAGGATGCAAATCTTTTTTCATTATTGTGTTACTTTAATTTCCGTGTTAACGCCCCGGGAAAAGCACATTGCGCCAATCCATTTTAAGTGTGCAAAGTTAATTAACCTTGCTGACAAAAACAACAGAATCCGTTTTTTAAAATTAACGGCAATCATACCCGAAAGGCGCGCTTGAAAAACACGGTTATCGCACGCAATCGCGTACCCCGACGCACTCGGACTAGCTTTGCTCGACCTTGTCGTATTCGCCATGCCAGGCGTACCAGCCAAAGATAAACAACCCTCCGACGATGATCGGAAGCAACACAAAGCAAATAATCAGCCCGAAAACCACATCCTCTTGGTCGCCGCTAATTAGCTTCGGATAGCCGAAAACCGTAATGCCATAATACAGCACCACCACCCCCATTAGCATCCACACGATGCCCAGATATCTTTTTAATAGATTCATAACTCGCTATGTTGAAATCCCATTTATTGTTCGGCATGATCGTCGACCATGCGCATGTTTCGGGTGCTTAAATATACCACGCCGATAAAGAAACACACTGCCGCAACTCCTATCGGATACCACAACCCTTCTAAATACCATCGATCGGCTCCCTTCTGCTGGGCGTTAATCACCAAGTAGGTGGCCACGGCAGGCAGCAAGCCCCCAAATACTCCGTTGCCTATGTGATACGGCAGGCTCATCGAGGTATACCGTATCTTGGTGGGGAACATCTCGACCAAAAACGCTGCAATGGGTCCGTACACCATCGTCACAAAAATCACTTGGATAAACACCAACCCGATCAACCTCCACCACGCGTCGTCAGTAATCTGGATGGACACGGTAGCACGGGCACTATGGCCGGCTTCACTAACACTGGCCACCGTGGTCTCTTTCCAAACCGTCCCGTCAGCAAAGGTCTTCGTCGTGACGAACAGCGAATCGGCCGGGGCGTCCGGCGCAGGTTCGCGGGTGAAAACTGCCGAAACCTCCTGCTTGCCCGCAACATCCACGGTGGTATACATGCTCTCATAGATAGGCCGATAGGAAAGCACCGCGATAAGCATACCGGCCATCATAATCCATTTGCGGCCGACTTTGTCGCTCAACCAGCCGAAAAATAAAAAGAAAGGTGTACCGAACAGCAGCGCCAAAAGCATAATGCCATCGACCTGATCCTTGACGATATTCATGGTCTTTTCCATAAAGCTCATCGCGTAGAACTGCCCGGTGTACCAGACGACACCCTGCCCCATCACCGCCCCGAACAAAGCCAACAGGACGAATTTAAAGTTCAATTTGTTGCCAAAACTCTCCTTCAACGGATTTGTCGAAATTTTCCCAGTCACCTTTGCCTTAGCAAACAAGGGGGACTCCTCCATGTTCTTGCGAATGAGGTAGGAGACGTATACCATTAATATAGACACCAGAAACGGTATACGCCAGCCCCAGTCGTCAAATTGCTCCGCGGTGAGCATCGTCCGTGTGGCCATGATGACCAGCAAAGACACGAAAAGTCCGAGCGTCGCCGTCGTTTGTATCCAGGATGTCATGAAGCCCCGTTTGTTTTCGGGCGAATGCTCGGCCACGTAAGTCGCGGCTCCCCCGTATTCGCCTCCCAAAGCGAGCCCCTGAAGCAAGCGCAAAAGCAAGACAAGCAGAGGCGCCAAGAAGCCAATTTGCTCGTAGCCAGGCACACAGCCGATTAGAAAGGTCGCCCCGCCCATCAGCAGCAAGGTCATCATAAACGTGTATTTCCGCCCGATCAGATCCCCGAGCCGCCCAAAAAACAAGGCCCCAAATGGCCGAACGATAAAGCCCGCGGCAAAGGTCGCCAGCGTGCTCAGAAAGGCGGCTGTAGGGTTGTCTTGCGGAAAAAATTTGGTGGAGATAACAGTGGCTAAACTGCCAAAAATGTAAAAGTCATACCATTCGATCATGGTGCCCGCCGACGAAGCCCCGATTACGGCGGTTAGGGAGGTCTTTTTCTTCTCGCTCATACGATTTGTGCGTGGGAACCGACAATGCGGGTGACCAAAGCCAAGACCCGATATGCCCAGTACAGTACTTAAGGTTAATAATTGTGATCAAAATTTAAGCTTGGCTATTTGCAAAAATTTCAGATAGCGTATAAACCGCTGCCAATATAGTAGGTTTTTGCTATATACGTAGAGAATTTGACAAAAAAAGAGACTTATAATGCGAATTCCTTAGGACATAAAAAAGCCGTCCTGACGGCTTCGTCAGGACGGCTTGTATATACATCTCGCTAACGCTTAATGTTAAAAGTGCTGCTTTTCGTATTCTTTTACTTCGACGTGATCATATTCCTCCACCATCAACTCTTCAATAGGCGTACCCTTTTTGTCGAGTCCCAGACGACGCAAGATGCTATCCATAATCTGGTACATTACAGGAACGACGATCAGCGTTAGGAATAACGAACTTAGCAATCCGCCGATAATGACCCACGCCAAACCGTTCTTCCACTCGGCACTTGGCCCCGTGGCGATGGCGATCGGAAGCATCCCGAATACCATGGCGATGGTTGTCATCAGGATCGGACGAAGCCGCGCCTGGTTAGCGAGGATCAGCGCCTCACGGGTCGATTTGCCCTCGGCCTTGAGGTGGTTGGTAAAGTCGACCAAGATAATAGCGTTCTTGGCCACCAGTCCAATGAGCATGATGAGCCCCAGGATTGTGAAGATGTTAAGCGTGTTGTTCGTCAGACCCAACGCAAGGAAAGCACCGATCACCGACAACGGTATCGAGAACATTACCACAAAGGGATACACAAAGCTATCATACAAGGCTACCATGATGAAATACACCAAAAGAATAGACGCGAGCAACGCTATTCCCAACGTACCGAACCCTTCCGACTGCATTTCCATATCGCCCCCCCACACGTAGCTAACGCCAGCCGGGCGATTGACCTCTGCCAACTTCTCTTCCCATTCCGCTACTACCGCGCTCGCTGGCCGACCGATGGTCTGCGACTGCACACGCACGGAGGTACTCTTGTCGCGACGCTCGAGCTGGCTCGGTCCGGAACCCTCGGCAACCGTCGCAAACTGAGAGAGGCGGATAAGCTCCCCGCGATCGTTCACGAAAATAAGATTGCGGACGTCGTCTACGCTTTGACGATTGAAGTCATCGAATCGGACGTTGATATCATACTCGTAGGCGCCTGCACGGAATTTACCGTCTGTATTGCCGTTAAATGCCGTCTGCATGGTCATACCGACAGTCTGCAAGCCCAAGCCCAGCGACGCCATTTTATCGCGGTCTACCTGTACCGTAATCTCGGGACTACCGCTTTCTACCGAAAGCTTGGTTTCCGTAGTTCCGGGGACATCGCGCAACAAGGCTAGGGCATCGTCCGCAAAGGCCAGCACGCTATCTAAGTCGGTACCCAAAACCACCATTTCAACGGGAGCCTGCTGACCGCCACCCGTCGCACCGATCGTCACGGTTTTAATCTTCGCTCCGATCAGCTGTGGCTCTAGTTCCCTTTTCAGTTTGGCAGCGTAAACCTTAACATCGTCCTCCCGATCTTGCCGGTCAACAAGCTTAATCGTTATCTCCGATTTGTATGCTGGAGCCAACTGTGTAGCAAAGCCATCACTCGACTGACCTACTGTGGTAATCATATTGACTACCTCGGACTTACTACCTATAATCTCTTCAGCGCGCATCGTGATCTGGTTAGTCTGCTCAATGGATGCGTCTTTCGGCATCTCCAACTGCACCATGAATTCGCCGCGGTCGCCCTCGGCAAAAAACTCGGTACCGATATAACCTTTTCCCACCAACACAAAAGACGAAATGAAGAGTACACCTACAACCAGGAGCGTAACGAGCTTATGGTTAAGGGCCCATCTCAATAAGGAAGACACCTGCTCGGTAAAGCGATGCAGCTGCTTTTCGAACCACAGGATGAATCGGCCGAAGATATTATCGCCTTTGACGCGGTCCAATTTGCCAAATCGAGAAGTCAACCAAGGTATAATTGTGAAGGATGCTAGCAAGCTAAACAACGTAGCCATGGCCACTACTACGCTAAACTGCCGAAGAATGTCCGATACTAGACCGGTACTAATAGCAATAGGAACAAACACCACCACGATTACCATGGTGATTGACACGACCGTAAAGCCGATTTCCTTAGCTCCATCATACGCCGCCCGGACCTTGTTCTTGCCCATCTCCATATGGCGGTAAATGTTTTCGATAACCACGATGGCGTCGTCCACAACGATACCGACAACTAACGACAAGCCTAACAAACTCATCAGGTTAAGCGTATAACCAAACAAGGAGATTCCGATAAATGTGGCGATCAACGAGATCGGCACCACAACCATCACGATAACGGCGTTACGGAGACTGTGCAAAAACAGCAACATCACCACCGCAACCAGCACGATTGCGAGGAATAGGTCGAAGATAACGGCATTGGCCGAGTCAAGCGTGTACGTCGACGTGTCATTTGCGATATCGATCTGCAGGTTCACGTTTTGGTTTTCGTTCACCGCTCGCTCTGCGTACTCGCGCACGAGCCTACTAACTTCCACAGCGTTCGCGTCCGACTGCTTCATCACCTGCAGAATCAGCGCGCTCTGCTGGTTTACTCGCGCAATTTTCTCCACATCTTTTTGCGTGTCCTGCACATCAGCAATGTCGCGGATACGAACAGGCGCTCCACCAGCTCCGGTAGAAACAATCAAGTTGCGTAGTTCCTCAACTGATCCGTACTTCCCTGAAAGACGCACAAGGACGTCCTGGTTCTGAGTTTTAACGCTACCCGTGGGGAAATCGAGGTTAGATGCCAAGATCGCTTGCTGCACCTGGAGCGGCGATAAACTGTAGGCTTCCAGTTTCGCAGCGTTCATATTTACTTGGATCTCCCGTTCCTGCCCGCCAATGATGCTCACTTGCGCCACCCCGTTTACGCGGGAAAGGAAGGGCTGGATTTGCTTATCCATCAAATCGTAAAACTCAGCCCCGTCCATATCAGCCGTGGCCGACAGAGTAATAATCGGCAAGTCATCGAGCGAAAACTTCGCCAACGATGGTGCTTCTACATCGTCCGGCAATTCCGACAGGATGGCATTCACCTTTCGCTGGGCGTCGTTGAGCGCCAAGTCCTCATCCGTGCCTACGTTCAATTCGATAATTACCATCGAAAGGCTCTCAAAGGAGGTCGCCGTCAACTTCTTGATGTTCTCCATCGATGACACGGCGTCCTCGATCTTTTTCGTCACCGTGTTCTCGACTTCACTGGGCGAGGCACCCGGATAAACCGTCGTTACCGACACAACGCCCGTGTCAAACTTGGGCAGCAGCTCGTAGTTGAGCGAGAAATAACTCAT
Organism: uncultured Sphingobacteriaceae bacterium; assembly: GCA_964423925.1. Classification (GTDB taxonomy): domain Bacteria; phylum Bacteroidota; class Bacteroidia; order Sphingobacteriales; family Sphingobacteriaceae; genus CAYRGQ01. The sequence continues at coordinate 170,503 of CAYRGQ010000001.1, read as the reverse complement.
GATCCCCAGCAACGTCAACGCCGTAAAGACGACGATGACAATGGAGGGTCTTTTTATTGATACTTCAGCTAATTTCATGTGTAGCTCTAATTATTTGTTGTTACAGGTCTTTTTTGGCAACAAGTGGCCGTTGGATTCCTGCACATTCTTGTAATTAATCCCTAACCTGCGCGTTCACTTTCGCACCGTCGACCAAGTTGATTTGGCCTCCTGAGATCACGATTTCGCCCTCTTCTAAGCCGTGGAGTATTTCTACTTGTTCACCTAGGATACGACCAGGGGTCACGTCTTTTAATACGGCGGTGCTATCTTGCACTACATATACTTGATTACTGCTGACGCTACCGGCGAAGGCACTCCGCGGGATGATAATCTTAGGCTCTTGCTGGGGCAACTTAAAAGTCGCCGTGCCGTACATGCCCGCACGCAGTCCTTCCGCACTGTCGTTATCCACTAGAATTTCGACAGGGTAGCTCAGCGTATTGTCCGCTTTGGCAGCGATGAAGTGAATCGTACCGCTAAATTGACGATCAGGGAATACCGAGCTTTGGATATCCACACGGTCACCGACCTTCAGGTGGACGACTTGGTATTCGTTGGCTGTCACTTCCAACTTGAGGCGCGAGATGTCGACGATCTCAAACAACTCCGTGCCCGGGCCTACGAATGCTCCTATCTCGACCAAGCGCTGGTTGATTACGCCTGAAATAGGTGCTCTCACATAGGAGTCCGACAAGCGCCGTTGGGCTTGCTGTACTTGGTTTTCGGTCGTGCGGAGGTTGAACTCAATATCATCTAGCTGTGCACGTGTCACGCCTCCGGTCTCGAAAGAACTCTTGTAGCGCTCGTAATCTACCCGAAGCTTTTGCAAGGCGTCTTCAGCGCGCTGTACGTCGAGCGAGGCGTATTCCGCATCAATATGCGCCAGTACCTGACCTTTGCTCACGCGGCTACCTTCCTTTACCAGGAGGTTCGTGATCCGGCCCGAAGCCTCGGCCAACAGCTTCAAGTCTTGATTGGCGGAAAATGTACCATTTGAGGAGAAATCCAGATTTATTTCTTGCGTGGCGGCTCGCACCGCAGTGACCGCCACCGTGCTGCCTGTTTCGGCCACCACGGCTGCTTTCGCTTCGTTGTCTTGTTTATGTTGGGTCAGTACGTACGCGATGAGGGCGACGGCTGCGGCAACGATCAATAAAGTAATAAGTACGCGTTTCATGTGTTTATATCGTGATAATTATTCGTTTACTAAAGACTGTATATTTCCGTTAGACTTAATCAGTTCGATCTCCGCTACCTTGTAGTTGAGCAACGCTTGATTATAGCTATTCTGTGCTGCGACCAAGTCGGTCTCCGCGGTCAGCAGATCCGTCAACGATGCCAACCCATTCCGGTAGTTGTTTTGTGTGCTAACGAACACTTCCTCGGCAAACTCCTTGTTGGCCCGCTGCGATTCGATCGTATTCAGGCTGTTCTTAATCTGGATTTTAGCATTCTCGTAAGCCATGGACAACGCGTTGGATGTATTGCGAAGGTCTTCGTGCACCTTCCGAATCTCCACGTCAGCCTGCCGTACGCGCGACCGCCGTGCTTTCCCGTCAAAAATGGGGATGCGCAACGCTAGCGTGAAGGTGGACATATCGTAGTTAAGCGCCCGGCTGGAGTACAAATTAAACCGGTTGCTCTGCGAGTTGTACAGGTAGTTTCCGCTTAGCGACAGACTCGGATAGTATTCAGCCAAATAGGCCTTTCGCTGATAGGTCAGCAGTTCTTCCTGCTTCTTAAGTACCTGGAACGAGAGCAGTTGCTCCACGTCTACCGGGCCTTGGGCTACCAGCTGAATCGCTTCACGCTCCAATTTGTCGATTTCCGAAGCAGGGATATTGATCGTTTCGGTGATATCCATACCCATATAATACTTCAACAGATTTTCCTGTTGGGTGACAGCATAGATCAACTGTTCGCGCTGTGCCAACAGGTTGGTCTTGTTGACGATGATTCGATCAAGATCGATTTTCTTGGCCAAGCCTACATCGTACTGGCTGGATACCATGTTTTCCAACTGAGCGATCCGCTCGATATTGGCGTCGATCACGTCCAGTTGCTCGCGCGTGATGATAACTTGGTAATAGTTGGTGGCCACCTGCTGGATGACATTTTCCTCGCTGAGCTGTTTGCTGACGCGATAAAACTCCTCGGTGCTGCGCGCTGCTTTCAAGCCGGTAAACACCTGCTGATTAAACAATTGCTGATTCAATTGCACCTGTGTCATTGCACCCCAGGTCTGCCCTGCCCGAATGGCCACAAACTCGCCTGGCTCCCCGCCCATGAAATCGGCAGGCAATACAAATTGCTGGACAATTGGGTTATAATTCAACACGCTCGATGCCTCAATTTGCGGAAGCGCTGATGCCCGGACTTCAGCAATCTGATGTTGGCCCTTCTCAATATCAAGCTGAGCCTTGCGAAGCACCTCGCTGTTCTTCAATGCATATTGGAGCGCGTCCTGCAAAGTCAGGGAATGTTGGGCGGACGCGAAGCCACTCACCAACAAACTGATTAACGTAATGGTTATTACTCTTATATTCATGTTCGTATTATTTCCGTAAAATGCCATTTACCATCCGCTCGGCAAGCAACTCTTGCTTTCGGGAGATGTTTTCCATAATGGCCTTATCCATAAAAGGCCGTGCACAGCGTACCTTATGAAACATGGAGATGCCGTATTGTCCGGCGACATACAATTCAGATGTTTGTTGTGTATCAAATGTTACAAGCTCGCCGGACTCAATCCCTTCCTCAAAAACGCGCGCGATAATACTGGTTTCGCGGGCGACTAGGCGCTCAAAAACAGTGCCGTCTATTGCGTTTAATCCGTGATATTCCGTCAGGCTCACCACAAGCATTTGATAGCGTTCATACATCTCATACCGCAACCGGACGAGGAGCTTCAGCTTAGCAAGGGTTCGTGACTCAGCACCGGAGCGTGAGGTAAACAAACGTTCCGATTCATCAAAGAGAAAATCGATTATCGAAGCCACCAAAACCACCTTGTCCGAGAAGTAGTAATACAAATTGGCCTTAGACAGCCCTACGTCCTCGGCGATCTCGGCCATCGTCGTTTTCTTGATGCCGAAATGCGAAAAACGCTTGATAGCCGCTGCCAATATCTGTTCTCGCTTATCCAATTTCGTTCGTTTTTAACTTTTTAACTACTGACTTTTTATAAAATTTGGTCAAAAGTATGACAATCCGGGTAAACGACAAAAATTTTTTTGTTAAATTTTTGTTAACTCTGTAGGGCAAAGGATAGTTACGGATGAAGTCAGCTCCTTCGAATCATCATAAAACGCTAGCTAATAACCCGATTCAAACAATATTGCAAACGGGATAGACAATAGTGGCCGGTATTTTCTAACATAAAAAAAGCGGCCTTTGCCGCTCCCTGTGTTTTTAAACTTACCGTCCGAATGTCATTTCGTTTTGGAATTTCTTGGCATACTTCCGCTTGTCAAGCTTATACAATCGGGCAGCGCGGTAGGATACGCCGCGCTGGAATTCGGACAGTTCTTTGAGAATATCGTAGTTAAACATCTTCTTTCGGAAGTTACGCTTATCAAGCTTATGCCCCCATATTGCCTCGTAGAGTTGCTGCAGTTGAGTGAGGGTAAATTTCTCAGGAAGCAGTTCGAACGCGATGGGGTTGTAGCTGATTTGCTGCCGCACCTTCGCGATGCTTTTGTCCACGATATGCTGGTGGTCAAAAGCCAAACTGGGCAATGCGTCCAACGCGTGCCATGCCGCTTTGCGCGCATAGTCCGTCACGGGCTGAGGGGTAGTTTTCAGCTCGTCAATCCGCAATAGCGCGTAATAGGCTACGGTAATGATCCGTCCTTGTGGGTGGCGACGAACGTCCCCAAAGGTATAAAGCTGCTCCATGTAGATATCACGAAGGCCCGTCATTTCGTACAGGATTCGCTGTACGGCTTCGTCGATGGTTTCGGTAGGTTGGACGAAAAACCCCGGCAGGGCCCAAAAGTCGCGAAACGGATCCTCGTTGCGCTCGATTAGCAGCACCTTTAACTCTCCTTCCTGAAAACCAAAAATTACGCAATCGGTCGTAAAATTGGATTGAATGTGTGGCAAAGCAGATTGCAAAACAGATACGTATTAGTTTAATTCGATATAAAAAGATTAATATTAGGCGGTTTTCGCCATCAAAATTAACAAATAATCCCTCGGAAATTTAATAGTGTAATAAATACACACTATCTTCGTCACACAAACTTACAAAAGTCTGGGTGAAAAATGCACACGGATTCAGGGGATTCGTTTGTTTTTTCCTGCGTTTTTCGTTACTTTGTCATCAAAGCCGCTGATTTAGGGGCTATTGCTCAGGCCCGGTACGCTGCCGTAGGCAGGCCGCATGTAGCCGCACGAGGTAACGCGCAAGGCAAACAATGAAGGATATAATTTATGATTGCAGTCGTTTTTAGTGGTTCCCGTTATGCGGACTGGCGCCTAGCCGAAAAAGGCAAGATCATTACTGGCTTTCGGACCATGGGTATAAACCCCTATCTTCATGACGAGCGGTTTATTTTCCAATTGCTTAACAAAAGCACGAATCTCATTAACCATGCAGAGCGCATCAGGCGCATCTATTTCTTCGGGGCCGGTTCCTCGTCCGATGAACGAAAGGAAAAGATCGCCGACACCTTGAAAAAATTCTTCAAAAACTCGCGCGTTACGGTGGATCACGACGTCAAGGCCTCCGCCCTATCGACACTGGGCGACTCCAAAGGCCTAATTGGCATCCTTGGCAGTGGGGCCAATGCTGCTTATTTCAATGGCAAGAGGGTCGTCCCCAACAACTACGGAATGGGCTATATCCTTGCCGACGAAGGTTCGGCCAATTGGATCGGTCGCCAATTGCTCAAAGGCTTCCTGACGGAAACCATGCCGGAGGACCTACGCGAAACATTCCTGGATCGCCACCCCCTGGATCGCAAGCAAATCTTGGATAAAATATACAATAACCCCTACCCTACACTTTTCCTGACATCTTTTTCGGATTTCGTACAAGAAAATCATAAGCATCGCTTCATCAAGCGCATCATCAACGATGGCATCACGCGCTACTTGGAAACGTATGCCGTACCACTGAGCGAAACCTACAATATCCGCACCATCCATTTCACGGGTAGCGTGGCGGCCATGTGCGAATCTCCGTTGCGCGAAGCTGCGGGCAAGTATGGGTTAGAAATCGGGAAAATCGTACGCGAACCCATACATAACTTGCTAAAGTATTACATCAATAAAAATTAACAACAATTTAATATGAAAATCGGAATCAATGGATTCGGCCGCATTGGCCGTTTGGCCTTCAGGGCCGCAGTTGCACGCGAAGATGTTGAAGTAGTTGGCATTAACGACCTGGTCGAGCCAGACTATCTTGCTTATATGCTGAAATACGACTCTACGCACGGCCGTTTTAATGGCACGGTAGACGTAAAAGACGGCAACCTTATCGTAAACGGGAAAACCATCCGCGTGACGGCTGAGCGCGATCCCGCCAACTTGAAGTGGGGTGACTTGGATACGGACGTCGTCTTGGAATGTACGGGCCTGTTCCTAACACAGGAAGCCGGACAAAAGCACTTGGACGCTGGGGCTAAAAAGGTGGTATTCTCCGCGCCTGCCAAAGACGATACGCCAACTTTCGTGCGTGGCGTTAACTGCCAGACACTGCGTGCTGATCAGAAAATTATCTCCAACGCCTCCTGTACGACTAACTGCTTGGCGCCGTTAGCGAAAGTTCTGAACGACAAATTCGGCATCGTCGAAGGCCTGATGAGCACCATCCACGCCGTTACCGCTACCCAAAAAACCGTTGACGGCCCATCCGTTAAAGACTGGCGCGGCGGACGTGGCGCTTATCAAAACATCATCCCTTCTTCTACCGGCGCTGCTAAAGCCGTAGGCTTGGTATTGCCCGAATTGCAAGGAAAATTGACAGGCATGTCGTTCCGCGTACCCGTGCCTAACGTATCGGTGGTTGACTTGACTGTACGTCTGGAAAAACCCGCCACCTACGAGGAAATTAAAGCTGCGTACAAAGCCGCCTCCGAAAACGAACTGAAAGGTATCTTAGGCTACACCGAAGACGACGTTGTATCCGAAGACTTCCGCTCGGATCCACGCACGTCGATTTTTGACGCAAAGGCTGGTATCGCCCTGAACGACAACTTTGTGAAAGTCGTTTCTTGGTACGATAACGAGTGGGGTTACTCGAATAAGCTGGTGGAACTTGCCCAGCTGGCTGGGAGCCTCAAATAAAAACCGCTAGCCCCTGGGCTATAGGCTTATAAGGAAACCCCGCTACGACGTACATGCGTCGTGGCGGGGTTTTTCGTTGCACCGCATTGCAGCCCTAGCAAAGAGCATTTTTGACATTTGGTTAGCGATTGCAGTAAATTTTTGACACATTTGCAGTTGCCATATGCAATGGCAGTTGAACTATCGTACATCACACGAAGAATTAGCTTTTTTATGAAATTACTGAACGGAAAGACTGCCTTGGTCACCGGCGCATCGAAAGGAATCGGCCGCAAAATCGCGGAGAAATTTGCCGAGGCGGGTGCCAATGTCGCATTCACCTATTTGTCCTCTGTAGAAAAAGGCCAGGCCCTCGAGCAAGAATTGCAATCCGCAGGGACGACTGTCAAAGGCTATCGTTCTGACGCGTCGAAATTCGACGAAGCCGAAAAGCTTATCGAAGCCATCGTTGCCGATTTTGGGACGATCGACATCGTTGTCAATAACGCCGGCATCACGCAAGACAACCTCCTGCTTCGCATGAGCGAGGAAAACTGGGACGACGTACTTAACATCAACCTCAAATCGATATTTAACGTCACCAAAGCTGCCTCCAAAGTGATGATGAAAAACCGCAAAGGCGTATTCATCAACATGAGCTCCGTTGTGGGCGTGCAAGGAAACGCCGGACAATCCAATTATGCTGCGTCCAAAGCGGGCATCATCGGGTTCTCAAAATCAGTAGCGAAGGAACTCGGTTCGCGCAACATTCGCACGAACGTGGTAGCACCGGGCTTCATCCGCACTGAAATGACGGACGTCCTCGACCCCAAGGTGGTGGAAGGATGGGAAAAAGGAATTCCGTTGAAGCGCGCTGGGGAAACGGAAGACGTGGCGAACGTCTGCCTGTTCCTGGCATCTGACCTGTCGGCTTACGTCAATGGCCAAGTTATCTCTGTGTGCGGCGGCATGCTATAAGAGCGAGACCAACCGATAAAAAAAGACCGGCTTTCCTAAGGGAGCCGGTCTTTTTCGTGTATGCCTAGCCTATTTTTTTCGTCCGACCAACAAAAGAATTACTCCGGCGGCTAACACACCGCCGCCCACATAGGGAGGCCAATTTACGGTTTCCTTTTTATCGGCCGCGATTTCCACCGGGCCGATATCCACCAGCGTTTCCTTTTTGGTAAAGGAAAATCCGGTCCAGATGAGCATTATAATGCCCACCACGACCATGATGATTCCAATAGTCTTTGCCATAAAAAAGTGATTTTGGTTCAGGTATAATACACCCGACAACCCATAATGTTTGCACAATAATGGTCCGCACTCATAACATGCACGCCGAATGCCGTATCTTTGACCAAGTAAGACGGCAAAATATCGGCGCATATGGACTTAGAAAAGCGGATTTTCACAATTGATTCGGAGGAGACTTTCCTCCGGACTTGCCTGGAAGTCTTTCGCTACCAAGCTGAGGCCTGCCCTATCTACAAGCACTACATAGCGCTGCGTCGCATCGATCCTTCAGGGGTGACGCGATTAGATGAAATCCCATTCCTACCCATCGAGTTTTTCAAAACCCACTCCATCATTGCCGAAGGTAAGTCAGCCGCAATCACCTTCAGCAGCTCCGGCACTACCGGAACTACGCAAAGTAAACATTTGGTGTCCGACATCGGGCTCTATGAGGAGAGCTTTCTGCGAGCGTTTCAAGCCTTCTACGGCGATCCCAGGGACTTGGCAATCCTCGCGTTGCTCCCTTCTTACCTTGAGCGTGAAGGATCGTCGCTGATTTATATGGTCGACCACCTCATCCAACGAAGCCAAGTTCCGCAATCCGGCTACTTTCTCTATAATTATGACGACCTGCTTGCCACCCTAAGCGAACTGCGGGCACGGAGAACACCTACACTCTTGATGGGCGTCACCTACGCATTGCTGGATTTTGCGGAGTCGCATGCTCTTGACTTCCCCGAGTTAACGGTGATGGAAACAGGCGGCATGAAAGGAAGGCGCAGGGAGATGGTGCGGGAGGAGGTACACAACCTATTGACACGGCGTTTTGGCGTGGGCCAAATCCATTCCGAGTATGGGATGACGGAGCTGCTTTCGCAAGCCTACTCCGCGGGCGCCGGTCGCTTCCGATGCCCGCCATGGTTGCGCGTTATCGCGCGCGAGGCCAACGACCCGTTTAGCCTGGAAACGTCGGGAAAAACGGGGGCGCTAAACATCGTCGACCTCGCCAACCTGTATTCGTGCGCCTTTATCGAAACCCAAGATTTAGGAAAGGTGTATCCTGATGGGAGCTTCGAGGTGCTCGGACGGTTTGACAACAGCGACATCCGGGGCTGCAACCTCCTTGTACAATAACGATCAGGCTTTCCGTAGCAACACCACGAACATGGTGTCAGCACGGCGCGTGTAGCCACGAAGCGTCTCCATGCGTTCCACTCGCAAACCACATGTATCTTCCATGTACCTAGCGATTTCCTCGTTTTCTGCCTCGAAAGCCGAGCAGGTAATGTAAACCAGTGGCCGGCCTGGCCGGAGGAATTTGGCGGCTTGGCAGACGATATCGCGCTGGAGCGATACAAAATGATCGATGCGTCGGGGCTCGAATCGACTGAGCATCTCGGGGGTACGCCCCCACGTCCCTGATCCGCTGCAAGGCGCATCCACGATGACACCGTCAAAACGCTCATCGCCCAAGATTGCCTCAGGCGCCTTCGCCACGTCGATCACTTTCTGCCGATACGACCGAACACCAGCCTGATCAAAGCGCTCGCTCAAGTTGCGCAAAATTGTGAGGCGCGTATCGGACACTAACAGCTTTACCTGCGGCTCACGATCAAGAAGCAACAGGGATTTGCCACCCGATCCCGCACACGCGTCCCACCAACTTTCGCCAGGACGGGCATCCATATAGCCGACCGTCTGCTGGGAAGACCAATCCTGTACTTCGTAATGTCCGCGCAGACGCTTAACCTGATCTACGGGTGTACCATTCGGCAATGCCAAACACCGCGCGTCCACCTCGCGGAAGGTGATACCTGCCTCGCGCAGCAGTTTTTTCACGTGTGCTTCGCTACCCCTGCGCAGGCGGATGAATAATTCAGGCTGACGGAGGTGACTGAGGACGAAGGCCTCAGGATCAATGCTTGGTGACAAGTATTCGGTAAACCGAAATATCTCGGGCAGACGGAAACCAAAGGTATCGGTGACAGCGGCTATCCGCACGTCGAGATCGCGTCCCACCCAAGGAAGCAATTGGGGTTCAAAGGCCTCTATAAACTGGTGATCGTCGCCACACAGGAAATCGGCGACGACTGCGCGCTGTGTGAAAGGCAATTCACCCAACGCGCTCCCCAGACGAAATACGTTATAGACCAACCGGGCCGCCATCCGGCGGTCGCGGCTTCCCATCTGTTTATTGGCCCGAAAGTAAGCCGTCAAATAGCGAGCAAACGGCTCATTGCCTTCATATCCGTCATAAATCCGGGCTGCAGTTTGCAGATACTGGGATAAGCGACGCGGGTCGGGTGTAGCCATAATACTAGTTAAGCGCGCGAAACTCACCCTGTCTGTATTCCAGCATCAGCACATGACCGTTGACGTAACCCGTGGCCGGATCATAGGAAAAACGGAAGGTGTTGTGCATACCGTCGTACTCCTCCTTTACGATGTGATCGCGATAGTCGCGTCCATATTTCGCTAGCAGGCTACCGAAATAATAGGCGGCATCGTAGCCCTTGAACGCAAATTCCGAGGGCTCAACGCCGAATTCATCGCGATATTCGCGCTCAAACTGGCGCACGGCCGAAGCGTTCTTATTGACGTGGTACGACGTGGTGATGCGCGTGCGGAATGCATCGAGGCCATCGCTTGCGTCGAAATCCAGCTTCTCCCAATTGGGGTGGCCGAACAGGCGAATATCCGTACCGTGATCCGCCGCAAGGGTAGTAAGGCTATTAAGCAACGGGATGATTTGATATTTGTTGACCGTGCCGCATACCACGTAGTTAGTACCCATTGTACGCGCGTGTTCCGTCAACGCTTCCAAATCGTTTACCTCCCGTACCGTCACACCGGGATTAGACCGCTGAATTTCGGCGCCCACCGCCGGCAAAAACTGCCGACTGCTGGCGTCACCCAAATTATAAAGCAGGACGACATCCCCTGACTTCGCGCTCTTGGCAATTTCTTCGGCCAATACCCGTGTATGTACGGCAAGCGGCGCCGTTAGCGTCACCAAATTGGGATTTCCGAAATCACCGGGCGCGCTGGCCGCCAAGGGCGATACTTGTAAGGCTTCGCCGAGCTCCGCACGCTGGCTAAAGGCTTGGATTTCCTTTGGGAAAACGGGGCCTACGACGAGGGCGGCTTCCCGCACTTCTTCCAATTGCGCAATACGTATGTTTTCTGATTCGTTGTCGCGCGTATCCAATACGTTAAGCTCGAAATCCGTACCCTGTTCGGCCAGCTTGTTGAGCGCCATTCCAAAACCTTGATAAAAATCAAGCGCCAAGGCGGCACGCTGTACATCGTTAGCCGTCGGATTATTCCCAGTGCTTTGATTGAGCTGGAAAGGTAAGAGCAGTACTATTTGGTTATCCACCCGCGAGGGCGCGTCGACTTCCTCTTCCTCCTCAGGCACCACTTCCACAGGCTTTTCTTCCACTTCGGGGGCCTTCGTCGGTGGCTTAGGACGTGAGAATCGCGGGGTACAACCCGCTACGACCAACAACAAAGCAGCAATGAAGAGGAGTTTATTCCCATTCGATCGTTGCCGGTGGTTTTGAACTAATATCATAGACAACCCTATTTACTCCCTTGACCTTATTGATTATTTCATTCGATATTTTAGCCAGTAACTCATAAGGCAAATGTATCCAGTCGGCTGTCATGCCGTCGAGCGAACCCACGGCCCGCAGCGCTACGACATATTCATAGGTGCGCTCATCGCCCATCACTCCAACAGATTGCACCGGCAAAAAGATTGTACCCGCCTGCCATATTTTTTCGTACCAGCCTGATTCCCTCAGGTTTTGTATATAGATCGCGTCCGCCTCCTGCAAGATCCGCACTTTCTCTTCGGTGATGTCACCTAGTATTCGGATGCCCAATCCAGGCCCTGGGAAGGGATGGCGTCCCAAGATGGTTGGGTCAATGCCTAATGCGTGGCCTACCAAACGTACCTCATCTTTAAACAGCGCCTTAAGGGGTTCTACCACCTTCAGCTTCATGTAATCGGGCAGCCCGCCCACATTGTGGTGCGATTTGATGGTGGCGGATGGCCCTTTCACGGAGATAGACTCGATCACGTCAGGGTATATCGTCCCCTGCCCCAGCCATTTCACTTCTTCTCCGGCCCCCAGCTCTTCCTGCACGGCGTGCGCAGCCTCGTCAAACACCTCAATAAACGCGCCCCCAATAATTTTACGTTTCCGCTCGGGATCAGTCACGCCCGCCAACTGCCCGTAGAACCGCTCTTTGGCATTAACTCCTTTAATGTTTAATCCCATGTGCTGGTAGGAATCGAGTACTTGTGCGAACTCGCCCTTGCGCAACAGCCCGTGATCTACGAAGATGCAATGCAGGCGATGGCCGATGGCCTGATGCAACAGCATGGCCGCTACCGTCGAATCCACACCACCCGATAAGGCCATGATTACATGGTCATTGCCTAATTCTTCCTTAAGCGAGGCTACGGTGCTATCAACAAACGACTCGGCTGTCCAATCCTGGCTGCACCCACATATCCCGACGACAAAATTCTTGAGCAGCTGCAATCCGTCGGTACTGTGTGTTACCTCGGGATGAAATTGGATCCCATAGGTTTGCGTGCCTAAAATCTGGTATGCCGCCACCCGTACGTGCTCCGTACTGGCGATTACTTGAAAGCCCTCCGGAATGGATGCTATGGTATCACCGTGCGACATCCACACCTGTGAACCAACGGGTACACCCTGTAAGAGCGCATTTTGGCCGTCGACTATTTTAAGGTTAGCTCTACCGTACTCGCGAATTTGCGAAGGGAGGACTTCTCCCCCAAGGGCCTGCGCCATATATTGCGCGCCATAGCACACGCCCAACACGGGGAACCGCTGCTGCAAGGCTGCGAAATCCACCTGTGGCGCATCTGTCTGCTGTACCGAGAAGGGGCTGCCCGACAGGATCACGCCCTTTACGTTATCGTCAAAAGTTGGAAGGTTGTTGTAAGGGTAAATCTCACAGTACACGCTTAGCTCCCGCACCCGCCTAGCGATTAACTGGGTATATTGGGAACCGAAATCAAGAATAATAATTTTTTCGGGCATGCGCCAAAGGTACGGATTAGCTGGCAAATTCGGAATTGCAAAATCAGCGAGAACCGGTGACGGCCGGCCAGGCGTAACGCTGATCAGGCCCTAAAGCCCCGCCCTCAGATTATGGGACCAAATCGCACGAACAAACCTCAGTTGACGCAGCTACAGCGGCTAACCGTCTACGTGTTCGTCTTTTCCTTCCCAGAACGGCGCGTTCTTGATGCCAAGGTCTTTAGGGCGGAAGACCGGGTCTTTACCCGCGGCACGCTGCGCCTTGTAATCCCTAAACGCTTTGAGGGCCGGCTTCCGTAGGAGAAAGATCGCAATGAGGTTGAGCCAAGCCATGGCGCCTACGCCAATGTCACCGAGCGTCCAGGCTACTTCCGCCGTCTTAATCGTGCCGTAGAACGTGGCCACTAAAATAAGGATACGCAGCGCCCATACGGCCCATTTGTGGCGGTTGCGCTTATCCAGATAACTCAAATTGGTTTCCGCCATATAGTAGTAGGCCATGATGGTTGTAAAAGCAAAAAAGAGGAGTGCTAATGCAACGAAACCCGCGCCAAGTGCGGGGAAGTGGGCGGCAACGGCATACTGGGTGTATTCGGCGCCGATTTTCGCTCCCGGTATATTTTCGACGATATGGCCGCCTTCGGGATTTTGTACGTTATACTTGCCCGTGAAGATGATCATAAACGCCGTAGCGGTACACACGAAAAGTGTATCGATATAGACGGAGAAAGCCTGAACCAGTCCTTGTTTTGCCGGATGGCTCACTTCAGCCGCGGCAGCAGCATGCGGTGCTGTTCCCTGACCGGCCTCATTGGAATAGATGCCGCGCTTGACGCCCCATGCAATGGCCATGCCTATGATACCACCAAAAGCCGAATCGATACCGAATGCGGACGAAAAAATGAGCTGGAACACGGCGGGAATCTCCTGGTAATTGATGGCAATGATGATGACGGCCATTAGGATATAAGCCCCCGCCATGAACGGAACAACAATTTCCGCCACCTTGCCTATACGCTTGACGCCACCAATGATAATCAGCCCCAGCAACACACACAGCGTAACACCCGTGTAGGCCACCGGAATGTCAAAGGCATTCTGCGCGCTGAGCGCGATGCTGTTACTTTGCACGCCTGGCAAGAAGAAGCCCGTAGCCAGGATGGTGACTACGGCAAAAAGGATTGCATACCACCTGACACCCAAACCTTTCTCGATATAAAAAGCGGGACCACCGCGGTACTGCCCGTCTTTAACTTCCTTATAGATCTGACCGAGCGTGGCTTCCACAAAAGCCGACGCACTACCAAGAAACGCAATCGCCCACATCCAAAATACTGCCCCTGGCCCGCCCATGGCAATGGCCGTGGCCACGCCAGCAATGTTACCGGTACCGATACGTCCCGAAAGCGCAATCGAAAACGCTTGGAACGAGGACACGCCGTGGGTAGACGCTCCACCACCAAAGAGCAGGCGCACCATGTCTTTGATATACGTTACCTGGAGGAAACGGGTGGCCACGGAAAAGTAAATTCCCAAACCGAGGCATAGAATAATCATGGCATCGCTCCAGATAATGTCATTAACGGTGCTGATGATTTCTTCAAACATACGTATTCAAGTCTATAATGGTTAATCAGTAGCGGCCGTAGCGCACAAGCCATAGCTATCAAAACGACAAGAGACCCCCCATACGCCGTAAGGGAATGCGTATGCGGTAGGTCTCTTGTCCGGGCGCAAGGGGATAGTCAAATAACCTATAGTTTGCTATTGACGTCCACCGCATTCAATTCCTCGAAGGCTTGCTTCAGGCGTGCCACGAATGCTTCCTCGCCTTTGCGCAGCCATACGCGCGGATCATAATATTTCTTGTTTGGCGAGTCGGCTCCGTCAGGGTTGCCGATCTGCCCCTGAAGATAGCCCTCGTTAGCCACGTAATAGTTCTTAACCCCGTCCCAAAATGCCCACTGCATGTCTGTGTCGATGTTCATCTTGATCGCACCGTAGGAAAGGGCTTCGGTAATCTCCTCGGGAGACGATCCTGAACCGCCGTGGAACACGAAATTGACAGGCTTCTCGGCCGTCAAACCGAACTTCTTGCGGATGTACTCTTGCGAATTATGCAGGATGACGGGCTGCAGTTTAACGTTGCCTGGTTTGTAGACGCCATGCACGTTGCCAAAGGCAGCAGCTACCGTAAACTTGTCGCTCACCTTGCTTAGCTCTTCATACGCATACGCCACTTCTTCGGGCTGGGTATATAGTTTGGACGAGTCCACGTCCGTGTTATCGACGCCGTCTTCCTCTCCGCCGGTGACGCCGAGCTCGATCTCGACCGTCATGCCCAAGGGCTTCATGCGTTCCAAGTATTTTGCCGAAATTGCGATATTTTCCTCTATAGGCTCTTCGGAAAGGTCAAGCATATGTGAAGAAAAAAGTGGTTTGCCGTGTTGGGCAAAAAAGCGCTCGCCGTGCTCCAGCATCCCGTCGATCCAAGGCAACAGCTTCTTGGCGGCGTGGTCCGTATGCAGGATCACCGCAACGCCGTAGTGCTCGGCCAGCAAGTGGACGTGTTGCGCAGCCGATACGGCTCCTAGTACACAAGCCCGCAAATTGTCGTTATTCATAGACTTGCCCGCATAAAATTGGGCGCCACCGTTTGACAACTGCACGATCACTGGCGAATTCATCGCCTTGGCGGTTTCCATCACCGCATTAATCGAGTTAGTACCGATGACATTCACCGCCGGCAAGGCAAACTGATTGGCCTTGGCAATCTCAAACAGCTCCTGAACCTGGTCACCGGTCAATACGCCCTTAAAATCTCTTAGACTCATGGTATTTATATTAAACGTTTTATTAACTTGCAAACATTACTGCCATCCGGCATTCATGACGCCGAAAGTAGGAAATATTTTCCGAACCGTGGACCTCAGGGGCAGAAATCTCCAATTTTCTTTGGGTGCGGAACGCTGATTTACGCGTTATTTTTTTGGAGGCTTCCGGAGTGTACTCGTACTACCCGTGAAACTATCCAACCGAATAAAACCGAAAAAAACACGACCATTCCTAACGAAAGAAGCGGTTTCCGTATGCCTATAATAAGTTAAGATCTAGTCAAGACGGCGACAATATATTGCCACAAATCTTTAAGAAATTTGCCAAAAAAAAACGCAAATCGATTGTCCATCCGTAAGCGCAGGTAGTCCGGACAGAACGTTCTCGCGCTTTCGAAAAGACAGTCCCTGGACCTAGCTCACTTTCCGATACCGCCTGTCACAGCCCGAGCAGCAGCACCTGCCAAGCTTGGTCCAGCTTGCCGCGGTCAAGAAGATCCGCGGCTTTGCGGTGCAAGTGCAATTGTAGCGTAGCCTTATCGCCGTGGAACTTGGCAAGCAGATCCTGGAGAGTTGCATCACTGTCTAGCGCTCCTTGCGGATCGCGTATGGGCAGGTGTTCTACATTGGACAACTGCCCAAGGTGGTTGCCCGTCAGCACGGGCGAATAGCGAATGGCCTCGGGTAATCCGTCCACGCCAATACCTCGGTTGCGTTGTGGCTTGGGAACTTCAAAGAGACTGTCTGGCGTGACGCGGCAATACCAGTTGCCACCCAGGCGAGCGACCAAGTCCAAGTCGGCCTGTCTTATACCGCCCTGCTCGTCCAACAGCCCATCGTGCACATGCATCAGCAGCACCTCGGCCAATATAAGGCTACCTGCGCCGGGATTGTCGCCCAGCGAAATCACGTCCCTGACGCGGCATTCCAACTGTACGGGCGACTCCGCTACGCGGGGCGGGGTGACGCGTTCGGACGGCACCGGCGTTAATCCTGATTTGGCAAACTCGTCGACACCACGGCCGTATTCGGCGCTGGCCAGCGACTGCTGGTGCACCATGGCGTAGTTAACGATATTGATGACCACTTCGGGCACCTGCAGGATATTCTCATGGGTATGCTTGGTGGTGCCATCGCGCATGCGCCGCACGGGCGCAAACACGCAAATGGGCGGCTGTTGCGACACCAGGTTGAAATAGCTGAACGGGCTCAGGTTCACGTTCCCATCGCGATCTATCGTACTGGCGAAACAGATGGGGCGTGGGGCGATGGCGTGCTTGATTACATTATCAAATATCGCTATCGATTCGGGAGATATCTTTCGGGTCTGCTGTACCATGTCCTGCAGCGGTTTACATTCCTTTCCGATCCAGAATGGCTTCCATTTCGTCCATGACCTGATTGATCTTCGCGATTGTCAAATCAAAGGGTTCTTTGGTGTTCATATCCACACCGGCGTCGGCAAGTAAGTCTACTGGATACTTAGTCGCACCTGCGGCCAGAAAGTCCAAGTATCTTTTACGATCCGCATCCGTCCCGCGCAGTACTTTTTCCGAGAGTGCCGTGGAGGCAGTGAACGATGTGGCATATTGGAACACATAGAAACTGGAATAGAAATGCGGGATATATGACCATTCGGATTTGATAAAATCATCGACGATGCAGACTTGGTCGGCATGACCGTAATACTTCCTCGTCAATTCCAGGTAAATGTTATCAAAATCCTCCCCAGTAAGGGCTTCTCCCTTGGCTACCCGGTCGTGGATGATCGCTTCGAATTCGGCGAACTGCGTTTGTCGGAACAGCGTTCCTTTCGCGCCTTCCAAATAGTTCCCTAATATGGCCAAACGGGCATCGTCGTCGGCAATCTGCTTCAACATATAGTCGTTGAGCAGCTCTTCATTCAGCGTGGAAGCCACCTCCGCGACGAAAATGGCGTAGTTGGCATTCGCAAAATGCTGTTTCTGGTTCGTCAGGTAGCTGTGCATGGTGTGGCCCAGTTCATGGGTCAGCGTGGCCATATCACCGTATTGGCCGTTGTAATTCATCATAATGTAGGGATGCACATCGTAGGCCGATCCGTTGGAATACGCGCCCGACCGCTTGCCGTCGTTGGGATACATGTCAATCCAGCGCTCGTTAAACGCTCTTTTCGACACCTGAATGTAGTCATCACCTAGTGGTTTTAACGAATGCAGGACGTTGTCTATGGCTTCATCCACCGGGTACTGCAAATCCACCTGCGCCACCAAGGGAGCATATAAATCATAATAGTGCAACGTATCCAACCCCATCATGCGCTTCCGCAAATTCAAGTAACGATGAAAGGTCTCCAGGTTTTCGTTCACGTTCGTAACGAGGTTATGATAAACATCCGTCGGGATGTTGTTCGCGTCGAGTGCCGACGCCAAGGTGCTCTCATAATTCCGCGCCCGGGTGTTGAACAACCCCGCGTTGATATTGCCGTAAAGCTGCGTGCCGAAGGTCCGCTGAAATTCATTGAGTTTGCCGAAAAAGGCCGCAAACACCTTGCGTCGCACATCGCGGTCGTCGCTGCCCCGATGTAAGGCAAAGTTGGCGGGATTAAGCGTCACTGGCTCGCCGTCCACCTGAATCTCCGGATACGGAAATTCTGCATTGGCAAACGTGCTATAGATACTCGCCGCATTGCCACTCATCAACGCGGCATGGGCCATAACCCGTTCCACCTCTTCCGAGCCACGGTGTTCGCGCTTGCGCAACAGATCGGCCAAGTAAAACCGGTAGGGTTCGAGGCCTTTTTCGGATTTAAGTAACGATTCCAACTCGGTTTCCTCCAAGGTCAGGAGCTCAGGCTCCATATACGACACAAGCGCACCATACTGTGCGATGAGCTGCTGCAATTCCTGCGTCATGCCGGCGTACTTGGTCACACGGGTATCCTGGTCGGACTTCATTGACGCGTACGAATACAATCGGTACAGTTCCTTGATTAGGGCATTGTTTAAGTCGAGGGCCTCGAGCAATGACGTGGCAGACTGAGCAAGCTTACCGCGATATGTCACGAGCTGCTGCATTTCCTGGGCTACGCGATCTTTTTCCGTCTGCCAAGCTTCGTCAGTCGCGTATAAGTGCGTGAGATCCCACTTGTATTTATCCGCCACTTCATCCCTTACTTTCATCTGGCTCACCGCTGCCGACATCCAAAATAGGAGTAGCGCTATGAGTAATGGTGTCTTTTTATTTAACATAAGCTATGGTATTTTCGAAGTGCAATGTACGGAAAAGAAAAAAAGAATAGGCGCATTTGCTACGTCAGCATCGAAACAGACTCTCATTGACGGGCCTTCAACGCGAATAAAACCGCCAGTTTTTTTGATCAGTTCGAAATGTCAACGCCCCTATCACCAACCGAAAACTGCCCCGTAGTAATTAGACGTGTCCCATTCGCTTATGGGCTTCGGATCGGAATGCCCGATGCGGATGCAATAGTTTGTTTGGCGTGCGGCGCTAAGGAAAAGCGAGCATTCCATGCTTTGAAAAAGACCGCGTGTGATAGCGGTCAATGGAATTGGAAAAGCGTGTAAAGCCGATATAGACGAGCAGCGGCCGTTTCCTAAAAAAAAGATATGTTTGCAATACAAAACGATCGACTCCATGAAGAAAATTACGATTCTTTTCTTGCTGACATTGACCGTGCTATCTGCTTTCGCACAGCGGCGTAAGCGCGAGCGGCAGGAGCGCAGTCCACGCCAAGAGTTAGTTTATGACGATCACCAGTACCTTCCGTCGATCAAAACCGTCCGTCTATTCCCCGGCGAACTGGAAAATGCCCTCCCCGTCATCGACCTGCACGGTACCGAGCAGCTGCACCTGTCCTTTGACGACTTGCGGGGCGACGTGCGCAACTTTTACTTCGCCATCGAACATTGCACGGCAGACTGGCAACCGAGCCGGCTCAACCAATTGGAATACGCGCAGGGTTTCAATGAAGACCGCATCCTAGACTATACGCCCTCCATCAATACCTTGCAATCGTACACGCATTATCGCGTTAGCTTCCCCACGGAAAATGTGCGACCCAAGCTGGCAGGAAATTACTTATTGAAGGTGTACGAAGACGCCGACCGGAGCCGGTTGATCCTCACGCACAAGTTCTATGTAGTGACGCCAATCATCATCCCTACACCGCAGTTGGTTCCCTCAATGGATGTAGCGCGGCGGGCGCAAAATCAGAAGCTCAACTTAGAAGTAAGCACCGCCAACATCACCATTAATAATCCCTATCAGGACATCAAAATCCGCGTAATGCAAAACCAACGTCCCGATCTGGACCAGTGGCTGGGTGCGCCGCATTTTATCAGCGACCACAACTTGCTCTATAACGATGCAAAAACCCTCGATTTCGGCGGTTCCAACGAATTCCACTACGTTGACCTGCGCAGCACTCGCTTCGCGTCGGAACGAGTGGCTCATATCGCCATCGACTCCGCCGTAGTGGTGTCCTTATTGCCCGACGAGAATCGCTCCGCGCTTACCTACGGTTCGGTATTCGACGAAGACGGCGCATTCTTCATCCGAAACCAAGATAAGGCTGATGCGGACAGCGAGTCAGAATACATGCATGTGCAGTTTTCGCTTAAGGATCCACAAACGCGTGACGGCGCGGTCTATATAGTGGGCCGATTTAACCAATACCGATACACGGACGAAAACCGCATGGCGTACGATGCGGCGAGCCAGACATGGACGGCTACGCTCCTGCTCAAGCAAGGCCTATACGACTACCAATATAGCTGGGTAGACGGCAGCGGCAAAACCCACCCGACAGCCTTCAGCGGCAACCATTTTCAAACCGGAAACGCCTACCAAATACTCGTGTATGTGCGCCGGCCGGGCACCACATGGGATGAGTTGCTTGGCTATGGCCAATTGTTTACCTCCGACCAATAGCGCGCATGGAAGTCTGGACATTACGTAGCCTCGAAGCACGCTTCACCGAATCGCTAGCCGGCTTGTACGAGCTTGCGGAAGCACAAAACATCTGTCGTCTCCTCGCGGAGGACCGGTTGGCTTGGTCGCGTACGCGTCTGCTTATGGAACGCGATACGGTTTTGCCCGAGACGGATGCCCACCCCATCCTCGATTACCTGCCCGCATTACAGGGTGGCACACCGGTTCAGTACCTGCTTGGCTATGCTTGGTTTATGGACCTGAAACTACGCGTCACTCCCGCCGTGCTGATTCCACGCCCCGAGACCGAAGAACTGGTGCAACGCATTGCCAAGGATTACGTGGGCGCGGATACCCCACTTCGCATCTTCGACCTCGGCACGGGAAGCGGTTGCATCGCATTAGGCTTGAAAAAACTGCTGCCACACGCTGAAGTGCACGCCCTGGACGTGTCCGGCGAGGCACTGGAAATTGCACGCACCAACGCCCAAGACCACGGGCTAGACGTCCGGTTCGTACAAGGTGACATTTTAGAGTGGGACGCCTTCGTCGATCCTGCATGGCGATTTGACGTCATCGTCAGTAATCCGCCATACATCACGCAAACCGAAGCGCAGGACATGCACCCCA
This sequence comes from uncultured Sphingobacteriaceae bacterium, assembly GCA_964423925.1. Taxonomy (GTDB): domain Bacteria; phylum Bacteroidota; class Bacteroidia; order Sphingobacteriales; family Sphingobacteriaceae; genus CAYRGQ01. The sequence continues at coordinate 149,472 of CAYRGQ010000001.1, read as the reverse complement.
ACGTGCTGCAGCACGAGCCCCACCTGGCCCTTTTCGTGGAAAACGAAGCCCCGCTCCTCTTTTATGCCCACATCGCATCCTTCGCGAAACAGCACCTCGTCCCTGGCGGACAGGTTTACGCCGAAATCAATGCCAACCTGGGTGACGAAACGGCGGAATTATTCCGCAAAAAGGGTTTCGAATCCGTTTATCTGCATCAGGACATGCAAGGCAAAGACCGCTTCGTGCAAGCACAAATGGGGAAATGAGCCGTTACGCGCGATACACCTTTACAAATAAAGAGAAAGCCACCTGAACGGATGTTCAGGTGGCTTTCATATCAATTAAGGGTTGTGGTGATTACGTATAAGTAACTATGGACTAAAAGCCAACGGTCCAACCCATAGCCCAGCTAGGCACGGCTTCTGCAGCCCCCGCTCCGGTAGCGTTGGGATTTTCGGTAAACAAGGTTCCTTCGACATCCACTTCGGTTCCATCAGTTTTCTTCGCCACGGATTTAGTGCCAACATTGACGAAGCGTACGTTGGTTGCGCTCAGCGTACCATCCGCCACATAGCCTACACTTTCGTCGTGCTGGATATCGAAACCGGTCTTCCAATTTGCGAGCACCACGTTATCAAAGATACCTTTCGTGCCTACGCGCAGTTTGATGGCTTGGGGTTCGGACCCGCCTTCCCCGTTTCCGATCAAGGTCAGGTTGCGGATCGTTGGTGACGAAATGGGATCCGCCAAATGATCGTTTGAGTTATTATCCGCTTCAATACCACGGTTACCGTCGTTGCTGCGAATGCCATACCAATTTTCACCTGTTCCGTTCCAGCCTTCGGTCCAGTCAAACAGGTCGTCGCCTACCTCCGAAGAAGCGTTATTGACCACGAGGTAGCGGGCATCCACCGTGCCTCCGAACCATTCCACGCCGTCATCCGACCCTTCGTAGACCTGCACGTATTCGATGGTCGTGCCCTTTCCTACACCAAACAGCGAGAGCCCGTTAAATTCCTTCTCGCTATTGTAGGCAAAGCCCGAATACTCAATGCGCAAGTACTTAATGGAACCCGAATTATCGTTGGGATCGGTGCCTCCGTAGGTCAGGTCAGACACTTCCGCGGCCGCCGAAGCGCCTTTGTTCGTCGGTGCCTTGCCACAAAGCACTAAGCCACCCCACGAGCCGGGAACCGCCTGGGCTGCAGTCATCACCACGGGGTCTGACGCCGTTCCCTGTACGTCAATCCGGCCGCCCTGCGCCACCGCGATATAACGTACCGAAGCAAACTCGTTAGCCGCCACGGTCGTCGCTTCTATTTTTACACCGGGCTTAATGGTCAGCTTTCCCCCGTTTTCAACAACCAGACGGCCCGTCAACTTGTATGTCCCGGACTCCAGCACTACTTCCTCTCCCCTGATCTCACCACGCAGGTCGTTGCGGTCGACGACAAAGCCGCCATTTTCAGTGCCTGGTCCATTATCGTCGGAACAGGACGTTGCGACCAAGGCAAAGGACACGATTGCCAGCGCGAAAAACTTCTTCATTGTTTGTTTCATCTTCATGGATTTTTATGCGTTTGTTAGTGTAAAAATGCCGAGTTGTTTTATCCTGAATGTTAAGTTTTCGTCACCAATTGATGAATCAGCCGGAGACCGTTAAAAGCTATATTTCAGACTAATCGTGTAAAATTGTCCCTTCGTGTATGTCAGTACCGGAATATGCTTGCTCGCATTTTCCTGCACCCGCCGATAGGTGGGATCCAGTAGATTGCGGGCTATGAAATCGATGCCTAGGTTTCGATTCAACTTGCCGCGCAGGATCAGATCAAGCGTACCCACGCCCCTGTCTACCAAATTACCCTTGGTCTCCACGCCGAGGGAGTAAATCCGATCCGAAAAGTAGGAATACGCCACTGTGGCCATCAGGCTGGCCTCGTTGTTCCAGCGTCGGGAATAGGTCAAATCGGCGTTGACGAGCAAGTCGGATGCGCCCGTAAAACTAGACCGTGTGTCCGTCAGGTTGATGTGGTGCCTCGTCTCAACGGCCACTTTTTCCGAATCGAGGTCCTGGCTGGTCTGCATGTACGCAGCATTGAAGCCACCTGACAGCACATCACGCCCATTACTCAGGTCCACGATGTTTTTCCGCAGTTCCAGTTCGAGGCCCACCACGGTTCCCACCTCCCCAGTATTGATGAACGAAATGTCGTTGGTGGAGGAAGCTACAATCGTTTCGTTGATCGGATCCAAGATGTACTTGCCGAAGGCTGTCACCGATACCAACTCGGCCACCGACGGGAACAATTCCCACTTCAGGTCCAGGTTATAGTTTTGAGATGGGTAGAGGTCGGGGTTGCCTGTCTTTTTCTCCGTCACGTCTTCGTAAACAAACAGCGCGCGTTCCTTAAACTGCGGCAGGGTGTAGGTTTTGCTGGCGCCTAGGCGCAGGTTTTGGTTCTCCTGCAGGGCATAGCGCAGCGAGAGGTTTGGCAGAAGCGCATTCCGCTTGAAGGTATTGCTACGTCGTTGGTCATCCAACTGAGTTTGCCATGTGACCGTTTGCAGGACGTTTTCATAGCGCAGGCCGATGACCGAAGTAAGCCGTTCGGTTAGTGAATATTCGAGGCCCGCATAGCCCGCATGGATGTTCTGTTGGCCTTCATAGGTCTGCGGAGTCTCGCCGGCAAAAGCGCCTATCGTAAAAAACCCAGCTTGGTAGTTTTGCGCGTTGAAGAAGGCGTCGAGATTAAACGGATCGACAACCGTATTCAACTTCGAGCCGGTAATCCGGAAATTGAATTGGATAGCTTCGAAATCCCGGCGCTTAAGACGCCCCTGATAGCCCAACCGTAAGACGCCTCGGGGCTCGTCACCTTCCCCAATGCGATATGCCGCACCCACGTTGAGCGCGTACTCGTGCTCGCGAAGCCGCTGATTGTAACGGTGGTTGTCAGTCGTTGTGTTTTGTGCCAACACGTAATCTCCGGCAGCATTAATGGAGCGCAACGTGTTCTGGATGCGATCGGGCATCTCGCCCACAACCTGGGTTGCCGACAGGCCCCAATCCACGTTGAGCCGTTGGTTGAGCCGGTGTTCACCTAGGAACTGCTCTACGAAGAGCTTGTTTTGGGTGTACGTGCCACGCCGCACGAAACCGTTATCGTTCTCGGCGATGTCCCGAATGAAGCCGCGGTAAATGTCGTTCGCATGCTCACTGCTGTTGATAAACATAAAGTTGTGCGCTACCCGGTGATTCGGATTGATGATAAAGTTTAGGTTCATCATAGCGGTAGCATTTGACTCATAAATAAACCGTTCCTGATCGAGCTCTTGTATACGCGCACCCTGGGCGCTGAAGTTTCCGTTCACGCCCCTGCGGTAGCCATACCCATTGGAAAATTTGGCGGTCGCAAAGGTGTTCAACCTTTTTTCACCGCCGAGATAGAAGGACTTACCGCCCAAAATACCGATGCTCAGCGGCGAGGGAGTGCGCGCTTCCGTATTCATCCGGTGCTGGAAGTTGAAGCCTCCAAGCGGGTCGTTCGGAATAGCATATCGGCTGAACCCAATGGCGCTGGGGCCTGGCTGCAACTGGAAGCGGGTGGCTTCCCCAAGCGAATTGCTATTGGCCGTGGAACCTACAGATAGTTCGAACAGCCCTGGACCGCTATAGTCTTTGGAATAGATGTCCACGTTACCCCCACCGAAGTCGCCCGAGAGACGATTATGGAATACTTTGTCCATGGAGATGAATTCCACAATATCCGTAGAAAACAACTCTAACGCAATATTTTTTCGTTCAGGATCATTGGATGGCAATGGTAAACCATTAAGTGAGGTAGAATTGTACCGATCGCCAAGGCCACGTACGTAGATCTGCTTAGTTCCCTCTTGCCTAGAAATACCTGATAATTTGGCTACGGCGCCCGCCGCGTCGCCCACTCCCTTGCGAGCTAGTTCCTGCGCGCCAATTTTCTCCACCGTGAGGTTTGACTGGTGACGTTCGACGAGCAAAGCCAAGTCACTACCTCGTCTACGGCCGGTGGTGATGACTACTTCATCCATCACCTCGCCGGATTCCTCCAAGCTAATTTCGACCGTCGAAGCATAACCGGCTGCCACTACCACCCCCGCGAGGCGCGCCTCGACATAACCCAAATAGCTAACGTGTAGGGTATATTCCCCTTCCTGGATATTGGCTAGCAGAAAGCTGCCGTCCGATGCCGATACGGTGCCTTGTGGCATTCCTAACACGCTGACTGTAGCGCCGTCGATCGGCGACCCGCTCGCCGCGTCAACCACCTTGCCCTGAATCGTCCCACCGTTCGCCATGGCGTGGGATACCGTTGCCACCACTATTCCGACAAACGCCACCCATACCTGTATTTTCCCTAACTGCATAGTCTATTAATTTACCTGCAATAGTCGAAAGAAAAGGTTAGCTGGACGTTAACCGAACGTGAAGGAATATTTAACCTTTTGCTGACTCTGAGTTTCGGCAGTGTTACGGGAATGTAAACCGCGCTTACCCTATGCCGCTTATCAATAAAGTTGCAGGTTGCGATTGGTACTTCCAGCCGAAAAAGGCTATCTTGCAACGATTCTAACGAATTGGCAATGAGTGAAGCTACAAATCCCGTCGTTCACGCAGACGGCATCCGATACCAATACCCACAGGGACAGTCCTTCCGTTTTGAGGACTTGGCGGTGCGAACAGGCGAGCATACGCTGATTTTAGGCGAGTCTGGAAGCGGCAAGACCACGCTACTCCACATCCTGAGCGGCTTGCGAAAACCCGACGCAGGAAGCGTGACGGTGGCGGAGGAGCGGCTCTATGACCTAGGCACCCGAGAACTAGACAAATTCCGAGGCCGTCATATCGGGCTGATCTTTCAGGATGCCCACTTGGTCAAGAGCTTGACCGTGAGCGAAAACCTAAAAATAGCACAGCGTTTTGCGGGTTTAGATACGAACATGGATCGCATCCGCGAGGTGCTGGACTGGCTGCACTTGGGCGACAAGCTGCACGCTTACCCGCAAAAGCTCAGCCGCGGGCAAGTCCAACGCGTGGCCATAGCACGTGCTGTGGTGAACCGTCCCGCGGTGCTGGTTGCTGACGAGCCCACGGCATCCCTGGATGACCGTAACACGGCGAGCGTCATCGACCTGCTGCTCCGCCAAGCCGAACAGACCCAAGCCACACTAATCGTGGCCACCCATGACATGCGGCTAAAGTCGGCGATATCCAACGCCTACACCGTCCGAAATTTGATTCACCACACTAGTTAGAGAGAGGCTATGAATATCTTCCAAATCGCTTGGAAAAATATAAGACAAAATCCGGCTGCGGCCATTCTCGGCGTACTGCTGACAGCGTTCGGCAGCGCCATCCTGTGCGTTTTGCTGCTCAGCTCTCACCAAATCGAGCGCCAACTGGACAACAACAGTCGCGGTATTGACTTGGTGGTAGGCGCCAAAGGAAGCCCCCTGCAACTGATCCTGAGTAGCATCTACCACATGGACAACCCCACGGGGAATATCCCCTATGCCGATGCACAGGCGCTTGCCGCTAACCCGATGGTGCGAATGGCAGTACCCCTGGCACTAGGCGACAATTACAAAGGGCATCGAATTATCGGCACGGACAGTTCGTTCATCGCGCTCTACGGGCTTGAATTGGCTGACGGGCGCATGTGGGAGGCGGATTTCGAAGCGGTGGTAGGCGCCGAAACTGCTAGGAAAAACAACCTATCGATTGGCGACACGTTCATTGGCGCCCACGGCTTGAGCGATGAAGGCCACGTCCACGACTCCCATCCCTACACAATCACCGGTATCCTCAAACCCGCCCAAAATGTCACGGATCGCCTCATCCTCAGCTCCATCGGGAGCGTGTGGTCCGTCCACGGCTTGCATGCGGATGAGCATCATGAGCACGAGCACGAGCACGATCATAACCATGACCATGAGCATCATGAACATACACACCATGCACATGATAGTGACGCACACCATGATCATGGTCACGAACATGCTGATGACGAGCCTGTCTTGGTGCGGAACATGGGGGGCGACGTAGCGGACGTCGGTCTGGAAATCACGGCCTTGCTCATCCAATACCGAAATCCTTCGGCCATTGCTCATTTGCCGCGTTTGGTGAACCAAAGCACGAGCATGCAGGCCGCCTCACCAGCCTTTGAGAGTACCCGCCTATTTTCCCTGTTGGGCGTAGGTATTGATGCTTTGCAGCAATTGGCATACATTATTATGCTTATGGCCGCATTGAGCATCTTTGTCAGCCTGTACAACGCTTTTAAAAGCCGAAAATACGACATAGCGATCATGCGATCGATGGGCGCATCACGGGGCACGCTCTTCGGCATAGTCATTGCAGAAGGTGTATTGACAACGTTAATCGGGGCGCTTCTCGGCTTGGTACTGGCGCATGTAGCCCTTCACCTTATCGGGGCCCAAACACGCAATGACGACGTACTGGACGCGTTGGCGTTCCACCCCCACGAAGGATGGATCGTAGTTGCCAGTGTGGTGATCGGGTTTATATCGGCCGTGATTCCAGCCATCAAGGCGTATCGCACGGATATATCGCAGACGCTATCAGAAAATTAACAATCATACGACAGACAATATGTTGAAACAAATCGCACTAATCGTGGGCCTCATATTTGGCGGGCTGGCTGCGCAGGCCCAGAACCTGCCGGGCGACATTCCGGACCACACTCCCATGATGAATGACACCTGGGAGAAAATCAATACACTGATGTACAAGGTGACCCATACGGGCAACCAAACGATCTATACGCCACATTTCCCGGACGAGCTGCTGTCTATCGAAAACAAAACCGTCGAACTACCGGGTTATTTAGTGCCGCTGCATGGCGGGCGGGATCATGAAACATTTATGCTTTCGGTGTTGCCCATTATGCAGTGTATGTTTTGCGGAACCAACGACATTCCACCCATGGTGGAGGTATTCGTCAAAAAAGGTCGTAGTGTTCGGTTTACCGAAGATCCCATCAAAATACGTGGACGCGTCGTGCTGAATGCCGACATCGACAAAGGCAACTCCGAAATCCAAATTATGGACGCGGAGGTCGTACGCTAGCCCGCACTCCGTCCAGATTGCAATATCGACTGCGGATGCCCGCCAGGCGTCCGCATTTTTTTATCGCCCAGAGTTCACTATCTTTGAGTCAATGGCTGTTATGGAGACCCCACGAAGCACAAAACCCACCGAGCGATTCACACAGCTCCTGCGCCGGCACAAGCTGAAAGTGACGCAACCGCGACTAAGCGTACTCGAAATCATTGCCAATAATGAAGCCGCCATTTCCCAGCCCGATCTCGAACGCGTGCTGGGCAAATCCGTCGACCGCGTAACGCTCTATCGGGTACTCGCCGTGCTGGAAGAAAAAGGAATCCTCCACAAGATTTTCGACCTGCAAGGAACAGCCACCTATGCGCTCTGCTCACCGGCGTGTGACGAGCATGAACACCACGATCAACACGTGCATTTCATTTGCTCCACCTGCAACAGCATCTTCTGTCTCGACGAAATTAACCTACCGAAAATCCAGGTCCCTTCCGGCTACCAGCTGCAACAGGTAGGCATCAACGCAGTCGGTATTTGCGCAACTTGCGCAGCTAAAAAATAGGCGCCGCGCCCTCTTTCCACACCGTCCGATCCTAACCAATTTACACGCGATTTTTTTCTGTATCTTACCATTTTTCTGAGCTCATTCTACAAGAAATTGCTGCGCGCACGCGATTCATCTTCCATGCTAATACAGCTAGATAACTAGAGCTAAAACATTAAGCACTAAAAAGATATACAATTATAAATCAGATTATATATACGTAAATACATAAATATATAATTTAAATAAAATTTTAGCTTAAACTCCGCACTGATTTCCCTTCTCGGTTTGCCTTTTATGTTCCGATCATCGCAAACAACTAAGTTTAACCGCATCCCCGTTCGCGATTCCATCCAAAGGTTATTTGCCCTTCGTTCCGGCCCCCGCCCCTTGCGGGTGATCGGCAGTCGTATCTATTATTTTCGTACTTTAGCACATGATGAATTGGGCGACGCAATCCTGGCGCAGGCTACGAGCATTTTGCGCGACAAGGAAAGGAATCGTGATCTTATCCTTGCTCGCAGTCTTGGCCCTGGGTTTCTATTTTTCCTTGCCTCGGCAGCTATTCTGCATCCCCACCTCCTTCGTAATTGAAGACCGGCAGGGTCAGCTCTTAGGCGCTTCGATCGCCACAGACGGGCAATGGCGATTTCCCGCGACGGAGGCGGTTCCTGAAAAATTCACAGCTTGCATCACCACCTTCGAAGACAAGCGTTTCTTTTATCACCCTGGTGTCGACCCCATTGCCTTCGTCCGTGCGGTGTGGCAGAACCTGCGCGGCAACCGTGTGGTATCTGGCGGCAGCACGATCAACATGCAAGTCATCCGCATGAGCCGTAATAAACCGCGTACCCTTTGGCAGAAAGCCGTGGAGGCCCTCTTAGCAATACGGCTGGAATTCCGCTATAGCAAAGCATCGATTCTGCGCCTTTATGCGTCCCATGCACCCTATGGCGGCAACGTGGTGGGCTTGGAGGCAGCAGCTTGGCGGTATTTCGGTCGGCCACCCGAACAGTTGTCTTGGGCCGAGACCGCTACCCTCGCCGTGCTACCTAATGCGCCGTCGCTGGTACACCCCGGCAAAAACAGAGAACGCCTCCTTGGCAAACGCAACGCGTTGCTGGACAAACTAGCTGCCAAAGGCGTACTGACATCGGAAATGGCCGAACTCTCCAAACTGGAGCCGCTACCGGACAATCCCCATCCCCTGCCGCAGCTCGCTCCCCACCTCCTGCAGCGCTTCAAGGGAGAATATGCCAGCTTGGGTATCGAATTCACCCGGGCGGAGACCACGATTGACAGTCGCCTGCAAACGCAGGTGGCCGACATCATCGCCCGCCACCACCAGCGCTTCCGCTCCAACGGCATCCACAACGCAGCCGCACTTGTCCTCGGCGTGGACAGCGGAAACGCGTTGGCCTACGTTGGGAACGTGCATGCACCCAACCAGCCAGAGATGGAAAGCTATGTGGACATGATACCCGCGCTTCGTAGCCCAGGCAGTACCCTCAAGCCCCTGCTCTACGCGGCCATGATGACAGATGGCGTGCTGCTGCCTCACACGCTCATTCCCGATGTGCCTACGCAGATAGGGGGCTACATGCCTCAGAATTACGATTTAGGGTACGACGGAGCTATTCCCGCTTCGCGCGCGCTCAGCCGCTCGCTGAACATCCCGGCCGTCAAGATGCTCCAACAGTACAAGTATCCGCGTTTCCATGATTTCCTCAAACGTGCGGGCATTAGCACGCTCAACCGTCCCGCTGACTTCTACGGCCTATCGATGGTCCTCGGCGGTTGCGAAGTCACGATGTGGCAGCTGGCGGGAACCTACGCCAGCATGGCCCGCTCCCTAAAAAACTATGAGGCGAATGCGGGCCTCTACGACCCGAACCATTACCACCTGCCTGTTTACCTGCCGACGACTGACAACCGACGAGGGAGCAAGCCGGAGCGGGCCTCGGTCATGGACCACGCATCCCTGTATTTCACATTTCAGGCTATGAAGGAAGTGATGCGGCCGGGCGAAGAAGCCCTGTGGGAGCAGTTTTCCTCGTCAAAGCAGGTCGCTTGGAAGACGGGCACCAGTTTTGGGTTTCGCGATGGCTGGGCGATCGGCCTGACCCCCGATCACGTGGTATGCGTATGGGTGGGCAATGCCGACGGCGAAGGGCGCCCCGGATTGACGGGTATCGAAACCGCCGCACCCATCCTATTTGAAATTTTTGGGCTCCTCCCGTCCGGAGATTGGTTTGCCCCCCCGATAGACCGCATGATCAGTACGGCCGTATGCACGGAAAGCGGCCATCTGGCTGGCGCCGACTGTCCCCATCCCGAAAATTTATATATCCCGGCCGCGGGCTTCAAATCCGCGTCCTGCCCCTATCACCAGACCATCCACACCGACCTAAGTGGTCAATACCAAGTGAGCGCGGCGTGCGTCAGCACCGATGCCATCCGCACGCAATCCTGGTTTGTGCTGCCACCAGCCATGGCGTACTATTATCAACGGCGCAACAGCAGCTACCGCGAACTGCCCCCCTACGCGCCTGGATGTACCACCGGCGACCTGACCCACGCCATGGAGATGATCTATCCGAAGAACCACGCCAAGCTATACATCCCGCTGGAAATCGACGGAAAGCGGGGGCAGGTCATCTTCAATGCCGCGCATCGGGAATCAGGTAGCCGCATCTTCTGGCACCTCGACGACGAATTTCTCGGGGAAACGTCCCACCTCCACCAAATGGCGCTAACCATCGAATCGGGCAAGCACCGCATCACCCTGGTGGACGAAGCGGGCGCACAACTTACCCACCATTTTGAAATCCTAGCGAAATGATATGCTGCATACCGTAGATTTACAACAAGTGATGGTCATCGACATCGAAACGGTTGCCCAATACCGGCGCTATGCCGATCTAGACGCCCGTTTCCAAGCGCTCTGGGATGCGAAAATCGCACGTAACCTTGATGACGACGAATCCCCGGCCGACCGATACGCCGACGCCGGCTTACACGCCGAGTTCGGCAAGGTAATCTGTATCTCGGCAGGCGTATTTCATCTCCGGGCCGGTGCGCAGCACTTTCGTGTTAAGTCCTTCCATGGGCATAACGAACGTACAGTGCTCGTCGATTTCGCTCAGCTCCTGCAGGCCCAGTCGTCTAATCTAATCCTCTGTGGGCATAACCTCAAGGGCTTTGACCTGCCCTTCCTCTGCCGGCGGATGCTGGCCAACGGCCTACGCATTCCCACGCAGCTGGACGTGACCGGTAAAAAGCCTTGGGAAATCAACCACCTAGACACCATGGAGCTCTGGCGCTTCGGCGACTTCAGGCACTACAGCTCCCTCAACCTGCTGGCCGCGGTCTTCGATATTCCCACGCCCAAAGACGACATCAGCGGCGAGGACGTCTATCGGGTGTATTACGAAGAAAACAATTTAGAGCGGATACGCGTATATTGTGAAAAAGATGTAATAACTGCCGCGCAGCTTCTATTAAAAATGCGAAACGAAGCGGTTATTGCGGAGGAACACATTACCTTTGCCTGAGCCGCTTCGCCAAAACACAATACATAAACCCTTAACATGGCACACGACAAAAACAACGCATTCAAGCAAATACTTACCCAACTAATTGCCGACGTATTCGAAAAAGAAGGCAACAAGCCACTGAATTACAAGCAAGTATCGGGCAAGCTTAACATCACGGACAGCGAAGCACGACAAGCGATCCAAACCATCCTGAAAGACGAATCTAAGGCGGGCAACTTCAAGGAAGTCGAAAAAGGAAAATATATCCTCAAAGAGCTCAAAGCCGTCATTACGGGTCGTGTAGACATGACGGCCGACGGATCTGCATTCGTGATTCCCGAGGACGAATTTGAAGACGACATTTACATCGCGCCGCGCAAGCTGCGCAACGCCCTGCATGGCGACAAGGTAAAAGTACATGCCTACGCCAAAAGCCGAGGGCGCCGTAAGGAAGGCGAGGTCGTGGAAGTGCTCGAACGTGCCCGGACGGAATACACGGGAACCATCAACATCTCGCCCCGCTTTGCCTTCTTCACGGCGGACGACCGCAAGATGCTGACGGACATTTTTATCCCCCTCTCCGACCTAAACGGCGCGGAGGATGGCGAGAAGGTCGTAGTGGCCATCACAGAGTGGCCGCAAGACGGGAAGAACAAAAACCCCGTAGGTACGGTGACGCACGTACTGGGGAAGAAAGGTGAAAATGATACCGAAATGAACGCCATCCTAGCGGACTTCGGCTTCCCGCTCGCGTTCCCAAAAGCCGTGGAGGAAGAGGCCGAATCGTATGACGGCAGTATCTCCGCAGACGAAATTGCCAAGCGTCGCGATTTTAGACAGACCACAACCTTTACCATCGACCCGGCCGACGCTAAGGATTTTGATGATGCCATTTCGTTTAAAACGATGGAGAACGGCAACTATGAAATCGGCGTGCATATTGCCGACGTCACCTATTACATGCCGGTAGATTCGTCGCTAGACAAGGAGGCTTTTGAGCGCGGCACCTCGGTCTACTTGGTGGATCGCGTCATTCCCATGTTGCCGGAACGCCTCTCCAACAACCTGTGCTCACTGGTGCCGCACGAAGACCGATTGGTATTCTCGGCCGTCTTCGAAATGGACGCCCACGCCAATGTCGTCGATCAATGGTTTGGACGTTCGATCATCCACTCAGACAGGCGGTTTAGCTATGAAGAGGCACAAGAAGTCATCGAGAGTGGCGAAGGCGATTTTGCCGAGGACATCCTGACGCTAAACAAGCTGGCCTACATTCTCCGCGAACGAAAATTCAAGCACGGCGCCATCAGTTTTGAAACGCCTGAAGTGAAGTTCAGACTCGACGAGACCGGCAAGCCCTTGGGCGTGTATACCCGCGAGCGAAAGGACGCGCACAAGCTTATCGAGGAGTTCATGCTGCTGGCCAACCGTAAGGTGGCTGAATTTATTGGCAAACAAGGCAGGCCGCCTCACAATAAGACCTTCGTCTACCGCGTGCACGACGCGCCCAACGAGGAGAGTATCCAGAGCTTTGCGCTTTTCGCCGCTCGCTTCGGCCACAAACTCAACGTAAAGAACGAACGTGAAACCGCCCGTTCTATCAACGCGCTGATGGAACGCATCGAAGGCGCCAAGGAGCAAAACGTCCTCACCACGCTGGCCATTCGGTCGATGGCCAAGGCCATCTACACGACCAAGAAGACCAGCCACTACGGTCTGGCCTTCGATTACTACACGCACTTCACCTCCCCCATCCGCCGCTACCCCGACGTGATGGTACACCGCCTGCTGCAGCACTACCTCGAGGGCGAAAAGTCGGTTAACGCCGAAGCCTACGAAAAAATGTGCGAACACGCTTCCATGATGGAGAAAAGGGCGGCGGACGCTGAGCGCGCGTCAGTAAAATACAAACAGGCAGAGTATCTCCAAGACCAGATCGGCCAAACTTTCGTGGGCATTATCTCGGGCGTCACCGAATGGGGTATGTACGTAGAAATCGAAGAGAACAAATGCGAGGGCATGGTACGCCTACGCGACATTACGGACGACTTCTACGCCCTGGACGAAAAGAATTACGCCATCATCGGGCAACGTCGCAAAAAACGGTACCAGCTCGGCGACGAAGTGACCATCCGCGTGAAGAAAGTGGATTTGGTGAAACGGCAGATCGACTTCACGTTGGAGTCGTAGCGGACAAGGACGGATTAAGATAACGGGATAACCTAAAGTCGAAGCTTCGTCCAAGGCTCACGCGGCACGAGCAATAAACTGCTTTAAAACGAGGCGGAGGCATTTCGGTATGCGGCGGGTCCAACCAACAGTCGCGCCGATTTGCCTTATAGCAACGAAGATACCTCCGACTCACCAACGGTTCTTTTCGGACAATCGCTGCCCACGCTCACTGTGATCCCACCGTATCAAGACGCCCAGCCTACAGTACGGGTTGCCCCGCGTTAAAAATCTACTACATTTGGCCTTCTAAACCAGCTGATAAGCCAGCTGGTAGCCGATTACCTTTTATGGTTACGCCCCCATTCCGAATATAAACCGTTCGCAAAAAACACTGAAAATCAACGCAATAACATAATGAAATTCCGACAAATCCGTAAGACGCTCACGTGGGTGGCGCTGTTCCTGTTGACGACCAATACCCCCCTACTTGCTCAATACATTCGTGTAGATGAGCCTGATGCGCATTACGTCAGCAAGCCGTTGGTAAAAAACGACCCCGCCTTCGCGGATCATAACACCGAACAGATCGCGGCAATCATGGCTCAAGCCCCTCGGGGCGCCACCCTGCACTTTCCGGCCGGCGACTATCACTTCAACGGCAGTGCCCTACCCAATCGTGGCACGATCGAATCGAGTGATCGTGGGCAAGTATTCCGCGGCGATGGTGTAGGCGCCACGCGGCTCATTCAGCATAATGCGCAAAGCGACTTCGGCTTCGTGGCACGTCCTGATTTCAAACGCGTGCCGGCAGCGACGCTTCGCATTCGGCACAAGGGTTGTCGGGTAGAGCAGCTAACTATCAAATTGGCCGATGAGCTTCCGGCGAAGACCATCGCCGGTACCGCCGCAATTTCCATCGCCCACATCGTCTATTTCCCTGACGACAATGTGGGCATTGTCGAAACCACCGGCGATGCCAGCACAGGCAACTTTGTACTTGACCACGTCGTAGTGACACACGTCGATATCGGAGAAAACTACAACGGTGGGATCCTCGCGGATCGCTTTTTCGAGGTGGGGATTGATATCCAAGGGTCAGCAGGGCACATCCGTGCCGCACACATCCACCGACTCGACGCACACACAGGCATCCGTCTCGATAATGGTAACCATTGCGGGCAGGGCGAATACCAATTTGAGTCGATCTACGCCATGGGCAATCCCGCTGTATTTAAGGACGGTGTGTTCTTCGACTGGGTGGGTGGCCAAGGCCCCTCCATCCATAACAGCTCCTGCTCATTTACCAGCGGCATCTTTGCCGGACCTAAAGGCAAATTTGGAGACCGCATGAACCCTTACCCCGAAGGGGCCGTCAAACGCAGGGAGGGCAAGGACTGGGATTGGCTCACAATCCATGACCATTACGTCGTGGACGAGCCCGACGACAACCAGCGACGCGAATGGTACGGACTGCCACGCTACGGCCATATCGTACGCATCGGCAGCCAACCTCGCACGGGCGGCAAGGAATGGATAGAAGGCGTCGATTTTATCGTCCATCAGGTTGACACAGGTGCTTACGAAGGCGCTTCTCGCATTATCTGGAAGGGCGAAAGTCCTCCGGCCTCGTCCGTATACTACGTCACCTACCAACAAGAAGCCGCTTATCGTGTTCACGACTTGGAATGGGGAAACGCTATTAACTTCGCTTGCCAGGAAGCGAACCAAGTCGGTGGTTTCGCGGTCAAGTTTGATGACCAGGAAACAGGATACCTCAACCCCGATTTCCGGTTCGGAATCGGTTATAATTTTCTGTTTTCGGGCAACTTCTTCATTAACGGCGACATAGAATTCCACGGTCATGTAGACAACGTAAACATCAGCGCGCTAACCTCTGGCGTGTGCAATATACGCTTGCGCGGGGCAGATCCCAATCGGATGGTCACCCGCATTTCAGTCAACAACAGCACCTTCAACCATTTGGTAATAGACAATTATGTTCAGCAAATCAAGGGCAACAACAATTTTATGGACAACACCTATCAGATCTATACAGCACCGGACAGCGCAATAGAACACGTACTACGCGATCGCCGACTGCATATTGATGAACTAGGCAAGGTGGAATTACTGGTGAAACCGTGATCGAGGACGGGTATGGCCCTGCAGCCAGGGTGACGAGTTTTCCCCGAACCTCGTGCAGCTAGTCTATGCACGCGCAAACTTTCCGTCGGCATACTTGTTCCTCGGTTGGCACCAGCTTATCCCATATGATACCAACCCTAAACCCACAGCAATGACACCCTCGGCAGCAGTTATCGAGGAGACTGGCCTGTCGTTTAGCAACGACAGTACCCCAGGCATATACCGCAAGGGCAAACCGGGCAAGTTTCATTATGTGAACCGCTCCGGAAAACGGATTTCGGACGAGAAACAGCTCGCTCGCATAGCGGCATTGGTCCTGCCGCCGGCTTGGACATCGGTCTGGATCTGCCCCAGGGCGAACGGGCATCTGCAAGCCACCGGTATCGATGCGGCCGGTCGCAAACAATACCGGTATCATCCGGATTGGACCAAACGGCGGTCCCAGCACAAGTACTTCCGGCTAACCGAATTCGGTAAGGCACTGCCCAAAGCGCGAGAGCGCCTACGCAAGGATCTGGCGCGTCGCGAACTCGATGAGCGCAAGGTACTGGCCATCTGTGTGGATCTCCTGCAAAAGACGTTCCTACGCGTAGGCACGAAAACCTACATGAAGCAATATAAAAGTGTCGGCCTGAGTACACTGAAAGATCGGCACGTCAAGATCAACGGCAGCACCATGCAACTAAGCTTCGTCGGCAAAAAGGGGGTCAGGCAGGATGTCAAACTCACCGACCGGCGGCTTGCACGCCTAGTAAAAAAATGCCGGGAAATTCCTGGGCAAGAGCTCTTCCAATATTTCGAAAAAGACGGGGAGCGCCGGAGTGTGGATTCCGGACAAATTAACGACTACATCAAGGAAATCACCGGGAGCGACTTCACGGCAAAGGACTTCCGTACCTGGGGAGGCACGCTGGAGGCACTGCGGCAGTTTGCCCTTTGCTACAAACAGGCGGATAATCGGTCGAAAGCGAAAATCGAGGTAGACGTACTCGATTGCATGGCCACAAAACTCGGCAACACCCGCGCCGTCTGCAAAAGTGCCTACGTGTACCCCCTACTGCTGGACGCCCACCGAACTGGCTCCCTCGAACGCTGGCTCAAAAAAATGGACACCGATGGCTCCAACGATGACGCGACACTTCACAACCACGAAAAAACGTTACGCGCATTTCTACGATATCACGAACGGCTTAAAAATCAAACTGGACGTTAGGGATGCGCATGCTGCCTCGATAGACTGCGTACTCAAAGGAATCGCGGCGCATAAAAGCCAAACGACCATATCAAGCCGAAATTCGCCGTGCTCAATCTAGATCCCTATAACAAAAATCAGAATTAAGCAATCAAACCTGCTATGGACTGATGGCCGATCTTGTCACTCAACAACCTACAATACAGACATTTAGTCATTGATCACCATCAAAACCTGTCATTTTTTCCGTTTTTATAAAAACCAGGAGCATGGTACTGGTTTTGAACAGCCTTGGATGTAGGACAAAAAACACAGACGATGAATTTTAACAACTATACCATTAAGGCACAGGAGGCTATCCAAAAGGCCTCGGAAATCGCAGTGGGCAACCAGCAGCAATCCATCGAGACGGCGCATTTGCTCAAGGCTATGCTAGCCGACGAACACGTGGTAAAACACCTGCTCAAGAAGCTAAACGTCAACATTAGCTACGTGGAAGACGAACTGGACAAGCAGATCGCCAGCTTCCCGAAAGTCAGCAACAGCAACATTTACCTGGCTTCGCCTCTTAACGGTGCATTGCAGAAGGCGCAAGGCTACCTCAAGGAATTCAAAGATGAGTTCATATCCGTCGAGCACTTGTTGCTGGGCATGCTGCACGCCGGCGACAAGACTGCAACGCTGCTCAAAGACCAAGGCGTTAGCGAGAAAGACCTCAAAAAAGCGATTTTGGAACTGCGGGGCAATAGCCGGGTTACCGACCAAAACGCCGAGGCTACTTACAACGCCTTAAACAAGTACGCCCGCAACCTCAACGAGTTTGCCGAATCGGGCAAGCTCGACCCAGTGATTGGGCGCGACGAGGAAATCCGCCGCGTCATCCAAATCTTGTCGCGACGCACCAAAAACAACCCCATTCTGGTGGGTGAGCCCGGGGTGGGTAAAACGGCCATTGCCGAAGGCATCGCCCACCGCATCATCAAAGGCGACGTGCCTGAAAACCTCAAATCAAAGACGGTGTTTTCGCTCGACATGGGCGCACTGATTGCCGGTGCTAAATACAAAGGAGAATTTGAGGAGCGCCTCAAAGCCGTCGTTAAGGAAGTGTCGGAAAGCGACGGCGAGATCGTGCTCTTTATTGACGAGATCCATACGCTGGTCGGGGCGGGTGGTGGTGAGGGCGCCATGGATGCGGCCAACATCCTGAAGCCTGCCCTAGCGCGGGGTGAGCTGCGCGCCATTGGCGCTACCACGCTCAACGAGTTCCAGAAGTTCTTCGAGAAAGACAAGGCGCTCGAGCGTCGCTTCCAAAAGGTGATGGTCGAGGAACCCGATACGCAAGATGCCATTTCCATCCTCCGCGGGCTAAAGGAACGCTACGAGACGCACCACAAAGTACGTATATTGGATGAGGCTATCATCGCATCAGTCGAGCTTTCACAGCGCTACATCGCCGACCGGTTCTTGCCCGACAAGGCCATTGACCTAATGGACGAAGCTGCTTCCAAGCTGCGTCTGGAGATGGACTCCGTACCTGAAGCCGTAGACGAGATCGAACGCCGCATCATGCAATTGGAGATCGAGCGCGAGGCTATCAAGCGGGAGAAAGACGAGAAAAAAGTATCGGAACTCAGCGAAACTATCGCGAACCTTACGACCGAGCGGGACGCCCTGCGCGCCGCCTGGCAAAGCGAGAAGGACTTGGTCGACCAGGTCAACCAGGAACTGGAAGCCATCGAAAACTACAAGCTCGAGGCATCGCAGGCGGAGCGTGCCGGTGACTACGGAAAGGTGGCGGAGTTGCGCTACGGACGCATCAAGGAAGCCCAGGATAAGGTGGAATCCCTGAAAAAAGAGCTCGCCGAGAAACAAACTGACAGCCGCATGCTAAAGGAAGAGGTCAACGCCGAGGATATCGCGGGCGTGGTATCGCGCTGGACGGGCATTCCGGTATCCAAGATGGTGCAAAGTGAGCGCGAGAAGCTATTGCGCTTGGAGGAACAGCTCCACAAGCGCGTGGCAGGTCAGGAAGAGGCCATCGAAGCCGTGGCGGACGCCATCCGGCGCGCGCGGGCCGGGCTTAGCGACAAACGCCGCCCTATCGGCTCCTTTATCTTCCTAGGCACGACAGGCGTGGGTAAAACCGAATTGGCAAAGGCGCTGGCGGAGTTCCTTTTTGACGACGAACAATCGATGGTGCGCATCGACATGAGTGAGTACCAGGAGCGCCACACGGTGTCGCGGCTGATTGGTGCGCCTCCGGGATACGTCGGATACGACGAAGGCGGCCAGCTCACGGAAGCCGTTCGCCGTCGGCCCTACTCGGTCATCCTGCTAGATGAGATCGAAAAGGCGCATCCCGACGTGTTCAACATCCTGCTGCAGGTGCTAGACGACGGCCACCTGACGGACAATAAAGGGCGTGTGGTCAACTTCAAGAACACGATTATTATCATGACCTCAAATATCGGGTCGCACCTGATTCAGGAAAATTTCAGCGAGCTGAACGAGCTGAACCACGAAGAGATAGTAAACAAGACGCGCATAGAGGTATTCGAATTGCTCAAGCAGTCCATACGACCCGAATTCCTCAACCGGATTGACGAGGTAATCATGTTTACGCCGCTTAGCCGGGCTGAGATTGGCAAAATTGTCAAAATCCAGTTCGAAGGACTGAAAAAGCAGCTGGCGGATGTGGACATTGAGGTATCGGCCAGCGAGGAGGCTCTGGACTGGCTGGCGCAGCTGGGCTACGACCCCCAGTTTGGTGCACGTCCGCTTAAGCGCGTGATTCAGAAGCGGATTCTCAACGAACTCTCCAAGGAAATCCTGGCGGGCAAAATTGATAAGGACAGTAGTGTCCGCATCGACGTGTTCGACAATCAGTTCGTATTCATGAACCAAGGATAACGCCTCCTTCGTAGAATGACATAACAAAGGCACGCAATTTCTTGCGTGCCTTTTATTGTTTTAGGTTGATTGTTACAAAGAATATGTCACTCGTAATGGTGATCGCCGGCTTAGCGCTGAATCAGAGTCCCCGGGAAATCGGCCAGCGTCTCGCAGCATACCTGCTCCATGACCTGTTTTAGTTGCGCTTTGAACATACCGATGGTATGGTCGCCGCCTTGCTGACCGAGTGCGGCGACGCCGTACATAAAGGGTCGTCCCATAAAGGTGAAGTCGGCGCCGCAGGCGATCGATTTGGCGATGTCCGGTCCGGAGCGCAGGCCGCTATCGATCATGATCTTCATCCGGTCCCCGTATTTGTCCGCTAATCCTTTGAGGGGCTTGATGGTAGATTCCCCCGCGTCGATCTGTCGTCCCCCATGGTTAGAGACGATAATGCCGTCGGCACCTATGCGGATACTTTCCTCCATGTCTTCTTCGCTCACCACGCCTTTGATGACAAGCTTGCCCTTCCACTTATCACGGATAGCCTTTATCTTTTCTGCGTCCACCCGCCCCGTGAATGTTGCGTTCATAAACTTGCCGAGCTGGGTGATGTCGAGCCCCTTCGCCATATAAGGCTTGAGCGTAGCGAACTCTGGCATACCTACGCGCAGGGTCTCAAACGCCCAAGCGGGACGAAAGGCAGCTTGTACGAAGTTTCGGACGTTCTGCTTGGGTGGCATGGACAGGCCCGCCTTAATCTCGCGGTAGCGAAGACCGAACGACGGCACGTCCACTAGCACCACGAGTACGGGGCAGTGCGCACGCTCAAGACGCCGTAGGATATCGTCCCGCAAGGAATTTTCGGTCGGATGGTATAGCTGAAACCAGAAGCGGGAATCCGTAATTTTAGCAATGCGTTCGATACTACTGGTCGACACCGTGCTCAGCGTGTACGGAATATTGTGTTTGACTGCTGCCCGCGCCAAAATTTCTGGTGCATTGGGCCACATCAACCCTTGCAAGCCGATGGGGGAAATACCGAAGGGCGCATCATAGACGTGCCCGAACAGTTCGGCGCGCATGTCGACTCCACGATGCTTCTTCAGGTATTGCGGCATAAGCAGGATATCCCGGAAATCATGCTCGTTTCGCCAAAGGTTAATTTCATCGTTGCATCCGCCTTCGAGGTAATCGAATGCGAATTTGGGGATACGCCTCTTGGCCTTCTTTTTCAAGTCGGCTACCGAAGGGTACCGGGGGTTATATGCTAATAAATTTGCGTCCATGGATTTGTTATACTCGTTCTTATTCGTCTTTGCTGTGGGCGTAAAAGCGCAGCGCAATCAGGTCCGATGGTGGCGGCGTATTGTTCCACGCGTCATGGATGGCCAGGGCCGCCCCTACCGCCGTGGCTTGGGCCATTGAGGCAGCGTACACTTCCATATCCGGAAAACATTCCGCCAGCAGGCTCATGTAAATCTGGTTCTTGCTGAAACCGCCGTCGACGAAAATCCGCTTCACCTTTCCCTCATTGACAATCAAATTAGTCGATTTACGTTGCAGATCCACTAAATCCGCCACCAACTGGTGATAGGCTTCGGTATCATTGGCGAAGGACGAGAGCTCGCGCAGGCCGAACGCCGACACCTTGTCGCCCAGCGCCTGCCCTTGAGGCTGATTCTGCCGAAGGCGCCGCATCACCGCCCGATTGTAGGGCATGGTGCGGTATTTGGCGGTCGACTCTTGGAAATAATCGGCAATCCGCTTCACCTGCTGCTCGTGTTCGTATCCCGCAAACAGGCGGGAAGCTTTTACCGGCGCTCCCTTATAGCTGATGTAATTGAGACAGTCCGCTTGTAATTCAGCTGCCGTCAAGGGCGTGCGGTTGAAAGGGTTGAGGCTGATACACCAAGTACCCGTGGAAATCAGCACAAAAGGCTCTTCAAAGTTCACCAAATACGGGATGAGCGCCGACGAGCTATCGTGCAAACCAACCCCAACGCCGTAGTTGTTACCCGGAAAAGAAGCCGGGAACACCTCGCTACCGCTCACAATCGGCGCAAACTTGGGCAACAACCCTTCAGCCGCTACCCAGTCGTGGTAATCGTTTTTGAAGAAGTCCCAAAGATTGGTGTGGCAACCAATACTGGTCATATCGGTATAGGTTTGCCCCGAAACCAGGAAGCTGAGGTACTGCGGCAAATGCAGCGCGCGGTGTATCCGCTCAAAAAGCGCGGGACGTTCGTACTTAATTCGATAAAGCTGCATGCCCGAATTAAGGCTTCCTAGAACAGGCGACCCCGCCCGAAACGAAAACTCCTCCTCGCCACCATAGTCGGCATAGAACTTCTTCTGCAGTTGCTCCGGATAGGGTTTCAGGTAATTGTAAAGGGGCGTCAGGGGTTTACCCTGCTCGTCAAGGTACACAAAACTGGCGCCGTACGCCGCAAAGTTGATGGCCTTGACATCAAATTGCGGATTCCTGAACACCTCATGTAGGGAGTCAAAAACGGACAGTCGGAGACTGTCCAGATTTTCGCATGGGTCGCCATCTTCATCGACCGTCTCTGTAAAACGGGCCGATCGTTCGAAGACCACGCGGTATTGACTGTCAAACAGAAACAGCTTCTTATTGGTCTTACCTACATCAAATATCGCTACAACTGGCGTTTTCATCTAACTGGATAACAATCAATTAAAAAATTACTTACGCCATTTTACAGACCTGTCGCTATGGTATGGGAGCCCCGCTCAGCAATTAAGGCTTCACGCACACGCAAGGATCGGAATACACCGAGGGGATCCAGCGCAGCCCCCGACCGGCGACGCGCTTCGGCCAATAGCGGACGAACGTCCGTACGGAATGCGTCCTGTAGGATCTCTTGGGCCTTGACGATGTCATTATTATTGCGAGCGTCTTCCAGTGCCGAGCGATCGACCAACAAAGCCTGTGCGTAGGCAATCAGGATGGCTTCTACGGACTGCAGTAAGTCCTCCAATGGATCCTTGAGATTATGCGACGCGTCGATCATCCAGCCCAAACCCGTGGCGTGGTCCAAACCACGCGCGTCCAGCCCAGCGACCAGTTCGTTGAAGATCAGGAAGAGCTGATAGGGTTTCACGCTTCCCGTAGTCAGGTCGTCATCGCCGTACTTGGAATCGTTAAAGTGGAATCCCCCCAATTTCTCCTCCATCAGCAGTAAAGACACGATCTGCTCGATGTTCGCGTTGGGCAGATGGTGACCAAGGTCGACCAACGTGAATGCTTTTTCGCCAAGTTTATTGGCGTACAGCAAAGACTGCCCCCAGTCGCCGACCGTCATGGAATAGAAGTTCGGTTCGAAGGCTTTGTATTCGACAAACATCTTCCAGTCGGCGGGCAAAGCCGCGTAGACGGCCTCCAAACTCTCGAGCGTGTTTTCGAAAGCCTTACGAAAGTTCAATTGGCCCGGGAAGCTCGACCCGTCCGCCAGCCATACGGTTAGCGACTTAGATCCCAGCTCAACACCATGCTTGATGACCTCGATGTTGTGTTCGATTGCCTGTTGGCGTACCGCCCGATCGACGTGCTGCATCGAACCGAATTTGTAGCTCAACGCTTGGCCGGGTTGGTCTTGGAACGTATTAGAGTTCATCGCATCGAACACCAGACCGTGCTCCTTGGCCAACTGGCGGATCGCGGCGTAGTCTTGGGGGATATCCCAGGGGATGTGCAAGGATATGGCACCGCTAGACTGGTTCAGTGCATGCAGGATGCCGACGTCCGCGATTTTTTCTTCCAAGGTCCCGGGCTCGCCACCACCGGAGAAGCGTCCAAAACGTGTCCCGCCAGTGCCGAGCGCCCAGCTGGGCACTGCCACTTGGAACGCCATAAGTTTACCTACGATATCGTTCGCTTTTTCAATGGTGTCCGCGAGCTGGCTATACTTGCGGCGATGCGATTCGCTTAGCGCCTGATTATGCTTTTCTATCTGATTCTTATCGATAATCATAATGTCGTTTTTTTGTCAATAATATTATACACCTAGCTACCCGCGAGCGCAGGCAGCTAGGTTACCGAACTTAGTGCTCAGTAGGTTAGCGCACAAAAGCCATCGCTACCCCGCCGTCCACATTCAGCACGTTCCCGGTCGATTTGTGCATCAGCCCGCCCACCAATACGAAGCATGCATTTGCAATATCTTCGGGCAGGATAACCTGGTTGAGCAACGTACGCTTCGCGTAGTAAGCCGGCAACTCTTCAACTTTGACACCGTAGGCTTTGGCACGGCCTTCGGCCCATCCTCCTGCCCAGATGTTGCTGTCGCTGATGACCGCATCGGGGTTCACCACATTGACACGAATTCCATCTCCGCCCAGTTCGGCCGCATTCAGACGGCTCAAGTGCAGTTGCGCGGCTTTCGCCGAGCCGTAGCCAGCATTGTTTGGCCCGCTCACCAAGGCGTTTTTGCTAACGATGTTGATAATGTCTCCGCCCCTCGCCTGCTTTTTCATGATTGCCACGGCTGCCTGCGTCACCAAGAACTGCCCTTTGACCAATACATCATATAGCAAGTCCCAATCCGCTTGCGTATGCTCGCCTATGGGTTTGGAAATGGACAGTCCAGCGTTGTTGACGACGATATCCACACCGCCGAAGGCCAGTGCGGCCGCGTCGTAAGCCGCCTGGATTTGGTCAGCATTTGTCACGTCGAGGATGGCCGTGGTATAGGCATCTTTGCCGAATTCATCCTTAAATTCCTCGCCGGCGCCCGCCAGTCTTTCCGCATTCATATCGTTGAGCACCACCACGGCGCCTTCCTGCACGAAACGCTTCGCTATGGCCTTGCCAATACCGCCAGCACTGCCAGTGACGAGGGCAACTTTACCCGACAAGGGCTTAGGCTTGGGCATGCGTTGCAGTTTTGCTTCCTCGAGCAGCCAGTACTCGATATCAAAAGCCTCCTGCCGTGGCAGCGAGGTGTATTCGGAAACTGCTTCCGCGCCCTTCATCACATTGATGGCATTGGTATAGAATTCGGCGGCTACACGTGCTGTCTGCTTGTCCTTCGAGAAAGAGAACAGCCCGATGCCCGGGTAGAGGATGATGACTGGGTTAGGGTCGCGCATAGCCGGGCTGTTCGGACGCTTGCAAGACTCGTAGTACTCGGCATACATGGCACGATACGCCTCAAACGCGGGTGCCAGCTGGGCTTTCAGCTGTTCCACATCCGAGAGGTCCGCATCCGGTGCTAGGTCGAGTACCAAAGGACTGATCTTCGTACGAAGGAAGTGGTCCGGGCAGCTCGTGCCCAGTGGAGCCAAGCGCTCCAAATCGTTGGAGTTGATAAATTCTAGGATGCGTGGATCATCAGTAAAATGACCGACCATATTCCGCTCTGAGGAGCAGAAACCGCGCAGTACGGGTGCCAATGCAGCCGCCTGCCGCGTGCGCAGGGCCGCATCCACATCCGCAATCTTCGCGCCGCCGAATACGGGACGCTGCTTGCCGTAGTTTGCTTCCAAATAATCGGCGCATTTCTCAATTACCTGTAAGGTGTTGACGTAGCTTTCGTAGGCGGTATCACCCCATGTAAACAAGCCATGCGAACCGAGCATGATGCCCCGAATCCCCGGGTTCTCCGCTAAGCACTGCCGCAACTGCAAACCAAGGTCGAAACCGGGCCTTTGCCAATCTACCCAACCAATTTCACCGTTAAACAGCTCCTGCGTAATGCGCTTACCGTCCTTTGCTGCCGCAATGGCAATCGCCGCGTCAGGATGGAGGTGGTCAATGTGCTTGAACGGCAGGAAGCCATGCAGCGGCGTGTCGATGGACGGCGCTTTTGACGACAGGTCGTAGATGCAATGATTGAATAGTTCGACCATTTCGTCTTCGTGCTCGATACCCCGATATACGTTCTCCAGACTCCGGAGCCGGTCTACGTAGAGCGCTGCCAAGCCGCTACGAGTCAGCGTTCCAATGTCTCCACCAGAACCTTTGATCCACATTACTTCGGTATCCTTACCAGTCAGGGGGTCTTTCGCGATTGCCTTGCAGGAGGTATTGCCCCCACCGTAGTTGGTAAGCCTCAGGTCAGCGCCAAGCAAATTGGAACGGTAGAGCAAGAGGGCTACTTCGTCCCCTTCCAGTTCAGCCGCGCGTTCGTCATCCCATAGGTAACTAACATGCTTAAATTCTTTTTTGAATGCTGTCTCAGCCATATGCGTTATTGTATTTTGATGTGCTAATTGATATTAAAAATTATTCTCCTAACGTGCGGGCAAAGCCCACGAGTATGATGGAAGCGATCATAACCAAAAGACCTAAAATCACCATCGAATATGTCCGCCTTGTCGTGCCTTTCCATTCCTTCAAGATTACCCCCCAAGCGTTGGCAATGAGAATGATAAACGCCATGTGAAGAATCCAGGAGCTGGCACCGTTGCCCAGCCGGCTCTCACCCATACCGTAGAAAAAGAACTGCAGGTACCAAGTAGTTCCGGCTAATGCACAGAACAGAATATTGCGCGCAATGGGTACTTTTGAGTTGACGTAGTCGCCGAAAGTACGATTACGTGCGTTGAGAAACATACACCATACGAAATTAGTTGTCAGTCCGCCCCATAGGACGACCACGTAAGTCACGTTATTCTGAAAAAGGAATTCGCCCTTGCCCGGGTTTGCAGCCTTCCACAGGTCGTTGGCCACGGTGGCCATCGGTTTACCCGCCTCCAACCCAAAGTTGAAACAGGCGCTGAGGATGCCTGACACGATTGCGACGGTGATTCCCAAGCCGAAATTATAATCGGCATTGCCGTTTTGCTTAACACCTAGTTCGCGCTCTTTACGTACGCCCGCAAGCCCGCACATGTAGATACCGACCACGCAAACCAGCAACCCCATCAGCACTGTGCGACCCCATGCTTCATTTATAAACTGGTCGATTGTTTCCTTGCCTTCTACTCCGGCAAAGTAGTAATAGATGGAAGGCATCAATGAACCGAACACCATCGAGAGCCCCAAGATGATGCTGCTGCCGAGCGACACACCCAAATACCGCACCCCTAGGCCATAGGTAAGCCCCCCTACGCCCCATAACAAGCCAAAAAGATACGCATATCCCAACGTGCCGCTGTCAGCCTGCCGGATAATGTCGGCAAAACCGGGGATGGTTATGTAAGCGGCTAACGGCGGAACGATGAGCCAAGAAAACAGCCCGCCCACGATCCAGAACGTCTCCCACGCCCAGCCCTTTACTTTTTTATAGGGCACGTAAAAGCTCCCTGACGCGAATCCGCCAATAAGGTGAAAAATAACTCCTGCTAGTGCATTCATATATTGGAAAATAGGTTAATAATTCTAGCTAAAAATACGTGAACCGGCTTAAAATTCGACGCAAGATAAAACAGCTTTGCCATCTAACTGTTATGGCCTGTCATGCATTGCCCGGCGGCATCCGGAGACTCCGCAAACCGCACCCAAACAAAAATAAGTTTGCAGCGTTTAGCGAGTATAGTTGTATGCCGAACGTGAATCAACAATAAATATTCGCTTTTCACGTATTTATTTTGTATCTTTGCGCGCTATTTTAGTTCCATTCGGCATGTCTGAAATGGAGCGGCGCAAGGAGAGTTTGGTCTTGGCAATCAACCAACTGAGCTCAGCAAAGCGGCACTTTCTTTTCGCTGCAGCAGACTACTAAATATACTTTTACGCATCGATGAAATTATCTCAATTTAAATTTAATTTACCGGATTCATTAATTGCCCACGAACCTGTCGAGAACCGCGACGAGTCGCGTTTGATGGTATTGGATCGCAAAACAGGCAAAATAGAGCACAAGATCTTCAAGGACATCCTGAACTATTTTGACGAGCACGACGTCATGATCCTCAATAACACCAAGGTTTTCCCGGCACGGATGTACGGCAACAAAGAGAAGACGGGCGCCACGATCGAAGTGTTCCTGTTGCGCGAGCTGAACAAGGAGCTGCGTCTTTGGGACGTACTGGTCGACCCGGCAAGGAAGATCCGCGTAGGCAACAAACTTTATTTTGGTGAAGACGACCTGCTCGTCGCCGAAGTGGTCGACAACACCACGTCGCGCGGGCGCACGATCCGTTTCCTTTTCGATGGCACGGAAGAGGAGTTTAGGCGCAACATCGAAATCCTCGGCGAGACACCACTGCCTAAATACATCAAGCGCAAGGCCAACCCCGAAGATAAATTTCGTTACCAGACGATTTATGCCAAGCACGAAGGCGCCGTAGCGGCTCCCACTGCTGGCCTGCACTTTAGCCGCGAACTGATGAAACGGCTGGAGCTGAAAGGCGTCGAGTTTGCCGAAGTCACCCTGCATGTCGGCTTGGGCACCTTCCGCCCGGTGGAAGTGGAAGACCTCACCAAGCACAAGATGGATTCGGAGCAATTCTTAATCCAGCCTAAAGACGCGGACATTGTGAACAAAGCCATTGACGCCAAACGCCGCGTATGCGCCGTAGGCACGACGTCCATGCGCGCGATTGAGTCTTCGGTATCGACCGATCAGCACCTCAAGCCGGCTAACGATTGGACGAGCAAATTCATCTATCCACCCTACGATTTCAGCATCGCCAACTGCATGGTCACCAACTTCCATACGCCGGAGTCCACGCTACTTGTGATGATTGCAGCGTTTGGGGGATACGAAAACGTCATGAACGCCTATGAAGTAGCCGTGAAAGAAAAGTACCGGTTCTATAGCTATGGCGACGCCATGCTGATTATCTAGTCGGCACACCGAGAAATAGCAAATAGCATAAAAGCCTGCCAAGCAAAACTTGGCAGGCTTTTTTGGTTAGGCGGTTCCGCTGACTGTAGCAAGTGATTGCACGGTTCGGCGTACAGGAAAGCTACTTTCAATACAGAATCGCCTCATCCCCTTTCGTTAGTCATCGTCCTCATCTTCGTCTGTCCCCGGCAGTTCCAACGCCTGCACGGGCTGTATGGCGCTACCCGCAATACCACGGACAGCACCGTACATGTCGATCGTGTTGGTGACGACTTTGTCGATCTGCTTCTCCCGTTCCTTCCAGATGCGCTGCATGGCACGTTTTTCCTTTTCCAACTCAGTCTTCATGCACGAAAAGCCTTCCACAATGGCTTCCACCTGCATGCGGAAACTGCTGCTGGTGAGATAATCGTACAGCATATGCATCTTGTCACCTTTGTTTTCCTGCGACGAGACCGCCAGGCTGAGCTGAATAACGGTTTCGCGAAGTACGGCACACAGACCTTTGAATTCTTCGTAACTGCACACCCAAACGCCATCCTTAATACCCATACGCTCAAATCCCGCCGGCATAGCATCCGTCACTAACACGCCCACGTCGGCTCCCTTCTCCCGCATGTCGGCCTTGAATTTCTCAATCCAACTGGGTTGGAAATCTTTCGTTCGCTTGCTCTCGTAGTAAATTCGTCCGCAGTTGACGCGCGTGTGTGTATTGACGACCTGGATGCAGTCGCCTCCACGCGCGCCTTTCTTGATTTCTTCGATGTTGTCTAGGGGAAACTGCAAGGCGAGCCATTCCTCGATGGCTAATTCCTGTACCTCACCCTGCAGTTGCATGGATCCCTGCTCCTGCTTACGCTTCATCTCCTCAGTCAACTTTTTCTGGTCGTCGAGCTGCTTTTGCAGTTCGCGCATACGGAGTTCGTTGCGCTCTTCCTCCATTTTCCGGATCCGCTCGCGCTCACCTTGCAATTGTTCGTTCATCTTGCGCTGCAGCTCCAGCGCGACTGCTTCGCGAACTTCCTCTTTCTCGCGCTTTAACTGCTCGATTTGCGCTTTGGTTCGGTGAAGCTCCTTCAGTTGTTCGGATTTATCCTGTAACTCCCGCTGCAAGACGTCGTACTGCTCGGCCATATCGGCCTGCATCTTTGCCTTCAGTTGGCCTTCGATGTTTTTTTTCTCCTCGCGCAGTTTGGTCTCGAGGCGCTGCTGGAAAAGCTCGTTTTCCTGCCTTTTCTTTTGTTCGAAGGCCTCACGCTCCTGCGCCAGCTTAGCTTGCTCCTGCTCGTAACGCTGCCGCTCGGTCGCCAGTTGAGCCTGATATTTTTGTTTGATCTCGTCCTCCAACTGATGGGCAAGGATATCCTGCACGTCAATGGTGGCACTACAATTTGGACATTTTATCTTCGTATCGTTTGGCATCCTGAATGTTTATCGTTTGAAAAGAAACAGATTTTTAGGTGGACGTTGCGCATGCGCTGCGCTGTCGGCCCTGCCTTTCGAAGATACGCATAAAATTGGCTCAGTATCTGAAAAAAGGGAATTTACAGAGCAACGGCGCCTTACGCGACCCAGCCGCACCGAGCGCTTTCGCGCAGAAAAGTCAACGACGGCTTTACATCCCCAAATAATTCGTTAATTTAGCCCGAAAGTAATTACATTTCCATTAAACCGCATTTCATTATGAGCAAATTTGATGATCTGATTGCCAAGTATGAGGCAGAAGTAAAGAAACTGGGACTGAATATAGACACAGCGCTGCTTACGGCGGTAGCTAAAAGTTTAGGCCCATCGATTTACAATGCGGACGCCGAAACCATCGCGGCATCCGACTCCGACGAGCTGGAGCGCGTCAAGCAAAATTTCTTAGTCAAGAAACTCGGCTTGGCAGACAGCAAAGCACTAGACGATGCCATCCAGGCAACCATCGAGAAAGTGGGTTCATCAAACCGCAACAAGTACCGCGTCATCTTTTACGCCTTGCTCGCCCAAGCGTTCAAAAAAGAAAGCGTATTCCAGTAGTTAGCTTTAGCTGCTGAGACAGAATTCCTTATTCGACCGATGTTATTCCGATGTGCGGATAGCCCGGTAGCGTAAGGAATTTTTGTTTCGCTCGAAGCCCGGCGACTAAGGTTTTACGAAAACCAGCTTGCCGAAATAGGCAGGTTGATGAAAACTGGGTATGGGATGCTCCACCCGGTTCCAAGCGACGAAATGCGGTGTGGGCAAGTCGTCGCCACACTTATAAAAATTCCCCCGGACGGATGCGTCCGTCAGATTCAAATCAGGATGCTGCACAAATACCGTTAAGGGCACCACAACCAGTAGTTCCCATTGCCCCTGTGCGGCTAGCGGCTTGCTAGCGTCGATGCTCGACCGAATACGGATGGACTCCGCCACCGCAATGTTCACCTGGGTGCGCTCGACAACCACGGCATTGCCATAGGCCATCATGATCGTCCCTAAACAATTGATTTCCAAATTATAATAATGCTCATTGTCGTCGAACGATATGAAAAACTCGACGCAACTGTCCTTATGCACCGGATCATGGGTTTGCCGGTACCGCGATTGGGCAACCTCCTCCGACACCCGATATCGCAAAGCAATTCCACCTGCGAAGTGGCCGATGCACACGCTAACCGTCGGCACGTAGGGAAAGTCGGCCCAAGGTGCTTCACCAATCACGGTGGGTGTCACCGCGTCCAGCGCCGAATTAAATGCACCAAAGGGCGCATCATAACGCAAGTCGGCTAGGAACGGTATGGTTAAGGTCTTGATCGTCATCGGTTCAATCGTGGATATCGCACCGCCAGCGAGCTAGTCCCGAGCAAACTGCCGAAGCGCTATCCCGCGTTCGTATCGGGAATGGACTCATACGTTTGGGCAATTTTACCGATAATCCCCTTTAAGGTGTCTTCGGCACATTCAAGCTGCCCCACCAAATGGAATTGCGTACGGGCCCGTTGCAGGTTGTGCCCCTCGTGATGCGTTTTGAAATAATGGTCGCCCTCCAAATGGTCGGTGAGGAAGCGAACGCCAATGATATAAGGCAGCAACAATACGCCTTCCATGAGGGAAAAGACTTCCGCCGGCGTGAGGAATTTAGCCGCTTGGGAGAAATAGCCTTCGGTATACGCCTCAAAAAACGGAATGTTAAGCGAGATTTTCGAAAGGTCGGCCTCGTCCTCGGCGGCACTGTTAATTACCGTGCGTATCGCATCTCCAAAATCATAGGCGGCATAGCCCGGCATGACGGTGTCCAGGTCGATCACGCATTGGGCCTTATCCTGGTCGTCCAACAGGACGTTGTTGAATTTCGTATCGTTGTGCGTAATACGCAGGGGCAGCTCGCCCGATTCGCCCATGCGCAGGATGGTATGCATACGATCTGCGCGCTGCAAGGCAAAATCAATCATATCCTGGCATTCGCCCACACGGCCCACCGCATCCGCCGCGATGGCACGCTTAAGCGCATCGAGGCGCTTGCCAATATGATGGAAACCCGGCAGCACTTCGTGAATGCGCTTCGCATCCACGTCGGCGAGCATAAGCTGGAACAGCCCGAACGCACGCCCTCCTTCCCTAGCCTGCTGCTCACTCGTGACGATGTCGTAGGATCGTGTATTTTCCAACAGTAAAAACATCCGCCAGTAGTTTCCCGACGGATCGCGATGATATAAGCCGCCGTCGCGCGTAGGGACGATCGTCAATACGTTTAATGCAGGATTCCCTTCCCCGGAGGCCGCTATCTTACGCTTCAAGTGTTCTGTCACCAAACGCATGTTTTCCATGAGCTTGTCCACTTCTGGAAACACGTTGTGGTTGATTCGCTGCATCAGAAATGGCGACTGGGATTCGTCATCACCCCACACGCGGTACGTGTCGTTGATGTGGCCGGAGCCAAACGCACGCGCATAACGGGGTGTTGTAGCCAAGTCAAAAGCACTAGCGGCCTCTAAAAGACTCGATATATCACTCATTTTAAAGGGGAGTTGTCGTTGTTGTTGTATCAGAAAATATGGTGCAATATAAAATAATCCCCTAATAATTCGAACTGGGGACGACGCGTTTAGCCAGACAATCGATTGCACAAAAATGGCAAAAACAAGGACAATCGTTTGCGCTAGTCACCGCTTCGCCGGTCCTTCGCAAACAGCACACGCAAGGCATACGTGTTTATTGCTAAATGCAGAACAGTTAACTATATTTGCCCTATTTAGAATAAGTCAAATTTAAAACAATCAGACCAATCCAAATCGCTGGAATATTATGAGAAAAGTAACTTGTTTTCTGTTCGCTGCTATCTCTATCTTAGCACTGTCCTGCCAATCTAGAATAGAAGGTGATATCGTAAATGTATATACGCACCGTCATTACGCCGTCGACCAAGAGATATTTGCCTTATTTACTGAAGAAACAGGCATCCGTGTAAACGTCATCAACGCGAGTGCGGACGAACTTATTCAGCGGATGGAAACTGAGGGTGAAAATTCGCCGGCCGATCTCCTGATTACGGTCGATGCAGGCCGACTTAACCGCGCACACAATAAGGGATTGTTGCAGGCATTTGATTCAGGACAGCTTACGAAACTGGTTCCTAAACAATATCGCCACCCAGAGGGCGTCTGGTACGGAATGACTGCTCGCGCACGCATCATTGCATACGCCAAGGATCGCATAAATGCCGATGAGATCCAAGATTATGCCGACTTGGCCAATCCGAAATGGCGAGGCCGGGTTTTGGTACGCTCCTCTGACAATGTCTATAATCAGTCTCTAATGGCATCGATTATTGCCGCCGACGGCGAAGCGAAGGCAACTGCATGGGCAAACGGTTTGATCGCCAACTTAGCGCGGGAGCCTAAAGGCAGCGACCGCGATCAAGTGAAAGCTATTGCCAGCGGCGAAGGAGATCTAACCATCGTCAACACCTACTACATCGGCCAATTGCTCAACAGTGACAACGAAGAAGAGCGTAAGGCAGGTGAATCCGTTGGCATTATATTTCCTAACCAAAGCAATCGGGGTACGCACGTCAACATCAGTGGATTTGGCATAGCAAAACATGCCAAAAACAAGGAGTCAGCGATCAAGCTTGCCGAATTTCTTTTAAGTGAGACTGTGCAGCAAAAGCTAGCGATTACGAACTTCGAATACCCGTTAAATCCGAACGTCGAAATGGCTAATCTGCTCAAACAATGGGGTACATTCAAACCTGACTCAATTAATCTGTCTTCACTCGGCGATTTCAACGACCAAGCGATAAAGGTATTTGACGCCGTAGGCTGGAATTAGTAACGAAAGTATCTGCGTACCGCGTCGTAATATCACCTACTGCCCTTCCCATTGGCTAAAGGACGATAAGGTAAAGGCGACGCGATCTCCGGGACTGAAACGCCTACTATCCTGGTAGTCAATATAGATACACACCCCTTTATTGTCCAAATCTTCAAGCTTCAACTGCCAACGGTCTCCAAAAAAATTGCAAGTTCGCACGATGCCGGATAAACTGCTATCGCTAGGGTTAGTTAGCTGGGCATGTTCAGGACGAAAGCAAATTCGAGACGATAGACGACTCCTCATGTCGTTTGTAAGTAGTAGGGAACCAAATCCCGTGCGTAGAAACTCCCCTTCGACCTCCACGTCCACTACGTTAAACTTTCCAAAAAGACGCGCTACATACGCATTTATGGGTCGGTGATAAATTGCGCCGGGTGTATCAATTTGGAGCAAGCGTCCCTTGTCCATTACTGCAATTCTGTCGGCCATCGCCAGTGCATCCTTGATATCGTGAGTAACTAAGATGGCGGTTGTTCGTGTTTTTGCAATAATTTCCTTGACATCTTCACGTATTTGCTCGCGCAAGATCGTATCCAAATTGCTAAATGGCTCGTCAAGCAATAATAGCCGCGGGCGCGCGGCCAGCGCTCGTGCCAACGCGACACGCTGCTGTTGTCCGCCCGAAATTTCGTGAGGATAGCGTCCGGCGTCGATTTCCAATCCCGTCACGGCCATCATGTCTCTCACGCACAACGCCTGCTCGGATTTAGAAAGACCATGAAGGCCGAACGCAATGTTCTGGAAAATGGTCAGGTGCGGAAAAAGGGCATAGTCTTGAAAAAGCAATCCGATGCCTCGTTGGTTAGGCGGAACTGCTTTAGACCCGCCGACCATTGCCTGACCCGATAGGTATATCGCGCCTTCATCTGGATGCTCTAGACCGGCAATTATACGTAGTAAGGTGGTTTTTCCCGAACCGCTCTCACCTACTAAAGCCATTAGCTCGCCCGGTTTCAAATCGAAGGAAACGCGGCAGACGGCATAGGCCATCCCCTCGCGATAACGTTTGCTAATGCCATCCACTTGAAGTATCAATTCATTCATGAGAGTTTGCCTTCACTAAAGCATTCAACAAGATTACAGGTAGCAGGCCAATGGCTACCACACACAGAGAAAAATTCGCAGACTCTGCCACCTGTTCGTTAGTCGCTAGGTCGAAAGCTCGCGTGGCCAAAGTATGGAAATTGAACGGACGCAAAATCAAGGTTAAGGGAAGCTCTTTGATGACGTCAACGAACACCAACAATAGGCCAGCTCCCAGGCTGTTGCGAATCATAGGTATATCTACACGAACCAAGGTTCGCCAAGTAGAGCCGCCGAGCATTAGCGAGGCCTCCGATACATGACGACCAATCTTCTCGAAACCAGCCGATACAGCATGGTACGCCACAGCCATGAAGCGCACGATATAGGCGAAAACCAGCATAACTACAGTCTGCGATATATACAAGCCATTCGAACCAGTTAATAGCGCCACAAGCGACCTATCCGCCCACACTACCGGCAAGTAAATACCGATGGCGATTACAGCGCCCGGTATGGCATATCCTAGAGTGGAAAAATAGGATGCATACCGTATCCATTCAACCCTATTAATACGGGCTGCATAGAGGAGCACCGTAGCGCATACCACTATCAAGACAGAAGCTAGCAGCGCCAATAGCAGGCTGTTTCCTACCAGCGTCCAGAAAGCTACATCCACTACACGATGTGCGGTCAAACCAACCCAGTACAGCACCTGGGAGAGTGGCAAGACAAAACCCAACGCCAATATAACGCTGCAAGCGAGTATAGCCCCTACCCTGGCGACGCCTCGTAGGCGAATCCGCTTGGCCTGTCTATGACTTGTTTTGCGACCAGTAAAAGCCTTACTCCCTCTTTGGCCTCGTTCCAACCAAAGCATCGCAATGACGAACACCATCAAGATAGCTGAAAGCCGAATTCCGGTGCTCACGTCGCCCATGGAAAACCAAGCTCGAAAGATGCCCGTAGTGAACGTATCCACACCATAGTACTTCACGGTGCCGTAATCATTCAACACTTCCATACCGATCAGTGCCAAGCCTGCAATTACTGCGGGCCGAGCCATGGGAAGCGCTACTTTCCAGAAGGTACGCCACGAACTACTGCCGAGCATAGCAGACGCATCCAGCAAATCAGCCGATCGCGACACAAACACTGTTCGGCAAATAACGTAAAGGTAGGGAAACAAGCTCATCGATAGAATAAATATCGCGCCCCAGATATTCATGATGTCGAAAATTGGCCCCGTGATGTCCATGCCCAGTCTATGGCGCAGAAACGCATTTATCGGACCCGTGTATTCCAGCAATCCCACGTAACTATACCCCATCATGTAAGCCGGGAACGAAAGCGGCAATATAAGGGCCCATTCGAAGAACCGTCTTCCTGGAAATGCATACGTCGATATCAGCCAGGCCATTCCTACACCCACAAATAGTGTGAGCACCGACACCCCGGCGAGCAGCCACACCGTAGATGGAACATAGTGCGAGAATAGACGCCCCGCAATATAGGACCACTGTGATCCGTTACCGTCAAATAGCCGGATGGCGAGGGTAAATGCCGGCGTGGCGACGAGGAGAAATACTAGAAGGGCTAAAAAGCCCCATCCATTCATCCAAGTGTAAGTCAATTTTGTTTTATCCATGTGTCAAGTCAGACCCGGAGTGTTCATCGAACTGTAATACGGACTGTAGCTAACAAACCTAATCAATTATCGCAACACTAGCTCTGGTGGTCCTTCCAAGACAAGTGGGTAGAAAACCTGAGCATGGGCGTCAGCAGATTCGGCCCCTTGCTAATATATGCAAAGGCGAAAATATACCCTAGCGTGTCAAATTTAGCCTTCCTTTTCGTATTTTCACACAAAAAGCTCCTTCATGCAACTTTATTCGATCAATACCGGTTTTTTTAAACTAGACGGGGGCGCGATGTTCGGCGTCGTACCCAAATCCATCTGGCAACGGACCAACCCAGCCGACGAACGAAACCTCTGCACATGGGGTGCCCGTTTGCTGCTCATCGAGGATGGCAAGCGCCTGATCCTAGTCGACACCGGCCTTGGCGATAAGCAGGATGAAAGTTTCTTCCGGCATTACTACCGCCATGGCGACGACAGCCTAGACAGATCCCTCGCTCAACATGGCTTCCATCGGAATGACATCACCGACGTGTTTCTCACGCATTTACATTTCGACCACGTCGGCGGAGCCATCGTCCGCGCGGGCGAACAGCTGCTTCCGGCCTTTAAGAACGCGACATATTGGAGCAATCGCGCACATTGGGACTGGGCCTTGAATCCGAACGAGCGCGAGAAGGCGTCATTCTTGAAGGAGAACATCCTGCCGATCCAAGAAAGTGGGCAACTGAAATTTTTAGATTCCGTCGACGGCATCGCGTTCACCGAGCACATCCGGATTCGGTTTGCCCATGGACACACGGAGGCCATGATGCTACCCCAGATTAACTACAAAGACAAAACACTGCTCTATATGGCCGACTTGCTGCCTTCGATAGGTCACATCCCTCTTCCCTACGTGATGAGTTACGATGTGCGCCCGCTCACAACCATGGACGAGCGGAAACGATACTGGCAGGAGGCCTTGGACGGGGAGTATGTGCTGTTCCTGGAGCATGACCCAGTACACGAATGCTGCACATTGAAAATGACCGATAAAGGTATCCGACTGGGTGACACCTTCGCCCTTGGTGACTGGTTATAGCTGCGGCGCGCGCACCCAGAACCTATAAGCGGTCGATATGCCGACGGACGTCTAGCCGGCTGTACATTAACCCGTCATTGGCTTTTTCGCCCATGCGTACTCCACGAAATCAATATCCGAGAAATCGGGCTGGAAAGAATCCGGCCGGCTGATACGCATTAGCAACTCAAACGATTTCGGGTACGGAGGCTGCAGCAAGCTCGCCCAAGGTATATACGGGTAAGAGTCTAGATAAGTTTCCACCTTATTGGGCGCCACGCGTCGATGGATATAAACGCGGTGGATATCATCCGGATGCCTAATCCCCGCCGCACCCATTAATTCGCCAGCGGCCTTCACCGTCTGACGGTGGAAATTGGCCACCCGCACGCGCTTGTCGGCAACGTCCAGTCCTTTGGCCAATACTGGATCTTGGGTAGCGACGCCCGTGGGGCAGGTATTGGCATGGCACTGCAGTGCTTGAATACACCCCAAGGCTAACATCATGCCGCGGGCACTGTTGCAAATGTCTGCGCCAAGGGCAAAGTACTTGACCAGCTCGAATCCGGTAGCAATTTTTCCGGCAGCGATGATCTTTATGTGGTGCTTGAGGCCAAATCCTGTCAGGCAGTCGTAGGCAAAAGCCAGCGCATCGCGCAGCGGCATGCCCACCGAGTTTGAGAACTCCAAGGGCGCCGCACCGGTCCCGCCTTCGCCGCCGTCAATGGTGATGAAATCAGGATAAATCTCTGTCTCGATCATTGCCTTGCAGATGGCCACAAACTCGCTTCGGTGGCCGATACACAGTTTAAACCCTACTGGTTTCCCTTCGGAAAGATCGCGCAGGCGCTTAACGAATCGGAGTAAGCCTATGGGTGTGGAGAATTCGCGATGGTACGGTGGCGAATCCACTTCCTTGCCGACCTCTACCGCACGTATGCGCGCCACTTCGGGCGTCACCTTGATAGCGGGCAAGATACCGCCGTGACCAGGCTTTGCACCTTGCGACAGCTTGATTTCAATCATCTTGACCTGCGGATACCGGGACTTCTGGGCAAACATCTCGTCATTGAATCCTCCATCTGAATTGCGACAACCAAAGTAGCCCGTTCCGATTTGCCAAACCAGATCACCACCTCCATTGAGGTGGTAATCCGTGATACCTCCCTCACCGGTGTTGTGGTAAAACTGACCGATTTTCGCTCCACCATTCAAGGCCATGACCGCCTGTTTGCTCAACGAGCCGTAGCTCATGGCCGAAATATTGAAAACGCTGCAGGAGTAAGGCTGTTGGCAGTACGGTCCCCCCACCGTCACCCGCGGGTGTTCATTAATTTTAAAGTAGTCTACTGCGGCGATGCTGTGACTTAGCCATTCATAGTTATTGCTGTAGACGTCAAGCTGCGTACCGAACGGCGTGGTATCCAAAACCTTTTTCGCACGTTGGTAAACAACGGCACGAAACATGCGACTAAATGGTCTGCCCGTGGTGTCGCTTTCGACAAAGTACTGTTGTATCTCCGGACGGATACTTTCGAATAGGTAACGCAGGCGTCCGAACAGCGGAAAGTTATGCCGAATTGCTTGTTTGGTCTGCAGGATATCCTGCACGCCGAGCAGCACCAAGGGAAGTACAACCACGTAGGACCACCAAATCGGTGGCCACCAAAAACCAATAATTAATATGGCCACCACGAGCGCGGTGGCTACGGCTATGAATTTCTTGCGCATAGCCCAAAAATGCAAAATTATAGTTACACATAAAAATTTGGGGCCGCGCGGCTTAGAGGATGTTGTTGCCGTCAGCAACGAATACCCGTGTACTTTGCGTGTACTTTTTTCCCTTTAAATCCCTGTAAACAAAATCGATATAAAATGCCTTATACCCCTCCCTCGGCAACGGAACCGTGGCGTTTAGCGGCTCCCCGCGTGATGGCAAGGTCAACTCAAGCGATTCCCAAGTCTCGTCCCTAAAATCGCGATCGTCCGAATGGGTATACCAAAGTCGGGCGCCTTGCAGGCGCTTGCGTTCGGGCTGGACCCGGATCAACGCCTGTCCATTCTTTGCACTTTCGGACCAATGGATCAAAGGCAACGGCTTGTCGCGCGCAATGTATCCGAAGAACGAGGTCAGCGCGCGGAACGCTTGCTTGCCATCTCCCAAGTCATGGCCGGCATTAGGCACGTAGTGGAGTAGGTTGTGGCCCGGTATACTGTCCAGATAGTGCTTAATGGCATCCACTACCCAAAAAGGGTCGTTAGTACCGTTAAAGATCATCTTGGGCTGGGTGAGCACGCTTCGGTAGGCGTACGGGTCAATCATGGTGACAATATTGCGGCCACCCTCACTGTCGATGGCCTGCGGAATACCCAAATCCGTATAATCCTGAATCTCCTCGCTGTACTCGTCGTAGGCTTCCAGCTGATAATTTAAGTTGGCAGGCATGTTAACGATATCGATGACGATGGGGGCCAAGGCTTTGACACGCGGATCCTCCGAAGCACCCGTGAGCCAAGTGGTCCAGCCGCGCTTGGAGGCGCCCGCCACCAGAAAATCGACCACCTCCAGGCCAAGTTCCTGACTGGCGAGCTCCTGTATGGCATCCATGGCGCGGATGGCGCTCTTTGCCATCGGAAACAGCAATGGCCACGTGTGGTCGTTATCCTGTTGGTAATTGTGCAAGGTCATGGAAATCAGTTCGTCTTCACGCTTACCACCATACAACGGCTGCATCGGCACCTGTTTCAGTACCGCGGTAATCGCTCGGCTCTCCCAAGCAGCCATGCCTACTGCCTGCAGGATGTCATTTTTCCGCGGATCGCGCCAGTTGGGCTCCCCCGCTTCGTTTACGCTGCCCCCGTCGATAAATAGCATAGCGGTCTCACGCTTTAAACGGCGCGGTACCACGACGGTTAACTGATGCTTCCACACGTGCCCTTTCCACGTCTGGGAGGTGAGCAAGAGGTCGTAGGCTTTGACGGGGCCTACCGAAATGACTTCCCTGATCTCCCACCGATAGGAGGTATCTTCGGCATCCAAATAGCTTCGTAAGGCCGTTTCGGGCGTCACCGCTCCGGGGGCCATTTGGCTCCGCGCAGAGGTTAAAGCCAGAAAACATCCGGTGCATATCAACAGTCCGATCCGAGTAATAGTATATAGTCGCATATTCTTTCCTATCATGGTTTGTCATTAAGCTTCCGCACGAGTGCAAGCGCAGCGTCTATATAATATTCGCCGGTCATTTCGCCTAAACTTGTGCGCGTGATGTAGTCGTATCGTTCAAAACTGTTATAGTCCACTTTCGTTAGGATATACCCAAATGCATCATTTGTAAGCCCTAGCAAAAAGGGATAATCGGAACTCATGTTTCGCTTCAAGTAGTAGCCGATATTCGGTAGGGCCTCGCCAGGCACCGTGAGCATAGTGGCCGGTCCGACACGTACGGCGTTAAGTTGCGTGGCGATGGTCACTTTCCCCTCGTTCGATGCGGTAGCATACCCTAATGGTGAATGCACCAGGATATAGCGCATGATGGGCGACTCGATGGGCAGGGTGAGCGTGCTATGCGCACACGCCAACTCCGAACTTGCGGTCACCGCACTCTCGTCCAGCAGTCGGAGGGCCTCATCGGCTAGGCGTGTTCCGATACGTTCGCATTCCGCCCAGGGATCCACCGCTTCACCGGCTCGCTCAGGACGGTTGTCTGCGGTGACCATGCCACCCAGCGCGCCGTTCATAAACAGTGCTACGCCTCCTACGCGCTCCTCGATTCGGGCGTACAGTGGCCCACAAAGGTCGGGACTCAGGATCCCGCGTTTTGATCCGATTACCTCCGGATGTACGGCATAGTTAACCAAGGTAGCAATCACGTCGCCGTCCGTGCTCACCGCCTGGATAAGGCCGCAGCGCGGGTCGTACAAGTCCTCTGCGTAGTAATTAAACGCAATTTTTCCTCGGGCTTCACCCATGGCTACCTTGAGCTGTGCCGGCGCGAGGCGTGCGACTGCCTCGTTCACTGCATCCGCGATTTGCCGAGCGCAAAAATCCAGGTAGGCTAAATCGGCATGATGGTTGCCCGCATCATCCGGAAACCCATACGCATCCGGTGCGCTGTGCGTATGCGTCGCCCCGATCAGGATATTTTCAGGTGGGACGCCGTCAACCAAGGCGCGTGCTTTATCACCCAGCACGGCAGGCCAGCCCAAGTTATCGATACTGACGAATGCCACGCGCGTATCTCCCACCGCCAACACCATGGCCCGAACAAACAAGTCGCCGCGCTTCTGGGTGGCGGGCTGTGGAGTCCCGATACCGCCTGATACGGGCAATAGCGGTTCCGGCGTAATGAGGCGAACGGCCGCCCCCGCCTGCCACTGTCCACTCGCGCTGAGCACAGCGCTGGCTACTGCCAGCAAAACCAAGCATCCGCGAAGGAGACGTCTTACCATGGCTTGCCCGTCCCTTGCAACACCCAAGGCTTCGACCAGGCACTGTTGCCCGCGCCTCCCACCGCGCCAAAAGGCGTGTAGGGCGTCACTTCCAAATTAGCAATAGCCTGCTCTGCGTTATCCTTGTTTAGCTCACGTTCCGACGACATATAATAAAAGCGTACGGGCAACACGGGACCCATGGCTTGGCTTCCGGTCTGCAGTTCGGGAAAGCCGGTGCGTCGCCAGTCAAACCACGCTTCCGCGGCGGCCGTCCAGGACGACACCCATTTCTGTTCAATCACCTGCTGTATGGTCCCCTCGTAGGGCGCTCCCGCGATGTACGCTTCATATTGGCTCGCCAAACCCCAAGCGTCGAAGGATGCTTTTACGCCGGCTTCGTAGCGCGCCTGGGGATCGCCCACGTTCCAGCCTTTCAGTGCCGCTTCCGCCAAGATCAGGTTGACTTCCGCTGCCGACAGCAGGCGGGCGCGCAATAGCGGTCCCGAGGTCTGCCTGTACATGTCGTTAAGCCACGATACGTGGGGATTGCGCGCCGATTGGTTGACATCTGGGCTGAGGTTGAAGGCCTGCGGCCCCACGAGCGAGATGGGCAATCCAACGTAATCGGGATTCTGGTTGATTTCGTCAGGATTGGCCCCCATCGCCGCCAACTTATCGGGCGATATTTTGCGTACACCGTCAATAATCGCATCCGTACCGGGGGGCAGTGACGCATCAATGCTAATCGGTATTTGCACGCGCTGAGCCCACACGCCCAGCCGTGGATCTTGCTCGGCTCGCATGTGCTCCACTAGCGTATGTGCCATTTTAATCCGTCGGAAGTTGGTTCCTTCATCCGAGCTGTCAAACGTGAGGTTAAACGGCCAGGAATCGCCTGCATTCGTACCTGGGAAGCTCATCGTGGCGTCGTCGGCAGCTTGCAAGATTAGGGGATAGGTAGTGGGATTCTGTACGATTTTCTCAATGCCAGCTTGGGCTATCTGCGGTAGTTTGTGCGATAGCCGCATGTAATAGCGCAGGGCCAAAGAATTGGCAAAACGCTGCCATTTATCCGGATCACCGTTGAAATATAAATCGCTGCTTCCCGTTTGGGCGCTATACTGCGCGGCTGGTTTGGAGAGCAACTGATTGGCGTGCTCCAAATCGGCGAGCACACCCATATAGACGTCTTCCTGCCGGTCATATTTCGCAGTCATCGTCCCACCTTCCTGTGCTTGTAAGGCTTCGGAGTATGGGACATCCCCCCATAAATCCGCCATCAGGCCAAAGACAAACGACTTTATCACCAATGCGATGCCCTGGTGCGTTTCGTATCCCAGCTCTTCGGATCGCTCAAGCACGAATTTATTGTTTCGTAGGATGTCGTAATAGGCGTTCCAGCTATTGGATCCTTCCCAATCGTAGTTGTTATGCGACCCGTTCCACCCGTCTTTCTGGGTGTGCTGCATCACGCCGGCGAGGTCCTGATATCCGAGATTGAGATACAACTTGCCCGTTTCCGAAAGTACGGTAGGCAACACCAGGTTGGGGTGTGCGTTAGACGGCTCGGCACCGTTGGGATTCTCGTTCAGTTCAACCAGGTAATCTTTACAGCTGCCAAGCAGCAAGATGGTCGACACCAAAAAGGCCAAGCGAGACCGGCGGTATATTTTGAATGTTTTCATGATCTTCACGTGCTAAAATGTGACTTGTAACCTAAATCCGATTGGCATCACCCACGGATTAATATTGTACTGCTCCACCCCTTGCAGGAATCCATTGCCCGAAGGTTTGTAAGCATTCTCCGGGTCGACGCCGATTTTGGCTTTCGTCCATAAAATGATATTCCTGCTGTAAACCGACACGCTCATGTTTTGCACATTCCAACGGCTGACAAGTTGTTGGGGGAGCGCATAGGTCAACGATATTTCGCGCAGTTTGAGGTAATCCGACGGAAACACAAATGCCTGCGGGAAGCTCCAAGTGGTCGCCCCCGCGAAAGGCAGCACAAGCGTACCGTCCGCCTGGTTGATCTTTTCGCCCAGGTTTTCTACATAAATGGGTTCACCTGCATCGTCTACGCCGATTTGTCGTATGCCGGGCACAAACACGCCACCGTAAGGCAAGGTGTATGGGGGATATAAAAACGGATAACCGTTATATTCGGGCGTGGGTCCACCCACCAACGGGAAGTTATTTCCCGATACCCGTATCATTTGGTCTTCGTTAGCCACGAGGTAGTCGCGCACCTCTTTGTCGGTCATCAAGCCGCGATCAAACAGCTTGTCGAGAAAACGATTGGATCGCGCTTCCTCTTCTCCACGCCGAAAGGTTTCGGAAAAGAAGTCGCCACCGTTGCGCCAGTCGAGGGACATCTGCAGGGTCCAGTTCTTATACGAGACACTGGTCTGCCCACCCATGACGAAATTGGGGTTGAAATTGCCGATTTTGTTGCGCGTTTCCTCAGCGTCGATCGCCACCCACTTACCGGTATTATCCAGCAACGGGTAGCCTTGGTATTGAGGATATTTCGGGTGGTTGACGGTCACAAGTTCCGCACCGTAGATATCCCCCACTTCCTCGCCTACGTAGGTCCA
This sequence comes from uncultured Sphingobacteriaceae bacterium, assembly GCA_964423925.1. Taxonomy (GTDB): domain Bacteria; phylum Bacteroidota; class Bacteroidia; order Sphingobacteriales; family Sphingobacteriaceae; genus CAYRGQ01. The sequence continues at coordinate 105,043 of CAYRGQ010000001.1, read as the reverse complement.
TGCCCCGGCGCCCGAGGTACCCCAAAAACGGTAGAAAGGCATGTCGTCCGTCAGTTCCAGAATCCGCGTGCGGTTTCGGGTGAAATTCACGTTGACGTCCCAGTTCCAATTAGCCGAACGTACAGGCGAGGCGCCAAAGGTCAACTCAAAACCCTTGCTGCGCAATTTGCCCGCGTTGATGTTGGCGTTGGTCACTCCCGAAGACGCGGCTCTGGATGTGGGGAAAATCTGATTTTCATTGTCCACGGTGTACCAAGTACCCGACAAGCGGAGCGCATTTCGGAAAAAATTCAGGTCAACGCCTCCTTCGTAGGAGCGGGCGATCTCCGGCTTCAAGTCCGGTATCAACCGCACGCCTGGGATGCCAAACCGCGGCACATTACCCCATACGCTGGCGTTAGAGAGCGTATTCATCAACAAGTACGCGCCGGCATCGTTCCCCACTTCCGCGTAGCTTCCACGCAGTTTAATCAGGTCAACCTTGCGATTGCTCACGCCTAGTATTTCGTTGACGATCACGCTTAACGAAGCAGACGGGTAGAAATAGGGGCTTGCGTTGGGCAAGGTACTCGACCAGTCATTCCTGGCGGTCAGGTCGAGGAATACCATATCGCGGAAGCCGATATTGGCCATTCCATAGGCGCTGTGCACGCCCCTGCGCATCAGATAGCTGGAGTAATCCAGATCCGAAGCGAGGATGTTTTGCAACGTGTATACACCGGGCAGAATCAAGCCCTGCGATCCATTGCGGCTTTTGTTGACGATATCGTTGTTTTTCTGGAACCTGAAGTTGCCCCCGCCCGATACGCCGATGGCGAAGTCCCGAACCTCGGTGTTATAGCTGAGCAAAAAGTCGGCATTGCTCTCAAACCGATTGAGGTTGACGATGCCGTAGCCTCCCCTCAACTCGCGGGTATAGCTCATGGGCAACTTGGTTTCTCGCTGTTCCTTGTACATATCCAAGCCGTAACGGACCATCAGATCCAGCCCGGGCATGATACCCCAGTCTGCGCGGATATTCCCATACAAGCGATCGCGGTTGAATCCGTTGCTGACTTCATTAGCTAGGAAATATGGATTATCGAAACCTGTGGGGTTGTGGCTACGTTGCTGCAAGCCCTCCTGTCCGGGCATCCAATAGTCTTGTAATTCCAGGATATTGATGTGCGGAGAGAGCATATAGGCAGCCTCCAAGGGGTTAGTACCGCGGTCGCCACTGGGGCGGTTGTCGGCGTTGTTGCGGCTGATATCGATCATGCTGGAAATCCGCAGGTTTTCCCGGATGCTGAGGCCGCCGTTGAGGTTAAGCGTATTGCGCTTCAGGTCCGTATTGGGAATCATTCCGCGATGCGCCATATTAGAATAGGACATGCGGTAGTTCATCCGCTCGTTGCTATTGGCGACCGATATGCTATTGGTCGAAGTTAGCCCGTTTTGGATGAAATTCTGGATGTTGTTGGGATACGACACCAACGGTGTTGGGATGCGCCTTCCGTCCTCCCCCACCGGACTGTTCCATTGCACGGCCAAGTAGCCTTTGTCCAACTCGGCCCCGTATGATCCCGAAACGTTTTCCTGGACCAAGGCGCCGAACGGATTGGAGAAAAGGGACCCGCTTATTTCTGTCGGGATAGCCGAAAACGAACCGGACCCAAACTTGGATTGGAAATCCAGGAAACGGTAGGGTCGATCGATGACCGTATTGGACGTGATAGAGATAGTAACCCGATCCGCATTACGGCCACTTTTAGTATTAATTAGCACGACGCCATTACCTGCCCGAGAGCCGTACAAGGCGGCTGCGTTGGCTCCTTTCAACACCGTCACACTTTCGATGTCATCGGGGTTCAGGCTAGAGATGGCATTGCCGTAGTCGACGTTATTGCGATCGCCAATGTTGGTCACGTTGTTAACGGTATTGGACACGGGGACGCCGTCAATGACGAAGAGTGGCTGGTTGTCGCTGCTGAGCGAGGTAGCGCCACGGATAATCATGCTCACCGACGAGCCCACGCCTCCCGTCTGGTTGATGGTGACGCCAGCCACCTTGCCGCTCATCGCGTTCAAGACGTTTTCCTGCGGCACGCGCACGAATTCGTCGGCTTTGACTTCTTCTACCGAATACCCTAACGCCTTCTTGGCACGGGTAATACCCAAAGCTGTTACCACGACGCCCTCGATTTCCTGCGACGCCGGTAGCAAGGTCAGGTTGATGGTGCGCTGCGTACCGACCGTAATTTCCGTCGGCGTATACCCCATGGAAGTAAACACGAGCACGCTCTCATTATTAGCTACGCGAATTTCGAAATCGCCAGTAGCGTTGGTCGAGACGACGTTGTTGGTGCCTTTTTCGCGTACAGAAACGCCCGAAAGCGACCCCTCGGTTTCGCTGCTAACCTTACCCCGCACAACGGTATGCTGTATGGCGAAATCCTTGTAGGCCTGCGCGGGGGCCATGCCCATAGTTAGAGCCAATAAACACATTGGCAACAATCGGATAGTGGCGTAAATTTTTTTCATAAACATTAACGAATAAGTTTTCATCTGACTTGGTTTGAAGGTCCGCACTCAGTCTCACTTATTGCTTTTCCAGCAATAAGTTCATCGGAACAGCCCCCAGTCCAGGGACGTTCACGGTTAGGCCCAAGTTCAGCTCAGTAGGCCGGACATTGTTAACCCATTGGGGAATCCGGCTGTCAGCGGAGGGAAAGAGAGCCAGAACAGCACCATAGACTTCCAAGTCCCACTGTCCGCTATCACCAATATCGGGTTGGATAAGAGAAAAATCACCGCTGACCGTGTAGGTACCATTGGCATTAAAAACATAGCCGTTGTTAGCGGTCGAGAGAAAGGGGTTCCCTCCGAATGCGCCAGTGAGGACTGCATTGATAAGTGGATCGGTCAGCATGCTGCTGCCTTCCGTCAGGCGAAAGCCAGCGACGGTGGTCGTGACGCCCAGCAGCAGGTCCTTCTGCTTCCACGTGCCTGCTATCCATTCCTTTTTGGCCGACACGTAGTCAACCGGAGCCTGGTTCTTCTCGCAGGAAACGAATACTAGGCTACAGAAAGCCATTCCTAGTAAAAATAGTCGACGTCTCATCATAATACGCTGCTTTAAATGGTCTATAATTGGTTTATACTAAAACGACTAATGGCCCCCAAAACGGGAGCCGCCTAACGGGGCCATTAGCCGATTGCTCAATCGATTAGTTTGCTAAAGATACGCATTGAAACTTATTGGTTTATAGAATTTAACTGTTAAAAAAAGCCTTCCGGCAAGCCGTTACCACGGCTTGCCGGTGCCTTGTATAATCCACGGTTTAGACCATTGGCTGTTGGGCTGATTCGTATATTGGTTTTGCTCCAGTCTATTGATTGCTTCTTCCGTGTTTTTAGGGTTACCCAATTGTTCGGCCGATCCGTAAATAAAACGGACGGGCAATACGGGCTGAACGGATTGCGGTCCGGCTTGAAGCTGAGGATAGCCGGTTCTTCTATAGTCCATCCATGCTTCGGTCGCACCGGTATAACTAGCCACCCATTTTTGGGTGATGATTTGTTCCAGCGCGGTGGAGGCATTGAACTGTACCTGGGGTTGACTGACGAAAGCGCCATACTCACCTTCTTTCTTCCAAGTAACCAACGACTTTCGGATGCCCTCCAGGTAATGGGTTTCAGCATTTCCGCCCACGGACCAGCCTTTTAAGGCGGACTCGGCGAGGATAAAACTAACTTCCGACGCGGAGATAATACGCGCCTTCTTTAAGTCGTACGAATCCGGGTGCCCGCTCCACCAATATAGGTCGGACATGGTGGACACGTGCTGGTTTGGGAAATCCTGCCCGGCTGTCGGGTTACCATTGTAGGTGTAGGTATTGGAAAGACCTGCTCCCAGCCCGACGTATAAACTGGGATCGATATCCACATCGCCAGGTTGTTTGTGGGCCGGGTTATAGCGCCGGGTGAACTTAAACCCTGCATTGATTTGATTCCGAAATTCGCCCTCTGAGAGCTCCACTACGCCGAGGCGTTCCCCGTCGCGATAGATAGCGTCGTCCATATATTGACCCAAGGTGTTGTCTTGCACCCATTGGACCCGTACGGGCGCCCACCACACACTCAGGCGCGGATCATTCGTCCCCTGCAGTTGATCGATAAAAGCCTTGGCCGGCACGCGGCGACGGAAGTTGCTAAGCTGGTTGTCGTCTTGGTCGTAGTTGTGCGGCCAAGCGTTGTTGGTCTGGGTACCTACGTAGTTGATGACGGCATCCTCTGCCGGCTCCTTGATATAGATGCCTGAGGCCACCACGCGTTCGATGTGCGATTTTGCTACATCGGGCAGTTTTTCGGATACGCGCATGGCATAACGCAAGATCAGGGAATTGGCGAAGCGATGCCACGCGGCAGGATCACCATTATAGAACACGTCGTATCCGTTGAGATAGCCAGTATTGTCACCCGTGGCGAAAATTTCGGTGGCGGCCTGCAAATCGTCAAAGATACCGCGGTAGATGGTTTCTTGGGAGTCAAAGACCGGCTCGAATATACCTTGGTCACCTTTAACGGCATCCGTATACGGCGCATCGCCCCAGAGGTCGGTAATCATCCCGAAAGTAAACGCCTTCATGGTCAACGCCACCCCGCGATGGAATGCCGAGGAATTGGGCGAATTCAACAAGTAATTGTTATTCCTGAGCGTACCATAGTAATTCGCCCAGTTCTCCGGAGACCAATCGTAATGATTGATTCCATCTCCCCAGCTTATATGCTGGATATGCTGTACGACACCCGCCGACACGTCCCAGCCTTTGTTGAGGTAGTCTGTCGCGGCCGCCGACAGGATGGTGGGCATAATCATATTCGGGTTGCCTACGGCTTGATCCACCCCGTTCGGATTGATGTTAGCTTCGGTGAGCTTGTCGCCACATGCGGCAACGCCCGTAAGGATACCAGCAACAATGGCCAGCCTGTATATTTGTTTAATTTTCATGATCGAAGATTTTAAATGCGTTACAAGCTTACACTCAACTTAAACCCGATGGGCGAAGTCCAAGGGAGCACGTTGTTCCATTCGATACCTTGCCGGAAGGTGTCGCCTGAGATGCGAAACGCTCGTTCAGGATCGATTCCGTTCTTCGCTTTTGTCCACAAAATGATGTTCTGCGTATAGACCGACAGGTGCATATTCTTCAACCTGCCCACATCTGGCAACGCGTAGCCAATGGCAATCTCCCGCAGTTTGAGAAAATCCGAATCGAAGGTAACTTGCTTGTTAAAACCCCAAGAGAACATCCGGGTCATTTCCCTCAATATCGGCGTTCCTTCCCCTCCCAGCACCTCGATGTACTTAGAATCCGGATTGTTTGGGTCTATTGTCGGATCGCTCGGATCTTTTTCAAACACACCGGGGATAAAGCCACCGTCGTTTAGGCCACCCAGCGGATACCCCCCAGTCTCAGCCGTATGCCCGCCCACCCGGGGGAAATGGCCATTTTGAGGAATGATATAGTATTCGGGGTTAGACTTCAAGAGCGCAACCAGTTCATCGGGGCTATACAAACTACCGGGAATCACTTTCGCCAATTGATTGGCATCTCGCCAGTTAGAGCCCCCGTATCGATAGGTCCATGACATAAATTGGCCCCCTTTGCGCCAATCGAAACTAGCATGCAGCGAGAAACGTTTGTAGCGCACGGCAATCTGTCCGCCCATGAGAAAGTCCGGGTTCCAGTTGCCCACTTTCTCCAAATTTTCCATACCGTTCATTTCTTGCCAGCCGCCGTCGGCCGGCGACAGGATGGGCCAGCGGTAATACTGGCTATTGGGATCAGTTACCTGCATATAGCCACGGCTATAAAGGTCGCCGATTTCCTCCCCTACCCAAGTCAAGGCTCCACCTTCGTTATCACGCCAGAACTCGTGGTATTGCAAATCGCCCGTCAATTCATCCAATCTGGTGCGGGTGCGCGACCAGTTGAGGCTTACGTCCACGTCCCAGCCATTGCGGTCGCGTATCGGGTTCACCCATAAGCCGAGCTCCAATCCACGGCTGGAAAGCAGACCCGCGTTGGTATTTGACCGAATATAACCGGATGAGGGGCTCACGGGAATGGAAAGGATTTGGTTCTTATTGCGAGCCATGAAATAAGTTCCTTCAAATTTCAGGCGGTTGCCAAACATCCAAAGATCCAAACCTCCTTCGGTCGAGGTGGCAATCTCAGGCTTCAACGTCGGCGATTTTAGGTTATCGCCGATATTCGTCGTCACCAAATCTCCCCACCCCCCGATACCTAGCGCATTATAAAGCGCGTAGGGCGCCGTGTCGTTACCTACCTGGGCCACGCTACCACGGAGTTTGAGAAACGAAATAGCGGATGGTAGTTCAAAGGTGTTATTTACCAACCAGCTCAAGGAAGCCGACGGATAAAAATAGGAGCGGTTATCGACTGGCAGGGTGCTCGACCAGTCGTTTCGCGCTGTCACATCAACATACAGTTTGTCCCGGAAACCGACGGACGCCATACCATACACGCCGTAGGTAAGCTTCTCGTACGTAGAGTTATCCGCCTGTCGATTGCCCACCGGGATATTCGAGATCCGATACAAGCCTGGCACACTGAGGTTGACACCGCCGATAAATTTACTTTTACCGAGTTGCCGGGTGGAGATGGTTCCGGCTGATAGGTTCATGTCGAAATCCTTGATTTGTTTGCGGTAGGTTGCACGAAACTCCATGTTGGTTTCCTGATTGGCAAAATCGTCGAGGTAATAAGCTCCCCGGGCCGCACGCGAATAGGACCACGGCATCTTAGTCTCCTGCGTTTCGGAGAAAATATCGTGACCGATCCGACCCAAGAGGGTCAAACCTTCAAGCGGCGTCCAATCCGCTTCCACATTGCCGTAGGCATGATCGCGGGTGAAGGCATTGGTCAGGGCATATGCCAAAAAATAAGGGTTGTCCTCGCCAGTTGCGGGCCGGCGTTGCTGGATGTGCTCAGCGCCGTCCTCCCAATACTGCCGCATGTCCCGCACGTCGATGGCCGACCACTGGTACAGAGCGTAAAGCGGGTTAGCGCCCCGGCCGGTAGCAGGTCGGTTTGGTGCACCGGAACGCAAGAAGTTCAAGTTGGTGCGCACCTTGATGTTGTTGCCCACATTGGACTCGGTGTTGGCCGAGATGGCATCCCTAGACAAATCCGCATTAGGTATCATGCCGTTGTGGCGCATCATGTCGTACGACACGCGATAGGTGCCATACGCATGGGATCCGGATACAGTCACATTATTGGTTGAAGTCATGCCGGTTTCCATAAAGTTTTTGGGGTTATCCGGATAGGACTTCAATTCAATCGGAATCTTATTACCGGCTTCGTCAAGCGGGCTCATAAAATGGGGGGCCTTAAGCCCTTTGTCGAGCGGCATGCCACCCCAATAGGCATTTCCTTCCAGATAGAGATCCGGACGATTTCCGTTTCCATACAAGTAATGGAAGTCCAAATAGCGGACTGGGACGTCGAATACGTTGCTCGTGGAGAACGTCACACCCAGCCCCTCGCCGCGCTTGCCGGATTTGGTAGTGATGAGCACCACGCCGTTTCCTGCTCGAGAACCGTATAGGGCGGCTGCACTCGGACCTTTCAACACGGATATGCTCTCGATGTTTTCGGGGTTGATATCCGAAATGACGTTTCCATAATCCACCTCGTTGCGGTCGCCGCGTCGGCTACCCTGCACGTTGTTGAGCTTATTCTGCATCGGTACGCCATCTACGACGAATAACGGCTGATTGTCGGTACTCAACGAAGTTTGGCCGCGAATTACCATGCTCACCGATGAACCCGGTCCACCCGTTTGATTGATCACCACGCCGGGTATGCGTCCTGACATGGAGTTGACCACGTTGGTTTGCGGTACCCGCACGATATCTTCTCCGTCTACTTTCGCTACCGAATACCCGAGTGATTTGGTCTCGCGTTCGATTCCCAAAGCGGTCACAACCACCTCGCTGATCAGTTCCTGCGACGGCGACAGCGTCACGTCAATGGTACTGCGCTGGCCGACGGTTACCTCCAGCGACTCATGGCCGAGAAAGGTGAACACCAATACCGCTTCAGCGTTGGGGACGTTGATGCTGTATCGGCCATTATCATTGGTCGCGGCAGCCACGCTCGTGCCCTTAACGCTAACGCTGGCGCCCGAAATGGGCGTTCCTTCGCTAGCCGAGCGCACCAAGCCGGTGACCTGACGTTGGCCCGTTTGCGCCTGCGCCATAAACGGAAAAACGCTGTGCGCAATCAATGCTAACAGCATCAGCATCCATTGCCGGTTAGTTAATGTGCTTTTCATAATACTGTGCTTTTTAGGTTTAAGATTTTCATGTTCTTCGTTATGGTTTGGTAAGAGGATTCATCACAGATTATAAGTTCAAGCGCACAAAGGCAATATCCGACCGTTCCCAGGTGTAGGTCAACGCGATTTGACCGTCCCAACCAATAATGGCGGGATAGGAAAATTCGCTATCCTCCCCCCCTTTGTCGATTTCGATTTCCTCGGGCCAGGTCTGTCCGTTGTCGTGTGAAAACGCGAGCAACAACGTGCCCCGCGAACCCCAATTTTTTCCGTCCGGATTGTAAAGGAGGGCGAGCGTGCCGTCGTCAAGTTTGACGAGGTCAATTCCACTATTGGGGTTAGGCAATGCGGTACGGTATGCCGGCGACCAGGTTTTGCCATAGTCGTCCGAATCACTCCGATAGATGGCACCAGCACTGCTTCTCACGAGCATATGAACCTTTCCGGGCTCCGATTCCCACAGGGTAGGCTGAATAATTCCTTCACCGGTAAGTTCTTCGCGATCCACCTCCAGGTATTCGGTCTGTTGCCAGGTCTTGCCTCCGTCTTCGCTGCGGTCAATGAATACATCCCATTGCCCTTCCTCGTGCGATGCGCCAGCCAGCCAGGTGCCGTCAGAAAGGATAATGGGCTTATTGCGCACCGGACCGCGTCCGCCTTGATCGCCGGACACCAATTCGAAGGCATCCGACCAGGTTTCGCCGTTATCATCTGAGGTCATTACCCACGTTTCCCACTTGGGGATGGTCTTGCCTACCTTAAAGTACAGGATCACTCGACCCGACGGCGCCTGAAAGAGTACGGGATTCCAATGTGGGTCATTCCTAATCTTAGCTACTTCGAGAGGCTGAGTCCAGGTTTCGCCATCGCCCTTTGAAAGCCAAATCCCCACATCGTCGTCCTTTTCGCGGGTTCCCCCAAAGGAAGCGACCAAAAAGTTGCCATTTTGAAGCCTCACGAGCGTGGAGGCATGACATTGTGGAAACGGTTTGTTGTCGCCAAAAACAAACGAGCGCTGCTCGACTGCGGGCTCCTCATCATGGACGGCCTTTGACGAATCACATTGGGCAAATGCGAGAGAGGCAGAAACAATTAGCATGGCGGTAACGGCTCTATGGACGCGGTTTCGTTTGTTCAGTAAAAGTAGGCGCATGAAATGACGATAAGGTTAAACTTTTATAAAGATTCTTTTTCGATACAGTAGATAAATGGGGATATAGCAAAGCATGCAAATGCCGATGGCCCAAAGCAGGGACATAAACTGAGCCATGCCCGATCCTTCGATAATCGTGGACACATACCACCGATTGACCGAGCCTAGCAAGCCTGGCAGTATGCTTCCCAATACATAGGCCGTGATGGCATTGGACCCAAAGATCACGCCGACGGTAGCCCATTTGGTATGTCCCAATATTTCGATGACGAAATAGGCAGAAGCCAGGGCCAGAGCGGCAAGCCCTCCGGTGTATAGCACATACGAACTGGTCCACAGGTTTTTATTGATGGGAAACACCCAACCCCACATTGTACCCACGGCAAACAGTACGAATCCGCCGAGGAATAGCCACAGGACACGTCTTTCCTCGGTCAGGCCGGTGGCTCCCAAAACACGTCCGGCTAGCATCCCTAGAATTCCCGTGGCAATAGCCGGGAACGTACTGAGGATTCCCTCGGGATCCCAGGTTCCTTGCCACATTTTCCCTGGCACGAGCAGGCTATCTATCCACGCGGCCAGGTTCTGTCCGGGTTCCAAGACCCCAGCACCTATTCCGGGTACGGGCACAAGCCGCATCACCGCCCAATAAAGTACTAACAGCATAGTGCCAATAAAGGCCTGCTGCCGCCAGGTCGTATGTAAGTAAAGCAAGGCACAGGCGAGGAACACGAGCGCAATGCGTTGCAGCACGCCCGGGATACGGATTTCCGAAAAGTTAAAGTCGGGGAACAGCCACAGGAAAAGTCCCAAGGCGAATATGATCGCCGCTCGCTTGAGGGTTTTCCAGCCCAAAGCAGCTTTTGATTTGCCCATCGCCAGCAGCTTGCCAAAGGATAGCGTGATCGAAACGCCGACTATGAATATAAAAAAGGGAAATATATAGTCAGTCGGTGTCACGCCGTGCCATTCTGCATGCAACAACGGTGCATAGACGTGATCCCATGACCCCGGCGTATTGACCAAGATCATGGCCGCAATCGTAAATCCCCGGAAAGCATCCAGTGATACTAATCGTTTGTGGCTTGCGGCTCGGCTCATGGGAGCGATGTTATAATATTATAAAATTAGGTTCGTTTCCTTGCTATCTGGGAGGGCAATCGTCTGCGAATCGCGTCGTGGTTTATAATCTACTAGTACCCAGATTGGCTATTGGTTATCCAAAGTTACTGGTTAAGGGGACACTTTATTTATACGATATTAGCATTTACATTGACGATATTATCATCCTGCAACCTGATTAAATAAAAACCCCGGAGCGCATTGGCAATCCGGGGCTTACGTGCAGCGCACGACAAGCTGACGCGTACTTCTGGGGTTAGGCCGGCCCCGAGCTAGGGCTGGCCTTCGGGCGCCCCAATCACTTGCAGATAGCGCCCCATCCAATAGGGAAACAACCAGATATCGCCCGCGCTGTTTTCGGCGGAATTGCTGCCGCCATCAAGCGAAAATCGGTTTGCATTATGGCGTGTAATACGCAACTCATCTGGAGGCAGCACCTCCTCGATCGTCTGTGTCCTGAAATTGGGAGGTAGCGGGACGATATCCTTGCGGTGGCTGTTCTGCACGCGCCATTGTATCAGGTCAAGCGGGTACTCGCGCAGGTACCAAGCGGCTTCGTCCATATCGAACTCCGCAACGCCCGTAATGGCCGTAAAAATGTTCCAAGCCCCCTCCTTTTCAGGCCGCTCGGCTTCCCAATGGTCGATTATCGATGCCTTGAACTGTGCCTTGAGGCTATCGTTGAAAGCATAGCGGAATAGGCCCCAATATCCGGCAAAATACATCTCGTCGTCTGAGTGGTTCCACGCACTGGACAACATCTGGCTCCAATCATCTGCCCCCTCGGGCGCTTTGCCGATCTCGCTCATCGGCCGCATCAAGTTTTCCAGATAACCGTGGTTATCCATTAGGTCAAAAGCCGTTTCCTTATAGATTTCCTTACCCGTAAAATGGTAGGCCGTCTGTAACATGCCGATGATATTGGACGAGTTCAGTTTTCGATCGCCTACCGATGTCGGAAAACCGTTCACGTATTCCGGATTCCAGCGCCCCCAAGTCGTCGGCTGCCCATCATAATCCACCAGGTAAAGATCATTCTTGACGATATGACCCATGAGCGTATCAATGAGTTCGATGGCCTTTTGGCGTGTTGGCTCATGGTCGACAAGCTCCGCGACGACGCCGAATGCAAAGATGTGACCGATGGCTTCGTCGCTACTGGTAGTCGCCTTCCAGTACCAATCCGGGTGCTCGGCCAGCTGCCATCGCTCAGGATCGGAGAGTTGGGTTCGCGTGTCACCCTCCCCGCGGCGCTCGTATGAACGCGCCGGGAACCCCGGCACGTGGTGGATATCGTACAAGCGAGCCATGGCGTCTAATGATTCCACGCAATGGTCGAGCGCCTGCTGCTCGCCTGTAGTCGCATAACGAAACGCTTGTCCAGCCAAGTACAGGGATGTCCAAAGCCCGTCATTATCCGAATCAGACAGATAGCCCGTGCTCAGGTCGCCGTTGACCAACCCCGATAAGGTTGAATTGAACCCCAACCGTATGTGCCTATCCCGCACTTGCTGCTCATAGTACAACGCCTTTTCATGGAGGGTCATCGGCTTAAAGCAAATTTCGCCCAGGCCGGCCGTGGTCAACACCAGTATGGAACCGTCGCGGCCAGGTGCCAGGTGCAGAACCTCGTCGCCCGGTAGCCAGCGTTCGCTGGCGTAATAGTCGACGCGCCCTTCGGGCTTCACCACAAAGGCGCCACGCGCCGTGCCAAACCAATGATCTTGCTCGATCACCTTCACAGCGGTAATGTCAGTCCAGGGCAATTTCCGCTGGATTTCACCGCGTACTTCACCGTTGTCCAAACCCAAACGGAAATAACCATCGGTGGTCCCTACAATGAGTTCTCCCTTATTCGCGTCCACGTCAGCAGCCGTCAGCGCCGTACCGGTAAACAATGGCTCGAATTGCCGATCCGCTACGGAAAAGCGATGGATGGCTTCGGCAGTAAGCACATAAAACAGGTCGTCGTCAGCAGGATGGTTCAACACCTGCCGTATTCCACCGCCGGAGAGGGCACCTTTCCATGCCACACTTTCGTCTTGCACTAAATGCAACCGCGTCCCGTCCGTAATCAGGAAATCAAGCCGATTGTTGGCCGCAAACGTCGTCGGCGTCTCGAGCTGGTGGGGCACGTACATTCGTCCGGACCACGCATTACTCAACACGGCATCCGCATCCAGGTAGACGAATTGGCCTTGGGCCAACAGCATATCGACGATATTCTTGGCTGCCATAAACCGATAGGTTCGGTCGTCGACGATGGTACCGGGATACAGGAATTCGCCGTTGCTTAAGTGGCGCAAGGCATTCGCATCCAAAATCTGTATTTTGCCATCGCGGTTGGCATAAGCCCGTTTTAAGTTGGCAGATTCGCCCTCGACATAATATTTCACGCTATAATCCTGCAAAAAGACGGTGTCGGGGTAGTGCTGCTGCTGGCTCGGCACCGAACCGTTCGAACATGCGCTAAACATCACGGATAATGCCAGCGGTACATACAAAAGAAGTTTCATCATGAACAGGTATTTAGGTTTGACAGTTAACGTAATTGTGCTGGGTCGACGACCACATGGTTGATGGACTTGTTATCCGAATCAAGGTGATACGAATAGCTAAGATGGAGCAATCCGTCGTTGGTCTGTATGAGTGATGGATACGAGAACCGCCCCTTTTGGTCGGGATCAAGCTCGATGGGATAACGGAGCGGCCAAGTCTGGCCCTCGTCATCGGAGATATACAGGCTTAGTCGATACCGCCCATCGTCGATATCATTAAATAGCATTGCCCAGCGACCGTCCCGCAAGGTTAGCGCATCGACGCTCGCCCCACTCGGTAACGTTGTCTTGTCCGCCACGGACCAACTCATTCCCCCGTCATGCGATTCACTCATCTGCAGGCGCGTCGGTGCGTCACCACTATCCCGCATGTAGGCAACAATGCTGCCGTCACGTCGTTGCAATAAGGCAGGCTGAATATTGCCCCTGCCGACCATGGGTCGACTCGGTAACCACGAGCGTCCACCATCGTCGGACAGGGCAATGAGGGATAGGTTGAATCCGTCTGAATATAATGGCAACAAAATCTTGCCTTCTGGCATGATTAACGGTTTGATGCGGGTCATCCACCCGATACTGCGTTTGGTAGGGTCTTGACTTGCCGTCACGATCTGCTGGTCGTAGCGCGGTGCGTATTCGGCCCATCCCGCTTGCAGCGGCGGTAACGCCTTCAGCTTCGTGGCTACTTCTTCCGCAAAACTTTCGTCCGGCTTGAGCAGGATGTTGTCTTGCCACTCCCACTCCGGTGCCCCCGAACCGCCATATTCCGTCGTCGTCCGGACACGAAGGATGGAATTCTCCCATCGGTTGGCCTGCACCGCTATCCACACCAGGAATAGCTGGTCGCCAACCATAAACAGCACAGGGTTGCAGTCAGGTAGATGGGGCGTGTCGGCCAGCTCGAAAGGCTGGCTCCACGCCTTCGTACCTTTGGAAAGGCGCGCGCCCATGATTCGGACGTCGTCGGCATTTCGCTCGCCACTACCTTGGAACCAAGCGATTAGCAAATCACCATTCGGCAATTCGACCAAGCTACTGCCATGTACATGCTGGTGCTGTATGGGAAACACCAACGAACGTTGCACAACCGCATCTTGCGCGACAGCGTCTGTAGGACTAGCCAACCACGACACGATCAGTGATATGGACAAAATCAACGGTTTTCGAAGTAGGTTAATCATCATAAGAAGGTTTTTATCGATCGTATAGCATTGTACATGTGGTCATTTCCGGAGCTCGAACGAATCGAGCACGTTACCCGCCGAGTCTAGTGTGGTATGCAGCAGCCGCATTCCGTCGATGTGTACATGCTGGTATAAATATCCTTGGTTAATGCGTTTAGAAGCATGCGCCTCCGGTTCCCCAATCTCGTTTTTATTGCGTGTACCGATGGACATGATGTAGGTCGTCCCATGCTCGCCCGAGCGTATTGGCTTGCCGCCGCGCATGGGTTGGGTCCGCAGATAATAGTGGAAATGCCCATTCATGACCATATCCACGCCATATTCATCAAACAGCGGCACCCAGGCTTCTTCAATGTCCCGGTAGGGTTCTTGATTGGTGTACGGTGGAAAATGGAACACGACGAACTTCCATATCGCATCGGTACTGGCTAGTTGCTGGGTTACCCATGCCGCTTGATCCGCTGCGGAGAAACTAACTACGTCGATCATCAAAAATAGCGCGTTGTGATAGTTGAATGCATAAGTCAACCCTGGTGCCATGCCCGAGGGGCCATTGGGTGGGTACCGCAAGAGCGATTGGTACATGGACGCGCCCAGCCCATCCTGACTGTCGTGGTTACCAGGCACGGCCATGAGCGGCATTCCGGCAAATGCATCGCCCGTGTAGCCGAAGAGGTCGTCCCAATCGTTTCGATACAAACCGGTATTGACCAGGTCGCCCGCCAATATGCAGAATGCTGCCTCGGGATACTTGCGGGCGGCTGCTTGTAGCAGTTCACCACTCTTCGCGTCATTGTGCACATCTCCCGTCCACAAAAACGAAAATGGCCCATCCTCCCGCGCAGTGGAAAATTCCAACGTATCGGAAGTTGCCCCATCGTGGCCAACCACATAACGATAACGGGTACCCGAAGAGAGATTGTCCAAATCGCCAACAAACCGGCTTATGTAGCGATCGTTTCGCAACTGCCTATCCGCTAGTACGGTGTGGGTGGCCGCTGTCCTAAACGTGTCCGCGCCACCAACGGGCCAATATTTCACCCACGCATCCGTAACCGCAGCCGCGGTACGCCACTGAACCGTCATACGGTTAGTGGGATCCGCGGGCAGGGTTAACGTGATCTGGTCAGGCTCGGGGCTCGATGGGAATGCCGTAGTGCGGAAAGCACCTATTACGTGTGACTCCCTTGCCCGCCCCCGAATCGTAGTTAGGAGGGCTTGCCCACGGAGCGCTTCTGGAACTTCGTCCAACACTAATCCATCCCAATCGTGATAGGTAAATGCGCCCGTATCCAACACACCAATGTGCTGTTCGGAGGGAAATATTGGTGTAATGGTTAGCTCATCATCCGCCTGCTGGGGCGCCACGGACACCCAGTAGACCGGCCGATGCCGGTCGAACCCATTGATGCCCAAGCCTACCGTGCCCCGCGGGAAAGACGCCTGCCAGACTTCGTATGTCGACAGCGCGTTTTTAACGACCAAATCCGTTTTTATGAAGCCGATACGTTCCAACCAAAACGGCACGTGACGTTGCGCGGTATCCCGCATCAACGATACCACCACAGGTACGTTGACTCCGAACTGCCAATAAGCCGTGGCCAGGGTCTCCTTTTCCTCGACCGTGAGGAATTGTGCCATAAATGTGTCGTCGATTGCCTCCAGCGCGCCGTCGTCCAGCTCCGCATACATGCGGCTTACGACGCTGTCCATTACCGCATCGACGGTACGCGGCACGGGGGTGGCGCCGCAGCTCACGCATATCCAACCGGCAATGCCAAGCAACGCTGCCGGGAGCTTGTTAAGCCACCACCGAGTTACAGGTTTCATTGTCGATTTCATATGCCAGGGAACGGTTAAGGTGACGCTGTAAACGCTAATTCGGCAGACCGCATCAAAAATTCGGAAACCAACTGAGGATAGTCGGTCTGTACGACATTGACATGCTCCATAGTCTTAAAGAACGAACGGTAAGCTGAAGGTCCCTGCCGGACCGCTTCCCGATCGTGCCTTCCGAGTACGTTAGCCCACACCCGAATAGGTTTGTCAGCGATAATTTTTGCAACCGCCTCATCGTTATAGTACGACCCATCGACGTGCACAATGTCAGTAAGGCCGGATTCCACAATAGCTTTGAGCTGCGCGAGGTCATACGCGCGGGGCATGATCTTGATGCGCGGATTGTAGGCATGTAACACGGGCAGTTCGGTGTGGTCATAGCAGAAAAACAGCACCGAACCTTCAGCGTCCACCCGTTCGATTTCGTCAAACGCGTCAAAACGAGCTTGAAGGCCGTGCACCTTGAAATCAATATCCAAAAGAATCCGGCCTTTTGCATGCTGGAGCGCCTCCTCCAACTTAGGGATCGTATGGGCTGTCGGCTTGCCGTTATGCAACAAGCGCAAGGCTTGAAGCTCTGCGTAAGTATGTTCGGCGACCTCGCCAGTTCCGGTCGTCGTACGGTCCAACGTAAGGTCGTGCATGATTACAAACACCCCATCCTTGGTTTGCCGCACATCGACCTCGACGAAATGCGCACCGATCTCGACTGCGCGGTCGATAGCTGCCAGTGAATTTTCGGGAACGTCGCCATGGGCACCTCGATGAGCCACCACTAGCACGGTTTCTGGATTCTCGCGATAAAGCGCCCAGATTTCCTCTGTGCGGTCGAGGGGTTCGGGGTGTTGGCTACAGGCCATACCTAGCAAGAGCGGCCAGCCAAAACCGAGCACTCCCCTAAAAACGTTAAAACCCATCTTCATGTCTTTGTATCCTTCCTGTTTATTGGCGTTCGGCGACGCCTTCGGGTATTTTATTGATTAATCGATTGGCTTTTCCTGGTGTTTTATGCAGTTCAAACTCATCGTATAGCTCTCCTGTGGCGGTAAACGCCCGAAAACGGAGTATATCATCGCTCACATTAACCACGTGAAAAAGTTGGGTGTGGCCAGCCACCCGTTCCATCCAGTCGGCGTGCAACACGTCGGACATTTTGGGACCGCTCACCGACACCACGTACATTGTCCCCGGTGCCTGCCCATCAGGCATGGGCACTTGTGCCATGCCGCGCACGTAGGTGTGGTCGTGACCTTGCAGCACGAGGTCCACACCATAACGGTCGATTAAAGGTTTCAAATCGGAACGCAGCATTTTGTTGTCGCGGTTTCTTTTGGTCGAAAAAATGGGATGGTGCATGAGCATACAGGTCCACTTATTCGGATTGTCAGCCAGCACGCGTTCCAACCACTCGCGCTGGCTTGTGCGGTCCGCTTCCGACAGTTCATAGCGTTGCGTATTTATGGAAATAAAACGCACGCCTTGCACATCGGTATAGTAGCAGCTCTCTTCCAGGCCCGCAGGCCCGTTCAAGGGCAACGTAAATTGTGGGCGCCAGTAACCCGATATTAGATTTTCGCCGGCATCGGTGGATGCATGGTCATGGTTGCCCGGTGTCGGCATGACGGGAATTTCGGCATGAACGAAAGCTCCTGCCGCAAACCATTCGCCCCATTCGACGTCGCGGTTGGCTCGGTTTACCAAGTCGCCGGCATACAGCGCTAGCCGTGCTTCAGGCGCTTGCCGGTACGCTCGGCGCACCACCCGAGACCATAGCGGATGGATGTTGGTCTGCACGTCGCCAAAATACAGGAACGTCAAGTCGTCTGAAGCCGTTCCCGCGGTTGTGAAATGGTGCCACTCGCTCCAGTGGTCACCCTGGCCCACCCGATAGGCATATTGCGTATTGGGTATCAATCCCGTGAATACCACGGAATGGTAATGTGCTTCCAATTCGCCAAAGCGCATCGCTTCGGTTTGCGCGGCTTGCGCAAGCGCACTTCCCACCGATGCGGGGTGCGCATCGGCCACAACCAGCTGGGCTGCCCCTTGCGTTACTGCCGTGCTCGTACGCCAAGTGACGGCCATGGACGTTGCTGGATCTTCGGTGACGTTAAGGACGACACGGTCCGGCATCAAGCCGGGACGCACGGGCGATAAATCGTTCGACTGCGCAAAAACGGACACCGCCAATAAACTCGCCCCCAGCAAGCCGCATAGCTGCCGCCACAGGCCTGCCCTATCCATTCGCATACCCTCCTTTTTCATCTATTCCTCCTTGTTCAATTTAAAAAAAAGCCATCCTGATCACCCACAAATACACGGGTACTCTGGTTGTATGGTTTACCCTCAACATCTTCGTAGATCAAATCCACATAACAAGCTTTAAACCCCGTCGCAGGGGTCGCCTCCGCGACGACCAAGCGATTCACACGCCTGACGTCCAAATCGCGACTTTGCCACTGTTCATCCCTAAAATCTTGATCGTCAGACGTCGCACACCACAGTTTCGCCTCAATCAATCGTGCGGGCGTCGCCTTGAGGTCTATTGTCAAAAGCCCCCGCTCAGAAACCGCATCGTAGGCCAACTCAGGGTAAGGCTCACCGTGCAACGTGAACCCCCAAAATGCTGAGAGCGCCCGAAAGGCGCGGGTTTTATCACCCAAACTGTGTCCTTCGTTCGGCACATAGTGGATATAATTCTCACCGGGGATACTGTCAATATAATGTTTCACGGCATCGATTACCCAATATTGGTCGTTAGTACCCATAAAGAGCATCTTAGGCTTATCCAGCAAGGCCCGGTACGCGTAGGGGTCAATCATTTGTGCCAATGCCTGTCCGCGTTCACTTTCCACATCCTGTACAAGGCCCAGCGCCACGTAGTCTTGGATTTGGGGACTATATTCCTGCCACACCTCGATTTGGTAGTTGAGATTGACGGGCATATTGAGAATATCGATGACCATGGGTGCCAGAGCCTCCACCCGCGCATCCTGCGAAGCCGTAAGCCACGTCGTCCACCCCCGTTTGGATAAACCTGTTACAACAAAACGGCTTATAGGCATGGACGCGCGACCACCGACAAACTCCTGCATAGCATCCATTGCCTTGACAACGCTTTTAACCATCGGAAACAATAAGGGCCATTCATAGTCCTTGTCCTTTTGGAATTGATGCAAGGTATAGGAAATCAACTCATCTTCGGTCATTCCGCCATAGAGTGGCTGATTAGGCACTTGGCGAAGGAGTGCCGACACGGCTCGATTTTCCTCGGCCATGCTGGCAACGGATTGAATCATACCATCGGTGGCCAAATCATGCCATTCAGGTTCATTGGGATTGTCTCGCTGCATACGACCACTGCTGATAAACAGCAGGGCACCGTCGTGCTCCACGGTTTTGGGCACCACGACATTGAGCTGATGCTTCCACGTGAACTCCCGCCACTGCTGGGACGTAAGCAGTACTTGATATATCGTACTGCCTTTGGTCACCAGACTATCCTGAACCTCCCATGCATATTTACCGTCATGGGTGGCTAGGTAGTGCTGCAATGCGTTGTTTGGGCCAATGACACCCTCTTGGGCTAGGAGCGCCCCACTAGAAAATAGCCATGCGACCAGCAGACCTACGCACCGAAAATGTGTCGCGTATATCTTATTCAATGTACTCATTCCTACTGCCATTACTCTCTAGGTTTAGCTGCGGCAAGCTGCTTCGGGGCTAAGTTACGCAGCTATGATTAACTCAATGTCAAATCTTCCTCCCCTTTTCGTGTTTCGGACTTCCGCTTTTCGTTGTAAATCTCCTACACGACCAGACGCACATCCAGCGATTTGTACAATTGCTGGTAGTCGGCGAATAACCCATCAATCGCCTGTCGGGCACTAGCGCCCAGCCTGCCCACGTCCTTGCGCGTGAACAATTCAATCTGCAAGTTCCGCTTTTGGAGGAAATATTTTGCCACCACGGGATACAGTTCGTGCATGACATCCATGTGGTCGACGAAAAACTGCTGGACCTTTGCCACCTCGCCTGCCAGCCCCTCGTTGTCATAGTTGGCGCACAACCATACAACCAGCTCGGGAAAGTAATTTCCCTGGATGCATGACAATCCCGCAGAACCTGCTTTAAGGGATTCCACAGCGTGAACCATGTAAGCATCATACAAGCCAAAGGCCTCGCAATGTGCCGTTGCAGCCAGCTTTGCCTTCACTAAGGCGAGATCCAGACACGTATCTTTATGATATATCACGCGCCCCGTGTCGACGTACTTGCCCAGTTGCCCAGCAGTTAACACCCGCTTAAAAGGCTCAGGGCATTCGTACAGCCCCAACGGCACGGAATCGGTCGCGTCCAGCAGCGTGGTCAAGCAATCCTCAAATTCGGCATCCGGAGCGCCCTCCGCCACCAACATATTGGTGATGACAATAGCTGCCTCGATACCCGTTTCGTACATACGCTTCACGTCGTCAGCTTGCTGGTGGATCGCGCCGCCGAAGGTCGCCGTAGCGACTACCGGCACACGCCCACCGGCCACCCGAACCACATGCGCAACAACCGACAACCGTTCTTCAATGCTGAGCTCGAACATCTCACTTGAGAGGCAATTAGCGAATAAGCCCGAGGCTCCTGCCTCTAAATACAGCTCGGTTATTCGTGTTAAGCCGTCGTAGTCCACCGTGCCATCGGTGCGGAAAGGGGTCAGCATAACGGGGACGAACCCCTTCGGTTTTTCATTCATTAATTGATGTTCAGGTATACGTAATCTTACTATTCCCAAAGGTAGACGTTGCCAGCATGTCGCTTCTATATCAAATTGGCGGGGTTTTGTAGGATGTTAGCCTAAAAATACTAACCCCCGGCGGCTTCAAGCAGAAACAACTGTAAAAAGCGTTCTTCCCCCTCGCCAACGTAACGGCTGTATATGATTTTTTCGCCGTCGGGCGACCAATGCGGGGCTCCCACGGGCTTCGTGTCGTTGTTAAAGCGCGCCGTCACCTGCTGGGTGGCTCCATCGTCTATACGAGTAATCTGAATTGCATTATCCATCACATAAATAATCCGATCGCCGTCGGGATGCACGTTAAACTGTCCCTGCACGTCCTTGGCATTCCATGTAATCTGCTGGGGAGTACCGCCATTGACTGGAACGGCATATACTTGGATCGTTCCTTCCTCATCCTCAGACAAGTATAACACCTGGCTTCCGTCGGGCGTAGTACGGAGCCAGTGCCTTGGTCCGCTGACGCCCTTTTCGGTGAACGTAAGCCGACGTTGGTTCACTCCTACCGGTACGTTGGGCCGCGTCCGCTTCGTTCCGGCAAGGAATTCGCCCGGCGCCGCGCTGCGTAAATCCGCTGGCAGGTCAACTACGAATACTTCGGTTAGTAGATCGCCCGTTGCCGCACGTATGTCGCCCTGAAAGGCAATGGCACGCCGCTGGCGCTCCCCGTTGGGCTTGACGTATCCATCGGTACCAATCCAACACTCGTCAAACGCACGGTCAATATCGTCGCTGCCCGGTATGGGATGCTCGGTAACGCGAGCCACAATCACGGAAAAACGCTCCCCGTCATGGTTCTCGAGCGTTTCGTCAGGTGGCACGGACACCCGTCCGGGTACCATCACGCCTACCGTGCGCAAGTCCCTGACGGTCGTATCCACTCGTGCCAATTCCTCCATCACCCAATCGTTGTATGTGAAGCATATCCAATGCCCATCACCACTCCACGAATGCGCGTGCGTACCGCCACGCAACGCGCCCGGCGTAAAGGGGGGACGAATATCCCGCGCGTCCATAAAAATGGGATAACCTGGCTTCGCCACATCAATGGCAGCCGCCGTCCGCCGCGCAATGCCATACGGACGTGTTTGATTAGCGTTACGGATACCGTGGATGAAAATGACCCGATCTTCCGTGGGAGAAAACGTAGCCGCGCCCACGCCCGGACCGTAGGCGTTTTGGTGGGGAACGGCATAAAGCAGGCGTACTTCGCCAGTAAGCACGTTCACCATTTCGATACGTCCGGTACTGCCGATTTTCGTATCGTCGTTTCGCGTGTCATAAACCACCCACTGCCCGTCAGGTGAAAACACCTGCGTATGGTGTATGGTGTGGCCCTGAGACGCCTGGGTGAGTTGCCTTTCGATAAATTCCATAGTTTGATTTGGTCGTTTCCCGCACGCGACCATATTGCATGTCGCGATGGCTAGGGAGCAAGCCTGAATGAGAACAATCCACCAGTGGGTTTTCATATGCGGCGTTTCCTTGGCAAACTGGGCGATGCAACCGCATCGACGCTACTACTGCCTCATCCGTGCTAAGGCGGTACCTACCAATGAGATGACTAGCGTACCAATCACGATGATCATGTTGGCGTGCAACGGATATTTGAGAAATGCGTACTCACTCGGAATCAAATACGAAAATGTCATCCAAAGAATTGCCATCACGCCGGCGATGGTCGCGATAAAAGCATCGTTGTTATTTGCCTTTTTGCTAATGATACCCAAGAGAAACAGGCCCAACATGCCACCTGCGAAAATACCCGAAAGCTGCCACCACACATCCAGGATACTGGTGACGCCAATCATGCCAATCCCCGCCACGGTTCCCAATATCCCGAACACGCCCGTGGCGATAAACAAGACGCGCAGCGTCTGCTTATTTGTGCTATCAGGCCTGAAATACCGCTTGTATATATCTTCCGTAAAAACGGTGGCCGAGGCGTTCATCCCCGAGCTAATCGTACTCATAGCCGCGGCCAGAATCGCGGAAATCAACAGTCCGAGCAAGCCGACAGGCACCATGCTGACCATAAAATGCGGCATCACCTTATCGCCATAGTCCTCGGCTTGCAGTGTTGCCGCCAGCGAGGTGATCTCAGCCGAGGAAGCATGAGCAGGCAGCATCTCGCCCGCGGCCTGCAGCCGTATGGCTTCGGTCAGTTCGGGATTTTGGGTATAATAGGCATACAATACGGAGCCAATCGCAAAAAACAACAACGAAATCGGGATGTATAGCTTGACGCACAGCCATACGGACTTCGCCGCTTCCTTAGCCGACACCGCGGTATGGTAACGCTGCACGTAGTTTTGGTCCATTCCGAAGTTGTTTAGGTTGATAAAAAAACCATACAGCAGAATAACCCAAAACGAGGAACCAATAAAGTCAAAATCAACGCTACCCAAACTGAACTTGTGATCCGCCATGCCGATGTCGATGATACGGGAAACGCCGCCTTCGACGTTAGCGGCAGCTAAATATAGCACCAACAATCCACCTAGCGTCAGGAGTATGCCTTGTGCCACCTCGGTCCAGATTACCGCTTCCATACCGCCCATCACCGTGTACACAACGATACACCCGCCCACCACCAGCATAATGGTGGCCATATCAAATCCCGTCAGCGCTTGGAGGCTCAGGGCAATCCCAAAAAAGATCGATCCCATGCGCGCCAGCTGCGTCAACAGGAAACAAACCATTGCATAGGTGCGCGCCCAAGGCCCGAAGCGATGCTCCAAATGCGTATAGGCCGAAACACCACCCGACGTTCTGTAAAAAGGCACGAAATATTTCACCGCCACCCACGCGGCCAAAGGCATGGACAAGCTGAAGACCAGAGCATTCCAGTTTGTGCCAAACGCCTTCCCCGGCACACCCAAAAACGTATTGCTGCTTAAGAAGGTGGCGTACAGCGAAATCCCCACCGCCCAGCCTGGTACGGCCCCAGACGCCTTAGTAAACTGCTCAGAACTCTTGTTTTTGCGCGAAAACCAGACACCTACAAGCACCATGGCGAGCAGGTATACCAGAATGATGGACAAGTCGAGAATCGGAAGGTTTTGCATTTCGCTGCTTTTGGTTAGTGGAATTAGGTGGTAAATGGCAAAGTTAGTCGTTGATCCGATATACTGAATACATTATTTTCCCTTGTATTTATAGCATATTGTCTTCCTGCAGGTGGCTCAGCCGCTTATAACGCTCATAAAGCACACGGTAGGCCTGTATCTTGTCCGGTTGCGGCAGGTATTCCCGGTCATACCCCGAGGACATGGCCCGCTGCGCCTCGCCCACTGAGTGGTATAACCCACCCGCTACCGCTGCATACATCGCCGCGCCCAAGGCGCAGGTCTGTGCGCTACTGACGACACGAATGGGTCGCCCCAGTACGTTCGCTAGGGTTTGCATGACGAATGCTGATTTCTTGCTAATCCCGCCCGTGGCCGACACAGTTTTCACGGGTATGCCTTCCTCCTCAAACCGTTCGATGATGGCCTTGGAACCGAAAGCCGTAGCTTCCACAATGGCCTTGAACAGCCGAGGTGCATCCGTCCCTAAGCGTACGCCAGTGATCCAAGTCTGCAACCCTGGGTTCGCGTCAGGCGTGCGCCTCCCGTTGACCCAGTCGAGAACGACCTCGTCTTGCTCCGTCACATCCAACTGTGAAGCGCTCAAATCCAAAAGGGCCAGAATACGGCGGGAAGCCTCATGTGCATCAACCTCTCCCTTCGATGCGAGCTGGGCCAAGGGGAATGCAAGCAAGTCGGCAAACCACTGGTAAAAATCTCCAAACGCAGATTGACCAGCCTCCATGCCAAGCATATCGGGCAGAATAGACCCGTCAACCTGCCCGCAGATACCCCGCACGAGGTGTGTTTGATGCTTCTCAAGGGGAGCCACAAGCATATCGCATGTCGACGTTCCGATCACTTTAACCATCGAATACGGTTCGATACCCGCTCCCACCGCACCTACGTGTGCGTCGATGGATCCTACTGCTACAACCACGTTCGTATGCAGGCCCAACCGTTCGGCCCACTCGGCACTAAGCGTGCCCACGGCTTGGTCTGCTGTATAGGTATCGGTATAGAGTCTCCCCCGCAATCCTTTGAGCGAGACATCCAGCGTCGTCAGGAAATCTTCCGAAGGTAAACCGCCAAAGGACTCGTGCCACATCGCCTTGTGGCCCGCCGCACAGCGACTACGCCTTACCGACAGCGGATCGGTTTGTCCGCATAGCAGAGCCGGCATCCAGTCGCAGTGCTCAACCCACGAATACGCTTCCCGTCGCACACTGTCATCGGTGCGGAGGATATGCAGAATTTTTGACCAGAACCACTCCGATGAATAAATCCCGCCCGAGTATTGGGTGAAGTCTGTTTCCCATTGCCGGGCCAGCTGGTTAATTTCCTCGGCTTCGGCAATAGCAGTATGGTCCTTCCAGAGGACGAACATGGCATTCGGGTTTTCGGCAAATTCGGACAGAAGCGCCAAGGGCGTACCCGCCTGGTTGACAGCCACGGGCGTCGAGCCGGTGGTGTCGATACCCAAGGCGGCGATGTGGGCTACAACGCCCAACCCCGAGTCCGCCATGAGTTCCCGCATGCAAGATTCCATAGCCTCTACATAATCCAACGGATGCTGTCGAAATTGGGACTGCAAAGGGTCACAAAACAACCCTTGCCTCCATCTGGGGTAATGGCTTACGGCGCTGTGCACTTCCTCCCCCGTCCTAGCGTTAACCAGCAGGGCCCTAACGGAGTCCGTGCCGAAGTCCAAGCCGATAGTAAATCGATCCATAGGTTATCCTAATCGTTGTGTAATTTGACGTCTCCGCAAAAATGCACACGAATACCCAAAGTATTCAAAGCCGCTGCCTTAATGCGGCAGGCGCGCTGGGCTTCGGTAGCACTGTCGGCGTAGACCACATGGATGTGGTTGGCTTTGTGCTTCGCCATCAACTGGTCGCGAGTGACACCCGCAAGGCTCGCATGCATAATCGGCCATTCAGCCGAAGTTGCCCGCCAACGACGGTCGGTTTCGGCTTCAGGTAACTGTAATGCGTTTCCTACGCCTAAATCGGCGTGCAATTCATTGTTCTCAATATAAATCCGGCTCCATACGATGGGTCCGGGCCTGCTCACTCCGCGCAACGTACCGCCACCCAACCGGAAGTACATGGGCGATTGGCGCCAGCTCGAGGCTGACCGGTAACCTTCCGCGAAATGGGACGCCGGAACGGCTCCGGAAATCAAAAATACCCAAACGTAGTCATCGATTCCGTCACCGCTATAATGTTCGCCCCAACGAATATCGTGAAGCGTGTTATCCCCATTCATCCCCAATTGACGCCACAAATGATAGGTCAGTAAGGAATCCAGTCCCGCACATTCATCCACTTCATTGAAATGGGGTACGGCTACACCCGGAAAAAGCTCCCGTCCGTCCGTGTCAAATACCGGCGGCCGTTCGGTGTTATTCAGCAAGCCTTCGACCAAGTCGCTGGCTACCGTTAAGTCCTTCAGCCCTTGTTGGTATTGGATGCCAATGGTATCGCAACCGAACTCGTCCGCGATGCGAACGGCAGCGATGTACATTTTGCATTGCTCGATGGTCTGTCGGCGAGTCAATTCGGTTGCTTCGTCGGTTCCCCATTTAAAGGTCATGCCCCTATCTTGGAGCCAACGCAATACTTCCTCCGCTTCATCGTCCGTGACGGCGAGCATGCGAGCATAGAGCGCCGATTGGCTCAACCGCTCCTTGAACACGCCCGTCGCATGCAGGAGATCGTCGGGGACAATCGCGTTGAACATCCCCATACAGCCCTCGTCGAAGACGCCCATAATCGCCTTTTCTACTCGAAATCGTAACGCGAACTGCTCACCAATCCGGCGTTCTTCTACCGAAACGGCGGTTTCCAAATAATCGGTTACGTGGGACAAGTCGTGGCTGACCGTTCCGTTGGCTAGCCAATCCGCGAGCTTGTCCAGAAAAAAGCGATCGTCGAAACGTTTGCTCCATAAGGTGCTGTAGGTTACGCCCGCTTTGGTGAGCGAACCGTTGAGGTTGAGCATGCCTACTAGACCAGGCCACTGTCCACTCCAGTTGGCCAGCGTCAGGATGGGGCCTTCATGCGTGGTGAGTCCGGCTAGCACGTGGTGGGTATATTGCCAAACACTCTCCGCCACGATGAGTGGCGCGTTGGAGGGAATCGTCTTAAATACCCCGATTCCCATACGCTGGGAGTCGATGAATCCATGCTGCTTTTGCGCATCGTATGCATGCGCCCGCACAACTTCCCAACCTAATTTGGCCAAAGCTTCGCCAAGCAAAGCCTCCATTTCAGCTTGGGCTTCCCAACAAAGCTGGTTGGCGGCCAGACGCAAGTCGCCGCTGGCGACTAGCCATACTTTCTTCTCTTCCATGATGTGTATTATCGTTGGTTTATCTCAGGTCTTGTGCGGAGCGCAGGCCTCAAACTGCGCTTCCTTACAAAGGTGTGCCCCTAGCTGTATTTTTTTTTGGCACTTATTATCGAGTTATTGTAGGATATTACCATTTGCTTGGTGGCTGGATTTTTTTTATATACTTTAGTAAAGTGGATGAGTTACATGACGCAGCCACGCCGACTAACAACCATTATAAACTTGTTTCCAACGACGCGACAGCAACTCGGAAACCTAGCTCGACACACTATGAAACCATCTTTTCACAAAGTGCCGACACAAATCCAGAACTCGTTCAGTATTCGGCACGACGTCCAGTCCAACTTTGGTTCCGTATGGCACTACCATCCCGAACTTGAGTTGCACCACGTCATCCGAGGTGAGGGCGTACGATTTATTGGGGATAATATCGGCAACTTTTCGCCGGGAGAAGTGATCCTCTTGGGTGCCAATCTCCCCCACATGTGGCAGTGCAACGAAGAGTTTTACCAAAACCGACCGGACCGAAAGGTCGAGGCAAACGTTATCCACTTTTTGCCACATTGCCTGGGCAGAGACTTCTTGAACCTACCCGAAACCTACCTCATCCCCAACTTGTTCGAAAAAGCGAGGCAAGGCATGAAAATACTGGGAAAAAGCAAGTTAGCCTTAGTAGAACTGATGCAGAAAGCAACGGACGCGCAAGGTTTGGACCGCGTTATAATTCTTATGTCTATGCTCAAGCTTCTCGCCGAAACCACGGAGTACGAGCCTATCACGTCGGCCCATGCGTTTTACAAGTCTAATGAGATGGACACGGCCCGGCTCAACCGTATTTGCTCGTATACGCTGAGCAATTATAAGAAAGAAATCAGCTTGGTAGAAATTGCGTCAATAGCCAACCTGAGTACGACGTCTTTTTGTCGGTATTTCCGCACCATGACGAATAAGACGTTTTATGATTTCCTCATCGAAATACGCATCAGCCATGCCTGCCGAATGTTAGTCGAAGACCTATTGCCTACCGAGGTAATCTGTTTCGAATGTGGGTTTAACAACGTATCGAATTTCTACCGCCATTTCAAGAAAGTGACCGACATGACTCCGCTGGAATATAAGAAAAAGTACCTGAGCAGCAAGGTGTTCGCCATGCACTAGGGAGATTATAAAACAAAAAAACCGCACCTTTGGGAAGTGCGGCAAAAAACGTAAAGTTTTTTTATCAACCTAAACCTAAATCTATAACGGCAACTTTGTTCAAATGTTTTATAGGTATTGGAAATTATGCCTGTTTTTTCCGTTTCCCATATAAAAGTGACACAAAATGCATGTTTAATCCAAATTAACGAACCCAACGTTCGAAAAATTCATAAGTTCGCAGCATTTGGTCGATACGTTGCCGATTGTCGCCGCTGCGCGTAATCTCATGCCCCGCGCCGGGATGCCGCACGTATTCGACCGGTCGCTCGAGTACTTTCAGACTTTTATAGAGCATTTCGCTTTGAATGACGCCCGTACGAAGATCCTGCTCGCCATGGAAAATAATGTACGGCGTCTTAATCCGATCTACGTAGTTGATGGGCGACTCCCGCTCCAATGTTTTATAGACCGCGGGATCCCAAGGATACCCGCCAAAATAGCTCGGAACCAAGCGCCAGGCATTTCCCTCGCCGAAGAACGTGCGCAAATCATACACGCCTCGTTGACTGCACGCAGCAGCAAATCGTTGATCGTGGGCGATAATCCAGCTCACCAGATACCCGGCGTAAGAGCCGCCGGATATAACCAACTTGGAAGTATCCGCCCAGCCCTGCGCAATCGTTCGATCAAGCGCGCCCAACACGTCACCCGCGGGACCAGCGCCCCAGTCGTCCATATTAGCCCGTAGAAACGCTTCGCCATAGCCGCCCGAACCACGCGGATTGCTATACACGACACCATAGCCCTGCGCACAAAAATATTGAAACTCATGCCACATACTCGCCTCACCAGGCCCCCACATTGCGGAGGGGCCACCATGGATCTGAAGCAACAGCGGATACGTCTTACCAGCCTCGAAACCAATCGGCTTCATTACCCAATATTCCACCTCGAGCCCCAACTCGTTCGTAAAGCTGTATTTTTCTGTAATACTTAACTCCCGAAGCGCGAGCCAGTCGCCATTTAGGTCCGTCAGCCTCCGCGCATTGCCCACCATATCACCTTCGGCGACATATAAATCGGAAGGATGAAGAACATCGTTCTTAGCAAAAACAAGCTGCCGGCCATGAAGATCGTAAGACGAAATGCCCTCATCCTCACTACTCAATCGCTCGACCCGTCCATTGGCAAGTTGGGCACGGCAAAGTACCGACCCTCCATTGCTGGGCGACACGAAATAGAGGGCCGACTCATCCTCATTCCACTGCACATTACTTTTATTGCGGTCAAATTCGATGTAGACCGGTAGCGCTTGCACATCATCTATTGGCAAAACATACAGTTTGGGCACCCGCGGCGTACCAATCTCACTTTCCTGATACGCCACGAAACGGCCGGAAGGAGACACAGCGCTCAATGATACGTTGTACCCGGGGTTTGATCGAAACTCGGTGTCGGCACCCGTATCCAGGTGTAACAAACGTATCGAGGCTCCTTGCGCGCGGTCGGGATGTACGCCCTCGGGCCCTCCTACGGTGTATAACACGCGATTAATTCCGACAAATTCTGGCGAACCATGCGAGCGAAAGCCACGCGTTAGTGCACGCGGCGTTGCTCCCGGGACAGCATCCATCACATATAAATGGGAAAACCGCAACGCGGAGGAGGTGGATGTCTCGGTCTGGAAATTGAGCTTGTTAAAGACCTTCGCCTTATTATCGATCTCGTTTTTAGCTAAATAGGCCCGTATTTCAGCCAGCGACCCATCCGGATCCGGTTTTGCATCGGATTTAATCAAGAAGGAGTTATCCGTGAATCCGGGCTTCTCGAAATTCCAGTCAGGCAAGGCCATACCAGGATTTACCAAGGAATCCGCTAACACTTCCGCCAAGCTAAGCGATGCGGAAAACAGCAACTGCTTGCCATCCGGGCGCCACTTGGGGTTTGACGCACCGTATGGATGATCCGTCAGTTGGATGGGCTCGCCACCCGCCAAGGGCAATAAAAATAGCTGGGATTTACCGTCGACAGAACGGACAAACACGATAGCGGTACCGTCAGGGCTAAAGCTGGCCTGCGAGAATCCGGTCTTGCCCGAAGTAAGCGGACGTGGCGCGGTAGCGCCGCTCGCGTCGACCATCCACAATTGGCTCCGGTAGTCGTGGTCCATCGGATTTTTCTCGTGGAGGACGGTCGATTGCACGGTATACAACACGTGGGATCCATCGGGCGAGAACTCGACCCCACCCGCACGCTTGATTTGCAACATGTCGGTCACGCGAATTCCCGACCGGGACTCTTGCGCCTGCAGTGCGGCCATGAAGCCTCCCAGTAAAAACAGTAAAAGTAAACGACTCATAAACATCAATTTAAGGATATTAAGACAGCCAACCAGCAGCCGAAGGATAGTCACGAAATTAAGGAACTGCCGCCAGCTCTCCAGGATGATAATAAGAATATTACCCGCTATGGGCGAGAACATGTATTTGCGCGTATCCCGCGCTGTGCGCGACGATGCGGATACGCTTCGGATGGAGGACATTAAAAAGCTAGCTACGCCACCGGTCAGAACGGCAACTAGCTGCGTTGCAAAAATAAAGCTACGATTTGCAGGGATTAATAATCCACGTCTAACAAACTCGCCAACGGAATCAGTACCCCGCCCTTGATTTGAAGGTATTCACCAGCCACGGTCCACACGGTTGTTTCGATGGCTTTGGGGCCGTCGGCGGTCATAAACGCGATAAACGCCTTGGACTTAAACTCGTTGCCGAGGCGCATAGCGCCAGACAACTTGTCTTCAAACTGGCGGATCCTGTTTTCGGGCGCTGTGCGGAATTGGTAGTTAGGAACCTCTTCCTTCGGGATAAGCTCTGCTGGAAACATGGTGGCAACATAATTTGGTTTAAACAATAGTACGAAAGACATCGTATAAAATCAATACCAGTCCATGTAATTTTTTTGCCGTAAAACTCGCTGCAGCGGGCTGCGACTTTCGTTCCTAGCGTTTTCTTACTTTCTTTGCAAATACACCAACGCGTCGTATATGCTGCACACACGAACTCTATTACTCATTTTCGTCCTGCTCATGCTAGCCACCACGGCCCCTGCGCAGCGACTGGACAGCGCTACGCTTATCCAGGATATCCGTACACTGGCTTCCCCTGAATTTGAGGGGCGGAAGCCTGGCACCGAAGGGCACCAAAAGGCAATCGACTATATTGTTGAGCGTTTTGTCCGCCTCGGGCTCAACCATTACGGTTCGAGCTACATCGATACGTTTGTCTTCCGCAATGATGTGCTTGGGCAAAACATCGTCGGTTATATCCCGGGCCGCACAAACGAGGCCATCGTCATCTCAGGCCACTACGACCATTTGGGCGAACGGGACGGAAAGTTGTACTTGGGAGCAGACGACAACGCCAGCGGCGCGGCAGCATTACTGTCTCTGGCGGCCTATTTCGTTAAACAACAACCGTACTACACCTTGATTTTTGCGGCCTTCGACGCCGAGGAATCGGGCTTGCAGGGTGCGCGCGCCTTCGCGGAAAATCCACCCATTGCCCTGCAGGACATTGTCCTGAACGTCAACATGGATATGATTAGCCGCAACGACAATAATGAACTATACGCGGCCGGCGGATTCCACTCCCCTCACCTGCTGCCTTGGCTCGACATCCCAAACGAACAGGTAGCGCTGCGGACCGGCCATGACGATCCCGCGTTGGGACGTCGCGACGATTGGACCTACCAAAGCGATCATGCCGTCTTTCATCGCCTGGGCATCCCATTTGTATATTTCGGGGTAGAAGACCATCCCGATTACCATACCCCGAACGACACCTTCGAAAATATACAGCCCGCGTTCTACTACCAAGCCGTACGGATTATCCTCCAGTTTATCAAAAACGTAGACACTGCAGGCCTGTTGATCGCTCGCGAACCAGCGAAGCGGGAACTGCTGATGAACTAAGTCCGCCTAGGGTGCCGTCCCATCATCATCGAGCAAGCATGGTGGTGGTATGCTAGGGGGCTAGTCGGGTGCTTCGCAGCTAACACTCCCTACTGCAAAGCGTGTTTGGGACTTGCAACCTAGCGTAGTGTGCCATGCCCGGCACAAAAAAAGCGGCCACGCATTATGCGCGGCCGCCCATGACGTTTTCTTAGTTCCGCCTTGCCGTTAGTGTCCTTGCGTTCCGTCAGGACCGTGCGAGTGCCCGTGGGCCAGCTCGTCAGCGTTCGCCTCGCGAACCGTCAGGATTTCAATGTCAAAATGCAAGGCATGCCCGGCCATCGGGTGGTTTA
This sequence comes from uncultured Sphingobacteriaceae bacterium, assembly GCA_964423925.1. Classification (GTDB taxonomy): domain Bacteria; phylum Bacteroidota; class Bacteroidia; order Sphingobacteriales; family Sphingobacteriaceae; genus CAYRGQ01. The sequence continues at coordinate 72,182 of CAYRGQ010000001.1, read as the reverse complement.
GATCTACCACGACTGCCTCGGGACTCACTTCGGTCACCCGGGCACGGAACTGATTGCCTTGGTTGTCTTGAAGCGGCAGGATCTCGCCTACTGGCGGCAAACCGCTCTCCTTAAACATGTCGGCAGGCAGCTGTGCTACCGCGCGGTCGTCTTTTTCGCCATAAGCATCTACGGCGGACAATTCAAAATCCGTCCGATCACCCGCCTTCAATCCGGCAATGTTTTCTTCAAACTTTGGCAGCATCATGCCAACTCCATACAGGAAGTCTAGTGGATTATCCTTACCGGCTTCCTCGACGAATGTCTTTTGTCCGTCCACCACCGTGTGCAACTTGTACGTCAAGGTCACCACTTTGTTTGCTTCGATTGTCATCTGTTGTTGTTTATAGGATAGTGTCGCTATCCTGATTATGTAATTAATTGCAATAGTTCGTCTACGGACACAACGGGAGCGCTGCATGTGTTATCCTTGCAGACAAAGGCTTGTGTCTGCCCGCTCACCCTTCCCTTTAGAATGGGCAATGTTTCTTCCGTTCCACCCGCTATCAACTTATTGGGCACGTAATGCTGGTCAACCGCCACCCGAAGCGCCTGGCTCTCCGGTCCGGTGAGTACCAGCTCGTAACATCCGAATATCGCGTCGAGCAACTGAATCGCCCAATTGGAATACGCCGACCCATAGGCCTTAATCTGATCAACAACGTTGGCCAGCGCCTGGTTTGCCAATTCGGTGTATTCAGGCTGATCGAAAAGCAGGCCCAATCGAAACAACTGACGTACGAAAGCCGAATTGGATGATGGGATTACATTATCCATAATTTCGTGCTTGCGGGCAATGAGCGCTTCTGCAGTCGCACCCGTATAGAAAAACATGCCAGTATCTTCATCGTGGAAATTCGCTACGGCATAGTTGGCCAGCTGACGGGCCTCGTTCAACCACAGCTCGTCGAAAGTGGCTTCGTACAACGCGATAAATGCCTCCACACAGAAAGCGTAATCGTCCAGGAATCCCCCGATTACCGAGCCATGCCTGTCGAATTGGTGCTTCAGTCCTCCCGAATCCGCATAAAGATGTTGCTTAATGAACGTTCCGGCGCGTAAAGCCGTCGCCAAGAAGCTCTTTTCGCCAAACACCCGATAGGCATCCACGTAGCCTTTGAGCATCATGGCGTTCCAGCCCGTCAAAATCTTGTCATCCAGTCCAGGCCTGACACGCTTATCGCGATACGCAAGCAAGCGTCGCTTAGCATCCCGAAGACGGTCACTCGCTTCCGCGGAGATACCCTCCCTTGCTTGGCTGTCTACGGCGCAGTGGAGTACGTTGGTTTCTTCTTCCGTCCAGTTGCCCGCTTCCGTTACCTGAAAATAGTCGATAAACCACTCGGCATCCGCCCCGAGGACGCTGACGAGTTCCTCCCGTTGAAACGTGTAGAATTTTCCTTCGATGCCCTCGCTATCGGCATCCAGCGCACAATAAAATCCACCTTCGGGAGAGACCATCTCACGCCCCACCCATCCTAATGTTTCGAACACCACTTCTTTATAAAGCGGGGTGGGCCGCTGTTGGTACGCTTCCGCGTACAGGCTGACCAGCTGCGCGTTGTCATAAAGCATCTTCTCGAAATGCGGAATGTGCCAATGATGATCCACCGAATATCGCGAAAAACCTCCTCCGGTATGATCGTAGATGCCGCCGCATGCCATTTTGTGCAGGGTTAGGTGCACGTGGTCAATGATGTCGGGATCGTTGGCAAGCGCACCGTAGCGAAGCAGGAATATCCAATTATTAGGCAAGGGGAATTTGGGAGCTCGGGTGTATCCCCCATTGCGCTTGTCGAATTGCTTAACCCATGGGCCAATGATATCAGCCAACTGACTTCGGGTATAACGTTCCGGCAAAGGGACGATAGGGAGGAGCTCAGCACGTTGAATGCCGGACGTGAGCCGCTCGGCATAATCGAAGGCCACCTCGGGCTTATTGTTCCACATGTCGACCAGCTGAAGAAGGATTTGCTGCCAGTCATCAGGCCTAAAATACGTGCCGCCATAGATGGGTCGAGCGTCTGGTAAGCAAATGCAATTCAGTGGCCAGCCACCTGCATTAGTCATCAGCTGGACCGCCAACATGTAAATCTGGTCGATATCCGGACGTTCCTCTCGGTCTACCTTAATCGAAACAAAGTACTTATTCATCACCGCAGCGATAGCTTCGTTTTCAAAACTCTCGCGCTCCATCACATGACACCAGTGGCAAGCCGAATAGCCGATGCTGACGATAATGAGTTTGTTCTCGTCCCTGGCTTTCTTCAGCGCTTCCTCGCCCCAGGGATACCAATCAACGGGATTGTGTTGATGCTGCCGGAGGTATGGCGATGCTTGCTTCGTTAATCTGTTGGACATCCGAAAGTAAAGGTAGTAAAATTATATAAACTGCGCGTGCAGGACTTCGGGATTTTGGCCTGTGCCCACCGTCATTGTTGTCCCTCGTATGGGTGGTATAAAAACGCCCGAAGCACACCTGGCCGCAGGCCAACCATGCTATTGAGCGTCTTTGGGATACATAAAATTAAGCGTTTCTCCGGTACCGCCCGAAACTTCGGCCCAGCTATCCGCGTGTGGAAACTGCAGCCGCACAATACCGCAAGTAGGGATATTGAAGATATTGGCGTTTCCTAGATAATTAGTGAGCATGGTGAAGCCGGGATTATGGCCAAATAGCGCCACGGTAGCATAGGCATCGTCAATGGCGTTAACGACTCCCAACAAAGACTCCACCCCGGCCTCATAAATCGACTCGCGCGTCTGGATGTCTTTTATGGGGATGTGTAGCACATCCGCGAATATTTGTGCTGTGGTAATCGCACGCTTAGCAGGACTACTTATCAAGCAGTCTATTTCGGGAGTGAGTGCATGCAAGCGATTCGCCATGGCCGGAGCGTCCTTAAACCCCCGGGCACTCAAAGGTCGGTCAAAGTCCTTCAACTCGAACCCCCAATCTGACTTAGCATGCCGTATGATGTACAACGCTTTGGACATAAGGCTTTTTTCTCTTGAGAATCAAGTTGCAATAATCATGCCCCGTCCTGTCGAGGTTGTATCGCTGTTAGCTATCAATAATCGGGGATCGGCTCGAACCCAAAATAGGCCATAATCTCCGCGTAGCTGGGCGGCGTTTGAGGGCGGACGAGCCGCAACCCAATGATCGGCGTCATCGTAAACCACCAATCGCTTTTGGGTGTTTGTGGGTCAATTGCTTTCCATGCTGGCTCCGAGTAGGCGCGTGCCGCCGTCCGCAACTGGTCAGCGCTATCGCGAAATGAGCCCCCGCGTACGGATATCGGATACAAGTCGTGCGGAAACTTAGACGGGTTGGCTACCGAACTATGGGTCGCTAATGAATCGTAATACCCCGCGTCATACTGGTCAAAAGTCCACTCGGCTACGTTGCCCAGCATATCATGGATTCCGAAAGCATTGGGTGCTTTCTTGCCGATCGGCTGGGTCTTCCCGTCACTATTAGCCGCGTACCAAGCGTATTCGTCGAGCTGGGTCGCGTCCGTTCCGAAGTAATAGTCGGTTTCGGCACCTGCCTTGGCCGCATATTCCCATTCCGCTTCCGTAGGCAGTCTATAGAAAACTCCGGTACGCGTGTAAAGCCATTTGCAAAATTGTATAGCGTTGTATTGCGTCATGCCCATGGCAGGAAAGCCTTCCTTCCCCATGCCTAGCGTCATGTCCAAGTACGGAGGCGTTGGCCGGGTGACGCCGTCAAGCGCAGCGCCGTCCTTAATTTTCGTTGGATCCGCCTTCTCAAACACAAAGGCTTCGTAGATGTCCCACGGAATCTCAAATTTGCTAATCCAAAACGGCTCCAGGGTTACCGATACGACGGGCTTCTCGTCGGATTTACCGGCTGCCTCGCCGGTATTGCCCATCCGGAAGGTGCCACCCGGCACAGGTACCATCTCGATACCCAACGACAATCCCTCTATTTGTTGCACATAAGGATCGGCGGCCTCTTGAGATTGGGCTGTCGGCCCCTTCTGCTTATTGGGGTGCGCCACACCGCAAGCGATCAGCGCGGGAGACCAAGACACCAATAACACAGCGGCCATCATGCGTAGCCTCTGCGTCGCAATCACATTTCGATAAAAATACATGCTATTCAGCTCTTTGCGTTTGTCGCGGAGAATATTTAAGCGTGTAGTTTCGTAACACCCGGAATCGCTACTTCAGGATTCTCCCACTTCAAATTCCAGTCGTATTCACCTATCTTGGGACCCATCTCGTAGTTTGACTGTAGGGCTTCCTCCCACGAGGTTGTGATGCCCGTATAGGACACGTCGCGTGCCAAAATCGCCAACATCGTATTGTTCGCCATGTACTCGCCGTCATTGATCGGCTTCCCGCTGCGAATCGCCGCAAAAAGCTCGTCGTGCTGGGTCTGGTACATGTTGCTAATGTTACCGAAATGGTTCCAAGGTTTTTTTCCGGTAATCTCATAACGGCTACCTACCTCGATGGCAGCTTTCCCCTCCAACCCAAACACTTCCACGGAGTTGCGGAATGTTGTGCCGGGCTGTTGCCGCGTGAAGTGGTATGCTTTCACCCCATTAGGATATTCAAACTCCACCGCGAAATGGTCGTAGATATTGCCATACTTCTCGTCGGTACGCACTTGGCGCCCGCCGGTACCGGTCGCCCGCAGGGGCAGCACATCACCCAGTGCCCATGACATCATATCTAACGAGTGGACCGCCATCTCGACGATAAAATCACCCGAAAGCCAGTTTTGGTAGTACCAGTTACGCAGTTGATAGGTCATGTCCGTCCAGTCGGGCTGGCGGTCGAGGTACCAAAGGTCGCCGCCGTTTCGGAATGTCGAAACGGTGGTAATCTCACCGATATCCCCTGCGTGCAGTCGCCCGAACAACTCCCGCTTATTGTCCTCGTAGCGGAAGCAAAATCCGGACACCACACATAAATTCTTTTCTTTGGCCAATTTGGCGGTGGCCAATACACTGCGTACGCCTGGCGCGTCTACAGCGACGGGCTTTTCACAGAACACGTGCTTGCCCGCCTGGATGGCGGCTTCAAAATGCGCAGGGCGAAATGCGGGCGGCGTGCAAAGTAACACAACGTCTACGCCTGAATCAATTACCCCCAAGTAGGCATCAAAGCCCAGATATTTATCCTTGTCGCCTATCTCCACTCGTTCCGCGCCCACGCGCCGCAACGCGTTCAGCGACTCTTCCAACCGGTCTTCGAATACATCTCCTAATGCCGTAATCTTCACATTGGGGTCGGCATTCAGAGCTTGAATAGCCGCTCCCGTGCCACGCCCACCGCAACCGATCAGGCCGACGCGAATCTCTTGCGCGTTAGAGGTCCCGGCGGCAAATAAGCGTTCGTTTGGCAATAGAGACATTCCGGCCAGTGCCAGTCCGGAATTCTTTAAAAAACGTCTGCGGCTCAGCGCCGCCAATTGTTCGTTACGAGTAGATTTCATCATAATTTAGAAAATACACACCAAGATTATTAGAACGGCGTACGCTATAGACACACCGCAAAAAACAAATCTAAACAAAACGGACTAAAGTCCAAGGATGAAAGTAAATCGTTACACCACAATATTGACAATCCGACCTTTCACCAAGATAATTTTCTTCACCGCCTTGCCCTCCAAATAATGCTGCACCTGCTCGTTGCCCAACACGAGGGCTTCAACGTCTTTCTGCTCCATATCGAGGGGAATAGACAGGTTCATGCGCATCTTCCCATTGATTGAAATGGGGTAAGCGAATTCGCTTTCTACCAAATAATCCGGATTGAACACGGGATAACTTACATAGGACAATGTTCCGGCTTCGTGGCCAAGCAATTCCCACAGTTCTTCGGTGATGTGCGGCGCATATGGATGCAACACGATGATCAAATCCTCCAAAATCGCCTTTTTATTACACTTGAGGTCGGTCAGTTCGTTGACACAAATCATAAACGCCGACACCGAGGTATTGAACGAGAAACGTTCAATGTCGTCCTGTACCTTTTTAATGATTTTATGCAGCGACTTCAGTTCTTGCGGCGTGGGTGCCGCGTCCGAGACATTCAGGTTGTTGTCTTGATCGTGAAACAGCCGCCACAGTTTCCTCAAAAACTTATACACACCCTCGATGCCATTGGTGTTCCAGGGCTTGCTCTGTTCCAACGGGCCCAAAAACATCTCGTAGAGGCGCAAGGTGTCGGCTCCGAACTGTTCGATTATATCGTCCGGATTGACGACATTGTATTTTGACTTGGACATCTTTTCCACTTCGTGACCGCAGTGGTACTTGCCGTTTTCAAGAATGAAGCTCGCATCCGCAAAATCCGGACGCGAACGTTTGAACGCTTCAATGTCCAGCACATCGTGGTGAACGATGTTGACGTCGACGTGCAAGGGCACCGTGCGGTATGCGTCCTTCAAGCCCGCCGATACGAATTCATTCGTGCCGTTTCCGTCTTCATCCAGCACACGGTACACAAAATTGCTCCGGCCTTGGATCATACCTTGGTTGATCAGCTTTTTAAAGGGCTCCTCTTCCGGTACGTACCCTAAGTCTTTGAGGAACTTATTCCAAAATCGGCTGTAAAGCAAGTGACCCGTCGCGTGTTCGGAACCGCCGATATACAGGTCAACATCCCGCCAGTATTCGACTGCCTCCCGCGACGCGAATGCGCCGTCGTTTTTCGCATCCATATAGCGGTACCAATACCAGCTCGATCCGGCCCAACCGGGCATGGTACTCAATTCGTAAGCATACTGTGCTTGGTATTTCCAGTCTTTTGCCCGCCCCAAGGGTGGCTCGCCGGTTTCCGTGGGCAGGTATTTATCGACCTCCGGCAGCAAAAGCGGCAGTTCCGATTCATCGATCAAATAAGGCAAACCGTCTTTAAAGTAGACGGGGACGGGCTCTCCCCAATAGCGCTGCCGGCCAAAAACCGCATCGCGCAGGCGGTAATTCACCCGAGCGGTTCCTGCGCCAAGTTCTTCAAGCTTTTGGATCAACAGAGGAACGGCATCGCCATAGGTCAAGCCATTGATTAAATCCGAATTGATATATCGTCCTTCTTTGGTTGGGTCTGCTTCGCCGTCCAACACTTGGGCATCTAAAATCGGTGTGATGGGCAGGCCAAAGTGCGTAGAAAACAGGTAATCGCGCTGGTCGCCCGAAGGGACCGACATGACCGCCCCCGTGCCGTAGCTAGCCAAGACGTAATCGGCCACCCAAATGGGGACATCCTTCCCTGTGAGCGGGTGAACCGCAAAACTTCCCGTGAATGCGCCCGACACGTTTTTGGTATCAGCCATACGGTCCAGCTCTGATTTTTTCTTGGTTTGGGCCACGTAGTTAACTACCTCAGCTTCCTGCTCGGGCGTCGTCAGGCGCGAGACTAAATCATGCTCAGGTGCCAGCACCAAGCAATTTACGCCATAAATCGTGTCTACGCGGGTGGTGAATACTTCAATCGTGGCATCGTCATCCGCTTTGACTTTAAAGCGCACATTCGCCCCAATGCTCTTACCAATCCAATTGCGTTGCATTTCAACCAACGGTTCGGGCCAGTCGATGGTGTCCAAGCCCGACAGCAAACGTTCGGCATAGGCCGTAATCCGCATGCTCCACTGAAGCATCTTCTTGCGTTCTACGGGGTAACCGCCCCGTTCGGATACGCCATTAATAACCTCATCGTTGGCGAGAACAGTACCTAGCGCCGCACACCAATTGACCGTACTCTCGCGCAGGTACGCCAGACGGTATTTTAGCAGTTCTTCCTGCTGTGCTCGGTGGCCGAGACTAGCCCATTCCGCAGCGGTGAGCGAGCGCGTGTCATCATCACAGGCCGCTTCCAAGCCCGCACTGCCTTGTCGTTCAAGGTGCACCACCAAGGTCGCGATGGGCTCCGCTTTGTCGGTTGCTTTATTGTACCAGCTATCAAAAAGACGCATAAAAATCCACTGCGTCCACTTGTAGTAGTTAGGGTCACTCGTCCGTACCTCGCGGCTCCAGTCATAGGAAAAACCCATGTTATCTAGTTGCTGACGATAGCGGTTGATATTGGTTTCGGTGGTGATGGCCGGGTGCTGACCGGTTTGTATGGCGTACTGCTCCGCAGGCAGACCGAATGAGTCGTAGCCCATCGGATGAAGCACATTAAACCCTTTCAGTCGCTTGTAGCGTGCAAAAATATCAGACGCGATATAGCCGAGCGGATGCCCCACGTGCAATCCTGCCCCCGAGGGATAAGGGAACATATCCAGGACATAATATTTAGGCTTGTCCGGATCGTTGCTTACGCGATAGGTCTGATTGCTGGCCCAAAACCGCTGCCATTTGTGCTCGATTGCCTTATGATTGTATTCCATGTTGTCGATGGCTTAAATTAAGAACGGCGAAATTACAAATTTTTGACGAGCCTACAGCACAAGGTAAGGCCGCCGCGGACATGGCCATGCCCACGCATATGCCGAAAACGAGATTGCTGGCGCCCTTAGCCCTGGGGAATCATACTGGATTCGAAAATTACGTGCTGGGGTTGTTTGTCGTCGCTACCGTCGATAAGACCAAAGAGGATTTCAGTAGCTTTCTGCGCTTGTTTATCGGGGAACTGCTCGATGGAAGCCAGTGGTGGATTTTCCATGTATTGCCAAAGCGGATAGTTCGCGAAGCTGATAAAAAACAGATCCTGGTTTAGCGCGATGCCGCGTTGCCGCACACACTTCATCACATCGAGGGTGACGAAATCATTAAAACAGATGATGGCAGAGGGGCGCAAGGACAGATTGAGTAACTTATTAATGGCCTCCTCATTTCCCTGCTGCGTGAGATCCGTATCGACGAGGTACTCGTCTACATCGGCCAACCCGTGTTCGGCAAGTCCTTTTTTATAGGCCTCCCGCCGCTCGATGGAGGCTGGCAAAAGCGCTGGGCCATTAATAAGCGCAATATGGCTGTGTCCGCAGGAAATAAACAGATCGATGGCTTGCAGCATGCCCGTTTCCAGATTGCACCGCACACGGTGTGCATCAGTCAGGTCGGGTACGCAATCAAAGAAAACAATCGGGATTCCTGCCGTCCGCAGCGACTCAATAAACCCGAAATCCTGCGTATTCTTGCTGAGCGACATCAGAATCCCGTCTACCCGGTGCTCTTTCATCTTTTCCACAATACGGGTTTCTCGCTCAGGATCGTCCAACGACTGGCCCATGATGACCGTATATTTCTTTTCGTTGGCATAGTTCTCGATTTCGCTGATCGCCGACGAAAAGAAAGGTTCGGAAAGGCTAGGCAGGACAACGCCGACTGTAAAGGTTTTACGCTGTTTAAAGAAAATCGCCGTTTGGTTAGGGACGTAGTTGAGCTCTTCCGCCATGCGCTTAACCCGGGTCGTCGTCGCCCACCCTATGCTGGGGTGGTCATTTAGTGCGCGCGAAACCGTGGACGTCGATATTTTGAGTCGACGGGCAATTTCCTTGATGGTAACGGGTTTATTTTGGCTCATGACACTCGATAACCTGGGCTTGTGGCAACAGATAATGTCCGTCAGCATGCGCATCCGAACGATCCCGTCGCCTCAAACCCGACACAGCATAAAGATAGCACTATTTTGTAAAATCTGGCGACATTTTAGCGCAATCGACTTGTTCACGCTACAGATTTCCTCAGCTCGTACGTCCCCAATAGTCATCGCAGTGCGGAAAAACCGGTTTGCTAAGCGTGTATGGCGCGGTTAGCGGTAGCGGCCAATGCGGCTTCCTTGAGCGCCTCGCTGTAGGTCGGATGAGCATGGCAAATGCGCGCGATATCTTCGGCTGACGCCCGGAACTCCATCGCAACGACGGCCTCCGCGATGACGTCCGCAGCACGAGGACCAATGATGTGCACACCCAAGACCTCATCCGTTTCGGCATCGGCCAGCACCTTGACGAAACCGTCGGTATCCATACTCGCTTTCGCCCGACCGCTCCCTTTGAAGGAGAACGAACCGGCCTTATACTTACGACCGCTTTCTTTCAACTGTTCTTCGGTCTTGCCCACGCTGGCCACCTCCGGCCACGTATACACTACGCCGGGAATCAAGTTATAATCGATATGTGGTTTTTGACCGACGATACGCTCGGCTACATACACGCCTTCGTCCTCAGCTTTATGGGCGAGCATCGCGCCTTTCACCACGTCGCCAATCGCGTACACACCCGCCACGGTAGTTTCTAAATGCTCATTGACAGGTATTTTATTGCCACGTTCTTCCAGCTTAATACCGATATTTTCCAGCCCGAGGCCTTCCGAGTAGGCCGTGCGTCCCACTGCTACGATACAGTAGTCCCCCTCAACGCTCACCGCTTCGCCTTTTGCGTTATCGGCCGATACGGTCACCTTCTTTCCTTTCACCGTGGCTCCGGTGACTTTATGTCCTAGCAAGAATTCAAAGTCGAGCGTCTTCTTCAGCACACGCTGAAGTTCCTTGCCTAAGCCACCGTCCATAGTCGGGATGATGGATTTCTCGTATTCCACGACGGTCACCTTCGTGCCCAAACGCGCATATACCGAACCGAGCTCCAACCCGATTACGCCGCCGCCGATGACCACTAGCTGCTTGGGAACTTCCTGCAAAGAGAGCGCTTCCGTTGAGGTGATGATGCGCTTCTTGTCGATTGGCAAGAAGGGCAGTGCCGTAGGCTTGGAGCCGGTGGCAATAATCACGTTTTTACCCGTAATTTGCTCCTCCTTGCCCTCCGAACTGACAATCTTGACGGTGTTCTTATCCACGAAAGAACCTACTCCTTGGTAGCTGTCGATCTTATTTTTCTTGAACAGAAAGGCGATTCCCGCGGTATTCTGTGCGATGACGTCATCCTTTCGAGCAATCATCTTCTTCATATCGACCTTGAGGTTGCTCAATTGGATGCCGTGCGCCTCAAAGCGATGCGCGGCGTTGTGATAATGCTCAGATGAGTCGAGCAGCGCCTTGGAAGGTATGCATCCGACGTTAAGGCAAGTGCCCCCAAACGTACCGTACTTTTCTATAATAGCAGTTTTCAAGCCCAATTGCGCGCAGCGAATGGCCGCAACGTAACCGCCAGGACCACTTCCGATTACTATAACGTCGTATTGCATGGTGATTTGCTTTTTGAACAGCAAAACTAGGCAAAGTTGCGTGGAAATACAAGCTTGCCTAACGGACAGCCACGCCCTAAAAAAAATCGCCGACCCCTAGGAGGAGCCGGCGACCAATCATCAAATTATTACAAAAAAATCCGTTAGTCGTGTACAGAGAGTGCCTTATCGATGAGGAATGCCAAATTCGCGCGGTGCGCCTGTGTTTGGGTATCCCCTGTCGCCAAGTGCTGGCCCAACGTCCCGCGCAGGTTGCGCAAGGTATACAAGGCCGCGGCCTTGCTCACGTTGTCATAACTATCCGCATCCAAGATGCGTGTGGTTGCTTTGACATACTCCGTTTGCAGGTTTTGGCGAACCACATTGACGTCTTGCCCCATATCCGAATCAAAAATGTAGCCACTTAAGTCTTCCATCATGGAAGCCACCGAATAGGTGTTGCCGTACATGGCACTATTGCTCATCCGTGTCAAGGTCGTGGGGTGAAGGATATGCGCGAGCGTATTAAGCTGTACGCTCATGTAGGTGGTTTGCACCTTAAAATCCTCCGTTCCGCTCATGAAATTGAACCCGCGCCGTTGCTGTTGCAAATAGGGATACAGCGCTGCGTCTGCATCGAAGGCATTCGGCGCGTAGATATACGTATTTAACAAGCTTAATGCGCGCTTCTGATCAGCTTCCGACACCGGTGTGAACGGCGGCACGTCCGTCTCCTGGCCTACGAAACTCCGATCCACGTACACGCCTCCGATGTAACGGCTGAGGGCGTTGGCCACGTCAACGCGCTGCGCATTCACCTGTAGGTAGCGTTGGCGAAGTTCGTGGTAGCTTTGGTCAGGCTTGCTGTAGCGATCTTTCAACTTCGGAATAAGTGAATTGACCAGTTGAAACCGCCGCTCGCCGTAGGTAAACATATCGTTGGAATTGTCATTGATGTTCACTCGCGGGTCGATGGCTTTCCCTGGGCTACGCATGTCGTCCGCGTCGTTGCCAAAGGTGAGGTGCGGATGCGTGCTCCGGCTCAGAATGCGTTGCAGCCCGGCCTCTTCCTCCTCTTCGGAGAAAGGAGTATAACCATATTCGATTGCCCAGATATCGTAAGGTCCCACTTTAGTGGTGTAGTAATCACCTTGCTGGCTACGGTCGAGGCTTACGTTGATGCTTGGGTAATCCATCACGGAGCCCTGCGCGCCCAATTTGCGGGTAATCGATCGGTCGTTGAGCTCATCGGGGCTCAGCATCTGGCTGGCCTTCATGTTGTGGTTCAACCCGAGCGTATGGCCCATCTCATGCAATATGAGGTAATAGAGGAATTGTTTGTGCATCTCTTTCACCTCCGCTTCGCGCGCAGCAGGCGACAGATTGACGTCTAGGGCCTCTATCGACGCCAGGCCTACTTGATACTGCGCAGCCAATGTTTGAGCTAACATACAAGTAGCCACGTGGTTTCGGTGAAAACCTGGATAAGAATTCATATCGCGGTGGGAAACCAATTGTTCGGTTTCTTCCCACGGGAGTTCTACCGAGGTAGCTACAGCGCCGTTGTATAGTTCATCCATCACACTCACGCCCGCTCCTGAGCGCCACTCCACCGTGATATCCGCACCTAAAATCTGGCCCGTCAACGGGTTGAAGAAACTAGGTCCAATGGCGCCGTAAGTCGGATACGGCGACGACACCCATCGGATGACGTTGTAAGCGATATCCGCGGGATCCCAGTCGGCATCGTCAGGCATTTGCTTCATGACAATGGCATTTTTGAAGCCGGCCGCCTCGAATGCCTCGTTCCACTTTTCGCCCGCTTCCTTCACGATTTCGCGATATTCTACCGGCGTTGTATTCTCAATCCAGAAAACGATAGGCTCTACCGGCTCGCTGACCTTGGCCTTCGGGTTCTTTTTCTCGAGGTTCCAACGGCTGATGAAATCACGGTACGGTGTCGCCGATGTCGAGGTAAGGTCGTTCACTTCCGCTCCAAAATAGCCGACGCGAGGGTCGTCGCGGCGCGCTCGAAAATTATTGTCCGGCACCTCCAAAAACGAGTGTTGCATCGATACGGAGACGTAACGTGCGTCGGTGATGTCCTTGCCACCCGAATTTAGCGGTACGGGGTTGTCGTAAGCTAAGTTCACGACCACATCGGTATTTCCAGGAAATGACCGAATCTTCTCGTATTTCGATTTAGCGGGATTTAAATTACCAAGATTAAACACGGCGCCGGGAGGCGTACCCGGACTGGGGGTAGGCTTAACCGGGTCGAGCTTGTCACTCAGAAAAAGTCCATCCACGGAGATGAGGTATCCATCATCATCCTCGGCAGAAATCTTTTCCATGAAAAAAATGGAGGCGGCCACGTCCACGTTTGCCGCGCGGCTGACTGCATTGTCCGGATCGTAATAAAAAGAGGTGTTTTGCTGGACAAATTCGATTCGGTCCAGGGATTTCTCGATGGTGAACAGCCAAGTATTCCGAATCATGTTCTGATTAAGATACAACGAGGTAGGACCGCTCATCGAGAAACTCTGGTAAATTAGCGGCTGGCCAATCTGGTCCTTGCGAATATACAACTGCACGCTGCCGTTGGTCGTGTCTTGGTAAAGCGCAAATAGCCCATCAATTTTCTCGCTTGCTTTCACTTTTTCCGCTACGGTTGGTTTCTTGGGTCCTTCGTCCTCTTTCTTTTTAACCGTGTCGGCAACGGCCACTTGTGTGGTGTCTGCCAGCTTTGTCGTGTCCTGCTTCGGTTTCACCGTATCAGCATAGGCTGTATACCGGACAGTCAGGTCCATCGCCGATGCCCCGGCCGCCCAAAGCAGCAGTGCAGGCAACAACATCATTTTGTTCATGTGAATAAGGTTACGTTTTTGTCATGTGTGATGAATACTGGCCGTTTGTTGGCCTTCTTGCATAAGAGTCGGCAAATGCCGTCGATGTTACAACAGACGGATTTTTTTGCCGATGTTGCACGAGTGGGAAATCCCTATATATTTTATACTTTTGGGAGGCATACATTATTAAAACCTTAAAACAGATAGACCCATATGAAAACAATCCAAGGTCCAGGAATCTTTTTAGCTCAATTTCTTGGTGACGAAGCGCCGTTTAACAGCTTAGCATCGATTTGCGAATGGGCAAAATCACTAGGCTACAAAGGCGTACAGATACCGACGTGGGACAGCCGTATCATCAATCTGCAACAAGCTGCTGAAAGCAAAGACTATGCTGACGAAATCAAAGGCACCGTGGAAGCTGCCGGCCTGAGTATTTCGGAATTATCCACGCACCTGCAAGGACAGCTCGTGGCGGTACACCCCGCCTACGATCGGCTGTTTGACGGATTCGCGCCGAGCGAGCACCATAAAAATCCCGCTGCCCGTCAGGAATGGGCCGTGCAGCAATTGAAATATGCCGCGAAAGCATCGCGCAACTTGGGACTAAATGTTCACGGCACCTTCAGTGGCGCACTCCTCTGGCCCACCGTATATCCTTGGCCGCAGCGCGCCGCCGGCCTGGTAGACGACGGATTCAGCGAGCTGGCAGCCCGTTGGCGCTCCATCCTTGACGCATTCGACGAACAAGGCGTGGACGTTTGTTACGAAATCCACCCGGGCGAAGATCTGCACGATGGCGTGAGCTATGAAATGTTCCTCGAAAAACTAGGCGGACACAAGCGCGCCTGCATACTATACGATCCCTCCCACTTCCTATTGCAGTGCATGGATTACCTGTCATTTATCGATATTTACCATGAGCGAATCCGGATGTTCCATGTCAAGGACGCCGAGTTTAATCCCTCAGGCCGTCAAGGCGTGTACGGTGGCTACCAGGATTGGGCAAACCGCGCAGGTCGATTCCGTTCGTTGGGCGACGGCCAGGTTGATTTCAAGGGAATCTTCTCCAAACTGAGCACTTACGACTACGACGGCTGGGCCGTGATGGAGTGGGAATGCGCCATCAAGCATCCGGTAGCCGGTGCTCGCGAAGGCGCACCGTTCATTCAAAAACACATCATCGAGGTGACCGACAAAGCCTTCGACGACTTCGCAGCGTCGGGTGTAGACAAAGCACTCAATCGGGAATTGCTGGGCTTGTCCTAGCAGCTCGCCATTTTATAGGCCGGCACCCCGCCGGCCTCACGATATCCATTAAACCTTTTTGCCTGCCTGGTTGTCTAAACTAGGTAGGCAATTAAGGAGAATGATATGAAAACGCTCATCGCAAGCCTGATCATGCTGATCGCGGCATCGGCCATCGGCCAAGAGCAGGAACGCAACACGGTCCACCTCACCAAGTTAGAAATCGGAAAACGTGACAATGAAACGTTCGCCCGTGGCGACTCCACCCTAACGGTGTACATCGATACGCTCATCATGGCGGACCGTTCCAGCATCCGATTCGTCGGAAAGAAGGCCGTAAATTTGGTGGTCAAACATGCCGACATTGGGAAAGGGGCGTCTATTTTCGGTAATGATGGAAAAAACAACGGAACCGATTTCGATATCGACATTCGATTTGACGAGCTGGGGTCGCTATTCGTCCTCGCCGGTGGCATGGATGCCAACAACGGCTTTCGGACCCATCCTAACGGAAATGGCGGCGACGTAACCCTGCGCTACGACGAAGCGGGCATTGCACCCCAATCCGAGAACCGTCGCGACCGACATTACGTCGCCATTGACACCCGAGCAGGCGGATACCGAAACAACCCCCAGTCGGAAATTCGAAACATCTACGGACGCATCAACCCCTCCATCATCGGAAGGCCCTTAGCAGCTTTGCCACAAGGCATGATTTATTCCGGGACCCCTGGTCGGGGCGGTAAAGTTGTCATCGAGGCCATCGGACAGGAGACAGACCGCTAGGTTAACCTAGTCAGCAGTTGCCGGGCGCTCGCATTGGTCAATAGCGCTACGCAGCATGGGATAGCGAAATTTGAACCCCGAAGCTATCAACTTGTCGGCTGACACTCGGGTACTATCAAGCAATATTTGGCTCATTTGCCCTATCACGATTTTAAGCAAAGTAACGGGAATGGGTGGTATCCAGATGGTTTTTCCAAAAAATGCGGCAACCTGCTTGGTGAACTCCCCCAGCGTGATTTGTTCCGGCGCAACCAGGTTGTAGGCGCCAATCATTGCGGGGTTTTCCATCGCATGGATATAAGCTTGTACGGCATCATCGATATGCACCCAGGGAAGGTACTGTCGCCCGTTTCCGAAAACCACTCCCAACCCCGCACGCGCCAGCGAACGAATCTTGCCGTACATACCCCCCTTCGCAGCCAATACCGCCCCGCTTCTAAGGCTGACGGTACGCAAACCTAGCCGTTGCCCTTCTTGCACGGCCCGCTCCCACCGCACACACGTATCGCCCAAAAAACCTTTTTTAGGCGCATGCTCCTCGGTAAGTAATTCAGCACCCCGGTCGCCATAATATCCCGTAGCCGAAGCAGAGATGACAGCTTTTACGTGGTTTGGCGTGGTTTCCATGTGCCGATACAAAATCGCGATGGGATCTATACGACTATCGACGATGGCTTCCTTGCGGCGGTTGCTCCAGGGCAGTGCACCAATGTTTTCGCCGGCCAGGTGGATTACGTAGTTCACTCCCTCTAGGCAGGCGGGATCGATACGGCCCTTCTCGACGTCCCAGTTGAAATACCGAAGGCGTCCTTGGTCCGTCATATCCGTGGCGCGTGTCAGTACATTGATCCAATAACCTCGGTCCGCAAGCTCCTGACAAAGATGCCGGCCAACCAATCCACTACCCCCAGTAATTAACACACGGTTATTCATCGGATAACTGAAAATTTTTCTTAGTCCGTCCGGAATTATTGTCTTTACCTACCAATCCCACCGCCTTACGAACGGCCTCTTCGAACGAGAGCATCTCCATGGGGTGCGTCGCCGCAATTTCGCCATGCGTACACACGACATCGTGGCCGATATTTGCCTCCAAGGCCTCCACTAAATCATGTTCCAACCGATAAAAATAACGATAGACCCAAGCGGTGACGCGGGAACTGCTCAACGGCAGACGCACGGCCGGCAGTGGGCGGTTGATAACGCGAAGATACCGTTCGAACATCACCCTATACGTCATCACCTCGTCTCCTCCGATATCGAGTATCTGGCCGTAAATTTGGGGATTTAGCATAATACCATGTAGGATGCGACAAACGTCTGACAAGGCCACAGGCTGGCACTTATACTTTTCGAATTCCCTCGAAAACATGATCAGCGGGCGGCGCTCCAATCGCGAGAACACCCGCATCAGCGACGAACCTTTGCCGATGATGTTGCTAACGCGTACGATGGTGTGTGTAAAACCCGAATTAAAAAGGTGGCGACGAATGAGGTCGAGGCGCCCATCATCCAATAACTTTGTGACGTAAATAAGGTGCTCGCATCGTGCCTGCTTCAGAATCTGGAGGTAACGATCAAGCGCCAACATGTCCATGCTGATGCGCAATTCAGTATCATTAACGGGGGCCTGGCTAAAAAACAAAGCCACATTGGTCTGCTCGGGAATACGAATATCCTGCCCGTCGCGAAATAAGTTCGCCTCTACCAAATTGATCCCGTACTTGCCATCCGCCACACGGCTGACGTGGCGTTTATTGCGTACCAAGCAAGTGACTTGGTAGTCGTACCCCGCCAGGCAAATGGCTACGTCTTGAGCCAGGTAATTATTAAGGCCTGTTATCAATACATCCATAGTCTACACACCCCGAAAAGTTAGTCATCCCGACAAAAATAACACGATCATAGTATTAGTACAGATTTTACACGAATTAGTTTATGGAATTCTGAAAAAAATGGGATTGGAACTAACGTGCGGAACCTCCGTCCCGAACCTTTCCGGCAATTATGCACAATTGTGGATTTATTGTCAATATTTGCGTCAGAACACGGCATTTGGCCGTTTTAATGCCATAATAGTCTATATTTGTGCAACTTAGCAACACATCGATTACAGGAGCGTAAAATGAGGGGGAAGACTATTCTAGCTTGGCTTAGGAACGACTTGCGTATTCACGATAATGAGGTATTGCTTCGCGCGGCGGAGCAAGGGGGGTGCGTGATTCCTGTGTATTGCTTCGACCCGAGGCATTTCGGCGAAGGTTTATTCGGCACACAAAAGACCGGAGTCCTCCGCGCCGCCTTCTTGCTTGAAACCGTAGCTGCGCTCAAGCAGGCGATGCAGGCGTTGGGCGGCGACTTGTTCATCGCGCTGGGCAAACCCGAAGAGATCTTGCCTGAACTGACCCTCCGGTATCAGGCGGATGAGGTGTACCATCATCGCGAAGTGGCATTCGAAGAAACGCAAGTCTCCGCGTGGGTTGAGGCAGCCCTTTGGAAGCAACAGATTAATCTAAAACATTTTATCGGGCACACGCTCTACCACAAAGAGGACTTGCCCTTTCCTATAAAAGACATCCCTGATTCTTTCGCTACGTTCCGCAAAAAGGCGGAGCGCGAAAGCAGTATTCGCCCCACCCTGGCGTCGCCCGAACGGATCGTAGTGCCGGCCGAATTGGCGCCCACGACAGTGCCCACGCTTAGCGAACTAGGGTACTGCGATGAAAATATAGCGCAAGCCGCCGAGCTGCCAATGCAGGGTGGTGAAGATGCAGCATTGCAAGCGATGGAGGCCTTTCTCAGCAAGCCACAGCATACGCTTGCGTACAGCCAATTGTCGCCGCACGTGGCGGTGGGCGCGTTATCCCCCAACCTACTATTCCATGAGTTAAAGGCCGCCGAAGTCCGCTTGGGCAAAAAACAAACCGAAGCTAACATCTTAAAATTGCTGTGGCGCGACTATTATCGTTTTATGTTCAAGAAACACGGGAATAGGTTTTTTCAGGCACAAGGCTTCGCCGAGAAACTGCCCTATGAAACGCGGACGGATGACGAATACTTCGAACAGTGGAAAGACGCACGCACGGGTGTTCCGCTGGTAGACCACGGTATGCGCCAACTGAACACCTCGGGCTGGGTTCCGACCGAAATGCGCGTGCTCGTAGCGGCTTACTTGACTCAAGAATTGCGGGTGCCTTGGCTGCAGGGCGCGGCGTGGTTTGAGGAAAAGCTCATCGATTACAATCCATCCACCAATTATGGCAACTGGGCCCATATCGCAGGCGTGGGCAGCAGTGCCCGCGAAAACAAACCCGTCGATTGGCAACGGCTGATGCGTCGGCTTGAACCATCCCTGGCAGAAATGATTGATTAATCCCAATTGACACACCCAACACCGCGCCTGCAGATACCCAGGACAAAACTTCGTGCACGTTTTCGCGAGGCTGATTTGGCTTCAATTTTGCATTATATATAACTTATATGCTATGGCATGCAGCAATAATTTATAACTTTGTGTATCTTTTCGTATAATCAAACAAATGAGCAAGTTTTCGTATATAAGCAACGCGGATCCGGCCTACATCGAGTCATTGTACCAAGCGTACAACGAGGATAAGGATTCGGTTGATTTTGGCTGGCAAAAGTTCTTCGAGGGATTCGAGTTTGGCCAGAACGGCAGCGCCGATCAGCCGGTGACGCCCGACCATGTGTTGAAAGAAATCAACGTCCTCAACATGATCAATGGCTATCGCGACCGCGGACATCTTTTCACCCAAACCAATCCGGTAAGGCAGCGCCGAAAATATTATCCGGGCAAGGAATTGGCGACTTTCGGCCTGTCCGAAGAGGACATGGACACCGTTTTCAATGCGGGTGTCGAAGTCGGCCTAGGACCTGCCACCCTGCGGGAAATCCGCCAACTGCTCGAAGACACGTACTGCCGCTCAATCGGGGCGGAGTTCTTTTTCGTGCGTCATCCCGAAAAAGTGAAGTGGCTGACCACACGGATGGAAAGCGAGCGCAATACGCCTAATTTCTCCCTTGAAAAGAAAAAGCGAATCTTGCAAAAACTCAATGAGGCGGTCGTCTTCGAAAGTTTCCTCGGCACCAAATTTCTCGGTCAGAAACGCTTCTCGCTCGAAGGGGCTGAAAGCTTGATTCCGGCACTGGACTCAGTCGTTAACCGCGGTGCCGACCTGGGCATCGAAGAATTCGTCATCGGTATGGCCCACCGGGGTCGACTCAACGTCTTGACCAACATCATGGGTAAGTCGTACGAAAGCGTGTTCTCGGAGTTCGAAGGAAAAACGTATAGCGACGATCCGCAGCAAGACTTTGGTGGCGACGTGAAGTATCACTTGGGCTTTTCGACCGATATCAAAACCGACAGTGGCAAAGACGTCCACCTGAGCTTGGTACCAAACCCTTCTCACCTCGAGGCGGTGGACCCGGTCGTAGAAGGGATCGTACGGTCCAAAATCGACATGAAATATGGTGGCGATTCTAGCCGGATTGCCCCTATCCTCATCCACGGCGACGCCGCCATTGCGGCGCAAGGCATCGTATACGAGGTGATCCAGATGTCGAAACTGGAAGGATTTAAAACGGGTGGCACAATTCACATTGTGGTTAACAACCAAGTCGGATTCACCACCAACTTCCGGGACGGCCGTTCGTCGACCTACTGTACGGACATCGCCAAGGTAACCTTGTCGCCGGTGTTCCACGTAAACGGCGATGATGTAGAGGCGCTGGTATACGCCATCAATTTGGCGGTGGAATACCGTCAGCGTTACAACACGGACGTGTTCATCGACTTGTTGTGCTACCGTCGCTACGGTCATAACGAGGCTGACGAGCCCAAATTTACCCAACCCCTGCTGTACAAAATCATTGAAAAACATCCCAACCCACGGGAGATATACAACAAAAAGCTGTTGGAAAACGGCAGCGTAGACGCCAACCTGGCGCAGGAGATGGAAAAGAAGTTCCGCGCCCTCCTGCAGAAGCGCTTGGACGAGTCGAAGGAAGAAGAAAGCATCGATCAAGAGAATCCGATGTTCTCCGGAGCATGGTCGGGCATTCGCCGCGCCAAATACGAGGACATCTTCGTACCGGCAAAAACAGGCGTGCCGCAAAGCACGTTCTTGCGTCTGGCAAAAGAGATTAGCACCCTTCCGTCCGACAAGAAGTTTTTCAGAAAGACCGTACGCCTCTTTGAGGAACGGCTAAAAATGGTGGAGAAGAAAACCTTTGACTGGGCGATGGCTGAATTGATGGCCTACGCTACACTGCTCGACGAAGGAAAACGGGTACGTATCAGTGGCCAAGACGTGGAGCGCGGAACGTTCTCGCATCGCCACGCTATCCTGACGCTTGAAGATTCCGAGGAGGAATACATCCCGCTGCACCAGATCAAAGGCAAGCATTTGTTCAACATTTACAACTCCCACCTGTCTGAATACGGCGTATTGGGCTTTGAATACGGGTATGCACTGGCTAACCCCCATGCCCTGACGATTTGGGAGGCACAGTTTGGTGACTTCTTTAATGGAGCGCAAATTATCATCGACCAATATATATCGAGCGCGGAAACAAAGTGGAGGCGATCAAACGGGCTGGTTATGCTGCTTCCACACGGCTTTGAAGGCCAAGGGCCTGAGCACTCCTCAGCCCGGATCGAACGCTTCCTGGAGTTGTGTGCCGAAAATAATATGCAGGTTGTAAACTGTACGCAACCGGCAAACTTCTTCCACGTATTGCGCAGGCAGCTGAAACGCGAATACCGCAAACCGTTGATCGTGTTCACGCCGAAGAGCTTGCTAAGGCATCCGAAGGTCGTGAGTGACGTGAGCGAGTTTTCGACGAATACGAGCTTCCAGGAGGTGATTGACGACTCGTACGTGAAGTCGGCCGATGTGAAGCGCGTACTGTTCTGCTCCGGAAAAGTGTATTACGATCTATTGGAAAAACAACAGGCAGACCAACGCAAAGACGTGGCCATCGTACGCGTGGAGCAGCTCTACCCCATCCCCATGGATAAGCTGCGCGCGATCCGCTATAAGTACAAGAATGCCGTGGATTTCTACTGGGTACAGGAAGAACCGGAAAACATGGGCGCATGGCCGTATATCTGCCGCAAACTGCGGAACCGAAACGTGACGTTAGACATTATCTCCAGAAAGGAAAGTAGCAGTACAGCCACCGGATATCCGAAACAGCATATTGCACAGCAGCTGTCATTAGTCAGCCGCGCCTTTGAAGTGGCGTCCGCAGGTCCCGAGGTTCGGAAGAAAGTCAAAAAGAATGTCGCTGAAGCAAAAAAAGTAGATTAGTCAACATACACAGAGCACCCAACACAACAACACGATGAGCATAGAAATCAAAGTTCCTACCGTAGGCGAATCCATCTCAGAAGTCACGCTCTCCCAATGGTTGAAGCAAGATGGCGATTACGTCGAAATGGACGAGAACATCGCTGAATTGGAATCCGACAAGGCAACGTTCGAGCTTCCTGCCGAGAAAGCAGGAATCTTGCGCATAGTTGCCGAAGAGGGCGACACCTTGGAAATCGGCGCGCTCGTAGGCCGTATCGAAGCCGGTGACGCACCGGCCGCAAAGAAAGACGATACTGAAAAGAGCGACGCCCAGCCAGACGCGGCACCAGCGGACGCTACACCGGAACCGGCCCAACAAAGTAATTATGCTACGGGTACCGCCTCACCCGCCGCGGCGAAAGTCCTTCGCGAAAAAGGCATTGATCCGGCCGCCATCGAGGGAAGTGGGAAAGACGGGCGCATCACGAAAGCGGACGCAGAGAAGGCTGCGGCCAAAAAGCCCGAGCCAAAAGCGGAAGCTCCAGCCCCCAAGCCAGCCCAGCCGGCAGCGGCGCCAGGAGCTCGCAACGAGCGTCGCGAAAAAATGTCTTCCCTCCGCAAGACCGTAGCCCGGAGGTTGGTGACCGTCAAGAACGAAACCGCTATGCTGACCACCTTCAACGAGGTCAACATGAAGCCCATTATGGATCTACGGACCAAATACAAAGAGGCCTTTAAGGAAAAACACGGCGTTGGCCTTGGATTTATGTCCTTCTTTGCCAAAGCGGTCTGCACCGCACTCAAAGAGTGGCCCGCGGTTAACGCACGCATTGAGGAAAACGAGATTGTGTATAGCGACTTCGTCGACATTTCGATAGCGGTATCCGCACCCAAAGGATTGGTCGTCCCAGTCATTCGCAACGCAGAATCCCTCTCCTTGCATGAAATCGAAAAAGAAGTGATTGCCTTGGCGACCAAGGCGCGCGAAAGCAAGCTAACCATTGAAGAAATGACCGGTGGTACGTTCACGATTACAAATGGTGGCGTATTTGGTTCGATGATGTCCACGCCGATCATCAACGCACCTCAATCCGCCATTCTAGGCATGCATAACATTGTCGAGCGCCCCGTAGCCGAAAATGGCCAAGTGGTCATCCGCCCGATGATGTACGTGGCTCTCTCCTACGATCACCGCATCATTGACGGCCGCGAATCAGTCAGCTTCTTGGTCCGCGTTAAGCAACTCCTCGAAGACCCGGCACGTCTCCTTTTGGAAGTGTAATCCTCCATGACATACTAGACGAAAGCGCACCGTACGAAGTACTGGTGCGCTTTTTTTGTGGGAAAGAACGAGGGAGTCATTCGCTCATCAGGACAGTGCGGGTTGCTCGAAGGCTACGCCCCCCTATCTTTGCGAAGATCCTAAATATGCTATTCTCATGACACATATGAATAAGACGGGGTTCCTTCTAGTCTCCCTAGTAGCGCTAACGTTTTCTGTAAGTTGTGCATTTGGCACGAGCCTCACCGACCCGCCCCCGGTCGCCGTTATTTTTGACACCGATATGGGACCCGACTATGATGATGTAGGTGCCCTGGCCGTGCTACATGCCCTAGCAGATAGCGGCGAATGCACGATCCTCGCAACAGTAGCGAGTGATGCCCACCCGCTCGTAGCCCCCACCATTGATGTTATCAACCGCTACTTCCAACGTGGAGATCTGCCCATCGGTCGAGCAGTGGACGGTGCCCCAGACTTTGTAGCACCTAACGGCTGGAACGACTCGTTAGTATATCGATTTGGTCCCGAATTAATCAGCAAAGAATATCCCCCCGCCGTGGCCGTGTACCGACAGGCACTGGCCAACCAACCCGATGGCAGCGTGACAATCGTGACAGTGGGATTCCTTTCCAACCTCAGCGCCCTCCTCCAATCTGAAGCCGACCAATATTCCCCGTTGAACGGCGTTGACTTGGTCAGAAAGAAAGTGAAGCAGCTCGTGGCTATGGCAGGGGCTTTCCCCAACGGCATAGAGTTTAATGTGAACGAACACGCCAGTGCCGCGGCCTATACGGTAGACAACTGGCCCACGCCCATCCTCTTCAGTGGATTTGAGATAGGTTCGAGGATATTTACGGGAGCGTCCGTTGCTAGAAGCGATGCTTCAGGGTCCTGCCCTGTCGCGAGCGCCTATGAATACAACCTTAGAACCTTCGCCCCAGGCGGCGAGCAGAGCCGCCCTTCATGGGATCAGACGGCCGTTTTGGTTGCGATACGCGACGCCGAGCGCTACTTCTACGTGAATGGGCCAGGCAAATTTTCCGTATCCCCCGACGGAACCAATCAATGGAATCCGGAAGAGGACCGTCCACACTATTTCCTGACGCATAAATATCCACTACACGTAATAGAATTTGTAATCGAGCAACTTATGCTGCATAAGCCCGCAAAATGAGATGGGGGATACACCCTCACTTACAGCAGGAAACTAGACCGAGATCAATCCCAATAGAAATCTATTATTTTTCAAAATTCACCAAACATTATGCTAAATCGCTTCCGAACAATTAAAAATTCGTGGCTATTCATGCTCTTCGCTTTTGTCTGCCTTTCAGGCCCGCTCGCTGCCCTTGCTCAACAGGGCTTGTCGGTACAGGGACAGGTGACTGACG
The DNA here is from genome assembly GCA_964423925.1 of uncultured Sphingobacteriaceae bacterium. Taxonomy (GTDB): domain Bacteria; phylum Bacteroidota; class Bacteroidia; order Sphingobacteriales; family Sphingobacteriaceae; genus CAYRGQ01. Next base: position 47,171 of record CAYRGQ010000001.1, on the reverse strand, counting down.
CAAATGCCCCCCTTGCTGGCGTTACTGTAACGGCTAAAGACAAACCAACTGCTGTCTCTACGGGAACAGATGGGCAGTTCACTTTGCAAAATATAAATATCGGCGATACGCTGATATTTCGCATCGTCGGTTATATAAACTCGGGAAATAGCAGTGAAGGATACGTCATTCCTCAATGTACAGCTAGACGCTGATAATGTAGGGCTCGAAGAAGTCGTCGTTGTCGGATACGGTGTTCAGAAGAAAGTATCAGTAACCGCGGCAATATCGACCATTGAAACAAAAGATCTCAGACAAAGTTCAGCAGCCAACCTATCCGCCTCGTTGGCTGGTCGTCTACCTGGCCTAACAGCCATGCAGTCCTCAGGGCAACCGGGTGCGGATGTGGTCAATCTCTACCTACGGGGCGTGGGGACGCTCAACGATGCGTCTCCCCTTATCCTGATCGATGGCGTACCTCGTTCGAATATCAGTAAACTGGACCCCAATGAAGTGGCGACGGTTAGTATCTTGAAAGACGCATCAGCCACCGCGGTATTTGGAGTTCGGGGTGCAAACGGCGTTATCTTGATCACTACGCGCCGAGGTCAACCGGGTAAGTCCGAACTCAGCGTTTCAGTCGACCGGAGCTATCAGAAATTCCTCGTTAAAGCCGATCGCCTACACTCTTGGGAATTTGCTGAACTGCGTAACCAAGCCTTCTTGAATAGCAACCCCAACGCCTCGGAAGACCAGCTGCCTTTCAGCCAATACATGATTGACAAGTACAGAAGCGGTGAAGACCCCGTATTTTATCCCGACCGTGACGTGTTTACTGACTATTTCCGGGCTTGGGCCCCGCAGACCCGTGCTAACGCAAATTTCAACGGCGGTGGCGAACGGTTTACTTACTTTCTAAACGCCGGCTACATCGGTCAAGGGGGCAACTTCCGGACGGAACCCGAGAGTTTTTTGGGATATGACCCCAGCTATAAAATGGATCGGTACAATTTCCGTGGCAATATAGACTACGGCATCGCTAAGAACCTGAAAGCGTCCCTGAATATCGCGACCTATCTGGAGAAGCTGAACACCCCCCAGACCGCGGACCTCTTTGGAGGCAGCGTGGCAGGAATGGTTCAAAACATGATTGCCTACTCTTGGGCTACGCCTCCGACGGATCCGGGGCCGGTGACCATGCCGGGTGACGGCGTACCGGTTAATGAGGTCGTTGCTCAGTCAAGTCAAGACAGAAATACGTACGGTGAAATCAACCGGCGAGGCTTGGCTGGTAAATGTCCATCCGATTCTGACGTGTTATTACGCGGCGCGCCGACATCTCTTTGCTAGGGCTAACGGCTCGCCGCTTCTTCGTTAAAAAGCAACCATCTGATAAATAGATATGAAACTCCAATTTTTTACCGCAATCCTCGCCTATCTGCTGCTAGCGTCTGCGTCGGCGTGCTCAACAGGTGCTAATAACAACTCAAACCCAACCTCGTCCATGCGCTATCTCGAAAACGACCGCATCAAGCTGGGAATCGACTTGGATTTGGGCGGTGCCGTGACCTTCTTATCCGATCAGGCCAATGGCGGCGAAAACATGATTAATAGTTACGACTGGGGCCGGCAAATCCAAATGTCATTTTACAGTGGTCCTTGGCCTTATATCGGCCCCAATGGCGAAGAGCCAAGACCCGAATGGGCGGGATTGGGCTGGAATCCCATCCAATCGGGCGATGCGGGCGGCAATCGTTCACAACTAATTGACTTCGAAATGCGAGGGGAAAATTCGTTTTTTGTCCGAAGCATCCCGATGCAATGGCCTCATGAAACGGGCGTGGCTGGCGAGTGTGAGTTTCACTGCCTATACACGCTCGACGGCAATATCATTACTATAGAGGCTACCATCGTCAATATGCGTGCAGACACCACTCAATATCGCGCGTCGAGCCAAGAGATGCCCGCAGTTTATACCAATGGACCGTGGTACCAAGTCGTCACTTACCTCGGTGATAAGCCGTTTGCCGACGAGCCTACCACCACAATTGTGGACAAAAACATCAATAGAGGCTGGCCTTGGGTACATTTCTACACTCCTGAAAATTGGGTGGCTCTTCTCGATGAAAATGGCTACGGCATAGGGGTCTACCAACCCAACGTCATGGTATTCAACGCTGGCTTTCACCCTAACCCCAATGAAATGGGTAGTGGGGGTGAAAAAGACAACCCCACAGGACACATCGCCCCTATTGGCAGACAGATCCTAGACCACAACATTCGTTGGTCTTACAACACTTCGCTGATATTAGGCACGCTTGACGACATCCGCGGATACGCTAAATCCAATCGGAATGTCGCGCAACAACCCGAGTGGAACTTTGTCGATTCGCGCCACGGCTGGTATTACGAGGGACCTGCCCGTGATTCCGGCTTCCCCATCGTAAACGGATTGGACGTAATGTTCGACAACGGGGCGGCGATGGTCGGCCCGGCTACGTTTTGGGAAGCTTCGAGCGGCCCATACTTGGAAGTGAGTGGAGCGTTCAACAGTCCGGACAAAGAACTTATGTTAGCGATCGACGTACAGCCAGTTAGTCCGTCCGATTTTACCGATTGGTTGAACTGGAGTGAAGGTGAGCATGATGTAGATACCGAACGCAGGCAAAAAGCAGCCGAATTCCCCAACAAGCCAGCAATTACGGTACACCACACGATTCCTGCCGATGGCAAACACCGTACGCACCGCATTCCACTTACCGCAAACGATGCCTATAACGGTGCCATGAAGAGCCTGAAAATCTCCTTTTCAGGAAGCGGGACAGCCAACATCAGCAGTGTCAAGCTAGTGAACTGATTTTAACCAACAACCGGGGACTGCAAGGCGGAATCCGAACACATAGCACGAATAAGTTTGCATTTACCGAAACCCTCACCATGAGGCGCTTCGGTTTTTGCATTATTTTCGTTTACATTTGACAATATTACCTGCAGAAATACCGGAGCAATTATGGCCACTGAATCCCTTCCGACCCCTTCGCTAGATCGTGCCCAGTCGATAAAAAGACTACATGATACCCCGAGTTGGGATATTGTTGTCATTGGTGGCGGGGCCACGGGGCTCGGGATTGCAGTGGATGCATCTCTGCGAGGCTACCGAACCCTCCTATTAGAACGACACGATTTTGCGAAGGGAACCTCCAGCCGCAGCACGAAGCTCGTACATGGCGGGGTGAGGTACTTGGCGATGGGCGACATTAAGCTGGTGTACAGCGCCCTTCGCGAAAGAGGTATCCTCTTTAAAAATGCCGGCCATCTCGCCCATGCACAGTCCTTCGTCATCCCGTGCTATTCAGTGTTCAGTAAGCTAAAATACCTCGTCGGCCTGAAAATATACGACTGGTTGGCGGGAAAATATCGAATCGGCAAGTCTTCCCTGCTTTCTAGCGCAGAAACAGCAAAGCGACTACCGGGAGTTAAGACCACCGGATTAAAGGGGGGCGTGCAATACTTTGACGGACAGTTTGACGATGCGCGCTTGGCGGTTAACCTCGCCCAAACCGCAGCGCAGCACGGCGCCACATTACTCAATTACTGTGAAGTGGTTGCATTAACTAAATCCGATACCGGAAAACTGAAGGGCCTCACCTGCGTGGACGGGGAAAGTGAACAAACTTATACCATTAACGCGACTTGCGTCATCAACGCGACGGGCGTCTTCGTCGACGATGTCCTTCACATGGATACGGACAGCCACCGGCCACTCGTCCGGCCGAGCCAGGGCGCGCACATCGTTCTTGACAACACCTTCCTCGGTCAGCAAGACGCCTTGATGATTCCAAAAACCAGTGACGGGCGCGTGTTGTTTGGCGTGCCATGGCACGACCACATGGTACTGGGCACCACGGATACGCCCATAACCGAAAGCAATGCGGAGCCCTTCCCTCTAGAGCAGGAAATACAGTTTATTTTGGATACCGCAGCTTCCTACCTCGTTCGAGCACCACGTCTGTCGGATGTCAAAAGCATGTTCGCCGGTCTACGTCCCTTAGCCGCACCCCAAAATGGCGAAGAAACCACCAAAGAGATCTCACGGGACCATAAGCTATTGGTCAGCGAATCGGGGCTCGTCACTATTACGGGCGGCAAATGGACGACATATCGCCAAATGGCGGAAGAGACCATCGACAAGGCCATCGAGGTAGTGCGATTGCCACGCAAAGCATGCGTTACGATGTCCACCCCCATACACGGACGTGGTCCATCCACCGTCCAGGGTCACTGGAAAATATACGGAACCGATGCCCCGAAAATCATGGAATTAGCCGCAAAAAATGTATTATTGCGTGAGCGTCTGCATCCAAAGTTTGCCCATATTGGCGCCGAAGTAGCTTGGGCTTGTCGGCACGAAATGGCTAGAACAGTGGAGGATGTGTTAGCACGACGCTTGCGTATTCTCTTTCTCGATGCGAGCACATCCATCCAGATGGCTCCGAAAGTGGCTACCATCCTTGCCTACGAACTCGGGAGGAACGAGGAGTGGGCCGCACAGCAGGTAGAAGACTATACGCGCCTCGCTAAGAACTACCTACCATTCGAAAGCGGGGCATCCCTAATCAATTGAACGATAAAAACCGATAGATGATGAGCAAGTACATCCTTTCTTTTGACCAAGGCACGACAAGTTCCCGCGCAATTCTTTTTGACAAACGGGGTAAGGTCGTTTCGATGGCCCAAAAAGAATTCAAGCAGTACTACCCTAAATCCGGCTGGGTAGAGCATGATGCCAACGAAATCTGGTCTAGCCAAATCGCAGTTGCCACCGAGGCCGTAGCGCAAGCCGGACTAAACGCCAAGGATATTGCCGCCATCGGCATCACGAACCAGCGCGAGACTACCATCGTATGGGACCGCAAAACAGGCAAGCCCATCCATCGCGCCATCGTATGGCAAGACCGTCGCACGGCCGATTATTGTGACCAGCTTCGGAAAGCCGGACACGGCACCACCGTTCGTCGCAAGACGGGACTGCTGATCGACGCTTATTTTTCGGCCAGCAAGATTGCTTGGCTGCTCGACAATGTGAAGGGTGCGCGTGCAAAAGCGGAGCGTGGCGACCTCGCTTTCGGTACGGTCGACAGTTGGCTGATATGGAAAATGACTGGAGGCGCTCGGCACATTACCGACGTCACCAACGCCTCCCGCACCATGCTGTACAACATCAACAAGATGGAATGGGATAACGGTCTCCTCAAGTTGTTTAATATTCCCAAAAACATGATGCCCGAGGTGAAAAGCTCTTCGGAAATCTACGGGGAAACGCAGCCCAATATCCTGGCCGCAAAAATCCCGATTGCGGGTATTGCTGGCGATCAGCAAGCAGCCCTTTTTGGCCAGCTCTGTACCCAGCCGGGCATGGTCAAAAACACCTACGGAACGGGCTGCTTTATGCTGATGAACATTGGCGACAAGCCTACCCTCTCCAAAAACAAGCTGGTAACCACAGTTGCCTGGAAAATCGGCGACCAAGTGAGCTATGCGTTGGAGGGCAGTATTTTCATAGGCGGCGCAGTGGTACAATGGCTACGCGATGGACTAGGTATCATCAAGAAATCGGCTGACGTCGAAGCCTTAGCCAAGTCGGTTCCCGACACCGGCGGCGTCTATCTCGTGCCAGCATTTGCGGGCTTAGGAGCGCCCCATTGGGATCCGCACGCCCGTGGTACGCTGGTCGGTGTCACACGAGGCACCGAAGCCGGTCACATCGCGCGGGCAGCCCTGGAAAGCATCGCCTTTCAAACCGTAGACATCCTCCGGGCCATGGAAGCCGATGCAGGAAAGCGCATCACCGAACTGCGCGTAGACGGCGGTGCTACGGCCAACAATCAGCTCCTGCAGTTCCAAGCAGACGTACTGCAGGCTGCGGTAGTCCGCCCAAAGATAACCGAAACGACTGCTATTGGCGCCGCTTATCTGGCTGGCTTGGCCGTAGGCTTGTGGAAAGACGTCGATGACATCCAAAACCAATGGAAAGTTGACAGCACTTTCAAGCCTACGAAATCATTCGATGCTAATACAATGTTGGAGAACTGGCAGGCAGCGGTGGATACGACGAGATTCCATGCGAAACGCCAGCAAGCCATCCAGCAGAAACGACAAAAACGCCAAGCGTAATATCTCTCATACTAACCTAAATTACGATTAAAATGACTCCTTTTATCGCAGAATTAATCGGTACGTCGATCCTTATTCTATTAGGTGGTGGCGTGGTGGCCAATGTCTTACTCGATGACACGAAAGGACACGGCGGCGGCTGGATCGTCATCACGACGGCGTGGGCCCTTGGTGTATTCGTGGGCGTGGTGATCGCTGGACCCTACAGTGGTGCGCACCTCAACCCCGCAGTTACACTGGCAATGTATTTGGCGGGCAATTTGGCGCTTGCCGATTCCCTAAGCTATGTAGCGGCACAGTTTATTGGCGCCATGATCGGTGCCTCGGTGGTCTGGTTGGTCTACAAGGACCATTTTGCTCGGACCGGAGACCCCGCCCTCAAACAAGCCGTGTTCTGCACGGCCCCAGCCATCCGGAACCTACCGATTAACCTCGTCAGTGAAATCGTCGGCACGTTTGTGCTGATTTTCGCAGTATTCTATTTTAAGGAAGCCGAGTTGGGCGGCGACACCGCCACACCCATCGGGTTGGGATCGATCGGCGCTATCCCCGTTGCCTTCGTAGTGTGGGTTATCGGTCTGGCGTTGGGTGGAACCACCGGATACGCGATTAATCCCGCGCGCGACTTAGGCCCGCGCATTGTGCATGCCATCCTGCCTATCTCAAACAAGGCGTCTTTTAACGGTTCATATGCATGGGTACCTGTGGTGGGACCATTGATCGGTGCGGCGCTTGCCACCGGCCTTGCGGTCATACTCGAGTCCGTTTAAATCAAGCTACAAGACGAACCTCAGGACCTAACTATCAACCAACAAATTCCGCACCTCGATGCGACCGTGATAATGTGCCTTCAAATGCCGGCCATCTCCGTGTACCGTCCATATCTCACGTGGCCGTACTTTGTCGACGAATTGCAGGATTTCCGACCAATCCACATGGTCGGAGATATAGAGTTCCATGTCATTTTGCCGATGGAGGCGCTGCCAACCTGAGGCGAACACCCGCAATACGTTGGTCGCCCGATAATAACTGTTGAAGGTCATCGGCGGTACCATGTAGATTTTATCCTGATTGGGCGCCTTCATGGCCTTCCGGTCATATGGCAAGTAGCGTAGGTCCGAAATGCCCTGTTGGCGATAGATCCCGTGCAGAGGCAGGATATTATGGTGCAGCAGCACCTCTTTCTGCGGACAATATCGGTTGATGAGCCAAGTAAGGCGCTGCGCCTTCCCCAGTGCATAGGCACCCAGCAAGATATTATGAGATGTCGCGTTCAGTTGCTCGATTTGCTCTACGGGATCGGGATGGCGCACCTCGGGGTTCGCAAAGGTGCTTTCCGTTACCAAAACGTCCGCCGCTACGGTCTGCAACGGTTCGCATGTGGCGTCTTCCTGCATTTTATAGTCTCCCGTATACAGATAACGCACACCCTGGTAGCCCATGAGAATTTGCGCTGACCCGAGAATATGTCCGGCAGGAAGAAAGGTGACCTCCACCCCGCCGACTGGAAATGGCTCGCCAAAAGAAATCGTCCGATACGTATTAGCATGCTGCCGTTTAAACCGATGGGCCATGAATGCGACCGTGGCGGGGGTAGCGCATATTTGCCCGTGGCCAGGTGTCGCGTGGTCGCCATGGGCATGGGACACGAGCGCGGTCTGAACAGGCAGCTTCGGGTCAATAAAGAAATTACCGTAACGGCAATAGTAGCCCCCCTCGGGCCGGCACACCAGAAAATCCGGCAGTATCACTCCCTCGCTCATGGAGTTCGGAATTTTCGATCCAGTTCCAATACCTGTGGAATGAGGGCATGGACGCCGTCGTTCCAGACAACGAAATCGGCTCTGGCAATTTGTTCTTCCTGCGGCATTTGTTTATCCATCCTCGCGCGGACCTGGGCTTCGGTCGTACCATCGCGTCCGATCACACGACTGATTCGCAGCGCGTCCGGGGCTGCGACGACGATATTAAAGTCATTATGTACGTACGACCCACTTTGGAAAAGCAGGGCGGCTTCCTTAACGGCATACGGTGCGTCTTGTGCTTCCGCCCAGTCGTTGGCCGCCTGGATGACCACCGGATGGACGATTGCATTCAATTGAGCTAGTGCGGCCTCATCGTTGAAAACACGGGAGGCCAAATATTGCCGATTGAGCTGGCCAACGGTATCGTACGCTTCCTCACCGAACGCGAGCTTCACCGCGCGTACCAATCCCTCGTGGGTAATCATCAGTTTCTTGGCTTCCTTATCGGCATCGTACACCGGAATACCGAGCGCCCGAAAAATACCGCACACCGTAGTCTTGCCACTGCCAATCCCACCTGTAACCCCTATTTTACGCATTATTTTCGGACAAAAAAGTGAACGTTTTGCGGTTCGACCTTAACCAGCTGACAGTAGTCTGGCTTCCGCGTGATAAGTACCGGGAGGTCCTTGACACCGCGTTCTACCCAGTCTTCCATGTTGACCACCGCTTCAAAATTTCCGACCGAAATGCGCGAGTAATCGCGTAAAGATACCATGATGGTCAGCTTGACTTTGCCCGGCAAGAGCTTCACCGAGCTAAACTCGCTGGCATTTTCGACTTTTATGGGCACCTCGATAATTTTTTCTGTCATCTCACCCACCGGAATGGTGACGTTCACCGCGGTGGGATACACGTTGATGTTGGCCCGCTGGTGGTTGTTCAGCAGAACGTGGGCCGTCAGCGTGCGATCGACCGCGCTGGCACGGATGGTATCGGTCTCCCAGCCATCGATTTTCACCACGTCCTCCAGCGGACCGGTGATGGTCACGTACTGTGGCGAAACGCTAATTTCGTCGATGATGCCGTATTGCTTTTTGAATTGGAGGTCGTACAAAGGCACCACGGCTACCTTACGCTCCGTTTGGTTGGAAAAATCGAAAAACAGGGTGTCCGGAGTAATGGATACCACGCGGTGACTGGCCGGAAACTGGCTGGAGATAAACTCATACTGCTCGGATAGCGCTACCCAATTGCGTTTGCCTAGGCCGGTGAGGTCTACCTCCAACTGCCGCGTCTGCTTGCGAAAGGAACTCATCAAATATTGCCAGCCCGTCATTTCGACGTACACAGTCGCTGTATCGGATTGCAGCGGATGAAACGCCTTATCCTGTGGCATTTTGACGTACCGTAATTGCATCTGCCGAGCATCGGTATAATGGTTTGCGGTGGCAAACAACACCCAGGCGATAGCCGAAAAGATGAGACATCGGACAAAGATGCTAAGCTTGCGCTTCTGGGTTTTGTTAAGGGGCATACGTGAACAAAACTAGTTAATCCGGCCTTCAATTCCAATATCGCACCAGACGCCCGCGCGTAAAAACAAAAAACCGGCATGGAGGACACCGCTAGTGTTGCGGCAGCCCGGCATACCGGTCTTATGCGTTATGTTTACGGACGCTTACTTGGCGTCGGTGCCTGCTGTGTTCAGGGCTTTGGACGCTTCCAGCGAAATAGCTGTCTTGTCAAAGCGGATTTTCGTGCCTGAGCCCACGTCTACCAAGAACGTCGTGTCGCCTACTTCCACAATGCGACCGTGAATGCCTGCGGTCGTCACTACGCGGTCATTGGGCTTAAGCTCTTCCACGTATTTCTTGTGTTCCTTAATCTTTCGTTGTTGAGGGCGAATCATGAAAAAGTAAAAAATCACGATGATCAGGCCCATGAAGATAAAGGTCTGCATACCGCCACCTTGTGCTTGTAATAGAATGGTTGTTGTCATTATTGTTGATTGATGATAAATTATTCGCAGTGAACTTTCTTAACGCACCACTTCGCCACGCACATGGAGCAGGGTGTTTTTTTCCACGGCGTTAGAAGTCACGGTGACGATCTTGTGCTGATTGCCCATTTGACCATTGCTGTCAAAACGGACCTTGACCATACCCTTCTCTCCAGGCGCGATGGGCGCCTTCGAGTAGTCGGGCGTGGTGCAGCCGCAGGATGCGTGCACGTTCGAGATGATTAGCGGAGCCTCCCCGGTGTTGGTGAGTGTAAACTCGTGCTCGACGATCTCCCCGACCTTGACCGTCCCGAAATTGAACGAATCCGACTCAAACGTCAGAATGGGCTGATCTTCGACGCCTACCGGAATCACATGCTGTGCTACGGGTTGTTGGCCTTGCTTGGTCAGGGGCAGTTCTTGCGTAGTTTCGGTGCTCTGCTCAGTGTTAGAACCGCAGGCAAACAGCAAGCTCGCCCCAACAAGCAGTGTCGCGATAAATCTGATATTTTTCATGTTCTATCTGTTTTGTATTATCTTGTACGTAATTAACACTCGGGCGACCGCTAGCGTTCCACCAAACCCCTCCCTTGCTTGAAGATGCGACCCGCGGCCTGCAACTCCCCCAATATCTTGTCTAATACGCCATTAATGAACGTACTGCTTTTCGCCGTGCTGTACACTTTGGAAATGTCAATATACTCGTTAATCGTCACCTTCACCGGAATTGACGGAAAGTGCATCAGCTCGGTCAGTGCCATCTGCATCAGGATGGTGTCTAATAAGGCGATGCGTTCGGCATCCCAGTTTTTTGTCTTGTCGGCGATTAATTTCTGGTGTGCTTCGCGGTGGCGTACCGTATGCGCAAACAAATCCAAGATGAAGATGCGGTCTTCCGGCCAATCGGGTGTCAAGTCGGCCAATTTGTTCTGCGCAGGGTTCTCACTGCTGAAATTCTTAAACGTCTTGGCCACCAAGGCCTGCAATACTTCCTTGTCTACGGGCCAATTGAGGAATTTCTCCTCGAACGCTTGCTCGATAGCCGGAATCTTGAGAATCAGCCGCTTGAAGACAAATTTGATGATATCCTTTTCGCTAGCAATGGACCGATCGGTTGAGGCCACGTAGCTTGCGTATTCGTCGGTACTGCGGAGCTGCGCGAAAATCGAACGTACGATCTCCGGGTCAAACGACCAGGAAACTCGATAGCGCTTAACGGCATCCCGATAATCCGCGTTGGCACGCAACGATTCGATAAACGTGTTGGTACTCAGCTTCGTGTCCGCTTCCAAGTCCTGCTCTGTGGGTAGGTATTTGTTCTTGCGCTCATCGGCATCCACCAGCACGTAGTCCGACACTTCGTCTAACAGGGCAAGCGTCCAAATGTACATCTCGTTGACCGAGTCGACGCTTTTCAGCAATTTCTTCTCGAAATCCTTCACGTCTTTGTTTTCGGAGAGATGGTATGCATATAAGGTCTGCAACACTTTTACCCGTAGATGTCTTCTGTTTAGCATATAATGTTCAAAGAACTATTTCCTGGATGCCCCTGCCCTAGTAGGACAATCGGCATTAATAAACCGTTGAGCCGACAAAAGTAATAATTTTTAGGTTACCAACGGGGGGAATCTAGCGCTACTTGCGTCATATTTTTGACACAGCAGCCCCGCAGGTGAAGGAAACGCGCGCCGCGCGACGTTCGGATTGCTCTCCCCAATTCCAATACAACCTTACGGGCTGCCTTGCCACCGGTATCGGCGCGCCATCGCTCCTTGTGAAATCCGAACACCCCCAAAAGAATAATTTTAATTATGTTTGAAGACGATCAGCCATGTGGCCCCAAAAGTTTTAACAATAGACGTGAAAAAGAGAATTGCCATTTTTGCCTCCGGATCGGGTTCGAACGCCCAGAAAATCATGGAACATTTTAAGTACCACGATGAAGCCGAAGTCGCTTTAGTACTGTCAAACCATGCAGAAGCCTTTGTTTTGCAGCGGGCAGACAACTTCGAGGTACCCACCCACGTATTCGACCGGCAGGAGTTTTATGAATCGGACGAGATCGTACGCCTGCTCAACAGACTTAAAATCGACTTGGTCGTGCTGGCGGGATTCCTATGGCTCGTGCCCGACAACTTACTGAAAGCCTATCCCAATCAAATTATCAATATCCACCCGTCGCTATTACCCAAATACGGTGGAAAAGGCATGTATGGCGACCGGGTGCACCGCGCGGTTTTGGAAAACAAGGACGAGGAATCGGGCATATCCATCCATTTCGTCAATGAGAACTTTGATGAGGGCGAGCTGATCTACCAGGGACGTTTTAAAATCGAGCCCGACGACACGCTTGAGATTATCAAATTTAAGGGTCAGCAACTCGAACACCTCCACTATCCGAAAGTCATCGAAAACCTGCTCAAAAAAATGTAGGATCGCCACCTGGGAACGCATTCTCGCTAATCAAATTTGCGAAATAGGGTTGACTAGGGCATAAAATATGGTATCTTTGCGACTTCTAAAACAAGTACGTAATGAGCCATCCCGTAAAAATCAAAAATGCCTTAGTATCAGTTTACTACAAAGATAACCTAGCTCCGTTAATCCGTTTGCTCGACCGCCTGGGCATCACGTTATACTCCACCGGCGGAACCGAGGCTTTTATTAAGGAACTCGGGGTGGGTGTCGAACGCGTGGAAGACCTGACCGGATACCCTTCCATCCTCGGGGGCCGAGTTAAAACCCTACACCCCAACGTGTTTGGCGGCATACTCTCGCGCAGGCCATTGGCTGATGACAAAGCACAACTTGATCAATACAACATTCCTGAAATCGACCTGGTCATCGTGGATTTATATCCCTTTGAAGAGACGGTAGCCTCGGGCGCCAGCGAGCAGGACATCATCGAGAAAATCGACATTGGCGGAATCTCGCTTATCCGCGCAGCCGCCAAAAACTTCAACGATGTCGTCATCATCTCTTCCAAAGACGACTATACGCTACTGGAAGAAATCCTGACAGAAAACGAAGGACACACGACCTTGGCCCAACGCAAGCTATTCGCTGCCAAGGCGTTCAACGTATCGTCTCATTACGACACGGCTATATTCAACTATTTCAACCAAGACCAGGGACTGCCCGTGTTGAAGCAAAGCGAGCTCCGTGCGCAAGTGCTACGCTATGGCGAAAACCCGCACCAGCAAGGTGTGTTCTACGGAAAGCTGGACGACATGTTTGACAAGCTCAACGGCAAGGAACTCTCCTACAACAACCTGGTAGATATCGACGCGGCGGTGGCGTTAATCGATGAATTTGACGCACCCACTTTCGCCATTCTCAAGCATACGAATGCTTGTGGTGTGGCCTCCCGTGCCTCCCTCGCCCAGGCATGGACCGATGCGCTAGCGGGCGATCCCGTGTCAGCGTTCGGTGGCGTACTAATCTGCAACCGTGAAGTGGATGCTGCAACGGCCGCGGAAATCAACAACCTATTCTTTGAGGTACTCATCGCACCCAGCTTTGCAACGGACGCCTTGGAGATCCTGAGAGTCAAGAAAAACCGGATTCTATTACAACGCAAGGAAGTCGTCCTGCCCGCCACGCAAATCAAAACGTTGCTCAATGGCGTCATCGCGCAGGATAAGGATAGTGTCATCGAAGGTCCGGACCAAATGGAAGCCGTGACCGATCGGAAGCCTACCGCCTCCGAACTCGAAGACCTTTTCTTCGCAAACAAAATCGTTAAGCACACGAAATCAAATACCATCGTGCTGGCGAAAGACGGGCAGCTGCTCGCGAGCGGCGTCGGCCAGACATCGCGTGTGGACGCCCTGCGCCAAGCCATTGCCAAGGCGACACATTTCGGCTTCGACCTTCAGGGGGCAGCCATGGCTTCGGATGCCTTCTTCCCCTTCCCGGATTGCGTAGAAATCGCGGCCGATGCAGGTATAGGGGCCGTATTGCAGCCCGGCGGGTCCATCAAGGACAAAGAGTCCGTGGACATGGCCAACCAAAAAGGCATCACCATGGTGACAACAGGCGTGCGTCACTTCAAGCATTAATAGTGCCCTAAAACAGGATAACGATGAAATTTGGACAAGTAGAAAATCCCGAAGGCGTAGATTTTACGCTGCCGCCCACCCCAACCGAAACGATTGCGCTGCTGGAAAAGCACCGGGGCGACGGAGACTTGGAAGTTTACGTGGGCTGCGCCAAATGGAATCGGCAAGACCTGAAAGGATTTTATCCCCGAGGCACCAAGGACGAACTGGCCTACTACGCTACCCAGTTTAACAGTATCGAGCTAAACGCGACGTTCTACAACTCCCCGAGTGCCGAGCAGGTTCGCGTTTGGCGAGAGAAGACGCCCGATGATTTCAAGTTCTTCCCCAAAATTCCCCAGTCCGTCAGCCACTTCAGCCGCTTGCTGAACGCAGAGGATAAGGTAACCGCATTTTGCGATGCGATCAGCCATTTCGAGGATAAACTTGGCATGGTCTTTTTGCAAATGCACGACAACTACAAGCCCAAGGACATGGATCGCTTGGCTACATTTTTACAGGCGTTCCCCAAGGTGATTCCCCTAGCCGTCGAGGTGCGAAACGCGGCGTGGTTCGCCGATAAGGACGTCGCCACGTCATTGTATCAATTGCTGGAAACGGAAGGGATTGCCAACGTGTTGGTCGACACGGCGGGGCGTCGGGACATGCTCCACATGCGACTCACTACCCCTACAGCGTTTGTGCGGTACGTAGGCGCTAACCACGCTAGCGACTATATTAGACTGGACGACTGGATCGACCACATCGGCCGATGGCGCGAGGCGGGGCTTCAGCAACTCTATTTCTTCATTCACCAAAACGTGGAAGTGGAATCACCGCTGCTGGCCACACATTTCATCGCGAAGCTAAAATCGGACTTGGGAATCGAAGTGCGCGGCCCCGGCCAGACGCTGCTATAGGTTTTAAGATTTAAGACCTAAAAGCGTGATGCGAACAGGAATACAAACTGAATCAGCAACCGCCTAGTCGTCGTACTTCTCGAGCTGTTTCAGCAATGTAGCGAAATCCTTGGGATAGGGCGCTTCAAAGCGGTATTCCTTGCCGTCTATCGTAAAGCCAACTTCGCGAGCGTGTAGCGCAAAGCGCTTCATGATCGGCTGTTCCTCCTCCCCTTTGGCTAGCGTAAAACCCCGCTTTTTAATTTGCGAAAGATATACCGGCTTGCCGTGGTACATGGTATCGCCCACTATGGCGGCACGTTGAGTGGCTAGATGCACACGAATCTGGTGCATCCTTCCCGTTACGGGCCGGCACTCCACCAGCGTGTAATGCTTGAAATACCGCAATGACGTGAAGTACGTTTCGGCGTCCTTGCCTCGTGCGCGATCGATCGTGACGTTCTTGTTTCCCAAATTTAGAATCGGTAAATCCACCAGCAAATCTTCGAACACATGCGTACCCGCGATGATGGCGTGGTAGATTTTATTGACCCGACGCTTTTCGAACTCGATGGATACCAGGCGGTAGGTTTCGGGATTTTTGGCAATGAGCAGCAAGCCCGAAGTGTCGCGATCCAACCGGTGGCAAATCTGCGCGTCGGCATGATAGGCCTTCGCCAGGCGGATGACGTTTGTATCCCCGCCACTCCGGTCGTCAAGCGTGGAAAGGTGTGGCGGTTTGTTAATGACAATCAGGTTTTCGTCCTCGTGGAGGATTAAATCCGGGAATTTTGGTCGCCTGGCAGTACGGGCTACGGTCTCACTCATGCCTGCAAAGGTACGAAAATGAGGTGGTAAGTGTAGGAGTAGTGTGTAAGGATATACTTCGCATCGGGGTATCGCGATAAACGTGACGTCATTTACTATCTTTAGCGCACCATGCTACAAGTAACCTGCGACATGATCCAACACGAGAACAAAATCCTAATCTGCCAACGCTCGGCTACAATGACGCTTCCCCTGAAATGGGAGTTTCCGGGCGGCAAAGTGGAGCCTGGCGAAAACGAGCACCGACACTCCCATCAATACTGATAAAACCCCTCGCCGGACTTCTTGCCGAGTTTGCCGGCGGCTACCATATTAACGAGCAAGGGACACGGCGCATATTTTGGTTGTCCGAAACCGTCGTGCAGCACGCGCAGGATAGCCAGACACACGTCTAGGCCGATAAAGTCTGCCAACTGCAGCGGTCCCATGGGATGGGCCATGCCGAGTTTCATGACGGTGTCGATCTCTTCCGCCCCCGCCACGCCTTCGTATAGCGTGTAGATTGCTTCATTGATCATCGGCATGAGGATTCGGTTAGCTACGAATCCAGGGTAATCATTGACGGTGACGGGAACTTTTTCGAGCTGTTGGGCGAGGGCGACCACGCGGTCGGTAGTTGGCGCGGTTGTGGAATATCCATTTATAACCTCCACAAGCTTCATGACGGGCACGGGGTTCATGAAATGCATGCCGATGACCTGTCCGGGCCGGTTGGTCACTGCGGCGATACGCGTAATGGAAATCGATGAGGTATTGGTAGCCAAAATGGCCTCAGGTCGGCAGTAACGGTCCAGCTCCCGGAATAGGTCCAACTTGATCGCTTCATTTTCGGTAGCCGCCTCGATTACTACCGCGGCGTTTGACACTCCTTGTGCTAGGTTGGTACTCGTGCGGATGCGGGCCAGGATAACGTGCTTCGCACTATCTTCAAACAGACCTTTGTTTACCTGCCTGTCCAGATTGGAGCCGATGGTAGCCATGGCTTTGTCTAACGCATCCTGCTTGATATCCACCAAAGAAACATCAAAGCCATATTGGGCGAACGTATGCGCAATACCATTGCCCATCGTGCCCGACCCAATCACGCTGATCTGTTGCATGGAGTGTCGTTTTTATTGGTTACCCAACAAAGATAGGAAAGCGGGGATAAAAACAAAAAACGCCTGCCCGTGGGTACGGGCAAGGCGTTTTCATCATCAAACTTAACCAAAAATATGAATAACTCTTAACCTTCTCATTTAGTGTTGCCCACCTTCTGCAGGTCGGGCGCTGGGGCGTTCACCGCGCAGCTTGCTGCGCTCACCCCGATCAAAGCGCCCACGGCTACCCGAGCGCCTCTCCCGTAGCTGCTGGGCCGCTTCGCGCCGTTCAAGACGTTGCGCGGATAGCTTCTCGCGTTGTTCCTCGTTCAGGATTTCATCCAATCGCTGCCGCATAGCAGCCTGCCGTTCGCGCTGTTGTTTTATCGCTTCGCTACGAGCTTGCCGAGCTTGGCCCGCCGCGTTCCTAAGAGCGTCAACATGTTCCCGTTGCTGGGTGGCTTCTTCCAACTGCAACCCATAGACCGCTTCTCGTTGTTCAGCAGTCAAGCTTAGCTGTTCAGCAAGGCGTTGGGTTCGAAGCGTTGCGATCTCTTCCGGAGTACGTTCGGGCCGTTCTGCACGTCGTTCTTGGGCTACTGCGCTGCCGGCGATAGCGCCGATAAGCAAAACTGTTAAAAGTAAATTTTTCATGCTCATCCTTTTTCTTTCGTTTATACTATCTTACCTGCTATCTCTGTGTAGAGTAAGAGGGATATTGTGCCCAAAAGTTTAATCTAATCGTATGTTAAAATTTGTTAAACGACACATCATGCTAATAATCAATATATTACCATTCAGCATCTCCATACCATTTATTTCCCGCCCGAGATAGATAGCCACTCGGAAATACGCTATTCACCTTTGAGCGTAGTCGATTCTCGCTATAGTTTTATTTTCTTAACACTTTTTACACACTATTATTCAATAAGTTAACATTTCCCGGCCGTGGTACGGGCGCATCGTGACGGATTATTTGTTAATATTGTACATAAACCAACTATGAACTGATTATGGAACCACTCTTTACCAAAAAAGGGCTTGGGCGCCTTGCATTGCTCCCTTTTCTTTTCTTACTAAGCCACTCGGTTTATGCGCAGACAATCGTTACGGGCACCGTTCGTAACGCGGCTACCGACGCACCGCTGATTGGCGTCAGCATTCACGTCAAAGGGCGTGTCGTGGGCACCACCACCAACGCAGCTGGCGAGTTTTCACTCACGGTCAATGACAGCCCACCGCTTACGCTCATCCTGTCATCGGTGGGCTTCGCCACGCAGGAAGCTAGTGTCACCGAGTCCGGGATATCGCTTGACATCGCCCTCGATGAACAGTCTTTCCTTGCCGAAGAAGTCGTCGTGTCGGCCTCGCGTACGGAAGAAAGCCTGCTGAAATCGCCTGTTTCCATTGAGAAACTGAATATCAATACAATACGCGAAAGTCCGCAACCCTCGTTTTATGATGCCCTGCGGAATATGAAAGGAGTGGAAATGTCCACGCAATCGTTCACCTTCAGCTCGGTAAACACCCGCGGGTTCGGAGCGAACGGCAATACGCGCCTCGTGCAGCTGGTTGACGGAATGGACAACCAGGCGCCGGGCCTCAACTTTGCCGTGGGCAACGTAGTGGGCATGTCCGAACTGGACGTCGAGAGCGTCGACCTCCTCCCCGGTGCGGCATCGGCACTCTACGGACCCAACGCGATCAACGGGCTCCTGCTCATGAACAGCAAGTCACCCTTCGAATACCAAGGGCTGAGCGCCTACATGAAGTCGGGCGTGATGAGTGCCGCCAACCGTAGCACGCGCAACACTTCGTTCTACGATGTAGCCGTACGACTGGCCAAAGCCTACAACGACCGATTTGCATTCAAGCTTAACTTTGCCTATCTGACGGCAGAAGATTGGCACGCGACCGATTACCGCGACCAAAGCTTTGTGGGCGGATCAACGCTTGAAAACAATGTCGGCAATGCAAACGATAACCCCTTCTACGATGGAGTCAACTGGAACGGCGACTTAGGCACCAACTTGCCGCTACACAGCATGCTGTATGCCAACGGCATGCCTGGCGACGGCTCAAACGGCACGTCGGGTGCATTGGGTGCCATCTTCACCACGCCCATCCCGCAGATTGGCGGAGCTACCCTCCCCCAATTTATAGCGGGAGCCGATCAAATGGCACAAATCGGAGCGGCACGCGCCATACTCAACGCCATGGTACCCGAAACCTACTACCAAAATGCGCCAGGTTACGCCGAAAACCAACTGACGGCATACCCCACCAAAAGCCTGAAATTCAACGGCTCGCTCCACTACCGAATCAACGACCGCGTAGAAGCCTTGGTCCAAGCCAACTGGGGCAAGGGCTCGGCCGTGTACACCGCCGCAGACCGCTACAACATCCAGAACTTTACGATGGGCCAGTACAAAGCGGAAATACGCGGGAGCAACTTCTTTGTCAGGGGTTACACCACACGCGAAAACTCGGGCGACGCACACGCGCTGGGCGTGCTGGGCAGCCTCATGAGCCAACGCTACCTGCAGAACGCGTTGGGGGCAGGCGTACCAAATGTAGTGGCTCACAACTACACTCAATACGCGGGGGCATTCCTCCAGGCGTATCAAACCGCCATGATGGGCGGGGCTGCACACCACGATGCAATTGCGGCAGCACAGGCGGCCGCGGGTGCACACGCCACGGCAAACCGCGAGGACTGGGTGACCCAGGCCTTGGCTCCCGCCCTAGCCACGGCTGACGCCATGTACTTGCCTGGTGGCACCCACTTCGACGAAGCCATCGCCGACATCAAGACGCGCGCCATCCCCGATGGGGCCAACTTCCTAGATCGGACAAACCTGTATCATGCCGAAGCGATGTACAACTTTAACCAGGTGATCGACCCCTCCATCGTGGAAATCGTCACCGGAGCAAATTATCGGGTGTACGACTTGAATTCTGAGGGGACGCTCTTCACTCTCCAGCAGGATGGTTCGGAGTTCGACATCCGCGAGTGGGGGGCTTACCTGCAAGCGGCCAGAAGTTTTACCGACGCCTTCCGGTTGACCGCATCGATGCGTTACGACAAGAATGAGAATTTCAAAGGTCAATTCAGCCCGCGTGTGTCAGCCGTATACACCGTAGCGGATCACCATAATTTCCGCGCTTCTTTCCAACGCGGATTCCGTATTCCGACCACGCAAAACCAGTACATTGACCTCCTCACCCCGCAGGCAAGGCTTGTCGGCGGGCTACCCTTGTTCCGCGACAAATACAACATGAACAACAATCCCGTTTACGCCCTTTCCGATGTAAACAACCAGAATTTCACTCCTTACGAGTTCAAAGAATGGGAGCCAGAGCGTGTGGAAACCTACGAAGTCGGCTACAAGAGCCTGATCAACAACAAGCTGCTCGTTGACATGTTTTACTACTATAACCGCTTCCTCTCCTTTGAGGGCTCGGTGGTATTGCTCCAGCGCGCAAACGCGGAGGGTCCCATCACGGACTTGGGCAATCCATCCGCGCGCAATGTCTACAGCATGCCCGTAAATGCCTCGCAAGTACTGAAAAACTCCGGCTGGGGCGTGGGCTTCGAATACGCAATCGGTAAGGGTTTCATCATCAACGGAAATGTCACGCAGAACGAACTTTTGAACGACGAGGAACTCCGCAATGAGGACCCCTCTTTCCTGACATTCTTCAACTCGCCCAAATACCGCTTTAACGTAGGGTTCTCAAACCGGGATATCGGGCGCTCGGGATGGGGCTTCGGTATCACCTACCGCCACCAGACCGAAATGATTTGGCATGCAAGCATTGCCACCCCAGCCGCCAATATCGGCGGGCACACCCGGATTCCCGCATTCTCTACCGTGGATGCCCAAATCAGCAAGAAGATCCCCGAGATTCAATCGATCATCAAAGTCGGAGGCACCAATATCGGCAGCAAGCTATATACAACCGGCTGGGGCAACCCCTCGGTCGGCGGCTTGTATTACATCTCGATCACGTTTGATGAATTGCTGAATTAAAGCGCGGACGCGTCTAGCGTATCGGGTTGCCCGCAGGGTCGCGGGCAACCCGTTTTTATGACCGAAAGGCGGCGAAGCGTGTCGCGTCGGATTTTCACCCACCTATGGCGGCCGCCCGACGGTAAACCCACGATCCGCGTCCATTGCCCACTTTCTCATAATCCCTAACATTGTGTAGCTTTGCATCAAACCCTTTTACTATTATGCAAAAAATCAAGCAATATGTATCGGAAAACGAACAGCGGTTCCTCGACGAACTGTTTGAGTTGCTCCGTTTCCCGTCCGTCAGCGCGGATCCCAAATACGCCGCTGACGTAAGAAACACGGCCGAATTTGTCGCGCAAAAGCTGCGCGATGCTGGCGCGGACAACGTGGAAGTATGCCCCACCGCCGGACATCCCATCGTATACGGTGAGAAAATGGTGGATCCTGCCAAGCCGACCATCCTCGTGTACGGGCATTACGACGTGCAACCACCAGACCCCTTGGAACTATGGGAAACGCCTCCCTTCGAACCGACCATCCGCGACGGGAAGATCTTTGCGCGGGGAGCTTGTGACGACAAGGGACAGTTCTATATGCACGTGAAGGCCTTCGAATTGATGAACAAAGAAAGCCTGCTCGCGTGCAACATCAAGTTTATGATCGAGGGCGAAGAGGAAGTCGGCTCGGAAAATCTGGGTATTTTTGTAAAGGAAAACACGGAGCGTCTGGCGGCCGACGTCGTTTTGATTTCGGACACGGCCATGATCAGCCTAGACACGCCTTCCCTTGAGACCGGACTGCGGGGCTTGTCCTACGTGGAGGTGGAGGTCGTAGGTCCCAACCGGGATTTGCACTCGGGCGTATATGGAGGTGCCGTGGCCAACCCGGCCACCATACTTGCCAAGTTGATTGCCTCTCTGCACGATGAAAACAACCACATTACCGTGCCTGGTTTCTACGATGACGTCGTCGAATTGACCGAGGAAGAACGCAAAGCGCTGAACTCAGCTCCCTACGATGAAGAGGAATACAAACGCGATCTGGACGTAAACGAACTGTGGGGCGAAAAAGGCTACTCGACTATCGAGCGTACGGGCACCCGTCCCACGATGGAAGTAAACGGCATCTGGAGCGGATACATCGGCGAAGGCGCCAAAACGGTGCTGCCGTCAAAAGCTAATGCCAAGATTTCGATGCGCCTTGTGCCAAACCAGGATTCACAGACCATTACCAAGCTTTTTGCCGACCATTTCGCCAAAATAGCTCCACCCTCCGTCAAGGTGACAGTAAAGCCACACCACGGTGGCGAGCCGGTCGTAACCCCTACGGACAGCGTGGCGTTTCGTGCTGCAGAGAAAGCCATGGAGGAGTCATTTGGCAAACGGCCTATCCCTACACGGGGCGGGGGCAGCATCCCCATCGTCGCCTTATTTGAAAAGGAACTCGGCATCAAAACCGTGCTGATGGGTTTCGGGCTGGACAGCGATAACCTGCACTCCCCTAACGAGAAGTTCGATATCGCCAACTACCTCAAGGGCATCGAGACCATTCCGCTGTTCCACAAGTACTTTGCGGAACTGAGTAAATAGTAGGCATTAGCCTAGGAAAAAGGGCCGTGACCACGCAGTCCCACACGGGATTGGGGCGCGGTCCTTTTTTCTGTCGTCCATTGGCTAAGCCTCCTTTGCAGCGCGCTTGGCAGGGTTGTTTCGTTTGCCTCATTTCTATACCTTTGACGCATGAAGAAACTGCTGGGAAAAATGCATCGCCTCCTCTATTTCGGGTCAGTATTGCTTTGTTTTTCCCTCGCTTACCCCTTTTTGGCCTATTGGAGCCGTTCGCCTCAACGCCATTTCATTCAGATAGCGCGAGCCCGCAAATTCATCGGATGGTGGAGCTCGGCGTTGGTGGGTTTCTTCTACCGCTTTGAGCAGGAGGAAGCCATCGATTGGTCCAAGCCGTACATCATTTGCCCTAACCACACGTCATACCTAGACATCACCGCCTTAACTTTGATGTGCCCGCCGAATTTTTCGTTTATGGGCAAAATCGAACTGCTGGACAACCCGGTGACGGGCCTATTTTTTCGAACGATTGACATACCAGTCGACCGAAACAGCAAGGTTTCGTCGTTCAAGGCGTTCCGGCAGGCGAAGGAGCGGCTTGCGGAAGGGCGCAGCGTCGTCATCTTCCCCGAGGGTTTAATCGGCGAGGAATACCCTCCGCGGCTCTACGAATTCAAGAACGGCCCGTTTAGACTGGCCATCGAAATGGGGATTCCGGTGATACCGGTAGTTATCCACGATGCTTGGAAGCTCTATTGGGACGAGGCTAAGCAGTTCGGAAGCCGACCGGGTATCACGCGGATATCGGTATTGAAACCTGTGCTGACCGACGCGCTGGAAATTAACGATGCAAACACGCTGCGCGACCGCGTGCACGCCACCATGCAGAAACACTGGAATTCGATCAATACGTTGTAACAAAACGAGGTTCACCTCGTCTTATAAGTAAATTTTTTAGCGATATGCCCACACCCCCCCTTATACAGATCACGGATATAGGCCGTAAATACGTCATCGGTGCGGAAACCATTCACGCCTTGAAGTCCGTTTCCCTGCAGATCAAAAAAGGAGAATTCGTAGCCCTGATGGGTCCATCGGGCTCGGGCAAATCGACGTTGATGAATATCCTCGGGTGCTTAGACACGCCAACGCGTGGCGAGTATATTCTTAACGGGATAAACGTGAGCGACATGACGGATGATGAACTGGCTGAAGTGAGAAACAAGGAGATCGGCTTTGTGTTCCAGACCTTTAACCTCTTACCACGCTCCACCTCACTGGACAACGTTGCGCTTCCCTTAGTGTACGCTGGCATAAACAAACAAACCCGTACGGAACGAGCTCAGGCTGCCTTGGAAAGCGTAGGGCTGGGCAACCGTGTGGACCACAAACCCAATGAACTATCTGGCGGACAACGCCAACGCGTGGCCGTGGCCCGTGCACTCATCAACAACCCTTCGATCATCCTGGCTGACGAACCCACCGGAAACCTAGACACCAAGACGTCTATTGAAATCATGGGTTTGCTTGAAGAGATCCATTCGCACGGCAATACCATTATCCTAGTCACGCACGAGGAAGACATCGCCCAGCATGCCCACCGAATCGTGCGGATGCGCGATGGATTGATTGAGGACGATTACCTGAATCCGGATGTTAAGAGCGTATCACCGCGCTTGGCCGCTCTACGCGAAAAAGGAAGCGATTTCGAGAACATCTAGCAAGGGGCTCCCCTGCCCGGAGAGAGGTGCTTTTCATACGGATAAACCCGCTTGACCCTTAGCTCGCTCGCCGTACCGAGCTCACGTCCCTTAGCCACAGGCATGCGAAAAAATCAGCTTTCTTGCCGAAGTAAAAGCACACCAACTAATATTTAATACACTCATTTTCTGTTAATTACACACATAAAAAAAAATGATATAAATAATTTTCCAAAACATAAAGGAAATGTTATATTTTTGCCGAAAATTGAGAAGAACATATTTTAAAAAATAGTAAGGTTATGTATTGGACATTAGAGTTAGCATCCCATTTGGAAGACGCCCCTTGGCCAGCAACAAAAGATGAGCTAATCGACTACGGTATCCGTTCCGGGGCTCCGGTGGAAGTCATCGAAAACCTCCAAGCGCTGGAAGACGATGGCGAACCTTATGAAAACATCGAGGAGATCTGGCCGGACTACCCTACCAAGGACGACTTCTTCTTTAACGAAGATGAATATTAACTGATTTTCCGCCCTGCACGATAAGTACGGGGCGGTTTTGTTTTGGGCAAGTCTTTTATCGTTGAAAGCCAGACAAACTGTATGATAACTTGATGGAACTAATCTATGTCAATGCGCCAAATCAGTAACCGTTCGATCAACCAAGTAATGCTAATCGCCATCATTATTTTGGTCTGCTTGCTGATTTTCAAACATTTGACCTACTATCTCCCTGGCTTCCTAGCCGCTATTACGCTTTATATTATTTTCCGGGATCTGTATTTCAAGCTAACCGAGCAAAAAAAATGGAACAGCGTAATCACGAGCCTGCTGTTTATCTTGCTGTCCGTGGTATTCATCGTGGTGCCTGTATGGGTGTTGGCAGACTACCTCTCGCCCCGGATTTCCTCCGTACTGAGCAATACCGACCTCATTGTCGCTCGTTTTAACGACGTGAAGACATACATGCAGGATAAGCCCCTGCTTGAGCAAATTGATTCGTCGGACGAAGCCCTGCTCCAGTTCCTCCAAAACCTTACGCGGTATTTGCCCCGCATACTGAACTCGGTGGCCGAAGTACTAGTCAATACCCTTGTCGCGTTCTTTGTACTGTACTTTATGCAGGTACACGCCCGGAAGATGGAGGCTACGCTAGAGAGCCTGTTTCCGTTTTCCCAAAAAAGCAAAAACGAAATATGGACTGACGTCAACCTGATGGTGCGGACCAACGCCATCGGCATTCCGATTCTTGGCCTCTTCCAAGGAATCGTCGCTATCATCGGTTATTATATTTTCGGGGTGAATAACCCGATATTATGGGGTATCGTCACCGGTATCGCCACCATCATCCCAGTACTGGGTACCATGGCCGTGTACGTGCCAATTTGCATCATCGCCTTTGCTACCGGTCCTGTGGGTAACGCAGTTTGGCTAACCTTATACTGCTTTATACTGGTGGGCGGCATCGATAACGTATTGAGGTTTACCCTGCTAAAAAGGTTGGGCAACGTCCCACCGCTCATTACCGTGTTTGGAGTCTTGTTCGGCCTTAGTTTGTTCGGGATGCTGGGATTAATCTTCGGCCCGCTGATTCTTTCAGCCGTAGGGGTTCTCTTTAAAGTCTACAAGAACGAATTTGGGAATCAGGAATCGAAAAAAATCATTGTATAAAGCATCGCCACTCGAAAGGACACCAGCCATAATCTCGGCTGGGACGATGCAAGCAACTGGTTGATCTTGATAATCGCATAAGGCACGCCTGCGCATCTCGCTTTGTTCAGCTGTTGTTTTCCAAATGTCTTTTGGCGACATCATACTAGATTACGACTACACGACTTACGGTGTACTACAAAACGAATTCAACGAGGGAGCTGTCGCGAAGCCAGCCGTCAATGACACGTTTGACCACCAAGCGATTCTTGGGAATGCCCAAACAAAAAATAGAAATCAAGGAAACGGTCTACTTCCAAAGTCCGCGTCGCTTGCGCCGAGCCTCTCTTTCGAGTGCGATGAATAACTCCGAGTGGGCAACGTTGGGCTGTACCGTCATGACCGTCGCATAACCCTTGCGGATGAGATCCGCATTGACGAAAGTACCATCGGGGAGGTAAACATACGCTAACGTGCGCCGATAGCGGTCCCGTTTGCCGACATCCTGCGTCAGGAATACTTGCCCGCCAGACAGGAGCTCCGTTAGGAACGCTTTGGACTCCTCACCGTAATGGCCGATATCGCGATTGGCAGAGCGGCGTGTCTCGGGCGCATCCACGCCAATCAGACGAACGGTTGTCCCTTTCTCCGATCCGTCATCGACCACGAAGGTATCCCCGTCGATAACGCGTATCACGGTGGCCGGACGCGCCCCTTCCGGCAGCGTGGATACCGGACGCGCCATGCATCCACCCAACGTCAGCCAAACCAATATGATCCCGAGTCTAAGCATGCTGCAAAGAAAGGAATCTTCCTGCAATTACTGGGGCGCTACGCTTGCCATACGACGATTTTTTAGTTTTTTTGACTTTTCTATTGACATTTAAAAAAACTTACGTACATTTGGCTCATCAAAATCCACAGCAGTGATAGCAAACAACGCGTTTCGGTTTTTCGGTTACTTTTATTTTAGCGATAAGAGCCGGGACTGATATGCATTAGAAGATAATGATATAATGTAGAAGAATCCCGGCGCGAATCGCCGGGATTTTTTTTTGACAACACAGCAGCTAAGCATGAGCATAAAAGTAGCCATACAAGGGACCAAGGCCTCCTTCCACGAAGAAGCAGCATTCAAGTTTTTCGGCGAAGACATTGAAACCATTGAATGCGAGTCATTTAAGAAAACCTGCGAGCTCTTAAAACAGGAAAAGGCTGATTATACGGTAATGGCGATCGAAAATTCTATTGCCGGCAGCCTGTTGCCCAATTATACGCTGCTTCGCGACTACCGATTCAATATCATCGGCGAGGTGTACCTCAACATCCAACTGCACTTGCTGGCTTTGCCCGGAACGAAGCTATCAGACATTCGCTTCGTCGAATCGCACCCAATCGCCATACGGCAGTGCGACGACTTCCTCGAAGACAACCCGCAGCTAAAAGTGAGCGAAGGTATGGATACGGCGTCCTGTGCCCAGAAAATAAAGGAACAGAACCTACGGGATACGGCGGCCATCGCCAATCAGCTTGCCGCCAAGCTATACGGGCTAGAGATTTTGGAACGCCGTATCGAGACCAACAAAAAGAATTACACACGCTTCCTGATTTTGGCAAACCGGGCGCCAGAGGAAACCGATTTCAACAAGGCATCGCTCTCCTTCCAAACGGGTAATGGCGTCGGCGAACTTGCGAAAGTGCTCACTTGCTTTGCTGAACAAAACATCAACTTGAGCAAAATCCAGTCGATGCCCGTACTCGGACGCCGCAACGAGTACGAGTTCTATGTCGACATCGAATGGAAGAAGGGGGCGCAATATGACCTCGCTATTCGCAAGGTGCTGAAGCACACCATTAACTTCAACATCATGGGCGAATACAAAAAGAACGACAAAATATAAAACGAACAAGCATTTACA
This sequence comes from uncultured Sphingobacteriaceae bacterium, assembly GCA_964423925.1. Taxonomy (GTDB): domain Bacteria; phylum Bacteroidota; class Bacteroidia; order Sphingobacteriales; family Sphingobacteriaceae; genus CAYRGQ01. The sequence continues at coordinate 19,570 of CAYRGQ010000001.1, read as the reverse complement.
AAACCCTTAACAATCACTACAAAATGAAACAAACATTAGACATCATCCCCTTGAAGTCCTGGTTCGACACGGGAGACAAGCCGCTGATTATCGCTGGCCCATGCAGTGCGGAAACCGAGGAGCAGGTGTTGGCTACGGCGCATCTGCTGGCCAACACGGGCAAAGTGTCTGCCCTGCGTGCAGGCATTTGGAAACCGCGGACCCGTCCGGGCGAATTTGAAGGCATCGGAAGCATCGGCCTGCAGTGGCTTAAGCGCGCGAAGGAAGAAACCGGCCTGCCCGTAACGACCGAGGTAGCCACGGCCAAACACGTGGAAGAGGCGCTGAACGCAGGCATCGACATCCTATGGGTGGGTGCACGCTCGACGGCAAACCCCTTCACCGTGCAGGAAATTGCCGATGCGTTACAAGGCGTAGACGTCCCCGTGATGGTCAAAAACCCAGTTAACCCCGACCTGTCGCTGTGGTTGGGTGCATTGGAACGTATCAATCGCGCTGGCATTAAGAAATTGGGCGCCATTCACCGTGGCTTCTCTTCCTACGAGAAAACAGCATTCCGCAACGAGCCGATGTGGGACTTGGCCATCCAGCTCAAGACGATGATTCCTGACCTGCCTGTTCTCAACGACCCGAGCCACATTTGCGGCAATCGCGAACTCATCCCCTACATCGCGCAAAAGGCGTTCGATATGGACATGCAAGGCTTGATCGTGGAGTCGCACATCGACCCATCGGTAGCATGGACGGACGCCAAACAACAGGTGACGCCAGAAAGCTTGGCCACGATGTTGAGCACCATGACGTTCCGCAAAGCCGAGTCCAATGACCCTGTTTTTGAGGACAAACTGGCCGCACTCCGTGAAGACATCGACAAGCTAGACGATCAAATCATCCAAAAGATCGCTGAGCGGATGAAAATCGTAGAGAAAATCGGCGAATACAAGCGCGACAACAACGTGACGATCCTGCAAGTAAGCCGTTGGGATGAAATCATCCAAAAACGGACTAATCTGGCTAAGGCGTTGGCGCTTGACGTCGACTTCTCGGTCAAGATGCTTGAGCTGATCCACAACGAGTCTATCCGCAAGCAGAACGAAGTGATGAACACCAAACCGGTAGCAGAGGCATAATGGCGGTCAATCGTTTAACTCTCTCCCGTACCCACAAAAGCCTCGACGGTACTGTGCGGCTCACGGGTTCTAAAAGCGAAAGTAACCGCGCACTGGTTATCCGTGCGCTCCACGGCGACTCGGTACGCATCGAGAACCTGTCTGAAGCGGCGGACACCGTCACGCTGGACGAAGCGCTAGCGTCCGTAGCAGGCGCACCGGAAACAGAACAACCCGTAGTGATTGATATTGGCCCAGCAGGAACCGCAATGCGGTTCCTGTCGGCCTTCCTCTCCGTCACGCCAGGCAAATACACGCTGACCGGGAGTGCGCGGATGCAACAGCGCCCTATCGGCGTATTGGTGGACGCACTGCGCCAGTTGGGGGCTCGTATCGATTATGCCTCCAGCGAGGGGTTTCCCCCCTTGTCCATCACTGGTGGATTTTCCCAGCAAACCGACACCGTACACATCCGCGGGGACGTGAGTAGCCAATACCTATCGGCACTATTGCTCATTGCTGCATCCTTGCCGAAAGGTTTGGAGCTACGCATCGATGGCGAACTTACGTCGCGCCCGTACGTTACCATGACACTCGACATGTTAGCCGAGGCAGGCATTGCGCATACTTGGGCGGAAAACAGCATACGCATCACCCCGCAAGCGGCAACCCCCTGTACACTGTACATCGAGCCCGACTGGAGTGCGGCATCCTATTGGTATAGCATGGTAGCGCTCGGCGAGACAGGAAGCAGCATCTTCTTACCCGGATTGCGTCCTAACAGCCTGCAGGGCGATAAGGCCATCGTAGATATTATGCAGCATCTGGGCGTGGCAACGGTGTTTGAAACCGACGGCATTCGGATCACCAAGACGGACACCGTCTCGGACACCTCTCATTTTGATTTTACGGAATGTCCGGATCTTGCCCAAACCGTGGTGGTGTGCGCGGCGGCCATGCAACGCGATTTGTCCTTTTCTGGGCTACATACGCTAAGAATCAAGGAAACTGACCGTATTGCTGCCTTGCAAAACGAATTGGCCAAATTCCATGTTCAACTGTTGGAAACGGAGAACGAAGTTTTCGAACTGCGCACCGCGGGGCTGACTGCTCCCGAGCAATTGGTAATCGACACCTACGAAGACCATCGTATGGCCATGGCTTTTGCGCCGCTGGCCCTCGTGTTCGATACGGTGGGCGTGGCCGAACCCGACGTGGTAGAAAAATCCTACCCCGACTTCTGGAATCATTTGAAAGAACAAGGATTTATTATAACTTAGCCCACTAAATTTTAATCGAGTGCCACGACCAACACTTAAGACTACGCCAGCCTGCTGTGCGTAACTAGGGGTTATCCGATGGCACTAGCGGCTTTAATCTAAATCTCAGCTCACTCTACATGGCAGGAAACTCGTTTGGCGAATTGTTTAGGATATCCACCTTTGGCGAGTCCCACGGGGAGGCCATCGGCGTAATTATTGATGGATGCCCGCCGAATATCACCATCGACGAAGCGTATATCCAGTCGGAGCTAGACAAGCGCCGTCCCGGTCAGTCCAAGATCACCACCCAACGCAAAGAAAGCGACACGGCCAAGATTTTGTCGGGCGTATTCGAAGGAATTTCGACGGGCACGCCCCTCGCCATGGTCATCCCCAACGAGGATCAACGATCAAAGGATTATGCGCACATCAAGGACAAGTACCGCCCTTCCCATGCCGACTACACCTACCAGGTCAAGTACGGCATTCGCGACTATCGGGGTGGCGGACGCTCCTCAGCGCGCGAAACCGCAGCACGGGTGGCGGCCGGTGCCGTAGCCAAGCTCTTCCTCGCCAGCCAGGGTATCCAGCTATTCGCACATGTATCGGGCGTGGGCCACATTGAAGCCCCTAACCTGCCCACTGACGACATCGAACAACTGCGCGAAATCCGGGAAAGTAATATCGTGCGTTGTGCGGATCCGGCTACCGCCAATGAGATGATTGAATACATCGACGGCATCCGCAAAACGGGTGACACCGTGGGCGGTCGCATCAGCGCCATTATCCGGAACGTACCTGTAGGTCTAGGCGAACCGGTGTTCGATAAACTGCACGCGAATCTCGGCAAGGCCATGCTCAGCATTAATGCCGTGCACGGGTTCGAATACGGATCGGGCTTCCAAGGATCGCAGATGAAGGGGTCCGAACATAACGACATTTTCATCAACCCCGATGGCGATGAAAAAAACCTGAAAACCCTGACCAACTTTTCGGGGGGTATCCAAGGTGGCATCTCTAACGGCATGGATATCACATTCCGCACGGCATTCAAGCCCGTAGCTACGATTATGCAAGCGCAACAGACGATCGACCAGCAAGGGCAGCCTACCGAGATCACCGGCCGCGGCCGCCACGATCCCTGTGTCGTACCCCGCGCGGTCATCATCGTTGAGGCAATGGCAGCATTGGTTATTGCTGATCACCTGCTTAAGCAACGCACGTATGACAAAGGCCGTTAAACACCCTGCTTTCGTACTTGCGGCTGATATTGGCGGCACCCACATCACGTCGGCGGTGGTGGACATGTCCTGTTACACGGTTTTGCAGGAAACCATCGTCCGCAAGTCACTTAATTCGTTGGGCGATGCTAAATCCATTTTGCAAGCCTGGGAAACTGCTTTTCGGGACAGTCTTTCGCGATTTGGGGCGGACACGCTGCCCATCGGTATTGCCATGCCCGGTCCTTTTGACTACGAGCAAGGCATCTCCTTGATTCAAGGTCAGAATAAATACGATGCGCTGCACGGCATATGCGTGAAAGATCGCCTCGCCGAAGCCTTGGATATTCCGAGCGACCGCATTCGAATGATTAACGACGCAGCCGCTTTCTTGCAGGGCGAGGTGTTCGCTGGAGGGCACGACAAAAACGACAAAGTACTCGGTATTACGTTAGGTACGGGGCTAGGCAGCGCGGTATGGAAACGGGAGAACGGGAGTCGAGACGCCGCGCTATGGGACACGCCCTACCAGGGCCGAATCATGGAAGAAGCTCTCGCCACGCGTTGGTTCGTACAACAGGCTGAGCGCCGGATAGGTGTCGACGTCAGGGGGCTGAAAGAGCTGCTCGAGTTACCCAACCACAGTACCGCAGTGAACGGTATCTTGGACGAATATAGCAAGCACCTGTTGCATTTTCTGCGCCTTTTCAGCGAGCAGGAATCCTGCCGCACGTTTATTATTGGGGGAAATATTGCGAAAGCCTGGACCCGGATTCGGGAAAATTTTGATCAGCAGTTCAACCAATTTAACATCCACATCAGCCAACTCGGCGAGCACGCTGCCCTCGTCGGCGCGGCTACGGTATTCTAGACCCTAACGTTTTACATCGTTAAGCCGCACGCTAACCCTGACACCTATCGGTCGATCATGCCTTTTAGGCACGTCACGTCTTGCACCTAGTCGAACAAAGGGGGGAAACGATCCGGATTGGAGTCGCTCATGATCGCATATACCGCCTCGATCACGTCATCCGCGGCAGGCTTCGAGAAGTAGTCCCCGTCCGACCCATATGGAGGGCGGTGTGCTTTCGCCGAAAGCGTCCGAGGCTTGCTATCCAAGTAATAATACCCATTCTGAACTTCCAGAATTTGTTGCAGGATAAATGCCGAAGCGCCACCCGGCACGTCTTCGTCGACCACGAGCAATCGATTGGTTTTGCGCAAGGATTCCACACACAGTCCATCGAGGTCAAAAGGCTGTAACGTCTGCGGGTCGATAATTTCGATGGAAATGCCGTGTTTTGCCAGTGTGAGGGCCGCCTCGCGCACGATACGCAACGTGGAGCCATAGGAAACCACCGTTACGTCCGTTCCTTCGCGAACGATTTCCGCTTTGCCTAGGGGTACGGTAAATTCGCCGACGTTTGACGGCATGCGCTCTTTTAATCGATATCCGTTAAGGCATTCGATGACAAGTGCAGGCTCATCCGAACGCAATAGCGTATTGTACATCCCGGCGGCCTGCGTCATGTTGCGTGGTACGCAGAGGTGCACGCCGCGCATGGAGCCAAGAATCATGCTAATGGGCGAACCGGAATGCCATATTCCTTCGAGGCGGTGTCCCCGCGTGCGAATGATCATTGGGGCCTTTTGTCCGCCCTTGGTTCGATAGCTCAAGGATGCCAGGTCGTCGGTTAGCACAGTGAGCCCGTACACCAGGTAGTCCAGGTATTGGATTTCAGCAATGGGACGCAACCCACGCATGGCCATGCCGAGTCCTTGACCAATAATTGCCGACTCGCGAATGCCGGTATCGAAAATGCGCAATTCACCATATTTCGCCTGCAACCCAGCAAAACCTTGGTTCACATCTCCGATTCTGCCCACATCCTCACCGAAAGCCACTACACGCGGATCCCGCGCGAAATTCGCGTCAAAACATGCGTTCAGCACTTCACGTCCATCCACCCGGGGAGCGTCGTCGTCATAATCCGGATCTACCACGGGAACATGGGCCGGTGCCTCCACTGTATCGGTAAAGAGGTAGGAGTTGTAGCGATCGTAGTTTGCAACCATCTTTTGCTGGTACCAAGCCAGTAGCTCGGCCTTAGCCTCGCCCTGCTTGCCCCGTAGGATGCGTATGACCCGGCGTACACCAGCATACACCTCGTGCAGGGTGGGCTCCGCCAGGGACTTCATTTCCTTGGCCAGCGCTTGCACCTTAGGTTCGTCGAATTTCGAAATATGTTCAAGCGCCTCACGGTGTTCGGCGCGGAGAAAATTATTGTAATCTGACCACGCCCGTCGTTGTTCGGCTCTGACCTCATCCTTTGCTTCTTTTTCGATTTGGACGATTTGCGCTTCGTCGGCAATGCCACTCGCTATCATCCACGTTCGCATCTTGGCAATACAGTCATTTTCGGCTTCCCAGGCCAATCGTTCGGGCGACTTATACCGCTCGTGCGAGCCCGAGGAGGAGTGTCCCTGCGGCTGCGTCATCTCCGTGACGTGGATCAACACGGGAATGTGTTTTTCACGACTGATGGCCGCCGCACGTTCGTACGTTTCACACAATCCGGGATAGTCCCATCCCTTAACTTTAAATATCTCGAGCCCATCCCCTTTCTCGTCGCGTTGGAAACCGCGCAAGACTTCGGAAATATCAGCTTTGGTGGTTTGTATCTCATTCGGTACGGAGATGCCGTAGCCGTCATCCCATACAGACAGGACAATGGGTATCTGGCGGACACCGGCGGCGTTGATCGCTTCGAAAAACACGCCTTCGGAGGTGGAAGCATTCCCGACCGTTCCAAAAACCACTTCGTTTCCCTTGTTGGAAAACTGCGTCATGTTCTCCAGCGCTGGATTCTGACGATACAACTTTGACGCCATCGCCAGTCCAAGCATACGGGGCATTTGTCCGCCGGTGGTCGAAATGTCGGCGGCGGAATTCTTCATGACGGTTTGATCCAACCAGCGCCCTTCGGGCGTGACGAGCCGGGTAGCAAAATGGCTGTTCATCTGCCGGCCGGCCGACGAAGGGTCCGCTTCCAAGCTCGGGTGTGCATACATCTGGGAGAAAAACTCATATACGCTAATGAGACCACTTGCCAACATGAAGGTCTGATCTCGATAATACCCTGATCGCCAATCACCTAACTCAAACACTTTAGCCATGGCAATCTGCGCCAGTTCCTTACCGTCGCCAAAAACACCGAATTTGGCCTTTCCCGTCAACACCTCCTTCCGACCTAATAAACTGACGGATCTGCTTAAGAAAGCGACCCGATAATCCTCCAGCACGATTTGTTTGAAATCGTCAAAACTCAAGCTAGGTGGCCGTTGGGTACTGCTTCTTTCGATGTTCGCTTCGGACATATTTAGTTTTGTGATTTGGTCAAAAATAAGAAAACAATTGGGTTTTATAAAGGTGCCACCACGATTTGGCAGGCATAAACCCCATCATGCAGGTCCCATCGAAGGACGTGCAGGCCCGCTAGCCGACGCCTGCTTCCAGGTACCGCAGCACGTCCGCCAAGTCGGTAAAAAGCCGGTCGACCTCCAATTGGCGGCGGATATCCTTGTGGCCTTGCACCCCAAAGCACGTAACGCCAGCGGCTTTGGCTGAGCGGGCTCCGGTGACAGAATCTTCAAGCGCCAAGCACTGTTCTTTCGGCAATCCCACTTGTCGAACAGCTAACGCATAAGGCTCGGCGTTGGGTTTGGGATGCTTTACGTCGTCGCGCGTCACGATTACCGAAAATATATCCATCAGGCCAAGAGGTGTGAGGTGGTGGGTAACCCCTGCTCTGCTGCTAGAAGTCACCAATCCGAGCGTGATTCCCTGACCACGCAGATAGTCAAGCAGTGCTTCCGCGCCAGGCATGAGCGACACCTGCGTGGTGGCTGCCAATGCCGCCATACGCTCGTCCTTGCGCGCATGAAACGTGGCCGGGTCGATGTCGAAAGCGTGGTACCGTTGAAGAAACGCGTAGGCCTGCTCGTCGGTCTTTCCGACAAGAGACCCCATCCACACATCTATGTCGACCTTCAACCCATACTCGTCAAGAACGGACGTCCATGCTTGGTAGTAAAACCCTTCAGAATCAAGCAGGGTGCCATCCATATCCCATAGCACCACTTTATATTTCGCAATATCCATGCGGGCAATTATAGCATAATTATCCGCATTATCCACACTTGCGCTGCGCCGCTGCCGCATGCGGATCGGTGCACGGGCCCACTGCCACCTCATTACGAGGCCCCCAGACCGCCCGTGCCTAGGTTTCGTAACATTCCCCGATGTTTCACCGTTTTCAGCCCAAATTATGCTATTTTTGCTCTGAACGGAAGTATAATTCACAACTCGAATGAAGGTAATCGCCATAGGACGCAACTATAGGGAGCACGCCCAGGAACTCAACAACCCGATACCGGACAAACCCGTTATCTTCCTAAAGCCCGACACGGCAGTCACCAGGAACACGCGTAACTTCTACTACCCTGAGTTTTCAAACGAAATCCACTACGAAGCCGAAGTGTTACTGCAGATAAGCAAGGAGGGCAAGCATATCAATCCCAAATTTGCGTCGAACTATTATGAACAGATCGGTTTGGGTATCGACTTCACTGCGCGCGACCTGCAACAGGCACTCAAAGCGAAATCCCTCCCCTGGGAGCTAGCCAAAGGCTTCGACGGATCGGCGCCCCTGAGCGAATGGATACCGAAGGAGGAACTCGATGTAGCAGGCGGCATTCATTTCAGACTCGACAAAAACGGTGCTACCGTGCAGCGGGGGGATACGCGCGAGATGATTTTCTCGTTCGAGGATATCATCGTGTTTGTTTCCCAATACATCACGTTGCGCCGTGGCGACATTATCTTTACGGGCACACCCTCCGGCGTTGGTCCCATCGCTATCGGCGACCACCTAGAAGGTTTTATAGGCGAACGCCGGCTACTCGACATCCACATCAAATAACGACTAGGCTACATGAAGTTCAAGCGCTTTCACGTCATTATTCTCCCTGTGTTATTCTTGGTGGGCCTCGCATCCTTGCATGCGCAGTCGCCCATTATCAAAACTCGGGAATACCCGCAAAACTACTTTCGAAGCCCACTGAACATCGCCCACCAAGCATCAGGCACGTTCGGCGAGCTCCGCGCCACGCATTTCCACGCGGGCGATGATTACCGCACCCAGCAACGGGTGGGTCTGCCGCTTTTCGCGGTCGCGGACGGCTACGTTTCGCGGGTGCGCGTGCAGGGTGGTGGTGGTGGCAACTCGGTCTACATCACGCATCCGAACGGCTACACCAGCGTCTATCTGCACATGCACGAATTTAATGAGCGGCTGGGCTCCATCGTTAAAGCGAAACAATACGAGTTACAACGTTTCGACGTCGATATTCCGCTCGGTGAAAATGACGTGCCACTGAAAAAAGGCGACAGGATCGGTTTGGCAGGCAACTCGGGCAGTTCGCAGGGCCCCCACCTGCACTTTGAGATACGTGACACCGAGACACAAGCACCGTTAAATCCCCAGCTATTCGGCCTGAAATTCCCGGACACGACGCCGCCGGTCATCCACGGGATCACCATCTACGATCTATCGGACGAACCTTTTAACGAGCATACGCCCCGAAGGCACCTGACGCTCAAAGATCAATCGACCATCCCCGTCAATGGACGCTTCGGCGTAGGAATCAACACCGTGGATCGACATGACGGCACCACGTTTAGCAACGGGGTCTATTCCATTGAACTACTGCTGGACAACCAACCCATCAGCACGGTATTATTCGAAGAACTGTCGTTTGCGACATCCGGCTCTATCCATTCGTATATTGACTACCCCTATTACATTCTTAAAAAAACGCGGGTACAAAAAAGCTTCAAGGATCCGAACAATCCGATCAACATCTTCCACCACCTTGACGGCGACGGAAGCATTACCCTAGCCGACAACCAGGTACACCGCCTGACCTACCGCGTACGCGATGTACACGGCAATACCTCGACACACCATATCAACGTGCAAAACACCCCGACCTACCAGCCGGAACGTACCCGTACGCCCGGCACGACCATGTTTCGCTACGATCGCGAAAACCGTTTCGCGGCCGAATCCGTCGAAGTAGTCATGCCTAAAAACGCACTCTATGATCACCTGCATTTCAGCTACCACCAAGGCGGCCGCCCAGCAGGGGCTTATTCCATGATTCAACACGTGCACAACCGATTTATCCCGCTTTTTGACAGCTATGAACTAAAAATTAAAGCTGACGCCACGCTCCCCGAATCGTTGTACCCTAAGGCACTGATCGTAAATACCGACCGGCGTTCCATCGGCGGGGTATACGAAAATGGCTGGGTAAGCACCCGCACGCGCTCCTTTGGAAGTTACTACATTACAGTAGACACTACAGCCCCCAGCATCCGGCCACAAAACATTGCCAATGGCAAAAATATGGCAGCCGTGTCGCGCGTCAACTTTAAAATATCGGATGATTTGTCCGGTATTCAGTCCTTCAACGGCTACATCGACGGCAATTGGGTGTTGATGGAGTACGACCCCAAGACCAGTTCGCTGTGGCATACGTTTGAGCCCGATCTTGGCAAGGGTCAACATCGCTTCAAGTTAGAAGTGACCGACGGAAAAGGCAACCTGAGTACCTTCGAGGCCAATTTCACGCGTTAGACCGACCGGCGATTGGCATTCCGACGATCTGCCTTCACGTTACAATTCTGTCATTTTTCGAACGAGATGCTGGCTCAGCATGTTATTTTTAGTAATTTCAGGCTTCGGGCGGTGCTTGTACTTCTGCCCATTCAAAACAATAAGCGATGAAAGTAGAGATTTGGAGCGACGTGATGTGTCCGTTTTGCTATATCGGCAAACGTAAGTTTGAGGCTGCACTCGCTCAGTTCCCCCAACAGGACAAGATACAGGTGGTGTGGAAGAGTTATCAGTTAACCCCTGACATGGTGACCCAACCCGACAAAACTATTCACCAATTCCTAGCGGAACATAAGGGCATAAGCCTAGATGCCGCCAAGGAGATGAACGACCGCGTGACGGAGATGGCCCAGACCGTCGGTCTCGACTACCAACTGGATCAGTCGGTGGTAGCCAATTCATTCCAAGCCCACCAATTCGTACACTTCGCCAAGCAGCATGGCAAGCAGGATGAAGCCGAGGAGATGCTGTTTCGCGCGTATTTTACCGATGGAAAAAACATCGATGACCGCGACACATTGTTGGGTCTGGGAGAGGAAATCGACTTAGATACCGCTCAGTTGGCGGAATCTCTGGACAAACAAACATTTGCCGGAGCGGTCAAGCAAGATATCGAAGAAGCCCAAAAAATCGGCGTACGAGGCGTACCGTTTTTCGTATTTAACCGTGCGTACGGCATTTCGGGCGCACAGGATAGCGAAGCGTTCCTACAGACGCTTGAGCGATCGTATAGCGAATGGGCAAAAGAACATCCCGAACTGGACTTGAACGTGTCTTCTGGGCCCAGCTGCGCGCCTGACGGCACTTGCTAATAAGCTAATTCATGTACAACTACGACGGAAAAACCTTCAAACCAGTCAGTAACAGTCCCAACGGAGAAACCTCGGGCGATACGACTTTTCACTACCGCCAGACCGGCAATATCCTGACAGCGGATTATAACGGCGGTCGCATTCAAGCAGGCCATCTCATCGGACTTGTGGACCCGGATGGGGTTATCGACATGCGTTACCACCAAGTCAACGAGTCTGGCGAGTTGATGACTGGCCGGTGCCGTTCCGTGCCCGCCCGGATGGATAATGGCAAAATCAGGCTATATGAAACGTGGGAATGGACGTCGGGCGACCGCTCCTCCGGACAATCGATTATTGAAGAACAATAAAACACAACATAATAGATATGACTACATTGCAACCGGGCGATAAAGCGCCGGCGATTCAAGCAAAAAACCAACATAGCGAAACCGTCACCCTATCGGACTTTTTAGGTAAAAAGGTAATCCTCTATTTTTATCCCAAGGACAATACGCCCGGCTGCACCACGGAGGCATGCAACTTCCGGGATAACTACCAGTCCTTACTCAACGACGGATTCGAGGTCATCGGCGTGAGCACAGACAGCGAACAGTCCCACCAGAAATTCATTGCCAAATACGAATTGCCCTTTACCCTATTAGCGGACGAGGAACGCAAGATTGTCGAAGCCTATGGTGTATGGACCGAGAAAAACATGTATGGCCGGAAGTTCATGGGCACGGCTCGCACTACTTTCGTTATCGACGAGCAGGGTGTCATTATGCACATCATCAAAAAAGTCGACAACAAAAACGCTACTCAGCAAGTTCGGGCCCTGATTGGCGCGTAGGCTCGTCAGAATACGATACAGACCGGCGCCCCCACGGCTATGCGCTGTTCAGTATCCGTTAACAGGCCGTTTTCCGTATCACGTGAGAACACTACCACTTCGTCGGATTGATGGTTGCCTACGAGGAGAAATCGACCGTCGGGGCTCAAGTTGAAATTACGCGGGCCTTGCCCCAGAACTGGTTGATTTCCGATTTTTTCGAGTCGTCCGCTGTCCCCGTCTACCGAGAAAATCGCCAAAGTATTCGCCTCGCCTCGATTGGTAGCGTATACGTACTTTCCATCAGGCGACACCAAAACGTGGGCGGCGCCGTCCGCGCCGGCGAAACCGGCTTCGTTGATCACGGCTTCTTCGATAAAGGTGAGCACGCCGTCTTCGTGGCTAAAAACCTCAACGCGGGCAGTTAATTCCTGTACAAGATACGCAAAACGTCCTTCGGGCGAGAAGGCGATATGCCGAGGTCCGCCCCCAGGGGTGGTAGCCACGCTACCCGGCGAGGTAGGGGTAAGTACGTCCTGCCCATCATTGTCGGGCAGGTACTGATATATATGGATTGTATCCGTCCCCAAGTCCTGGACAAAGAGGTGGGTGCCGGCGGGATTGAAGAACGCCGAGTGAATATGAGGCGCATTTTGTCGATCGGTATTGGGGCCGCTGCCCGTATAACGTATCTCCTGAACGAGCGCTCCGATCCTTCCATCGGCCTCAATGCCGTATACACTTAGGTTGCCGCCAGAATAATTCGAAATAAACAAGTGCTTCCCCCCGCGACCGATACTAACGTGACAAGGGTGATCCCCCAACGACGGGACGGTGTTTAGCTGGGTCAGAGCCCTGCCCTGTTCATCAAACGCAAAAGCAGTGACCGATCCGTTTCCATCGCCTAGCTCGTTGACCGCATACAAGTGTCGGCCATTGGCCGAGAGCGCTACATAGGACGGATTGGGCGTCGCTGTTACGCTTGCTAGTTGGGTTTGGCCCGTCGCCACGTCAAATTCATAAACATAGATCCCCTCACTTTTCCCGGGGGCGGTGTATGTCCCCAAGACTAGGCGAACGCGCTCGGGGGTGGGCTTGCAAGCGACCATCGCCACTGCACAAACTAAAAAGGTTGCTTTTTTCATGAGGTTTATTGGGTTTTCCTACATCAAGTATACGTTATTTTGGCGTAGGTACAACACAAACGAAGTGCTTTTCTACAAGTGCCCCGGAGTTGAGAATAAATTTTAATTTTGTCGACATAGAGTATATGCAGGGGCCTGCCGCTGCGAACGCACCAATTTATGCCTCATCGAAATACTGTACGCAAAATCCAGATCAAGATTGCCTCAACCCACTTGGCGCGCAAGGTGACGATGGACTACTACGTACCCATGTATCCGGGACAAGCCCTCCACATCCCGTTATTGATTGTCAACGATGGCCAAATGCTGGCGGAGATGAATTTTGGGCAGATAGCGGAGCACTATCATCGCGAAAACCCCGACCATCCCTTGCTTGTAGCCGCCATACATGCTGGCGAAAACAGGATTATGGAATACGGCACAGCCGGTATTCCCAATTACAGCCGCCAAGGTGCAAAGGCCGAGGCGTATACACGGTTCGTATTAACCGAAATGCTGCTCCACACGCTGAACCTTTACCCCTTCATCGATGCGCAAAAAGTCTCGTTTGCAGGCTTCTCGCTCGGCGGGGTGTCGGCATTGGACATCGCTTGGAATCACGCCCACCTATTCCGGCGCGTGGGCGTCTTTTCGGGTTCGTTTTGGTGGCGAAGCAAACCCTTGGGCGAGGGTTACAACGACGATACCGACCGTATCGTGCACCAGATCATTCGGCAGGGCACGTACCGTCCCGACCTCAAATTCTATTTCCAGTGCGGTACGCTGGACGAGACGGCAGACCGCAACAACAACGGCATCATCGATAGCATCGACGACACGCGCGACCTGATCGCCGAGCTGGAACGAAAGGGATATCGCTCGCCTGACGATATCACCTACGTAGAAGTGGAGGGTGGCCGACACGACGGTGCCACCTGGGCGGCGTGCCTGCCCGATTTCCTGCGGTGGGGCTGGGCGTCTTGACATCTAAACGCAAAACAGGCCTCATGACGCGAGAGCCGTCCTTCCGTAAGATGCTGGACTTGACAAAAGCGGATTGTTAAAAATCGTTAAAAGCCCATGCTTTGGACGGGCATTTTGTATTTTAGCCGACACTGGTGTTAGGTTTAACGATAGGCGGATGAAAGGTTACTGGCGACGGGGAGCGTTCCTTTTGCTAAGCGCGGCAACATGGTCTGGATGGGCTGGTTGCAAGCAGCGTGGCGACGATGCCGTGGCGCGTTCGTACGACACTTACCTCTACCGCACGGACTTGGCTGGCATCGTGCCCGAGGGTGTAACTGGCGAGGATAGCGTTAAGCTCGCACGGGCGTATATCGACCAATGGTTGCGTCAGCAGGCCGTGCTGGTACAAGCGCAGCGTAATGTGAAGGCCAATTCGGAACGCATCGAAAAGCAGGTGGAAGAATACCGAAATGGCTTGATTGTATATGAATATGAGCAGGCGCTGATCAGCCAAAAACTGGACACAGTGGTCACCGACCAGGAAATCAGTGACTATTATGACGCGCACAAAGAACTGTTTATCCTGACGCGTCCCATCTTGCAAACATCCTACATCCACTTGAAAACGGATGCACCAGAGATCGATCGGGTGAAACGCCTTTTTGTGTCGGAAGACTTAAGTGATAAGGACTTGCTCGACCAATATTGCCAACGCTACGCCATCAGCTACTCCCTATACGATCGGGACTGGCATTATGCGGACGGCCTGCAACAATTCTTCCCCATTGGTAAGATCAGCGAGTCTGACTTTTCCCAAACGGGTCGAATTTTTGAAATAATTGAGAATAATGAATTATATCTGATAATTTTGCACGATGCGAGATTCAGCGACAGCCGTTCTCCGCTTTTGCTCGAGCAGGATAATATTCGAAATCTGATTCTGAACAAACGCAAGGTAGATTTGCTCGCGCAGATGCAGAAGAGCATCGTAGACGATGCGCGCGCCAAAAACAAAATAGAAACGTTCGATTGATGAAAAAATACTTCAGTTCCCTCCTTACGGTGATGATGTGTGGTACGGCCCTGCTAGCACAGGAGGCCCGGGTTGTAGACAAGGTAGTCGCGGTTGTCGGCTCTAATATCGTGTTGCAGTCCGAAATAGAAATGGAGTATGCACAGCACTTGGCACAGGGCAATCGTGCGGACCCTTCCATGAAGTGCTACTTCTTGCAGCAACACCTGACGCAGAAACTGCTTGCGCAGCAAGCGATCATCGACTCGATCGAAGTGAGCGAAAGCGAAGTGGACGACGACATCAATATGCGATTGCGCTACATGTCGCGCCAAGCTGGCGGCCAGGAGCGTCTGGAGCGTTTCCTTAACCGATCGCTATTGCAGTATAAGGAAGAGATGCGTCCCAACATCTATGAGCAGCTCAAGGCGCAAAAGATGCAACGCAATATTGTGGCTGGCATCGACGTAACGCCGCTCGAGGTGAAGCGCTACTTCGAATCCCTTAATCCGGATAGCCTACCCTATTTCAATACGGAAGTGGAAGTGGGCGAACTCGTCGTCTACCCAAAGTTGACGCCCGATGAGAAGCAACAATACCGCAAGCGTGCCGAAGAATTGCGCCAACAGGTACTTGACGGTGCGGACTTTGCTACCGTGGCGCGACTCTATTCTCAAGACCCCGGCTCGGCACCTTATGGTGGCGATTTGGGATTCTACACCCGTGACGCGATGGTTAAGGAATTTTCGGCGGTATCCTTCCGGTTGAAACCGGGTGAGATTTCCAACGTGTTCGAATCGGAGCACGGTTTCCATTTCCTGGAAGTGCTCGAGCGCCGTGGCGAGGAAACCCGCAGCCGGCACATCCTCGTGCGTATCCCGCCTACCCCGGCGAGCATGGAACGTGCCAAAGCCCATATTGACAGTATCTACAACCATGTGAAAAATGGACGGATGGACTTCTATACCGCTGCCACCCGTTATTCGGATAACAAGGAAACCAAATACAACGGGGGCATGCTCCTGAATGCCCAAAACCAGCAGAGCCGCACGACGTTGGTGCCGGTCGACTTGCTGGATGCTTCCATTTTCTCCGCCATCGACACCCTGCAACCAGGGGAATACTCTGCCCCCGCGCAGTTTACCGATGAGCGCGGCCAAGCGGGCTATCGGTTCACCTTCTTGAAATCACGTACTCCACCCCACAGAGCCAATCTGGATCAGGATTTCGCAAAAATCAAGGAAGCAGCCCTGGAAGATAAAATCAACCGGAAGCTAAGCGAGTGGTTTGAGGGGCGTCGGAAGGTAACCTATATCGACATCAACGAAGAGTACGTCGACTGCAACGAGTTGAAAATCTGGATTAAGAACGAGTCCGAAGCACTCGCAAGCAACAACGACGAATAATGCTACTACTGGCAAGGTCCAACCTTTGCCAAACAGGAGACGTATGCCCGATTACAAGGAATATTTCATCATTGCCGCCGAACCCGACCAAGTATACCGGGCCCTGACGACTGAGATCACGCTGCAATTGTGGACGGGCGCACCCGCTCGCATGCAAGAGCTGCCTGACACAGAGTTCTCACTATGGGACGGCGACATCGTAGGCAGAAACATCGCGTTCGAACCCGGCAAGATGATTACGCAGCACTGGTATTTCGGTGAGGAAAATCCCGAATCGGTCGTCACCATCAAGCTCCACCCCCACAAGCAGGGTACCTCGATGGAAGTACGGCAGCTGCATATTCCGGAGGAGAGCTACGACGATATCGTCGACGGCTGGCGCACGGTCTATATCGCCTCCCTTCGCGATTTCTACGAGGGGTAGGGCGCTCGTCACCGATAGCGCAGCTTGGCGCCTCTCACTTCTTTTTTGCCAATTGGATTTTTATTTAAGCGACAAATGCCGTAATATCGCAACTTCTAAAGGGCGCCCCTTCAGGGGACTCCCATAACGGGAAAGTAAACACGAACGGCGTAATTGGCCACGGCTACGCCCTACAAAAACTCACATATCTCATGAAACACCTGGCAATCTTTCTATTTTTCGGAATTTTCTTACACACCTTGGCATTTCCGCAACAGACGTCGTCGGTGCGCAGGGGCTCGCTGAACAGTGGGACGATTGATAGCCAATTCATATACCTCAACCAAATCTCGCGCAGCCAAGACGACTTCAAATTGATCCGCAGGGTCAACCTCGAAACCGTTCGCAAGAATGTGGCCGATTCCCTCCGCGAGCTTCGCAACGAAATCAACGAGTCGGCCATGACCGTGCAGTCCCAACTAAGCCAAATCGCCGCGCTGGGTGATTCACTGGCGAGCACTAAAGAGCGGCTTCGCATTTCGGAGAGCCAGCAGGACCGGGTTAGCTTACTCGGTATCTCACTGGATAAATCCACCGTCAGCGTATTGTTTGTGAGCATCGTATCCGTTCTGGGCTTACTGCTGGCCTTCTACATCTACCGCTTTAACCACGGCCACGTACTCACCCGCCAAGCACGGAAGTCCTATGACGATTTGCAGGAAGAATTTGAGGCCCACCGCAAAAAAGCCCTCGAACGCGAGCAAAAGCTCAAACGGCAGTTGCAGGACGAGATCAACCGGCGTACCGGATAGGGCAGGTTGCACTTCTGCGTTTCGCTGACGGCCATGGCTGGTGAAACCACCTGAACAACCGCATTTTACGGATCGCGAACAGTCCATGAAATCGCCCGGGCAATTAATGAAAATAATATTTGTTTTTCAGTGGATAAAGCGTATTTTTGCGTTCCGAAAAGAAGGCCCATATTGGCCTTATTACTTGATCATTAATTTAGTTCCATTAATATGTCCAATGTTGGAAAAATCGCTCAAATCATCGGCCCAGTTGTCGACGTGAGCTTTGGCGAAGGTGCCACACTCCCCAAAATTTTTGACGCATTAGAGATTGAAAAAGAAAACGGCCAGCGTGTCGTGTTGGAAGTGCAACAGCACCTGGGCGAAGAGCGCGTACGTGCAATCGCGATGGACGCTACTGAAGGCCTGCTCCGCGGGATGAAAGTGGTGGATACGGGCGCCCCAATCAAGATGCCTATCGGCGATGAGATCAAAGGCCGCGTGTTCAACGTGGTTGGTGACGCTATCGACGGCATCAAGGACTTGGACAAGTCAAACGGACGAAGCATCCACAACACGCCCCCGAAGTTCGAAGACCTCTCTACCGAGACGGAAGTCCTCTTCACCGGCATTAAGGTAATCGACCTGCTCGAGCCCTACGCCAAAGGAGGTAAGATTGGCCTCTTTGGTGGTGCTGGCGTTGGCAAGACCGTATTGATTCAGGAACTAATTAACAATATTGCAAAAGGCCACGGTGGTCTTTCCGTATTTGCCGGTGTGGGTGAGCGTACCCGTGAAGGGAACGACCTATTGCGCGAGATGCTTGAATCAGGCATTATCCGTTATGGTGACGAGTTCCTCGAAGGCATGGAGAAAGGCGAATGGCCATTGGATAAAGTCGACGACGCTGAACTGAAAGAGTCCAAAGCGACGTTCGTGTTCGGTCAGATGAACGAGCCTCCAGGGGCACGTGCGCGGGTTGCGCTGTCGGGGCTGACCATCGCTGAATACTTCCGCGATGGCGACGGCGAAGGCGCGGGCCGGGACATCCTGTTCTTTATCGACAACATTTTCCGTTTTACACAGGCGGGTTCAGAGGTGTCGGCACTGTTGGGCCGGATGCCTTCCGCGGTGGGTTACCAGCCCACGTTGGCTACCGAGATGGGCTTAATGCAGGAGCGAATCACCTCCACCAAGCGCGGTTCCATCACTTCCGTACAAGCGGTATATGTACCTGCGGATGACTTGACGGACCCCGCTCCGGCTACTACGTTTGCCCACTTGGACGCTACGACTGTACTTTCTCGTAAGATTGCTGAGCTTGGTATCTACCCAGCCGTAGACCCCTTGGACTCTACCTCGCGAATCCTTACTCCCGCCGTTCTTGGTGACGAGCACTACAATACGGCCCAGCGCGTGAAGGAAATCCTGCAACGTTATAAAGAACTTCAGGACATCATCGCTATCTTGGGTATGGACGAACTGTCTGAAGAGGACAAGCTGGTGGTATCACGCGCCCGCCGGGTGCAGCGCTTCCTTTCGCAGCCATTCCACGTTGCCGAGCAGTTTACCGGGCTCAAAGGCGTATTGGTAGACATCAAGGACACCATCAAAGGCTTTAACATGATTATCGATGGCGAGGTAGACGAGTATCCTGAGGCAGCATTCAACTTGGTGGGAACCATCGAAGATGCCATCGAGAAAGGCAAGAAAATATTGGCTGAAGCCGAAGCGGTATAGTTTAGGCGCGCGGTTGATGAGAACGTCGCTACTAGCGCGCCTCGGATCCACAGCGCAAATTTGACGAACAACACATGAAATTAACGATTATCACACCAGACAAGCCCGTATATGACGGCGAGGTTACTTCGGTCACCGTGCCTGGATCTGCTGGCTCGTTTGAAGTGCTGGAAA